>UQLI01000022.1 GCA_900541715.1 uncultured Collinsella sp.
CGGTCTTTCATGCAGCAGGGGCTCTCAATGTTTTTATGTCCTGCTCATATCGTCTGTGCCGGCACTTTGGGACACTCCTTGTGCCAGCGTTGCATCGAGTGCTTGGGAAGATGCGACCCGGTTTTTGGCCGAATAGTGGGTCGCATTTTCCGGATGGGGTGGGTTGCGGAAAGTGCGACCCGGAATATTGCTCTGAAACGGGATGCGGTTTCCCTGATGCGCCTCAAACGGAAAGCGCATCCCATTCCGGAGCTCCAAAACGGGATGCGCTTTCCGCGCGGAAGAATTGTCGCAGCTGCGTTAAGCAGTGTCGCTCGTTACTCGCCCAGAATCAGCGCCGCTAGCTCGTCCTGGGTGTCCACCACGTAGTCGGCGCCGGCGGACTCCAGCTCTGCGCGGCCGCGGAAGCCCCAGCTGACGCCCGCACTCTTAAGGCCGGCGTTGTGACCGGTCAGGATATCGACATTGGAATCGCCCACATAGAGCGTGGTCGACGGATCGGCGCCTAGCTCTTTCATCACATGCAGTGTAACAGGCGCCTCGGGCTTGGGCGGAAACGCATCGACGTGGCCCTGCACCAGCGCAAAGCGCTCGGAACCAAAATACTTCTCGATAAGCGGAGCCGCCGAGACGTGGTCCTTGTTGGTGAGCACGGCAAGCTGAACGCCCGCGGCGCGTAGGCGGTCGAGCATCTCGATCGTGCCGGCATAGGGGGCGGTGTGGTCCTCCTTGTGCTCGCCGTAGTAAGCCCTAAACTCGGCAAGCGTCTGCTCAAACATGCGGCCGTCGCCCGCATACTCGGCGGGCATAAAGCGCTCAACCAGCTTGAGCATGCCGTTTCCCACCTTGTAGCGGTACTCGTCAACGGCAAACGTGGGCCAGCCGTGCGCCTCGCAGGTATGGTTGCCGGCGGCCGCCAGGTCCTCGAGTGTGTTGAGGATGGTGCCGTCCAGGTCAAAGATCACATGGGAAAAAGCTGCTGCCATGGGTGCTCCTGCCGCTTGAGTTGTAAAACGCACCCCATGATACTGGGCATGCGTGCCGGGCATGTTTGGAATCTGAATATCTTTAATAGCCCTGAGCCTTTGTCGTTAGCAAATTCTCGGCAGCTGCTCTCCTACGAGCATGTCGAGGATGCGGGTCGAGCCCCAGCCGGTACGTACGCGCACGGCGGGTCGAGCGTCCGATCCAAGTGGCAGCACGCGGCCGATAATCGCGGCGTTCTCGCCGTAGCGGGCGGCGCGCATGGCGGCCAGCGCCGCATCGGCTTGTTCGGCCGGCACGACGGCAACCATCTTGCCCTCGTTTGCCACCTGCAGCACATCGTAGCCGAGCATCTTGCAGGCGGCCTGCACGTCGGGACGCACGGGCACGGCATCCTCGTCGACCTCCATGGCAACGCCGCTGGCCTGCGCAAACTCGTTGAGCGTCGAGGCCAGGCCACCGCGCGTGGGGTCGCGGAAGCAGCGTGTGTCGGGTGCTGCGGAAAGCACATCGGCAATCAGGTGGTTGAGCGGCGCGGCATCGCTTTCGATGGTGCTCGAAAACGCCAGACCCTCGCGCTGACTCATGATGGCGATGCCGTGGTCACCCAGTGTGCCCGACACCAGGATGACGTCGCCGGGCCGGCAGTTTGCGCCGCTGAGCGCCACGCCCGCGGGTACCTCGCCCACACCGGCGGTATTGATATAGACGCCGTCGGCCCCGCCGCGCTCGACCACCTTAGTGTCGCCCGTGATTATGGACACGCCCGCTTCGTGCGCCGTTTCGGCCATCGTCTGCACAATCTGGCGGAGCTTATCCATGGGATAGCCCTCTTCAAGGATAAAGCCGCACGACAGGTAGCGCACGTTGGCGCCCGAGGTCGCGACATCGTTAACGGTTCCGCACACGGCGAGGCGGCCGATGTTGCCACCGGGGAAGAACTGCGGTGAGACTACAAAGCTGTCGGTCGACATGGCGATGCGCCCGCTCGCGGGCAGCGCGGCGACGCCGGCATCGTTGCCTTCGAGCAGCTCGGGCGAACCAAAGGCATCTAAAAAGACCTCATCGATGATGCGCTTCATCATCTGTCCGCCGGAGCCGTGGCCCAACAGGACGGTGCTATCGGTGATGCTATGGGACATATCCAAAACTCCAATCGTGGGAGGTGTCAGTGCGCGGGGGCGTTCGGGCTAGACTCGGTAACGGTAGTACGCCGCGCAGCTGCCTTCGGAACTCACCATGCACGGGCCGACGGGGTGCTCGGGCGTGCAGGTGCGGCCAAAGAGCGGGCAGCTGCTCGGCGTAATGGCTCCGCGCAGCACGTCGCCGCAGCGGCATCCGCGCGGCTCAACCGTCGGCTCAACGGGCACGTCAAAGCGAACGCGGGCATCAAAGCGCGAGAACTCGGGGCGGATGGAAAGGCCCGAGTTGGCAATCGGCCCCAGCCCGCGCCACGTGGTGTCGCATGGCTCAAACACCTGCTCGACCAGCTGGCGCGCCACGGGGTTGCCGTCTGCGTTGACGCCACGGCGGTAGGCGTTGTCAATCGCCGGCCTGTCCTCGACAACCATCTGGACCAGCATGCAGATGCCCTGCAGGATATCGACCGGTTCAAATCCCGTGACCACGCCCGGGGTATTGAATTCGTCGACCAAAAAGCCAAAGGGGGCCAAGCCCGTGATGGTGGCGACGTGGCCCGGCAGGATAAAGCCGTCGATGTCGGTCTCGGGGTCGTTGGCGATGGCGCGCAACGCCGGCGGCGTGGTCTTGTGGGCGCAATAGACCGAGAAGTTCAAAAGCCCGCGCGCCTCGGCCTCCAAGATGGCGGCGGCGATGGTGGGCGTCGTAGTCTCAAAGCCCACGCCCATAAAAATGACCGGGCGATCAGGGTTTTGCTCGGCAATGTCGATCGCGTCGAGCGGGGAGTAGACGATGCGAATGTCACGCCCTGCCGCTTTTTGCGCAGCGAGCGAGGTGGATGATCCGGGCACGCGCATCATGTCGCCAAAGGTGGTGATGATGGCGCCGTCTATGTTGGCGAGCGCGATTGCGTGGTCGATGTCGCGGTTGGCGGTGACGCAGACGGGGCAGCCCGGGCCGCTCAGCAGCTTGAGCCCTGCCGGCATAATGGAGCGAAAGCCATGGCGCCCGATGCTCACGGTATGCGTACCGCAGACTTCCATAAGGTTGATGGTGCGGTCGCCGACAAGCTCATGAATGCGCTCGATGAGCTCGCGAGCCAGCTTGGGATCGCGGAATGCCGAGAAATCGATACCGGAGCGCGCCGGCTGCTCGGGCGCCACTAGTAAGCCTCCGCCGGGTTGGTGGTCAGCTGGTCTTCTTCGACCAGCTCGGACATGGCATTAACAAGCTCGAGCGTTTCCTGTGCTTCCTGCTCGTCGACAATCTGGATGCCAAAGCCGGCGTGTACGAGAATATAGTCGCCAACCTGCGCCGTCGGCACGAGTCGCAGCGACACGGGGCGCTCGATGCCCATCATGTCGACGGTGGCCTTGAGGTCGTCGTCGCGTTTGACTACTTTACCGGGAACGGCAAGGCACATATTGTTCCCCTTTTATACGCTTTGCGCTGGACGGGCGCTCAATAATCCATCAGTTGATGGTAGCGCTCGCGGGGTTCGCGGGCAAACGCGTTACGCCTGTGAGACGGCGGCTTGCGGGCTGGCCGAACAGCCTACTGCGATGCAACCTGCGCAAGACGAGCGCTTGCGACTGCCGCCTGGCCGTAGGCGATGCAGCCGTCATTGACGGGTACGGTGTGGGGGACAAGGACAGTAAGGCCTGCGCTTTTGAGCTCGCGGGCGAGGAGCTGAAGCAGAAGTCGGTTCATGAAGACGCCGCCCGAGAGCGCGACGGTGTCGATGCCCTCGTGCACGCAGATATCGCTGGCGATGCGCGCCGAGGAGCGCGCGACGGCGACATGGAAATCGAGTGCGAGCCTGTCGGCGGGCGCTCCGGCTTCAATTCCTCCCAAAAGTGCCTCAAAGAGCGATTTCTGGTCCAGAACATAGGGGCCGTCCAGCCACGATGGGCCAGATGCGAAATAGCCGGCGTTGTCGTCGGGAAAATGGGCGATTTCGTTGTCGAGCGCGCGCCAGGCGGCGGCTTCGAGTTCTATGGCGGGTTCGCCCTCGTAGGTTGCCTTGTCGCAGATGTCCAGAATTGCTGCCGCGGCATCAAAGAGACGCCCCATGCTGCTGGTACGCGGGCTGTTGATGCCGCGCTCGATCATGGTGGCTGTCACGCTGCGCGTTTGCTCGTCGAGGCTGTCCAAAAGCCGAGCGGCACCTGGGTGCTCGAGCAGGCCGAGCTCACTGAGCAGGGCAAAGGCGTTGCGGCGGGCGTCGCGCACGGAGGCCGCCCCGCCGGGGAGCGCCCAGGTGCGCAAATGCGCGGCGCGTTCAAAGCCGCCAAGGCTGGCAACAAGAAACTCGCCGCCCCAAATGGTCCCATCGGTGCCGGCGCCGGTGCCGTCAAAGGCGATGCCAAGGACGCGCGCGTCGGTTGTAAGCTGGCCCGCGGCGATGGCCTCGGCCATTACGCTCGCGATATGCGCATGATGGTGCTGCACCTCGACGAGCGGCAGATTGCATTTTCGCGCCTGCTCGCGCGCCCACTGGCCCGATAGATAGCTGGGGTGTACATCGCAGGCCAAGGCGGCGGGCGCCAAATCAAAGAGATCTTCCAAGCGCGTGCGCGCGGCGTTCCAGGCATCGAAGGTCCCGCCGTTTTCAACATCGCCGATATGCTGCGACACAAAACAGGTCGCCTCGCCGTTCGTCCCTTCACGCGTGAGCGCAATCGTGGCCTTTTGTTGTGGCCCGCAGGCGAGCACGCAGGACGGAGCGCCGTCGAGCGCCGGCAACGGCAGCGGCTGGGGTGCATATCCGCGAGCGCGGCGAACGGGCATAATGGCGCCGTCGACCACGCGCACTACAGAGTCGTCGTAGCGCGAGAGGATCGCGCGGTCGTTACCGAGCAGCGCGTCGGCGATGCCGGCGGCAACGAGGTGTTCCCGGGCAAGGTCGTCGTCGGTCTCGATGGGTTCTTCGCTCAGGTTTCCGCTGGTCATGACGAGCGCGTGCATACCGCAGACTTCTGCCGCGGCAAGCAACAGATGTTGAAGCGGCGTATAGGGGAGCATGACGCCGAGCTCGGGCAGGTCGTGCGCGACAGATGGCGCGAGGGCGAGGATGTCGGGGGAACCGTCGTTGTCCTCGCTAACAGTGCGCCGGCGCAGCAGCACGATGGGGCGGATACTGCCGGCGAGCAGATCGCGTTCAGCATCATCGATATGACACAGGCGCTCGGTATCAGCAAGACTACGTACCATGACGGCAAGTGGTTTGTTGCTGCGGCGTTTGCGACGGCGCAACTCGGCCACCGCCTGCTCGTTGGCAGCGTCACAGGCTAGATGGAATCCGCCCAGGCCCTTGATGGCGACGATGCCACCGCTGGCCAGCAGCTCAACGCAGCGCTCGATGATAGCGTCGCTGGCCTCGCGTGTGGTGCCGACGGTCGGTGTCGCGGACGAATTCCCGCACGCATCGCCGTTTACAGCCTCGCGCCACGTAATATGCGGCCCGCAATCAAAGCAGGCATCGGGTTGCGCGTGAAAACGCCGGTCGAGTGGGTCGGCATACTCCGCGGCGCACTTGGGACACATGGGGAAACGGTCCATCGATGTGGCCGCTCGGTCATAAGGCAGCGATCGGATGATGGTAAAGCGTGGGCCGCAGTTAGTGCAGTTGATAAAGGGGTAGTGATAGCGTCGATCGGCGGGATCGAACAATTCGCGCAAGCAATCGTTGCAGGTGGCGATGTCGGGCGAGACGAGCGTCGTGTGCGCGGTCTGGTCCTGCGATGCTACGATGCGAAAGCCCTGTTCATCGGCGGCATCCCAACCGTTGGCTGCCAGGTCCACAACCTCGACATACTCTATGCGGGCTGCTGCAGGTGCATGCTCAGAAAGCGCGGCAACAAAAGCATCGAGCGCATCGGCCGGAGCGTGCGCCTCGATATGCACGCCGTCGCCCGCATTGAGCACCCATCCGCAAATGCCATGCGCCATGGCCTCGCGATACACAAACGGTCGCATGCCAACGCCCTGCACAATGCCCGTCACATGAATATGCACATGCCGCATGCGACACCCCTCATCAAAACCGACCAAAAAAGGACAGGTTTATTTTGGTAGGTAAAACTTCTAAACCTGCCAAAACAAACCTGTCCCTTTTTGGCAGGTGCGCTGCGGGAAATCCCGCTATAGCCCCAGGCTCTGCTTGGTGGCGGCGCAGGTGAGCTCGCCGTGCTTAACGCCGCGCAGGCCCAGCAGGCGGTCGGCTAGTTCGTAGACGCGCTCGCCGCGACCCTTGAGTGCCAGGATTTCCAAGCAGTTGTGGTGATCCAAATGCACGTGCATCGTCGATACGATCTCGTCGGTGTAGTCGTGCTGCACCTCGTCCAGGCGGCGCGTCAGATCGCCGGTGTGATGGTCGTAGATCATGGTGAGCGACCCGATAACGTGCTCATCGGGCGTGCGCATCTGCTCTTTGGCGATCGAGGCGCGAATCAGGTCGCGCACGGCCTCGGAGCGGTTGGCCACGTCGCCGCGGCGTGCGATCTGCTCGTCAAAACGGCGCAGCAGGTCGTCGGGTGCGGTAACCGAAAAACGGACCAGCTCGGAGCTGGAGCCACTACAATGGCAGCCCGCGTCACCGTCCGCTCCGTGCGGATGCTCGTGCTCGTACCCGCAGCCGTGCTCGTGTTCGGCCACTTTACACCAGCTTCACGGAGCCGACGGAGTTGTGGTCGGCCTCGATGGCTTCCTCGTAGCCCTCGAGCGCGTCATGCGCCTCGTGCAGCGCGGCCATGGCGGCCTCGAGCTTGGCGCCGATGCGCTCCATGTCAAAATTCTCGGTCGCATGCAGCAACTGATGGCCCCATTCGTGAGCGAGCTCGATGGTGTCGTCGACCTGCTTGACGCTCATGGCAAGCTGACTCATGTTCATTCCAACATCATGCATGGAAAGTCTCCTTTGTACGGGTCTAATCAGTGGTTCAGATTTTACTACGCCCGCTCTGTGCGCAGCTGCATAAGAAAACGGGCGCGAGTCTGTGCGACCCGCACCCGTTCACTGGGGGCTGTTTGTGACTACCATACTATCCGTGGTTGCACTCGGTGCATCCAGAAGTCCGGCGAGCGGTGCAAAAGCGCTCATAGACGGCGGGTAAGTAACAAGCGTATTACAGATGCTTTTCCAGCAGCGCCTGCAGCCTCGCCTTGGGCAGAGCGCCAACCGAGCGGTCAATCTCCTCGCCGTTCTTAAACACAATCAGCGTGGGGATGCTCATGACGCCATACTTCATGGCCAGGTCCTGGTTGTCGTCGACGTTGCATTTGGCAACGGCAAGCTTGCCCGCCAGCTCATCGGCAACCTCGTCAACGATGGGCGAGAGGGATCGACAGGGCCCGCACCACGGTGCCCAAAAATCGACCAGCACGGGCAGGCTGTCGTTAACGATGGAATCGAAGTTCTCGGGGGTAATCTGATTAATGTCAGCCATGGTGACCTCCATAATGCGACGCGGCTCGGCCGCGTAAAACTCAATACGACCGTGCTTATACCCAGCCGCCCGCAAAGCAACCACTCGCGGCCGGCTCTTTTATATAATGGTGGGCACGCAAACGATTGGAGAGCGCATGCCCACGTCACAAAGCCAGAAAAAAGAAGCCATCGCCCAGGCGGCCGAGCAGGAGCTCACATCGCTTGCGGTTCGTGGCGTGCGTATCGCGGGCAACGCGTGCTCGCCGATCGTGCTGGTCAAAGGCGATTTGGACGAGGCCGAGCGTTCGGGTGGCGAGCTTGCCGCCGGCCCGGATGGCGCGGCGTTGCGCAAGGCGCTTGGGGCCATCGGCTACGCGCCCGAGGATTTTTGCGTGCTGGCAAGCGTCGCCGGCGTGGGTGACGGAGCGGTCGCGGTGGGCGAGACTCTGCCGTGCGAGCTGTTCCGTGAGGCGCTTGAGGCTTTGGACCCCGAGGCGGTTCTGCTGCTGGACGATCGCGCGGCCGATACCATGCGCGAGACCTATGCCGACATGCTTGTGGCAATCGACGACTTCGATACCGCTATGCTCAAGCCCGGCTTGGTCGCCCATGTGCAGGGCCGCCGCGTGCTCGCGCTCGACGGCTTTGAGGCGGCACTCACCGACAAGGCCGCTAAGCAGCGCATGTGGGCCTACATCAAGCAGCTGACCCCGGCAGCCGCGCCGCTGTAGCGGATTGGCGCCGGCGAGCGATTGCCTGGCGGGCAAGGCGCGCCTCGAGATCGGCGCCGCACTTCTACATCACAGCGCGCAGCTCAAACCGATCGCCGTTAATGCGGAACTGACAGTTGCCGTTCATGCGTTCGACGGCAAGTTTGATGCTCCTGGTGCCAAAGCCGTGGCCCGCATGCCGGGTCACGGGCATGCCATCGACCATGCGCGGCGCGCGGTCAAACGTGTTGGAAACTAACAGCAGCAGCTGGCCGTCCTCTAATCGCAGGTCAAAGTCGACGAATCGCTTTCCTTGGGGTGCGGCGCTTGCGGCGGTGATAGCGTTTTCCAAGGCATTTGAGAGCACGCTAAACAGGTCGGCGTCACCTACGTGGATGGTTTCGGGTACGGCGGCGCGCAGGTTGGCGGTAATGCCGTTTCTATTGATATCCGAGTTAAATGACGAAAGCGCGATGTTTACGGTCTCGTTGGCGCAGAAGCGGCGTACGGCGGTGCGGTCGCCGGCTTCGCAGAGTTCGTCGATGCGATCGAGCGCCTCGTCGGTGTGACCCTCCTCAATTAAAGCGGCCAGGCCGCGTAGGAAGTGGCGCATGTCGTGGCGCAGAATCGACAGCTCGCGCCCAGATTGACGCCAAGCCTCGAGCTCTTTGATGGCGGCGCTGTCGCGGGTTTCGAGCATCCAGCGCTCTCGCTCGGCGGTTTCCTTTTCTTCGTATTCGCGCAGGTAAACGGCAAGAAACATAAGATAGAAGGCACAGAGCGCAAATGCCAAAAACTCAACCGTCACCACCGAGCCCGAGTGGAACAGCGTGGTGTAGACGTTGGTGGCATAGTCAAAGACGTAATAGACGAGCGGCAGGATTAAAAGGATGCCCAGCTCGGTGGTGCTTTTAATCGCCAAGCGTGGACCGATGTCGCCGGCCCAATGCAACAGGACGGCAAAGACGGCGAGTGTGGTCGCGATGCGCGCCAGATAGTACGCGATCTGAGAATCGGTTGCGGCAAATGCGGCGATGCCCATCCAATTGCTGAACTGGCAGCTCAGATAGGCACTCGTAATGCCGAGCACGGCAAGCAGCGGGCTCAGGCGGTAGCGCGCGCACAAATAGATGACGAGCGGCAGATGCACGACGAGTGGATATACCTGGCGGGCAAAAAGCTCGCCGCCGACGGCATTGGCGATCGAGAAGGCGGCACCGGTCACGACGCCGACCCCCAGCAGCTCAAGCGCATGACGCCGGTTGATCTCGACACCGCACAGCGCCGCCGAGGCAAAGACGCCAAAGAGCAGCGTCGTGGCGTGGTGGATTGCCCAAAGGACCATTTCGACCGAGGAGACCATCAGCGCCTCCCGCCCTCAAAGCGCGCCGCAAAGTAGGCGTCTTGGAATCCCTGCTTGCAGCTGCGCGAAAGCGGGATGCACGCGCCCGAGCGCATGACGATGTCCGTGCGGTCAAAGTGATCGATATTGCGCAGGTTGACCTGGTAGCTGCGGTGGCATTTAAAGAAGACCGCGTTTTGCTCCAAGCGGTCCTCGACGCTGCGGAACGACTCGAGTGCCTCGATATCGCGTCCGTCGCGCAGGTGGAAGACCACGTGCTTGTTGCGCGCCTCGGCATATTCGATGTCGGACAGGCGCAGGGCGTGGTAGCCAAAGGAAGTTTTGATCACGAGCTCGTCGGTTGCCGCCGGGCGCATGCTCGAAAGCTCGTCGAGTAATCGCGCCAGGCGTTCGTAGGCCACGGGCTTGAGCAGATAGTCGAAGGCGCGGACCTCGTAGGATTCAAGCGCGAACTCGGGCGACGAGGTGAGGAACACCAGGCGCACGGCGGTGTCGGCCTGGCGCAGTTCGCGTGCGGTGTCCATGCCGTTGACGAGCGGCATGATCATATCGAGCAAGATGATGTCGGCGCGCGATGCGGCATGGCGGGCCAGCAGGTCCTCGCCGCGCGTGACGAGCGCAACATCGACCGCCGTGCCCGTCTCGGTCGACCAACGGTCGATCACCCGGTGCAGTCTATCTAGAAAAGCGACATCATCGTCGCAGGCAATAATCTTGAGCATTCGGCCCCCTTAAGTAGTTCGATTTTGCCACATCGGGCACGCGCCGCTTGCGGGGGTGCGGACCGTTTGCGCCCCACGGCGTGCAGCTCGCGCCAAGCGGTGTTGCGGTGGCGAAAGATGCCTCCTGCGCCATCGAGAGCTCAGCTATCCTCAGCTTGCCAGTTCGAAAATGGACCCGACCCAAGATTGAATCTTTATTTCAACTTTACACCTAGGTTTACAGCTGTCTTGTCAGCTGTAAACCTAGGTGTCATACTAAAGCCCCAAGATTCGCCAAAAGAGAGGGGCCTTGATGGCACAGAGCGCGAACATGGATGCGTCGGAGCTTGCACGCGATATCGCGGCCGGCCTAGCATCGGCAACGACGGCAACGGAGCGCGCGGCACTGGTGCCCGCAGAGCTCGTCGAGGCCATTCAGCAACTAAAAACCCAACGTGACGCGGTGATCCTGGCGCACTATTACGTGGCGCCCGAGGTCCAAGTCGTTGCCGATTACGTCGGCGATAGCTTCTACCTGGCAAAGCTCGCCAAGAGCCTGCCGCAGCAGACCATCGTGTTGTGCGGCGTGGAGTTTATGGGCGAGAGCGCCAAGCTGCTCAATCCCACTAAGACCGTGCTGCTGCCCGAGCCGGGCGCAGACTGTCCCATGGCGCACATGGTCAAGCGCGAGACGGTTGACGCGGCGCGCGCCGAGTACGGCGACGACCTGGCCGTGGTGTGCTACGTCAACTCCACGGTCGAGATCAAGAGCTGGAGCGACGTGTGCGTCACCAGTTCCAACGCCGTTAAGATCGTGTCCGAGCTGCCGCAGCAGCATATCCTGTTCATTCCCGACCAAAACTTGGGCCGCTTCGTAGCCGAGCAGGTGCCGCAAAAGCACGTCATCCTCAACAACGGCTACTGCCCGCGCCATCACATCATCACCGTCGAGCAGATCGTCGACGCGACGGAGGCCCACCCCGACGCGCTCGTGCTGGCGCACCCCGAGTGCAAGGCCGACGTCCTGGCCGAGGCCGACTACATCGGCTCCACCGCCGGCATCATCAAGTATGCCGAGGAGTCCGACGCGAGCGAGTTCATTATCGTGACGGTCCGCGGCGTGCTCTACGAGCTCGAGCGCCGCTGCCAGGGCACCGGCAAGAAGTTCTACTTCCCCGCGGTGCAGCCCACCTGCGTCAACATGGACCTCATCACGCTCGAAAAGCTCGTGCGCTGCCTGGAGACGGGCGAGGGCGAGGTGCAGATCGGCGTCTCGGACGAGGCAGCAGACCAGGCCAAGCTCACGCTCGACCGTATGCTCGAGTACGCAGCGCGCTAGAACAATGTGACATGAGGGGCAGTCCCTTATGCCACATTACAAGGGAGAGGATTCCTGTGGAAACCAAGCAATACCCCGATATGGAGTGCGACGTCGTCATTGCCGGCTGCGGCGTGGCGGGCCTGTACGCGGCCCTCAATCTGCCGACGAGCACGCGCGTGATCATGCTCTCCAAGGGCGCGGTCGATGAGTGCGATTCGATGCTCGCGCAGGGCGGCATCTGCGTGCTGCCCGAAGGCTCGGACTACGATGCCTTCTTTGAGGACACCATGCACGCCGGCCACTACGAGAACCGCCGCGAGAGCGTCGACATCATGATCCGCTCGAGCCGCTCGGTCATCAACGACCTGCTGGCCATGGGCGTGGACTTTGAGCGCAAGGCCGACGGTAGCCTCGACTTTACCCGCGAGGGCGCGCACAGCCGTCCGCGAATTGCCTTCCATGCCGACATTACGGGCAAGGAGATCACGACCAAGCTGCTCCAGGCCGTTCGCAAGCTGGACAACGTGCAGATTTTGGAGCACGTGGCCATGACCGACATCCTGACCGCCGAGCGCGATGACGCCACGGTGTGCACCGGCGTCGTCGCCGTAGCCGTGGACGAGGACAACTCGGTTCGCCCCGCCGACGAGCTGGCAAATGCCGCTGAGGGCGTGCATGCCGGTAAGCCGTTTAAGATCCATGCCCGCCACACGCTGTGGGCGACGGGCGGCATTGGCGGCGTCTACGACCACTCGACTAACTACCCGCAGCTCACGGGCGACGCCTGCTACATCGCTCAGGAGCATGGCATTAAGATGGAGCACCTGGACTACGTGCAGATCCATCCCACGGGTCTGTTCTCGCCGCAGCCGGGTCGCACGTTCCTGATCAGCGAGAGCTGCCGCGGCGAGGGCGCGATTCTGCTCAACGCTGCCGGCGAGCGCTTTACCGACGAGCTGCAGCCGCGCGACGTAGTCGCCGCCGCTATTCGCGAGCAGATGAAGCAGGACGGCACCGAGCACGAGTGGCTGAGCTTTGCCCCCGTCGAGCGCGACGTGGTGACCGGGCACTTCGCCAACATCCGCGCGCGCTGCCTGGAGGACGGTCGCGACATCCTGGATGAGCCCATTCCCGTTACGCCGACGCAGCACTACTTTATGGGCGGCGTGTGGGTCGACAAGGATGGCCGCACCTCGATGCCCGAGCTCTATGCCGCGGGCGAGACGGCTTGCAACGGCGTTCACGGCAAGAACCGCCTTGCTTCAAACAGCCTGCTCGAGGCGCTGGTCTGGGGTCGTCGCGCCGCGTGGTATATGCGTACCGGCGAGTCGCTGGCCGTGGAGCAGGCGGGCGATCCCGCGCTCGATGGCCGTCATCGCGCCCTGGGCGCCGACCCTCTGGCAATCGATGATTTGGCCCGTGCCGCCGGCACGCAGGCCGTGGAGGAGTAGACCATGAATCCCATTACCATGAAACTCGTCGTCGATGATCTGATTCTGCAGGCTCTGCGCGAGGACATTACGTTTGAGGACGTGAGCACGGCGAGCGTGTGCCCCACGGCGCGTCCCGCTACCGTTGAGCTTATCGCCAAGGCCGATGGCATCATCGCCGGCTTGGATGTGTTCGCCCGCACCTTTGAGCTGCTGGATTCGCAGAGCTCGGTGCTGCTCGACGTTGCCGATGGCGACGAGGTGCACGCCGGCGACCATGTGGGTCAGGTGCGCGGCGATGCGCGCGTGTTGCTTTCGGGCGAGCGCGTGGCGCTCAACTACCTGCAGCGCATGAGCGGCATCGCTACCTACACGCACAGCATGGCCGCGGCGCTCGAGGGAACCAAGACCGTGCTCGTCGACACGCGCAAGACCACACCGGGCATGCGCGTGTTTGAGAAGGCGGCGGTTGAGATTGGCGGCGGCAGCAACCACCGTTACAACCTGTCGACGGCCGTCATGCTCAAGGACAACCACATCGATGCCGCCGGTGGCGTGACGCGCGCGATCGAGATGGCGCGCGCCCATGCATCGTTTACCACGACGGTCGAGATCGAGTGCGAGAACCTGGACATGGTGCGCGAGGCCGTGGAGGCCGGCGCCGACATCATCATGTTCGACAACATGACCCATGACGACATGGCCGCCGCTATCGAGCTTATCGCCGGTCGCGCCAAGACCGAGTGCTCGGGCAACGTGGACGCCAGCAATATCCGCGCCCTGGCTGATCTGGGCGTCGACTACATTAGCTCGGGCGCCCTGACGCACTCCGCGCCGATCCTCGACCTCTCGCTTAAGCACCTGCGTCTGCTGGACGGTAAATAATGGACGCCCGCGAGCGTCGCCGTGCCATCATGGCCGTGCTCGAGGGGGCCAAGGGGCCCGTATCGGGCAGCGCGCTTGCCCGCGAGGTGGGTGTGAGCCGCCAGATCGTGGTGCAGGACATCGCCCTGCTGCGCGCTGATGGGCACGATATCGTGGCGACCAACCGCGGCTACGTGCTGCAGGAGGCCCCCAGCAGCCCCGCCGTGCCTACGCGCTTGGTCAAGGTTCGCCACAGCGTGGAGCAGGCAGGCGATGAGCTCACGAGTATCGTCGACGCCGGCGGCGCCGTGCTCAACGTAATCGTCAATCACCGCGTGTACGGTAAGATTACGGCCGACCTGGACATCCGCAATCGTCGCGATGTCGAGCGCTATCTGCGCGATATCGAGAGCGGCAAGAGCTTTCCGCTGCTGACGGTGACCAGCGGCTACCACTTCCATCGCATTGCGGCGGAGGACGAACAGACCCTCGACGAGATCGAGGCGATGCTCAAGGAAAAAGGCTACCTAGCAGACCTGATGCCCTACGAAGACGATTTGTCCTAGTCGACGCCGCATCTATAAGTTGCGGTGAAATAGTTCCTAAAATCGGCATCCAAGACATAAAACAGGAACTATTCCACCGCAACTGCCAAGGGTCCCGCTCCAAATTAGCTGCCCACATATGCAAAAGGAGGCCTCCGCGGCGATGCGGAAGCCTCCTTTTTTGTGCACGGTGTACTTTTGAGTGTGCAAGTGGGGGAGTTGTTACTCCTCGACGATCTCGGTGATCGCGCCAGCGGGGCAAGCGTCCTGGCAAGCGCCACAGGCGACGCAGGAGTCCTCGTCAGCGACGGTAGCGACGTCCTGGAGCTCCAGAACGCCAGCGGGGCAGGAGTCGACGCAAACGCCACAAGCGATGCACTCGTCGGCATCAATTACGGGATGAGCCATGGTAGTTTCCTCTCTGTTGACCGACGCTACAGACGATGCGCGCCGGTTTGATTCGGGCAAAAACATACCACGGGAGCGACCGTTTGCAATACCCTCTGGCCGGCATCTTCATACCGTTCGCCGAGTATGCCAAGGTTTACTAAAAAACGCGCAGGTGGGGCCGTTGAGCTGCGCAAATGTTAGCTAAAGGTGACTTGAAATATAGGGCGATTGAGCGTGCTTGCGGAAACCGCATCCCATTATTTTGTCGAAAAACGGGTTGCAGTTTCCGGTTAGGCCCGCTAGCGGAAAATGCGAGCCGGTATCAGCTCTCAAAACGGGCCGCGGTTTCCGGTTGAGCCTTCAGACGGAAACCGCGGCCCGGAATCCACGCTCAAAACGGGACGAGCTTTCCGCAAGGCAGCCCCAGGCACCCTCGGACCCAAGCCTCAGCCATCTCTACATAGATCTCGATAGATTTGCCTAGAACTCAAACAGCGCATCTACCTGCGCATTTAAGAACCTAAACTCTCAGCAATAAGAAATCTTATATGAATTGACTTAGATTTTGTATATTCCGGCCCATAAGGGGATACACTACATCCTGAAAGACAAGCCGAAACACCGCTCGGCAGACCGCCGAGTCGGTGCAAACGCACAAGAGAGAGGGAATTTCTAATGGGCAAGATTCTTGGTATCGACCTTGGTACTACTAACTCCGCAATGGCCGTTCTCGAGGGCGGTTCTCCGACCATTATCGTGAACGCCGAGGGCGACCGCACCACCCCGTCCGTCGTGGGCTTCCGTGCCGACGGCGACCGCGTCGTGGGTAAGGCCGCTAAGAACCAGGCTGTCACCAACCCCAAGAACACCGTGTTCTCCATCAAGCGCTTCATGGGCCGCAAGTACTCCGAGTGCACCTCTGAGATCAAGACCGTGCCGTATGAGGTCAAGGAGGGCCAGGGTGGCCGTGCCGTCGTCGACATCGAGGGCAAGGATTACACCGCCGAGCAGGTGAGCGCCATGACGCTCGCGAAGATGAAGGCCGACGCCGAGAAGTATCTGGGCGAGACCGTCACCGACGCCGTCATCACTGTCCCGGCCTACTTCAACGACGCCCAGCGTCAGGCCACCAAGGACGCCGGTAAGATCGCCGGCCTCAACGTCAAGCGTATCGTCAACGAGCCGACCGCTGCTGCTCTGGCCTATGGCTTGGACAAGCAGGGCACCGACCAGCGCATCCTGGTCTTCGACCTGGGCGGCGGTACCTTCGACGTCTCCATCCTCGACCTCGCTGACGGCGTGTTTGAGGTTCTGTCCACCTCGGGCGACAACCACCTGGGCGGCGACGACTGGGATCAGCGCGTCATCGACTGGATGGCCGATAAGTTCCAGCAGGAGAACGGTGTCGACCTGCGTCAGGACCCCATGGCCCTGCAGCGTCTGAAGGAGGCCGCCGAGAACGCCAAGAAGGAGCTTTCCGCCGCCCAGCAGACCACCATCAACCTGCCGTTCATTACCATGAATCAGTCTGGCCCGCTGCACCTCAACTACACGCTGACCCGCGCCGAGTTCGAGAAGATCACCCGCGACCTGCTCGAGCGCTGCAAGCAGCCTGTCACCAACGCCCTGCGCGACGCCAAGCTTAAGCTCTCCGACCTGACCGAGGTCATCCTCGTCGGCGGCTCCACCCGTATGCCCGCCGTCCAGGAGCTCGTCAAGACGATGACCGGCAAGCAGCCCAACATGTCCGTGAACCCCGACGAGGTCGTTGCCGACGGCGCTGCCGTCCAGGGCGGCGTGCTCACCGGCGACGTCGAGGGCATCCTGCTGCTCGACGTTACCCCGCTGTCGCTGGGCGTCGAGACCATGGGCGGCATCATGACCAAGATGATTGACCGCAACACCACGATCCCGACCTCCAAGACCGAGGTTTACTCCACCGCTGCCGACAACCAGACCAGCGTCGAGATCAACGTGCTCCAGGGCGAGCGCGAGCTTGCTCGCGACAACAAGTCGCTCGGTAAGTTCCAGCTGACCGGCATCCCGGCTGCCCGCCGCGGCGTGCCGCAGATCGAGGTTACCTTCGACATCGACGCCAACGGCATCGTCAAGGTCTCCGCTAAGGACAAGGGCACCGGCAAGGAGCAGCAGATCACCATTTCCGGCTCCACCGCTCTGTCCGACGACGAAGTCGATCGTATGGTCAAGGACGCCGAGGCTCATGCCGAGGAGGACAAGAAGCAGAAGGAAGAGGTCGAGGTTCGCAACCAGACCGACAGCCTGTGCTACTCCACCGAGCAGACCCTCAATGAGCTCGGTGACAAGGTTTCCGCCGACGTGAAGTCCAAGGCCGAGGCCGCTATCGCCGACGCCAAGAAGGCGCTCGAGGGCTCTGACGTCGAGGCCATCAAGGCCGCCGGCGAGTCCCTGCAGTCTGTGGCCTACGAGCTGGCTCAGGTTGTCTACGCCGACGCTCAGCAGCAGACCGACGGTGCCGCCGGCGCCCAGCCTGCCGACGATGACGTCGTCGACGCCGACTACGAGGTTGTGGACGACGAGGACAAGTAATCATGTCCGCCCGTAAAGCTCGCACGGAGGCGGCCGCCGTTGGTGCCGCCCCCGTTGACTCTGAGGAGAAGGACGTGAAGATTCCCGTAGAGGCCGTCGACGATACCGAGGCCAACGAGGCCGCGGCCGCCGAGGCTGTCGAGAACCAGGTAGAGGATTCCAACAAGGAGGCGACGATGACCGAGGACGAGATGGTGGAAGCCGCTATCCGCGCCGGTGAGGAAGCCGCCGACAACGACTTTAAGCTCAAGTTCGAGCAGGCTCAGAAAGAGCTTGCCGACGTGCGCAACGAGCTCGATGCTGCGGCAGAGGCTCAGAAGGCCGCCGAGGACAAGGCAAAGGACGCCACCGAGCGCACCGCCCGTCTGCAGGCCGACTGGGAGAACTTCCGTCGCCGCACCGCCAATGAGCGTATCGCCGAGCGCGAGCGCGCGACCGAGAAGCTTGTCACCGCGCTGTTGCCGGTGATCGACGATATCGAGCGCGCGATCGACCATGCCCGCAGCCAGGAGCTTGCCGACGACTTTAAGCAGTTCGTCGACGGCGTCGACGCGGTGCATGCCAAGCTGCTCGATGTGTTTGCGCACGAGGGCGTTGAGCCCATCGACCCCAAGGGCGAGGCGTTCGATCCGCTCGAGCACCAGGCCGTGGGCCGCGTCGAGGACGCATCGCAGTACGACGAGACCGTCAACGACGTGTACCAGAAGGGCTACCGCATGGCGGACCGCATTCTGCGTTCCGCGATGGTGACGGTGACCTACGGTGGCGAGAAGCGCCCCGCACCGGAGCCCGAAGCGGCACCCGAGGATGCTACGGCCGATACGGCCGAGAGCACCGAGGAGTAATTGAGAAGGGCCCCGGGGCAACACCCGGGGCCCTTTCTGGCCTAGTGCCATATGAAAGCATGAGCCGCCGCCCGCTGGGCGGCGGATGAAACAGGAGCGGAGCTACGATGGCTGCAGGCAAAACCTTCTATGACATCCTGGGCGTATCCAAGAGCGCCTCCGACAAAGAGATCAAGAGCGCGTTTCGCAAGCTCGCGCAAAAATATCACCCCGATGCCGGCGGCGACGAGGCCAAGTTCAAGGAGATCAGCGAGGCCTACGAGACGCTTTCGGACGAGAAGAAGCGCAAAGAGTACGACCAGATGCTCATGTTTGGCGGCATGCCGGGCGCAGGCGGCGCGTATGGCGGCGGCTACGGTGCCGGCGCGGGTGCCAGCGGCTGGGGCGACATCTTCGACAGCATCTTTAGCGGCAACGGTGCCTGGGGTAGCGATTGGGGCTCGGGCTTTGCCGGGGCTGCGGGCGCTGCCGGTGCCGGTGCGGGTCGCAACCGCGCGCGCAAGGGCGGCGACCTGTCGCTGACCGTCGATGTGACGGCCGAGGACGCGTTTCGCGGCGTGACGCACAAAGTCACCTATCGCATTCCCTCGACAGGCGAGCAGCAGACCATTACGGTCTCGGTCCCCGCGGGCGCGGTCGACGGCGGCAAGCTACGCTACAAGCGTCGCGGCGAGTATGGCGTTGCGGGTGGCGAGCGCGGCGACCTGGTCGTGACCACGCATGTGGAGGAGCACCCGCTGTTTAAGCGCAAGGGCGCCGATGTGACCATGGAGGTACCGGTCTCGGTCTACGAGGCGGCGCTCGGCTGCACGGTGGACGTGCCCACGCCCGGCGGCGCGACGGTTCGTCTGAAGGTGCCCGCTGGCACCCAGACGGGAAAGAAGTTCCGCTTTAAGGAGATGGGTGCGCCCGACGTTAAGCACCGTGGCCGTACGGGCGCGCTGCTCGTCGAGATCAAGGTGCAGGTCCCCACGAACCTATCCGATGACGAGCGCGATGCCATGACCAAGCTGCGCGAGGCCGACACACGCGACTATCGCGAGAAGGTCAACCGTTACAAGGCGACGTACTAGGGCGGTCGTGGCGCACGCCCGCGCCCGCGGGCTTATGATGGACGATAACGAGACGGAAAGGGGTCAGGTAGCATGGCCGAGGACAATAGGAACAAACCGCTGTACATGATCAGCGTGGCGGCCGAGCTGACCGGCATGCATCCGCAGACTCTGCGCGTCTACGAGTCCAAGGGCCTGGTGAACCCCCAGCGCTCGGGCGGCAACACGCGTCTGTATTCGCGTGCCGATATCGAGCGCCTGGAGCTCATCAACCAGCTGACCGACGAGGGCATCAACCTTGCCGGCGTGGTGCGCATCCTCGATATGAAGGAGCGTGCCGAGGAGCGCGAGCGCGAGAACGAAAAACTCCGTGCCCGCGTGCGCCAGCTCGAGGACGAGCTGCACGAGTACAAGATACAGAAGAAGATCACCGCCCTGGCCCCGCGCGATGGCTCAGTCAACCCCGAGCAAGTCATGCGCAAACTGCTGGGCGCCGGCGGGGATTTGTAGTTACGCGGGTTTACCAACCCGCGTAACCAGTCGACGCTGCAAGCCCGCCAGAGCGGCAATCTACCTTTCAACCTCGACGGCATGACCAGAAGGTCAATGCCGCCTCGTTTCAAGGCACCTTGCTCGCTCTGGCGGGCTTTCGCTAGCGTTGCCAAAACATCGACGTTGCTGGGGTAGTCATTGGGGACGTTTTTAAATGACTAGTCGAAAGGGACACTCTTGCACTAAATCTGCCGGCCCTCGCCGGGTTCATCCTTTACTTTACCGAGATAAAGTGAACGTGTAGATTCGTAACCCACTTGCAACCGTTCTATGGCACGATATTGAACGAATGTATGCTATGCGCCCAAATCTTTTGGGCAGAGTGGGAGACAGTATGGTCAAGCTGTACGAGGACGGCATCTACCTGCGCGGCGGCAGCGAGGTTGTGCCTGCGGCCGAGGCTGCCGAGCGCGGTATTACGCAGACGCCCGAGGATGCCAAGCGCGGCACCATCGCGTATTCGATCCTCCAGGCACATAACACGTCGGGTGACCCCGAGGCACTCAAGATTCGCTTTGACGCCATGGCGAGCCACGACATCACCTTCGTTGGCATCATCCAGACGGCGCGCGCCTCGGGCATGGAGCAGTTCCCGCTGCCCTACGTGCTCACCAACTGCCATAACTCGCTGTGCGCCGTGGGAGGCACCATCAATGAGGACGACCACGTCTTTGGCCTTTCCGCGGCCAAGAAGTACGGCGGCATCTTCGTCCCGCCGCACATCGCCGTCATCCACTCCTTTATGCGTGAGAACTTCGCCGGCTGTGGCAAGATGATCCTGGGCTCCGACTCGCACACCCGCTACGGCGCTCTGGGCACCATGGCCGTGGGCGAGGGCGGTGGCGAGCTGGCAAAGCAGCTGCTGCGCGACACCTACGACGTTGCCTATCCCGGCGTCGTTGCCATCTACCTCACGGGCGCCCCGCGCCCCGGCGTTGGCCCACACGATGTGGCGCTCGCCATCATCCGCGCCGTCTTTGCCAAGGGTTACGTTAAGAACAGGGTCATGGAGTTCGTAGGCCCCGGCATCGCGAGCATGACGACCGACTACCGCAACGGCGTCGATGTCATGACCACCGAGACCACCTGCCTCTCCTCCATTTGGGCTACCGACGAGGACACGCACGCGTTTTTGACCATGCACGGTCGCGGCGAGGACTACCGCGAGCTCAAGCCCGCCGATGTTGCCTACTACGACGGCTGCGTCGAAGTCGATCTGTCGAGTATCAAGCCCATGATCGCGTTGCCGTTCCATCCTTCTAACGGCTTTGAGATCGACGAGCTCAACGAGAACCTCGAGGACATCCTGCATGAGGTGGAGCTCGAGGCCGCCAAGATCGGCGAGGGCAAGACGCACTTTAGCCTGCTCGACAAGATCGTCGACGGCAAGCTGCACGTGCAGCAGGGCGTTATCGCCGGCTGCTCGGGCGGCAACTACGACTCCGTGGTCCAGGCTGCCCGCGTGCTTAAGGGCGCCAACACCGGCTGCGGCGAGTTTTCGCTGTCGGTCTATCCCACGAGCCAGCCCGTGGCGCTCGAGCTTACACGTCGCGGCTACATCTACGACCTTATGGAGGCCGGCGCGATCGTGCGCACGGCATTCTGCGGCCCGTGCTTTGGTGCCGGCGACACGCCCGCCAACAACGGCCTTTCGATCCGCCACACCACGCGCAACTTCCCCAACCGCGAGGGTTCCAAGCCGGGTAATGGCCAGCTGAGCGCCGTGGCCCTGATGGACGCCCGCTCCATTGCGGCGACGGCTGCCAACGGCGGCATCCTGACGCCGGCGACCGACCTGCCCGAGGAGACTTGGGACGAGGCCTGCGAGTACACCTTTGACGATGCGCCGTACAAGAAGCGCGTGTACTGGGGCTTTGGCAAGGCGGAGCCTGCCGACGAGCTGGTCGAGGGTCCCAACATCAAGCCGTGGCCCGCGATGGAGCCCCTCGGCGACGACATCCTGCTTAAGGTGTGCTCCAAGATCATGGACCCGGTCACCACGACCGACGAGCTTATTCCTTCGGGCGAGACGAGTTCCTTCCGCTCCAACCCGCTGGGTCTGGCCGAGTTTACGCTCAGCCGTCGCGATCCGGCCTACGTGGGTCGTTCCAAGGAGGTCGACGCCGTGGAGAAGCGCCGCGTGGCCGGTGAGGCCGCAGGCGACCTGGCGGCAATCGATGCCGAGCTTGCCAGCGCGTTTGAGGCGCTGGCCGGTGCGGGCGTCGCGGCAGACGCCAAGGCGACCGAGTACGGCTCCATGCTCTATGCCAAAAAGCCCGGTGACGGTTCTGCCCGCGAGCAGGCCGCGAGCTGCCAGCGCGTGATTGGCGGTCTGGCCAACATCGTCCACGAGTACGCCACTAAGCGCTATCGCTCCAACGTGATGAATTGGGGCATGGTGCCCTTCCAGATGGAGGCCGAGCCCAACTTTGAGGTGGGCGACTACGTCTTTGTGCCGGGTATACGCGACGCGCTCGATGGCGACCTAAAGGACATCGCCGCCTACGTGGTGCGCGCCGACGGCACGGTCGAGCAGATTGAGCTCTACATTGCCGATATGACGGCAGAGGAGCGTGCCATCGTCAAGGCCGGCTGCCTGATCAACTACAACAAGTTCAAGGCCGCTGCCGAGTAACGCACATACTTGTCCGCCCCGGTTATACCTTTCCCTGCCGCTCACGCGCTTCGCGAGGGTCGCGTCAGAGAAAGGTATAACCGGGGCTACTTGTTAAGTGCTGCTCGTTGGGTCTTGAGGGGCGCTAAAATCGAGGTTGCAACTCTTCTCTATGGGGGAGTGCGCCTTTGTTCATATGCTATCTAGAATTGACAGTATGAAGTTGGCGCTTTAAAGTGAGCTCAAAACACTCTCGTTTGTGGAGTTGAAGATGAAGCGTTGCACTTCTGTTTTGTTGCTGTTGGTGGCTTGCGTCGTCGCTGCTGCGGGCGTGGTCCTATTTGGCTCGCTTATCTTCTATGGGCCGAGTGGGGTTGAGCAGACGGTTGAGATGGCGTCCCTTGTTGCATCGATGCCCGGGCAAATGATTTCGGACGTTACAAAGCCCGATGAGATAACGCTCGATATCGAGGAAACGCCGGGCATTCTAAGCATAAGCAACTACCCCATGATTGAACTTGGCTCGTCTCGCTATACCAAGGACGAGAAGTTGTCCCGACAGGCGCTGGACTTGCTAAACGGGCGTTCGTTCAAACGCTGGGACGGTTGGGATGCCTATGAGCGCCGACGTGGTTCTGTGAACGGTGGCTACTATACAACGCTGAAGTTGTATTCATCTGATGGCAAACTGATGCGCACCGTTAACTACAATCCGGAATACGCAAAAGCCGGAGGTGGGGACGGCGTCTATATCCAAGATGGCGGCGTGACCTACATTCTTGAAGGCGACCAGCAGCAGGTGATCGATTTTTTGGATCGTTGCGTGATGGACGCGTACGACCAGACCTGCTTGCCCGACCCGCAGACTGCACGCGATAGTGGATCTGCCCGTACATGGCTGTTCGAGGATGAGATATCCTGGACCGCCGAATCGGGAAGCACGGGCTCGGCGAAGGAGTAGAGACCGCGACCACCACAAAGGCGCCCGTCCCCTTTGTAGTAGTTCTCGGTCTGTCTCGATCTGTAACATCTGGGCCGTTAAAAGTGGGCTTGGTGTTACAGATTTAGATTATCGGTCCAGGCATCTTCCGTTTGTCTCGTTCTGTAACGTGTAGACCCTTATTTGCCGAGTAGTTGTTACAGATCTAGATAAACGGGAGCTGCTGAACATTTCATCTCGAACTGTAACACCTAGAACCAAAAATGACTGCTAGATGTTACAGATTGAGACGGTTGGTCGTCGGGGATACAGTGGGTCGACGTCTCAGTATCCTATCCTTCAATCACTCAGAAAATCTTATATATAGAGACTTAGATTTGTGTATAAGATCGCGCAAAGCTGGCAACAATACTTCTCGAACAACGTGAAGCCGCCCCGTAGGGCGGCCGCCCCAAGAGAGGTGATTCCATGAGAATCGATAAGCTAGCAATGACGTCGCGCGAGGCGCTGCAGACCGCCATGAGCACGGCTGCCGATGCGCAGGCCGGCGCGGTGGAGCCGATTCATCTGCTGTCTGCCCTGCTCGGTGCCGGCGAGCGCAATATCTCCGTGATCATCGAGCGCATCGGTGCCGACCCGGCACAGCTTGCGCGTTCCACGCAAGACGCCATCGACCACGCGCCCAAGGTTTCGGGCGAGGGCCAGCAGATGGGCCTGTCCAACGAGCTCGTCCGCGTCATCGAAAAGGCCGAGAAGAAGGCCACCAAGATGGGCGACAGCTTTGTGGTGACTGAGCATCTGCTGATGGCGCTTGCCGAGGACAAGGGCGAGGCTGGTCGTGTACTGCGCGACGCCGGCGTCACCAAGGAGCGCATCGAGCAAGTCTACGAGGAGCTGCGTGGCGATGACCGCGTGACGTCTGCCGAGGACAAGACTCAGTTTGAGGCACTGGAGCAGTACGGTCGCAACATCTGCGATCTGGCCCGCGCCGGCAAGCTCGACCCGGTCATCGGCCGTACCGATGAGATTCGCCGCACCATCCAGGTCCTGTCCCGTCGCACCAAGAACAACCCCGTGCTCATCGGTGAGCCGGGCGTCGGCAAGACGGCCATCGTCGAGGGCATCGCCCAGCGTATCGTGGCCGGCGACGTGCCGAGCACCCTGCGCGACCGCGACCTTATCGAGCTCGACATGAGCGCGCTGGTCGCCGGCGCCAAGTACCGCGGCGAGTTCGAGGACCGCTTGAAGGCCGTGCTCAAGGAAGTACAAAAATCCGAGGGTAAGGTTATCCTGTTCATCGATGAGCTCCACACCATCGTGGGCGCGGGTGCCACCGAGGGCTCCATGGACGCCGGCAACATTCTCAAGCCGGCGCTTGCCCGTGGCGACTTGCACGCGATCGGCGCGACCACGCTCGACGAATACCGCAAGTACATCGAAAAGGATGCGGCGCTCGCGCGTCGTTTCCAGACCGTGATGGTGAGCGAGCCTACCGTCGAGGACACCATCTCGATCCTGCGTGGCCTCAAGGAGAAATACGAGATCTTCCACGGTGTGCATATCACCGATAGCGCGCTCGTGGCAGCTGCCGACCTCTCCGATCGCTACATCGCCGACCGCTTCCTGCCCGACAAGGCCATCGATTTGGTCGATGAGGCGGCAAGCCGCCTGCGCATGGAACTCGACAGCATGCCGGTCGAGATCGACGCCACCACGCGTCAGCTCACTCAGCTGCAGATCGAGGAACAGGCGCTCATGAAAGAGACCGATGACGCCTCCAAGGAGCGTCTGGAGGCCCTGCGCCAGGAGATTGCCGAGGTCCAGGAAAAACTCAACGTGCAAAAGGCCGGCTGGCTCAACCAGAAGAACGCCATTGACCACGTGCAGGAGCTTAAGAGCCAGCTTGACGAGGCCAAGAGCGAAGAGGAGCGCGCGACGCGTAACGGCGACCTGGGCCGTGCGTCCGAGCTGCGCTATTCCGTGATCCCGGGTCTGCAGCAACAGATTCAGGATTCCGAGGCTGCGCTCGAGGCGCAAAAGCAGCAGGACGGCGAGGGCCTCAACGAGCAGGTGACCTCCGATGAGATCGCTGAGGTCGTGAGCGCTTGGACCGGCGTGCCCGTCTCCAAGATGATGCAGGGCGAGCTCGACAAGTTGAAGGGCTTGGAGGGTGAGCTGCATAAGCGCGTCATCGGCCAGGACGAGGCCGTCTCCGCCGTCGCCGCAGCTGTGCGCCGCAGCCGTGCGGGCCTCTCCGATCCGGACAAGCCCATCGGCAGCTTCTTCTTCCTGGGCCCCACCGGCGTGGGCAAGACCGAGCTCGCCAAGGCGCTTGCCGAGTGCCTGTTCGATGACGAGCGTGCGCTCGTGCGTATCGACATGTCCGAGTACATGGAGAAATTCAGCGTCCAGCGTCTGATCGGTGCGCCTCCGGGATACGTTGGCTACGACGAGGGCGGCCAGCTCACCGAGGCCGTGCGCCGTCGTCCGTACTCCGTGATCTTGCTCGACGAGATGGAGAAGGCTCATCCGGACGTCTTCAACGTGCTGCTGCAGGTGCTTGACGACGGCCGTCTGACCGACGGTCAGGGTCGCCAGGTATCCTTCAAGAACACGATCATCATCATGACGTCTAACGTGGGCTCCAAGGCTATCGCTGAGCTTTCCGGCAAGGACGAGGAGGAGATGCGCCATCAGGTCGACGCCGCCATGGCTCAGACTTTCCGCCCTGAGTTCCTCAACCGTATCGACGACATCGTGGTGTTCCACCCGCTCGGCATGGCGCAGATCGAGAAAATCGTCGACATCCAGCTTGCCGACGTCCGCGCACGTCTGGCCAAGGAGCGCATGACGCTTGCCATCACCCCGGCGGCCAAGCAGATGCTCGCCGTGGGCGGCTTGGACCCGGTCTTTGGTGCCCGTCCGCTCAAGCGTCTGGTGCAGCGTGAGGTTGTCGATGCCATCGCAGCGGCCATCATCGACGGCACGGTGCGCGAGGGCGATCAGGTGACGGTCGATGTCGACAAGGACGGCGGCTTTACCGTCGTGTGCGACAACACGCCGGCGGCCACCTACGAGGTCCCCGACGCCCAGTAGATTTTTGGGACATGCCTTAAAATCCACTTTTGAGCCGAACGCCAAGGGCGGCGGATCCAAATTGGGTCCGCCGCCCTTTTTCGTGCGACAATCAATGATGCTGAACGGATTGAGCTGCAAGGAGATATACAGATGAAGGACGAGAGCAAGACGAACGCGTCGATGACCGAGGCCGCGCCTGCCGCACCCAAGCCTGCGCCTAAGCCCGCGCCCAAGCCGCGCGACCCCTTCATTCGCGCTGAGAACGAGGACGACGACGGCTACGATCCCTACAGCGATCGCCGCCCCGAGCGCGAACCGATGTTCGAAGCCGACCCGTGGCGTTAAAGTAGCTAATTTAGGACGGGGCTTTTTAACCACTTTTGCCGTCTGGACAGCAGAAAAACTTGATTATCTATTAATCAAGTTGTACGCAATCTTGCTCTCTTGCTAATCAAGAATCAGTATAATCTTGAGTAGCAAGAGAGCAAGATTGGAGAATCATGTCATTCAATGACTTGGTGGCCAAGAAAATAAAGGACTTTGAGCAACAGGGAGTTCCGCAGGTTTTTGAGCGAGACCTTGATCTGGGAAATCCGCAGGAGCCAAAGCGCGACAACATCGTGAACGTGATTGTGGGAGCTCGCCGTTGCGGAAAGACGTATCGCCTGTATCAGGAGATGCGGCGGCTTCAGGGCCAAGGCGTCGAGCTTAACCGGATGCTATATTTCAATTTTGAGGATGAGCGCTTGCGTCCGTATGAACCATCGCTGCCAGCGGATGTACTCGATACATTCTATGCGCTCTATCCTGCTGCCCGAACCGAGGGTGCCTACATGTTCTTTGACGAGGTCCAGGAAATTCCCGAATGGGGTGCGTTTCTGCGGCGTGTGGTCGATACGGAGAAAGCGACCGTCTACGTGACGGGATCTTCTTCTAAGATGCTGTCCTCGGAACTTAAGAGCGAGTTCAGGGGCCGGTCCCTTGTACGAGAGCTTTTTCCGTTGAGTTTTTCGGAATACGTCCGATATAAGACCGGGAGCGCTCCTGGTCCGGATGCACCCTTTTCCTCGAGCGACACGGCGTTGCTTCGACATCATCTGGTCGGATACCTTGAGCGAGGGGGATTTATCGCGACGCTTGAGCAGACGCCTGCGGACGCGATTCAGCTGCTACAGGAATATGCGTCGCGAACGGTCGCCATGGACGTCGTTGAGCGTTACGACGTTAAGAATCCTCGTTTGGCCTCACTGTTTCTGACGCGGTGTGTGGCATCTTCGGGACGAGAGCTGTCGGTGAACAAGGTGTACAACGAGTTCAAGAGCAGGCAGATACCCGTCAGTCGCAATTCGCTCAGCGATTTACTTGAGTATTACGAGGACGCCTACCTGTTGTTTTCTGTGCCGGAGTTCACGCGTTCACTTGCAAATAATATGCGGTCCGCGTCTAAAGTCTACGCTGTCGATCCTGCGATGTTCGGAGCATTCTCTCCCGCATCGGCATTGGATCAGGGCCAGAGACTCGAGACTGCGGTGTTCAATGCGCTAAGAAGAAGGACTCCTGCGGTGCGGGCAGGTTCGGTCTGCCGCCTGCTGATGAAGGAGAAGAATAAAAGCCATGAGGTTGACTTTGTGGCTGGGGATGCGCTTCTTATGCAGGCTTATAACCTGATTCAGGTGAGTGCGGATATGGCAAGCGAGAAAACGCGTGAGCGCGAAATCGCCGCCCTCGATGTCTCGATGGCCCAGTTCGATCTTGGCGAGTCGGTAATCGTTACCATGGATGAGCAGGCCGATATTCCATGCGAACACGGTGTGGTACATGCTGTGCCCGCATGGAAGTGGCTCCTCACCTAATCATCCTCAAAGTAGCTAAAAAAGCCCCGTCCCAAAAAGACTGCCCTCGCTGCGGCCGGCTAGTCCTGGGCCTTGATGTTGGGCAGCAGAATCTGGGCGAGGTAGTCGCACTCGAGCTTGGTCGCGGCGTCGGCCTTGCCGTCCTTGCCGACCAGCACGTTTTTGATCTGGCTGTTAGCCTACCAAGAGTGCTGACGGCTCCGCATAAAGTGCGGCAGAGTGCCACCTCGCAAACGGAGTTAGCTTGATTCGCTTACGCGCACTTCAAAGTCAAAGGAGTTGCTTTCGCCTCGATACGTCGCCAGGGAATACTCGACGGGAGAGTCAAGCGCGTCTCGTGCAACGGTTTGGAAAATGATGAGGGGGTCGCCCTCCTCAATGTCGAGCAGGGCGGCGGTTGTCACATCGGCTTTTGAGACCTCGAGGTGACGGCGCGCTCGCTCGACTGGGTTGCCAGATTCGCTCATGGCAAAATACAGGCTGGTCTCTTCAAAGTTGACGGCATCGAAGTCTTGGTACGATTTGCAGGGAATATAGCTTTCCACAAATACGTTGGGCGTATCGTCGGCATATCTTAGGCGGACGAGTTTGTACACGTCTTCGCCGGGCTCTAACTCAAGCTTGCCGGCGATTTCGGTTGTTGCTTTGACGCGCTTGAAGGTGAGGACCTTGGTGCGTGGCACGCGCCCGGCTCGTTTCATCTCATCTTCGAAGCTCATAATGCGCATGGCAAAGGTCTGATCGACCTTGGGGAGCGTTACAACGGTGCCGCGCCGCCGCCGTTTTTCCAAGTAGCCCTCGCTTACAAGCGCTTGCATGGCCTGGCGAATAGTTGACCGGCTGACGCCGTACATATCGCATAGCTGCATTTCAGAGGGAATGGCTTCGCCTACAGCGTATGTGCCGTTTTTAATTTTGGCGAGTAGGTCATCTTTGATTTGGTCGTAGAGCGTCATTTTGTCATACCTTTTTAAGGCCGAAGTTGAAACGAATATAGCATATGGGGCGGAGCCATAAGGCTCCGCCCCGATGGCCGGCCTAAATTGTTGGCTTGCCGATTGAACTATTGCTTAGAAGACGCCCAGCAGGCAAAGCGCAGAAACCACGACGGTCAGGATGACGATGACCTTGGTGGGGCTGTACTGCTTCTTACCCAGCATCCACCAGGTGATTAGCACGGTCGCCAGGGGAAGGATGGAGGGGAACACGCCGTCGAGGGTGGCCTGCAGGGGCTGCCACTCGCCGCCCAGCGGGATGTTGAGGGCGGTGGTCAGGCCTATGTTGCCTGCGGCGAGGGCGCCGATGACCATGATGCCCAGAATGTTGAAGGCGTCGGTGATGCGGCGGGCGTTCTCGCCCACGATGACGTCGATGGCGCCGACGCCGAGCTTATATCCGGTGCGGTAGCTGATAAACGAGATAAGTGGGCCGATGATGCCGTAGGCGATCATATAGAACAGCGGGCCAATCGGGCTACCGTTGGTGGCGAGGCTCATGCCGATCGAGAGCAGAATGGGAACGATGATGCCCTGAATGATGGAGTCGCCGATGCCCGCCAGCGGTCCCATGAGGGTCGCTTTGATATTGTTGGGCATATCCTCGGAGACCTCGCCGCCCATGGCGATGTTCTCCTCGAGGGAGGTTACGATGCCATTGATGAGCTGTCCGGTTTGGGGCTCGGTGTTGAAGAACACGGAGTGGCGGACGAGCAAGCGGCGCTTGGCCTCGGGGTCATCTTTGTAGTACTTTTCCGCAAAGGGAAGGTAGGCCCAGGCGTAGGCGTGACCCTGCAGCTTCTCGTAGCTCATCGAGGCCAGGTGGGTGAAGGCCCAGCGTAGCCAGATGGTGTTGAGCTCCTTGTTGGAAAGGTGGCCGTCATTACCGGTCTTCTCGGCGGTGGCGTTGTTGGGTTCCGTAGTCATATGAGTTCGCTCCTTCGGGGATTAGAACAGGTCGTCGTCTTCGTAGACCGCTGCGGTCTCCTGGGGCTCGGCAGCTGCGAGCGCGGGCTCGGCGGATTTGCCGCTCGACAGGAACACGAGGTAGGCGACGAGTGCGGCGAGGAACACGATGGCGATCATGGAAAGGCCGGCGAAGGCGAGGAGCACGAAGCCCGCGAGGAAGAAGATTAACTGGGCCTTGTCCTTGATCACGATGTTCATGAGCATGCCGATGCCCAGTGCGGGGAGGACGCCGCCGAGGACGGAGATAATGTGCGTGACGACCTCGGGAACGCTATTGAGCAGGGTGTCGACTACGCTTTGGCCGAAGTAGACGACAAGGAACACCGGGACGGCGCGGATGAAGAACGTGCAGATCTGGGGATAGATGATGTGCCATTTGGTGATACCGCGGCCGTCGTTGGCCTCAGCGGCGGCCTGGGCCTTGCCGTTGAAGAAGGAGTAGAGGGCCATGCGGGTGTTGTAGAAAATAAGACCAAGAGTTTGACCCATAAGCACGGAGAGGGTGACAGCAATCGCCGGGTCTTTGGTGGTGGCCATGGCCAATCCGATGCCGCCGTAGGAAGCGTACGTGATCTCGGAGTTGGTAGCACCGCCGGTGGACAGATTGGCGATGAAGACAGCCTGGACGGCGACGCCGCACAGGACGCCGGCGCTCACGTCACCGAAGACGAGGCCGCACAGCAGGCCGGCGACGAGCGGACGGCCCATTACGTAGTAGCCGCCGGACATGCCGAATAGGCAGGCGCTCTCGATGGCGCCCAGGTAGCAGAAGACGCCGCACATAAGCGCGGGGAAGAGCAGGGTAAGGTCCATGGTGTTCCTCCTAAGCTGGTGTTGATGCGTTTACATCGACTGGTACTTGGCCTTGAGTGTGGGCCAGGTGCGGATGGCATCGTCGGGCAGCAGTTGGAACTGTAGGTCGATGCCGGCGGCTTCGAGCTCGTCGAGTGCCACGACGTCCTCATCGTTCATCATCACGGTATTGCCCATGTTCTTGGTGCCCTCGCGCGTGGCGTTGAGGTTGCCGATGTTGAGCACGCCGCCGAAGTCGCCGCCAATCTTGACCAGATCGGCGAAGTTACGGATTGAGTCGGAGATGACGAAGAAGTTCTTTGCCGAGGCTTGGGCCTTGGCAAGGGCCTCGGGACCCTGGGCGAGGGTGTAAATGCCGAGTTTGAGCTTGCCTGCGGCTGCTTTGAGCACTTTGCAGCGCAGTTGATCTGCGGCGATCTTGTCGCTGATTACCAAGATGGCGTCAGCCGGCTTTACCGCGACCCATCGAGTGGTTGTTTGTCCGTGGATGACTCGGTCGTCCACACGTGCGAGCACGATTGCCATTATGTCTCCTTCCATCGAGCGATTCCTTTGGGCGAATCGCGTTGTTGCTTAAAACAGGTCGTCGTCTGCGAGTGATTCACCTTCGTCGGGGAGGGTCGCAGCGGTAATTCCAGAAGATCCGGCATTGAGTGCGAGTTCGACGACGGCGTCCAAATCGTCACTTGCCGCGGCTGCGATGCCGACCTCGATAAGCATGCCGAAATTGAAGCCCGAGACGACGCGCAAGCGTTCGGGGCTCTCAAGGAACAGGGCGTATGCCTCGTTGTAGGGGGTTCCGCCGAGTAGGTCTGCGAGGATGAGCGTGTTTCCCGATTCGAGTTGGGCCTCAACCGCATTGGAAAGATGCTCGCGGAAGACGTCGACGCCGTCGTCTCCTAGGCCCACTGCAATGATGGGGCTGTCGCTCGAGACCATTTTCTTATAGGTATCGAGCATGCCGTCGCAAAGCGTGCCGTGCGAAGTTAATACGATGTTCACTGGTAACTCCTTTCGCTGCGCTTAATCATATATGTATGACCAAAATGTTGATAGTTTGAGTCTATTCCACTCTATAAACGGTATCAAATCAGACATAAACGGTAAAACGGATTATGTAGCGGTAGTATGTATGACAATATGTTAGGATACAGGCATGCACCAACCCCAATGAAGGGAGCCGTCATGGCACGTTACACGCTCGATGATCTCGCCCGCTTGGTTGATCACACCAACCTCCACCCCGACGCCACGCGCGAGGATATGGAGAAGCTCTGCCAGGAGGCAAAGGACTATCACTTCAAGATGGTCGCCATCAATTCCGTCCAGTCCAAGCTCTGCTCCGAGCTCCTCGCCGGCACCGACATCCATACCGGCGCCGCCATCAGTTTCCCCCTCGGCCAGACCACCATTGCCACCAAGGTCTTCGAGACCAAGGATGCATTGGCCAACGGCGCGAACGAGATCGATTACGTGGTCAACCTCACCGAGGTCAAGGCCGGCAATTGGGCCTACATCAAGGATGAGATGCAGCAGATTGTCGATATCTGCCGTGATGCCGACGTCCCCTCCAAGGTTATCTTCGAGAATTGCCTGCTCACCGAGGATGAGAAACTCGAGCTGTGCAAGATCGCAAGCGTGGTCCTGCCCACTTTCGTGAAGACCTCCACCGGATTCTCCATTGGCGGCGCAACCGTCGAGGACGTCCGACTCATGCGCGAGCACACCGACCCCCGTGTCAAGGTTAAGGCCGCTGGTGGTATCCGCACCGCCGACGCTTTCCTCGATATGGTTCGTGCCGGTGCCGAGCGCATCGGCTGCAGCGCCGGCATACCCATCATCGACGAGTTGCGTGCGCGCATGGAGCGCGACGGTATCGACGCCTTCGAGCTGTAAGGAGTGCATATGGGACCTATCCTGCTCAAACCCAACTATATTTCCCCCGTCTGGTCGGGTCCGCGCGTCAACGATGCGCGCGGCCTTTCCGGGGATACCCTATACGGCGAGTCGTTTGACGTGTCTGTGCACGATGGGCTGGTCAACGATGTCGACGGCGGCCCGTTCGACGGCATGCCGCTCGATCGCGTGATAGCCGAGAACAAGGCCGCCATCATGGGCGAGCTCAATCACGACGGCATCGTGCAGATCATCACGATGGATGCCGGCGAGAACCTATCCGTCCAGGTGCATCCCGACGAGGCATACGCCCGCGAACACGAGTCCGACCACGAGAAGGCGGAGTCCTGGTACATCCTGGACGCCGAGCCCGGCGCCTCGATCATTTGCGGCACGACGACCGACGACCTCGATGCGCTGCGCGGCGCAGCGGCGGATGACAGTGTGGGCGACCGCTACGGAAGGCGCGTTCCCGTGAGCGAAGGCGACTTCGTGTTAATCCCTGCGGGGACCATGCATGCGATGGGCGCGGGCGTATTCGCCCTCGAGGTCGGTAGCCTGGGCTTCAAGACGTATCGGTTGTGCGATTGGGGCCGCGGTCGCGAGCTTCATGTCGAGCAGGCGTTCGACGTACTCGACACATCAATCCGTCCCGAGCCCGCGCATTTCGGCGCCTTCGATCCGAAGGCCCCCGCGAATGTGCGTCGTGGCGTCACACACCGCCTGTTCACCTCAGACGTCGTTGACGTCCGGGGCGAATGGGAGTGCCCCCTGGGCGATCGGTATGCCGTGCTGTCCTGCGTGGGCGGTCATGCCCGGGTGGTCACGGACGACGGCGCCGTCGAGCTCCCCCGTACCGTCTCTGCGCTGATTCCTGCGAGTGCGGGTTCGTTCACGGTCGAGGGAACGTGTCGCGTGTTGGTGAGCCGCGTCGTCGATGGGCGTGACGGCCAGCGCGACGGGGAGTAATTGGAGGTCAATATGTCTGGATCAAAGCCTCGTGTTGTGGTGACGGGTGCAAATGGGTATCTTGCGAGCCTCATTCGTTTGTACAACGCCGATAAGTTCGATTTTGTCAACGTTACAAGGACCGATGTTGACCTTGTCAATGTTGAGGAAGTTGCCGAGTTTTTTGCCGGCCTCGATTTCGATATCTGCCTTCATATGGCAGCTGACGCTTCGACTGCCCATTGCGAGAATGACCCCGAGGGAACGCATCGAATCAATACGGAGTCGGCGATTGCCATTGCGCGGGCCTGCCGTGCCTGCGGCGCCCGTATGGTCTTCTTTTCAACCGAGCAGTGTTTCAATGCCTCGACAGGCGAGCCTCCGTTTCACGAGGACGACGAGATGGCTACCACCACGCGATACGGTGCACAGAAGATGGAGGCGGATGATTGGATCAGGGAAAACCTCGATAATTATCTGATCTTGCGCCTTTCGTGGATGTTTGGCCTTCCCATGCCTGGGGCAAAGCCCGCCCCCAATATCTTGACGAATGTTTTGCACGCAGTTCGGACGGGAGAGCCGGCGGCGTTTCGCGTGCATGAGCGGCGGAACATGACGTACGGTCTGGAGTTGGCAAACGCCCTGCCGCAAATCCTTATACTGCCCAGTGGGGCATATCATTTTGCGAGCCAAAACGGCTTGAGCACGTATGAGACCGCGCGCCTTGTTGCGCGGCGACTTGGTTGTGCCGAGCAGAGTATCGATGAGCTCGTGCTTCCGGACACTACGACCTATGCTGACCGACCCAGGGACTTTCGTCTTTCATCTGAAAAGCTTGCACGAGCGGGGGTGCGCCTCGGAACGTTTGAAGATAGCCTCGAAAGCTGCTTGAAGGATTTTGGATTGATTTAGCATGTGCAGCGCCGATGGCATATCGGCCGCTCGATTCGAAGACCCAGCCGCAAGTTTGGCTGGGTCTTTTCGTGGGTATGGTTTGTGTCGGCGTTCGGCAGAAGCACATTGTTGGAGCGCGGGCGTCTTTCTTCTGGGACGAGGCTCAAAAAATCATCGGGCAGGTGGCTAAAAGAGCTCCGTCCCAAAAAGACTGCCCCCGCTGCGGCCGGCTAGTCCTGGGCCTTGATGCTGGGCAGCAGAATCTGGGCGAGGTAGTCGCACTCGAGCTTGGTCGCGGCGTCGGCCTTGCCGTCCTTGCCGACCAGCACGTTTTTGATCTGGCTGTAGGTGTAGCGGTTGCCGGTCGTAAGCTCGACAAGCTCGATGGCCGTGTCCATGGGGTAGGTCGACACGGGATCCTGCGTGCGCCCGTTGATGGTCTGGGGCACCACATACGGATAAACGGGCCCGCTGGCATAGACCGTATAGCCGTTGCCCAGGCTGGCCGCACCCAAAACCGTATCGCCTTCATCGGGCGTAAAGCTCTCACCGTCGCGCACGGCGACAAGGGTCACAATCGGTGTATTGGTATCGTCGGCAAGGTAGATGCACAGCGTGCTGCCGTTTTGCCAGGTCGCGACCTTGCCATACCACTCGACGGGAATATCGAGCTGATACAGATTCGTCGCCTTATGTCGAGCGTCGGCATCGCGGGCCGCCTGTGCCTTCTGCGCGCTTACGGCGTTGGCGGCGGCATCACGGCGCGTGATTGCTGCCTGCTGGAGCACCTTGGCGGCAGCGGCGGAGCTTGTGCCGCCCTCCTCGGCATGCTTGGCGGCGGCATCGATCTGGTCGTCGGTTACCGTGTCGGCCGAAGGTACCTTGAGCTTAAAGGTGGCCTGGCCGCTCAGGTCCTGTCCGTCGCTCTTGATAGCGACCTGCGCCTTGGTGGTCGGGACGGTATAGATGGTGCCGTCGGCCGCGATGGGGGAGGCAGCGATGGTGAGCGTGTAGTCGCCAGGCAGCAGCTTGATGCCGCGGCCATGCTCGTCCACGTAGAGCGTTTCGCTCACAGAAGAGCCATCAGAATCCTGACCGCACACCTGCACGGGGATCTTAGAGCCGGTCGAGCAGTCGAGCCCCGCGGCACGTACGCCGATTCGCACCGACATCATGGTATGCGCATTCGCGGCAACAGTGGCGGCCTGCTCTTGCCGGTATCCGTTCCACGCGGCATATCCTGCGCCACCGGCGACCAGCGCGATCGCCACGACGCCGGCAATCATCAGATTGCGACGCTTGGGAGACATCTTGCGACGGCGATCTTGGGCTTCGCGTGCCGAGGGAACGGACGGCAGGGGGATATCGCCCATGGCGATGGTCTCATCGATAGCCGGCGCAGAACCCAGGCCGGGGAGCTCGCGGGTCAGCGAATCCTCGGCCGGCAAGCTGCCGAGCAAGATGGTTTCCTCGCTCGTGTCGGATTCGGGCTGGTCATCTGCCTCGCTTTCGAAGTCTTCGTGATCTGCCTCATCTTCGACAGGCGCAGCATCATCGTCGGCATCTTGTTCGCCATGGGCTTCCGACTCGCCCTGCGCGTCGAGCTCCGCATCGTCAAACGCAATCTCGCCCAGCGCAATCTGGTCTAAGCTCTCCAGAGCCTCGGCACACGCTTCTGCATCTTGAGCCGCATCCTCTTGGCCCGTTGTCTCATCACTCATATATCCCCCAATGCAATGTCGGCTCAACAATGTACCCAAAAATGGGGCCATATAGAGCCGGCGTGCAATTTGAAATCGGATTTAATGTGAGCGTAAATCCGACCCAAAGTCGTGACAGCAAAAAGCCCCCGGAACGCAAGCGAATCGCGTTCCGGGGGCTGTGCGAGGTATCGGATCGAAAGCCTGGCAAGCGGGGCTATGCCCACGTGCCGGCGACGACCAATACGTTACTCGGCGTGCGCGTAATCGACCTTGGCGCGACGAGCGGTGGCCTTCTCCCAATCGCTGGTGCCCT
>UQLI01000023.1 GCA_900541715.1 uncultured Collinsella sp.
GTCGCGCCCTTGAAGTTGAACGTCAGATTGTCCAAATGCGGCCCGCGCAGCGTCGGCCGGTCCGCCGTTCGTTAGAACGGCGGAACTAAATCAACTTGAAGCCCTTGCGCTTGCCCACAGAAAGGGTGTCGCCCAGCTTAAGGGCGCTGGGATCGATGTTATAGCTCTTGGGAGCCACGGCCTTGCCGTTGATCTTGACGCCGCCGCCGTCGATATCGCGACGAGCCTGGCCGGCGCTCGCAGAAAGACCCAGGTCCTTGAGCAGGCCTGCGAGGTAGATCTGGCCTTCGTCGTTGACGGTCAGCTCAACGTGCTTCTCGGGGAAGTCGGCAAGCTGGCCCTCCTTGAACACGCGGTCGAACTCGGCCTGAGCCTCGTCGCCGGCACCGGCGCCGTGGTAGGTGTCGCACAGGTCGCGACCCAGAGCGCGCTTGAGCTCATAGGGATCGGCAGAGCCGTCGGCCAGAGCAGCGTCGATCTTGTCGACCTCGGCCGGGGTGAGCGAGCTCGCCAGGCGGTAGTACTTGCCAATCATCTCGTCGGGGATGGACATGGTCTTGCCGAACATATCCTTGGGCGCGTCGGTCAGGCCGATGTAGTTACCGTAGGACTTGGACATCTTACGGACGCCATCGGTGCCCTCGAGCAGCGGCATGGTGAGCGCAATCTGCGGCTCCATACCCATCTTCTCCATGAGCTCGCGACCAGCGAGCAGGTTGAAGAGCTGGTCGGTGCCGCCCATCTCCACGTCGGCCTTGATCTGAACGGAGTCGAAGGCCTGCATCACGGGGTACAGGAACTCGTGCAGGGCGATCGGCGTCTGAGACTGGTAGCGCTTAGTAAAGTCGTCGCGCTCAAGAATGCGGGCGACGGTGAACTTGGAGCATACCTGCAGCAGACCGGCCAGGTCCATCGAAAGGATCCAGTCACCGTTGTGCACGATGGTGGTCTTCTCGGGATCCAGGATCTTCATGGCCTGGCTCACGTAGGTCTCGGCGTTGGCCTCGATCTGCTCCTGCGAAAGCTGCGGACGCGTGGAGTTCTTGCCCGAGGGATCGCCGATCAGCGCGGTGCCGTTGCCGATGATAAGGGTGACGTTGTGGCCCAGGTCCTGGAACTGGCGCATCTTGCGCAGCGGCACGGCATGGCCCAGGTGCAGGTCGGGGCTGGTGGGGTCGACGCCGAGCTTGATGTTGAGGGGCTCGCCCTTCTCAAGCTTCTTGCGAAGGTCGGCCTCGGGAACGATCTGCGCGGCGCCCGAGGTGATGATACGCATTTGCTCGTCAACAGACAGCATTGGGTATCCTCCTTTTGCTATAGCACCCTCACCGGATACGGCGGTGCTGGAAGTCCATAAACTCTCATATGATAACAAACTGACGCGACGCGGCACCTACGACAGGAAAATCCTCGTCCTGCCGCACGCGTCAACGGCGACCGGCAGACGTGTACCGTCACGCTCGACCAGATAGCGTACCTGCCGACGACGCAAGCAGTCGCGGCAACGGACCTGTCCCGTCGCATCGGTGGCGCAGACGCCCTCGGCGGTCAGCAGGCAGTGCTCGCACACCATAAGCTCGGGACGGTCGGCGTCGACCGGACCCAAGACGCCGGGCTCAGCAGCCAGTTCGGCAATACGCTCCGCATCATTGCCGAGCAACTCGGCCGGCAAGTACACCCGCCCCACACCGAGTCCGCGCAGCCAGGCAAGCGTGGCCCGATTCGCGCAGAACACCGGCGCCGCCACGTCAAACGTCACGCCCAGCTCGCGAGCGATCACCACCTGTCCCAGGTTGCGGCAGACGACGCGCCCGGCACGCTGCATCAGTGAGCGAGTCCGGTCAGCGTCACCCGTGCGGCACACCTCGTCAAGCACCACAACGGCGTCGGACAAATCGAGTTCTCCGCGCGGGTCGGCATCCATCAGCTGCCAAGCAAAAACCATGCGAGTGGGAACCGTGCACTCCACCGACTCCGTCGACGCACCGCCATCCACCGCAACGCCCTCAAAGGGCAGCACCTCAACGGCGTGCGCAGCGGGCGCAATCGCATCCGCCTCGGCCCGCATGCGCTCCAACACCGCCGCCGTCTGATCCAACACACCGGCGCTGCGAATCAGGTACACCTCGCAGCCCGTGTCCACCTTACGCTTGCAATGCACGACGACGCGCTTCCCCGCTGCGGCATCCACCGGGCAGGGCACCTGCGGCCAGCGCTTGGGCACATCGGGACGCGCGTCGACACCCGGATAGAACCGAATCTCGAGCGTGTCACCCGCCGCCACGGCGGCGTCGAGCTCAACGGTCACCTCTTCGTGGCCCACAGCGACCAAGCGCCCCACGCGCACGCCCTGGTTAATTGCGCGCTCAAAGCTCATCAGCTCGGCACCCGAACGCCCTCGCAGGTACGCATCGGTAAACCCACGGTTAAACGACCTTCCCAGCTCGCGCTCAAGCTCTTCCACGGCACCGGGGTCCCACGCGCCGTCGCACAGCATATCGAGTGCCCGGCGCCACACCCGCACCACGTTGAATACGTAATCGGGGTTCTTCATGCGCCCCTCGATCTTGAGCGACGCCACGCCGGCATCTACAAGCTCGGGCAGATGCGCAATACCCAGATAGTCGCGCGGACACAGCAGGCGATCTCCCTCGACGGCGACAACGCTCTGCCCCGCCTCGTCCACTAGGTCGTACGCCAGACGGCACGGCTGTGTGCAGTCGCCGCGCATCGCCGAGCGCCCACGCCGCAGGGCCGAGAACTCGCACGCCCCCGAATAGCCGATGCAAATCGCACCGTGGCAGAATACCTCGATGGGCACGCCCGTGGCACATAGCGCCGCAATCTCGTCGACCGTCAGCTCGCGTGCCGTCGTCACGCGCTCGACCCCCAGCTCGTCGGCGGCAAGCCGCACGGCACCCTCGCTATGAGCGCCCGCCTGCGTGGACAGGTGAATCTCGACCCCGGGAATCGCCGCGCGCAGCGCGCAGGCCAACCCGGCATCGGCCACAATCAGAGCATCGGCGCCCAGCTCCAGTGCATGAGCTCCCAGCGCCACCGCGTCGGACAGTTCATCGTCAAACACGAACACGTTGAGCGTCACGTACACACGCACGCCATGGGCATGCGCCACGGCACAACCGCGCGCAAACTCGTCATCCGTAAAGCCATGAGCGCTCACACGGGCGTTAAAGCCGCCCAACCCCGCATAGATGGCATCGGCACCCGCGGCGATGGCCGCAAGCATCTGGTCGAGCCCGCCCGCCGGCGCCAGCAGCTCGGGCAGCGCCGCACCGGCAGCATCCAATCTAGTCTCGTATTGTCCGCTCGGCCCCATCGCCCGAATCGCCATCGGCAAACTCCTTACCAAGGTATGCATTCACTCTGAAAAATGCCGTCTTCCAGCATACACGAGGCCTCGCGCGCCCCGTTTGGTTTATCGTGTAATAACTTATGTCCATCCTGCCCCGACGGCACATCCGCCGTCCGGCACGACATACCTGGAGGTCAATATATGGGTCCTCGCCAACGACAGGGACGCAGCCGTTCAAAGACGCATGCCCTGCCCATAATCCTGCTCTCGTTTTTGGGCTTTTTGCTTATCGCGGGCGTGGCATTTGGCATCGGCATGGTCGGCAACGTCAACCGCTGGCTGTCCGATCTGCCCGACTACACCGACGCCAACGCGTATCTGGTGAGCGAGCCCACCGAGATCGTCGACTGCAACGGCAACAAGATCGCGAGCTTCTACACGCAAAACCGCAAGTCCATCACCAAGGACGAGGTCTCCCCCTACGTGCTGCAGGGCACCGTTGACGTCGAGGACGAGCGCTTCTACGAGCACGGCGGTATCGACCTGTGGGGTATCGCGCGTGCTGCGGTGGCAACCCTCGGCGGCGGGCACGAAGGCGCCTCGACTATCACCCAGCAGCTGGTGCGCAACACCATTCTGCAGGAGGAGCAGTTCGACTCGACCATCGAGCGTAAGGTGCGCGAGGCCTACATCGCCATCAAGATGGAGGACATGTACTCCAAAGACGAGATCCTCATGATGTACCTCAACACCATCTACTACGGCCACGGCGCCTACGGTATTGAGGCCGCAGCTGAGACCTATCTGTCCAAGAGCGCCGCCGACCTCACCCTGAGCGAAGCCGCGCTGCTCATCGGCCTTCCCAACTCGCCTTCGCAGTACGACCCCACGGTCAACCCCGACCTGGCACTGTCTCGCCGCAACAAGGTCCTCGACAACATGCTGCGCCTGGGCCACATCACCCAGGAGGAGCACGATGCCGCACAGGCCGAGCCCATCACCCTCAACGTGACCGAGATTTCGGGCAGCGGCGTCGACGTATACTCGCAGCCCTACTTTGTCGCCTATGTTAAGCAGCTGCTGGAGCAGGAGTTCTCGACCGACGTGCTCTTTAAGGGCGGCCTGACCGTCAAGACCACCATCGACCCCACGATGCAGCAGGTGGCAGAGAATGCCGTCCGCGAGCAGCTCGACACGCTCTCACTCGACGGCCTGGACATGGGCATGGTCGTCGTCGACCCCAAGACCGGCTACATCAAGTGCATGGTGGGCGGCTATGACTACAACGCCGACGAGAACCACGTAAACCATGCCACGGCCAAGCGTCCCGTCGGCTCCACCTTTAAGGCCTTTACGCTGGCAACTGCCATCCAAAACGGCATGAACCCCAACGTCACCCTCAACTGCAACTCGCCGCTCAAGGCCAAGGGCACCACGACCGAGGTCCAAAACTACGCCAACCATAGCTATGGCAACATCACGCTTAAGCAGGCGACGGCATACTCCTCCAACACCGGCTACATCCAGGTGGCGGAAGCCGTCGGCAACAGCAAGATCATCTCGCTCGTCAAAAAGCTCGGCATCGATCCCGCCAAGGACAACATCGAGGACGTTCCCGTCATGACCCTCGGCACCGGCTCGATCTCGCCGCTCGAGATGGCCGCCGCCTACGCGACGTTTGCCAACGGCGGCTACTATCGCCAGCCGATCGCCATCACCGAGATTGACTCTCGCACCGGTTCGGTGCTGTACCAGCACACCGACAATCCCTCACAGGTACTTACCGAGGGCGAGGCCGCCGCGGTCACCGATGTTCTGTCCGGCGTCATGAAGGGCGGCGGTACGGGTGCTGCCGGCGCCCTGAGCGTCAACCAGCCCTATGCCGGCAAGACGGGCACCACCGACAACACCACCAACCTGTGGTTCTGCGGCTATACCCCGCAGCTGGCGTGCGCCCTGTGGACCGGCTATTCCGCGGGCGAGATTCCCATCCAAAAATACGGCACAGACCTGCTGGGCGACAGCACCAACCTGCCTGTCTTTAAGCGGTTTATGAACACCGTTCTGACCGGTACCGAGCGCGAGGAGTTTGCGACCGGAACGGCGCCCACCTACAAGAACAACAGCGTCTGGAAGTTCTACGGCACCAACAACACCAAGAAGACGGAGAACGACGACAAGGACGAGAACGAGGACGAAGAGGAAACCACCACAACGACTACCACGACGACCACGACCACCGAGACCACGGGCGGCGACACCACCGGCGGCACCGGAACGACCGGTGGCTCGACGGGCGGCTCCACTGGTGGTTCGACCGGCGGCGATGGCGGCACGCCTACGCCCACGCCTACGCCCACGCCTACGCCCACTCCCGACCCCTCGCCCACGCCTGACGATACTGTTGGCTAGAAATTCATCCGGCCATTAGCAACAAGGCCCCCGAGCAGCTTATTAACTGCTCGGGGGCCTTTTTAGTTTAAAGCGACCTGATGGGCGATCTTTATACCGGCAGACAAAAAGGGGGTACCGACCAACGTCGATACCCCTTACAAGCCACTATGTCAGCGCGTACAGTGCCGAGCGCACGACCCGCACGCCTACTTGCGAGAATTGCTCAGCTTATTGATCAGCGCCTCAAGACGCTCGCCGTCCTCGGCCGTCTGGGCAATAACCAAAATCGTATCGTTGCCGGCAAGCGAGCCAAGCACATCGGGCAGCTCTGCCGCATCAACAGCGGCGGCGATGCCGGAAGCCGTACCAGGCTGAGCCTTGATCATAACCAGATTATCGGTGCGCAGAACGCCCGTTACGAGCTCGGAAACCATACGCTGCAGGTGCAGGTCCTCTGCCAGAACATAGATGCCCTCAGGGAGCTTACGCAGCCCCATATCGGCAATATCGCGAGAGACAGTCGCCTGCGTGCAATCAAAGCCCATAGCGCGGAGCTCATCGACCAGCACGCGCTGCGTGCGGACGTCCTTATTGCGCACAATATCTCTAATGGCATCCTGGCGCCCATTGCGTTTTTTAGCCATACAAACCCTCTCTCCAAAAGATGGCGGAGACAATCAATCAGTGATTGAATAGTTTAACGCTATTTGAAGGCTTTTGTGTATAAGAACGCATTTCGAAACAATTCTATGTAAATTTGTTTCGAAATGAGCGTCCCTAGGCAGTTTTTGCGCCCGTCCGGTTAAGAAAAGCTGCCAGATGCGTACACATCACGCAGCGCGCGGGCTTGGCGCTGGCGATCGGCCCAAACAACAGACCGAGTCCCCGATGGTTATCCTTGAGCGCGGCGACCATCTGACGGGTTCGAGGCGCCTCGAGCATATCACGCATGCGGGTGGAACGCTCGATTGACGACACTCCATGCGGGCTCAGACACAAATTCTCGATGCAGGCGACCAGTCCGGCAAAGTAGAACTTTTGGCTTGCCAGCTTGAGCCGACCACCGCTATCTGCTTCCGAGAGTGAGTCCGCAAGCTCGTCGAGCGCTCGAGTGTCATCGGATGTCCTGGCATACATGGTGGGATCAAAGGCATCTGTAAGCTTAGGTGCCACCGCGTGGAAACAAGCATCGCCGCATCCGGAGACGCGCTGCGCCTGCGAGAGTGCGCACGCCATAAACCCAACTGTGCGAAACGTCTTATCGCACAAAAGGCATGCCTCAAACAGCGACCGGCTGAACATCACGCCAGAGGTTTGAACAACCAGGCCGCCTAAAATCAACTGAGGCAGCCCAGTCACCATAGAAGACTCGTCTTCTATGGCAATAGAGGCAGCATCCAAGACGCGCGAATGACGCTCGCGATGCGCATCGTATCGATCGAGCGACACCGAGGGGAGCACAATGTCTGCCGCAGTATCGCACGCGATATCGACCATCTTGGAAAGGGCCTGCGGAGCAAACCACTCATCGGCGTTCATGGCGATGATTTGAGAGCCGCGCGAGGCATCAAAACCGGCACGAAGACAAGCGCCGCGCTTCGCGTCCTCGACGTCAATCAAATCAATATGGATGTCCCTGTCGGCAGCAACTTGAAGCGAATGGCGCACACCGGGCGCAGCATCGCGGCAGACAACGACAATCTGCAAATCATAGAGGTCTTGATTCTGGATACTCTCGAGCGCACGCATCGCATAGCTGGGCGAACCTTCTACCACAAGGATCACCGAAAGTCGCGGATGCGAGCCACGTCGAACCAAATTATCCGTCCTCTCGACAGCAATGAATCAAACCGTGGTTCATGGTACACCCCGGCAATAAAAGCAATGAGACACCGGTTGCATTGCACGCCAAGAACAGATGTTGCACACGCGCAGCCCACAGATGACAGGTGTCGACGCACGACACGTCGAGCCCTCCCCTAGTCGAGCACGACAAGCTCGGCGGGATCGTAATCCACGCCCATAAACGTAAGGCCGCAGGCAGGAGCCGTGGGGCCCGCAGCGGAACGGTCGCAAGCATCGATGACCTCGCGCATCCACTCGGGTTCACGGCGATGCATGCCAATCTCGACAAGCGTGCCCACGATCGTGCGGACCATCGAATGCAGAAACGCATTGCCCTCGATGGTAAACGTCAGGATGTCCTCGCCAAACGCAACCTCATGGCCAAACTCGGCACGCATCACGCAGCGGTGCGTGGGCTTGCCAACGGCCGAGGCAACCTTGCAAAAGCTTTTAAAGTCCTGCTCGCCCAGCAACGCGGGGCAGGCAGCAGACATAGCCTCAACATCCAAGGGATAGCGATGCCACCACACGGCACCGCGGGACAGCACGGGGCGTGCATCGCGATCGGCAATACGGTACGTATACGTACGGGAACGCGCGTCAAAGCGTGCAGAAAAGCCCTTACGGGCCTTGTAGACCTCGTTTATGGCGATATCTTTGGGCAGCAGGGCATCCATAGCCCGCAGCCACCTACGGCGCGTACACGCGAGCTCAGCGTCCGTTACGGGCACGCTGATGTACTGAGCCACGGCATGTACGCCGGCATCGGTACGCCCCGCGCACGTCAGGACAATCGGGCGGCGAAGCAGCGTCTCGATGGCTCGACGTAGCTCACCCGCAACCGTCGTCTGTCCCGGCTGCTCGGCAAATCCGCTATACGACGAGCCATCATAGGCCACGCGAAATACGAGCGTGGCGTCAAGCTCGGAAATCGAATTGAAATCAGACGGCGCAGTCATGGGCGCTCCCAACAAACAAGCAACGGTATCGCGACAAAAAAAGAGGGGTACGCGAACGTACCCCTCGAATATAGCCTATGCAGACGGAATGTCTACTCAGCGGTCTCCTCAGCAGGAGCCTCCTCGACAGCCTCGACCTTCTTGGGAGCAGCGGCCTTCTTGGGGGCCGGAGCAGCCTTCTTGGCCTTAGGCGTGCAAGGCTCGGTGACGAGTTCCATGATAACGATGGGAGCGTTGTCGCCCTTGCGGTTACCGAGCTTCATGATGCGGGTGTAACCGCCGTTGCGATCCTGCCACATGCCCTGGGCAGCCTTGTCGAAGATCTCGGCAACGAGCTGCTTATCGCCGAGCTTGGCGATAGCCAGACGACGAGAGTGCAGGTCGCCCTTCTTGGCCCAAGTGATGATCGGGTCGACGACCGAACGCAGCGCCTTAGCGCGGGTCTCGGTGGTCTTGATGCGGTCGTTCTCGAAGAGGGCCTTAGCAAGGCTCTTCTTCATGGCCTTGGTGTGGCTCGCATCGGTGCCGAGCTTCAGGCCCTTCTTAACGTTGTGACGCATGGTCTAGTTTCTCCTCAAATATGCGAAGCATTAAGCCTTCAGGCTCAGGCCCATGGACTCAAGCTTGTCCTTCACTTCCTCGATCGACTTAACACCGAAGTTACGGATGTTGAGCAGATCGTTCTCCGAGAACTCAACGAGCTGACGGACCGAGTGAATGCTGGCGCGCTTAAGGCAGTTGTAGGAACGGACGGAAAGGTCCAGATCCTCAATCTGCTTGTCCAGCTCGGCGTTGTCGTTGGTAACCTCGGGAGCGAAGATCGAAGCCTCCTCCTCGACCTCGGGGGTCTCGGCAAGGTTCATAAAGGCGGCCATATGCTGGTTGATGATATTGGCAGCCTGGACCACGGCGTCGCGCGGGGCGATGGAGCCGTTGGTCTCGATCTCGAGGACAAGGCGGTCGTAGTCGGTGTGCTGACCGACACGGCAAGCCTCAACGAGCTTGGCGCAACGGGAAACCGGCGAGTACAGCGAGTCGACGTGGATCACACCGATGGGATCGTTGTCGCGCTTGTTGGCCTCGCCAGAAACATAGCCGCGGCCATAGCCGATGCGCATGCTCATGGTGAGATGGCCACCCTCGGTGAGCGTAGCGATGTGCTGCTCGGGGTTGACCAGCTCAAACTCGGACGGAATAAAGAAGTCCGCACCGGTGACCTCGCAGGGGCCGTCAACCGAGATGGTGGCGGTCGCCTCGTCGGTCGTGCCGAGAGCCCTGAAGACAAGACCCTTGACATTCAGGACGATGTCGGTGACATCCTCGACCATGTTAGGGATGGTCATGAACTCGTGCTGCGCACCATCGATCTGAATAGCCTCGACAGCGGCACCCTCGAGCGAGGACAGAAGAACGCGACGAAGGGAGTTACCCAGCGTATCGCCGTAACCACGCTCGAGCGGCTCGACGGAGACACGAGCAGACGTCTCGTTGATCTCTTCGACCTGAACCTGAGGCCTAATGAATTCTGACATGTATTACCTCCAGCCTCAGCAGCCCGGATGGACTACTTAGAGTAGAGCTCGACGATGAGCTGCTCGTTGATATCACCGCTGATCTGCTCACGCGTCGGCAGAGCGAGCACGTTACCAGACAGCTTCTCGATATCGACCTCGAGCCAGCCAGGGACCTCAAAGCGCTCGGAGGAAATCAGGGCCTCCTTGATGGGGAGGAGGTCACGGAACTTCTCGCCGACAGCGACGACGTCGCCGGCCTTGACGCGGTAGGACGGGATGTCCACGCGCTTGCCGTTCACGGTGAAGTGACCGTGACGGACGGACTGACGAGCCTCTTTGCGGGTGCGGGCGAAGCCAAGACGGAAGACGACGTTGTCGAGGCGAGACTCAAGGATGATCATGAGGTTCTCACCGGTGACGCCGTTCATCTTGCGGGCCTTGTTGAAGTAGCCGTGGAACTGCTTCTCCAGAACGCCATAGATGAACTTGACCTTCTGCTTCTCGCGCAGCTGCATGCCGTACTCAGATTCCTTGCGACGGCGCTTGGGCTGACGGATAGATTCCTTCTTGCTGCTGTAACCGAGCTCAGCGGGATCGATCCCGAGCTGACGGCAGCGCTTAAGAACAGGAGTCCTGTCGATTGCCATATTGATACGATCCTTTCAGTTACACGCGGCGACGCTTCTTGGGGCGGCAGCCGTTGTGCGGGATGGGGGTCTTGTCCTGGATGCTCGAGACCTCGAGGCCAGCAGCCTGGAGGGAGCGGATGGCGGTCTCACGACCGGAGCCGGGGCCCTTGACGAAGACGGAAACCTTCTTCATGCCGTGCTCCATGGCCTGCTTGGCAGCAGCCTCGGCAGCCATCTGGGCAGCGAACGGCGTGGACTTACGGGAGCCCTTGAAGCCCACCTGGCCAGCCGACTTCCAGGAAATGACGTTGCCCTGGGGATCGGTGATCGAAACGATCGTGTTGTTGAACGTAGAACGGATGTGAGCCTGGCCCACGGAAATGTTCTTACGGTCCGCGCGCTTCAGACGGGCAGCGCGAACGTTCTTCTTAGCAGTAGCCATCTATCTAGCGCTCCTTATTTCTTCTTCTTAGCACCGATCTGACGCTTCGGGCCCTTGCGGGTACGAGCGTTAGTGTGGGTGCGCTGGCCGCGGACCGGGAGGCCCTTGCGGTGACGAAGGCCGCGGTTGCAGCCGATGTCCATAAGGCGCTTGACGTTCTGGTTGCGCTCACGGCGGAGGTCGCCCTCAACCATGATCTGGTTCTTGTCGATATAATCACGGATGGCGTTAACCTCATCCTCGGTGAGGTCCTTAACGCGCGTATCCACGTTAACATTGCACTCGACGCAAATCTTCGTCGCAGTGGTGCGGCCGATGCCGTAAATGTAGGTCAGACCGATCTCAACGCGCTTCTCACGCGGGAGGTCGACACCATTAATACGGGCCAACGTAGTCTCCTCTCTTAACCCTGACGCTGCTTATGACGGGGGTTCTCGCAAATGACGAGGACCTTGCCATGGCGCCTAATGATTTTGCACTTATCGCACATCTTCTTGACCGAAGGACGTACCTTCATCGTTCTTCCTTTCGGTAGCGCTCAAACTACTTCCCTACTATCTACTCGCCCAGCCGCAGGCGTTTAAAACTATGGCTGGTCTTCACACACAATCCGACCGTAGGTTGAGCTAAGCCTGCAGTCGGAAATGGAGTGCGTGTATGCGTGCCGCTATTTGTAGCGATAGGTGATGCGGCCGCGGGTCAGGTCGTACGGGGAAAGCTCCACGACAACCCTGTCACCGGGGAGAATACGGATGTAATTCATTCGGATCTTGCCAGAAATGTTGCACAGAACCGAATGACCGTTCTCGAGCTCGACCTTAAACATGGCATTGGGCAGCGGTTCCTTTACCGTACCCTCGAGCTCAATTGCGTCTTCCTTCTTCACAAGCAATCATCTTTCTCTAGAAAACGACAGCGATTGAGTATTCTACAACACGTATGCACGCATCGTAATAACTTCGTAATGGCTCCACAACTAAGTGGAACTTGTTACATTTCTCCGCCTTGGAGCGAACACCAAGCACCTTGCGCATCCGTGGTGAGAATCACCGGACCGTCATTGGTAATGGCGACGGTGTTCTCGTAGTGCGCGGCGGGCAGGTGGTCGTTGGTCGTAACGATCCAACCATCGGAGCCTGTGCTCACATGATTGGAACCCATCGTAACCATCGGCTCGATGGCGATGACCATACCGGCCTGAAGGCGAACGCCTCTCCCCTTCTTTCCATAATTTGGAACGTTGGGGTCCTCGTGCATCACGCGGCCGATACCATGCCCCACGTAATCGCGAAGCACACCGTAACCGTGAGACTCGGCGAGAGACTGAACGGCATAGCCGACGTCCCCGATATGGTTGCCGGGAACAGCCTGCTCGATGGCAGCCTTTAGGCAATCGCGCGTAACCTCGCACAGGGCCTTGGCCTCGGGCGTGGGCGTGCCGACGAAAAACGTCCAGGCGTTATCGCCGACCCAACCGTCAACGACAGCTCCCGTATCGATGGAGATGATATCGCCATCGCGCAGGATCATGTCGGGGTTAGGAATACCGTGGACCACGGCATCGTTAATTGATGCGCAAATGGTTCCGGGGAACCCACCGTAACCCTTGAAGGCAGGGGTGCCGCCATGCATGCGGATAATCTGCTCGGCAAGCTGATCAAGCTCGAAGGTCGACACACCGGGGCGAACCATGGCTCCAACGTGGCGGAGCGCCATCTTAGATAGCGCTCCTGCCTTCTTCATCTGCTCAATTTGCGTTGCAGACTTAATCTTGATCATAGACCGAGAGCCTCTTTGACATCCCCGTATACGGTGTCGCGAGCCTGGTCACCGTTGACCGACTTGAGCAGACCCTGGCCACGATAGTAGTCGACGAGCGGGCTCGTGGACTTCTCGTAGACGTCGAGACGGTTCTTGATGGTCTCGGGCTTGTCGTCGTCGCGCTGATACATCTCACCGCCGCACTTGGGGCAGGTAACATCGGCAGCGGTGCCGGTGTAACCGCAGGCGCGGCAGGTACGACGCGAAGACAGACGATCGATGATGACCTCGGGGGCCACATCGACCAGAAGGGCGCAGTCGATCTCGCGACCCATGGCGGAGAGCTCGGAATCGAGCGTCACGGCCTGGGCGGTGTTGCGCGGGAAGCCGTCGAGGATGAAGCCCTGCTGGGCGTCATCGGCAGCAAGGCGCTCCTTGACAAGGTCGATCACGAGCTGGTCGGGAACGAGCTCGCCAGCGTCCATGTACTTCTTAGCCTGAATACCAAGCTCGGTGCCACCCTTGACGGCAGCACGCAGCAGGTCGCCCGTGGAAATGTGAGCGACGCCAAACTCGGCGACGAGCTCCTGTGCGACGGTGCCCTTACCGGCACCCGGAGCTCCGAGCAATACGAGGTTCATGAGCAATCCTCCTCTAGCCTATTTAAAGAATCCATCGTAATCATACATCTTGATCTGGCCTTCGAGCTTATCGACCGTGTCGAGCACGACGCCGACCATGATGAGGATGGACGTGCCACCAAATGCCTGAATCAGATGGTTACCCGTGAAGGAGAAGATGATCGAAGGCACGATGGCGATGAGCGCCAAAAAGACAGCGCTGGGAAGCGTAATCTTGTTGAGCGCGTTCTTGATGTAGGCCGCGGTAGCCCTACCCGGACGAACACCCGGAATAAAGCCGCCCTGCTTCTTAAGGTTGTCGGCGGTGTCATCGGGGTTGAACACCATGGAGGTGTAGAAGTACGCGAAGAACACGATGAGGACAACGTTAAGCACCCAGTTGAGCCAACCGGTCGAAAGCGCGGAGGCAACTGCCTGAATCCAGCCGATGCCGGGGAAGAACACGGCAATCTGAGCCGGGAAGTACAGCAGCGCCGAAGCGAAGATGATCGGCACGACACCCGCGGTGTTGACCTTGATGGGCAGGTAGGTGGTCTGGCCACCCATCATGCGACGGCCCACGACGCGCTTAGCGTAGGAGACCGGGATGCGGCGCTGGCCGCGCTCAAGGAAAACAATCAGCGGGATAACCAGCAGGATGATGGCGCAGATGATCACCATGGTGATGATGCCACCGGCATTGCCCTCGGTGCTGGAGAAGATAGCCTGCGGCAGACCGGCCATGATGTTCGCGAAGATGATCAGCGACATGCCATTGCCGATACCGCGCTGGGTGATGAGCTCACCAATCCACATGATCAGCATGGCGCCCGCGGTGAGCGTACCGACGATCATGAGGTCGAAGATGATCTCGGGAGCGCCGGCGCCATTGAAGCTGATGCCGAAGCTCTTAAAGAGGAAGAGGTAACCCACGGAGTTGAGGATTGCCAGAGCCAGGGTGAGGTAACGCGAATACTGCGTAATCTTGGTCTGACCGACCTCGCCCTCGCGGGCAAGCTCATGCAGGGAAGGCACGACGGCCTGGAGCATCTGGAGGATGATCGAGCTGGTGATGTAAGGCATGATGCCCAGCGAAAACACCGACACATAGCTCAACGCGCCGCCAGAGAAAAGATTCAGGAGGGCCATAGCACCTGCGGCGACCGAATTGTTATCGGTCGAGAAAAGGCCCAGCATCCCCTGGAAGGGAATGCCGGGCACAGGAACGTGCGCACCAATGCGGTACACGACGAGCATAGCTATGGTAAAAAGAATCTTTTCGCGCAATTCTTTGATGCGGAAAGCATTCTTAAGACCATTTAGCACGGCAGCTCGACCTTTCCGCCGGCGGCCTCGATCTTGGCCTGCGCAGAAGCGCTGACCTTGTCGACCTTGACCGTGAACTTCTTGGTGAGCTCACCATTGCCGAGCACCTTGACGGGCTCGAACTCGCTCTTGGTGATGCGAGCGGCCTTAAGAGCGGCACCGTCGATCACAGCGCCGTCCTCGAACTTGCGCTCGAGACGCTCAACGTTAACAGCGGTGTACTCGATACGACGGGGGTTACGGAAGCCCGGAAGCTTGGGCAGGCGCATAGCCAGCGGAGTCTGGCCACCCTCGAAGCCGGCACCCTTGGTGCCGCCAGAGCGGGAACCCTGGCCCTTCTGGCCGCGGCCAGAAGTGGTGCCGTGACCCGAAGAATTGCCACGGCCGACGCGCTTGCGGTTCTTGGTGGAACCGGGCGCGGGAGTAAGATCGTGAAGCTGCATTTGCTACTCCTCTACAATCTCGACAAGGTGCTTGACCTTGAAGATCATGCCGCGGACGGACTCGTTGTCAGCAATCTCGCGAACCTCGCGGATCCTGTGGAGACCGAGGGCACGGACAGTACGGACCTGGTCCTGCTTGCAACCGTTGGTGCTGCGGACCTGCTTGATCTTGATGGTGTCAGCCATGCTTAGTTCTCCTTACCGACGAACATCTCGGAGACCGTCAGGCCACGGCGAGCCGCGACGTCCTCAGGGCTGGAGAGCTCCTTGAGGCCCTCGACGGCAGCCTTGATGATGTTGAGGCCGTTGTCGGTACCGAGGGACTTGGACAGGACGTTCTTGATGCCAGCAAGCTCGAAGAGGGGACGCACAGCGCCGCCGGCGATAACGCCGGTACCCTCGACAGCGGGCTTGATGATGATGCGGCCGGCACCAAAGTGGCCGAGAACCTCGTGCGGGATGGTGCCCTGATCGGTCACCGGCACGTGGAACATGTTCTTCTTGGCATCGAGAGACGCCTTGGAGATGGCCATGGGCACCTCAGCGGACTTGCCCATGCCAACGCCGACGTTGCCCTTGCCGTCGCCAACGACGACGAGAGCGACGAGGCTCATGCGACGACCACCCTTGACGGTCTTCGACACGCGGTTGATGTAAACGACGCGCTCCTCGAACTCGGAGGCCTCGCGCTGCTGCTTCTGATTACGAGCCATGTGCTACATACCTCCTAGAACTCGAGACCGGCGGCACGAGCACCGTCGGCGAGGGCCTTGACGCGGCCATGGTAGATACGGCCACCGCGATCGAAGGCGACCTTGGTGATGCCGGCCTCGATGGCGCGCTTGCCAACGAGCTGACCGACCTTCTCCGCAGCCTCCTTGTTCGAGGTGTGAGTGCCCTTAAACTCGGCCTCGAGGGTCGAGGCAGAGACGAGCGTCAGGCTGGAGCCCTTGCTGTCGTCGATGATCTGGGCATAGATGTTGGCGTTAGTACGGGTCACGCGAAGACGCGGACGCTCGGAGGTACCCGAGACCTTGCCGCGAACACGACGCTGACGACGCTTGAGGCCTTCCAGCTTCGCCTTATGCTTGTTCATACGTAAACTCCTAAAAAGGTTGATCTTGCCAGCACCTGACGGGGTGCTGGTCTTATGCGAGTGAGTCGGTTACGACTACTTGGCGGCCTTACCCAGCTTGCGGCGGATGTGCTCGCCAACGTAGTGGATACCCTTGCCCTTGTAAGGCTCGGGAGGACGATGGCCGCGGATCTCAGCGGCGATCTGACCGACCTGCTGCTTGTTGATACCCTTGACGTTCACGTGGGTGTTGTCGGGAACCTCGAAGGTGATGCCCTCGGGAGCCTCGACGATCACGGGGTGCGAGAAGCCCAGGGAGAACTCGAGGTTCTTGCCCTTCTGCTGCACGCGGTAACCGACGCCGGCGAGCTCGAGCTTCTTCTCGAAGCCCTCGGAAACGCCAACAACCATGTTGTGGATGAGGGCACGGGTGAGGCCGTGGCGGGCACGGGTCTCACGCTCGTCGTCGGGACGGGAAACGGTGAGGACGTTGTCCTCGACGTTGATAGCGAGCTTCTCAAAGACATCGAGCTCGAGCTGGCCCTTGGGGCCCTTGACGACAACGTTGTTGCCGTTGACTGCCACTTCGACTCCGGCGGGAATCTGGACAGGCTTATTACCGATACGAGACACGGTGATCTCCTTTCCTTCTACCTACCGAGCGAATTACCAGACGTAAGCGATGATCTCGCCGCCGACGTTGTGCTTGCGAGCATCGCGGTCGGTCATGACGCCATGGCTGGTGGAAATAATGGCGGTACCAAGGCCACCGCGGACGCGGGGCATGTCGGCAACGCCGGTGTACTTACGCAGGCCCGGCTTGGAAATGCGGCGGATGCCGTTGATGACCTTAGCCTTCTTGGGACCATACTTAAGCGTGATGTGCAGAGTCTTCTGGGGAACGGTGTCCTCGACATCGTAGCCCTCGATGTAGCCCTCCTCGTGCAGAACACGAGCGATCTCGACGAGCTTCTTGCTGCTCGGCATGGAGACCGTGGCCTTGTTCACAGAGTTAGCGTTACGGATGCGCGTAAGCATATCTGCGATCGGGTCTGTAAGGTTCATACAGATTCTCCTTCGTTCTTGATGAACACGTGCTCTTGGTTCTTCGCCGCCCTTAACGGCAAAGCCTTTTTAGCGCGTTTTCCCTGTTCCAAACTGATGCTTGAAACGCTGGTAGTGACTTACCAGCTGGCCTTCTTAACGCCGGGAAGCTCGCCCTTGAGTGCAAGCTCGCGGAAGCAGACACGGCACAGGCCGAACTTGCGGTACACAGAGTGCGGACGGCCGCAGCGCTGGCAGCGCGTGTACTCACGAGTAGAGAACTTCTGCTTGCGATTGCACTTGACGATCATCGATGTCTTAGCCACTTATATCCTCCTCACATAGAGTATTGTTCGCCCCAAGCGCCGCCCCCTTGTGGGAACGGCGCTTATAGGGCAGGTGAACCTATTTCTTGAACGGGAAACCGAAGGCGTCCAGAAGGGCCTTGGCCTCCTCATCGGTGTTGGCGGTGGTCACGAAAGTGATGTCCATACCACGCTGGTGATCGACGGAGTCGAAGTCGATCTCGGGGAAGATGAGCTGCTCGGTGACGCCCATGGAGAAGTTACCACGGCCGTCGAAGCTCTTGGCGGAGATGCCGCGGAAGTCGCGGATACGGGGGATCGCGACGGAGGTCAGACGATCGAAGAACTCCCACATACGGTCGCCACGCAGGGTAACCTTGCAGCCGATCGGCATACCGGCGCGCAGGCGGAAGGTAGCGATGGACTTGCGGGCACGGGTGATCATCGGCTGCTGACCGGTGATGGCGCGCAGGTCGCGCACGGCACCGTCGATGGCCTTGGAATCGGTAGCGGCCTCGCCGACACCCATGTTCACGACGATCTTCTCAAACTTGGGGATCATCATGACGTTCTCGTACTGGAACTTGTCCTGAAGCTGCTGCTTGACCTCGTTGTTGTACTTGGTCTTCAGACGCGGCACATACTTCTCTTCTGCCATTGTTCACTCCTTCTTGGGGTTTTAAGCACGGGGCGTGGCCACGATGGGTTGTCCTCGTGCCTCCTGGCTGCATCCGCGCCGCTCATGGCATTTTGCGGTTTGGACTCGACGCAGCAGGAGCCGACAAAACAATCGGTACTATACGCGCATCGGGAGCGTATTTCCAGAAAAACCTCGTCTGCCTGCACAACTCCACAACTCCCCCGCACAAATGGGTCCCAAAAAGCTGTTGCGGTGAAATAGGGACTGTTTGGCGGCCTAACAGGCTTAAACAGTCCCTATTTCACCGCAACTTATATATGGGCGTTATTTTTGGCGAGGCAGGACCAGGTTGAGGACGACGGCGACAAGTGCGGCGACGGCAATGGAGGATCCGCCAAAGACGGTGCCGACCCATGCGGGAAATCCAGCGCCAGCAAGTGCGCCGGCCGTGCGCTCAATGCCCGTGCCAAAGGCGATAGACAGACCCATGAGCGTGGTATCGCGCTGAGACAGGCCGTGGCGGGCAAACATGACCACGCCGTTCATGCCGATGGTTGCGAACACGCCGATCGTGGCGCCGCCGATTACCGGCTGCGGAATAGACGTGAGTACCGCCGCGCACTTGGGCAGCAGTCCCGCGATGAGCAAGATGGCGGCGGCGAGCGTAAAGACCATACGGTTGACGACCTTGTTCTCGGCGATAATGCCTACATTCTGCCCAAAGGTTGCCGTGGGGACGCCGCCCAAAAAGCCCGAGAGCATGCCGACCAGACCGTTGGCGATCAGACCACCCGAGATCTGGCCATCGGTCGCAGGGGTATCGAGCGCAGCAGACGAGACAGCGGCAAACTCGCCCATGACCTGCACGGCGTTGACAATGGCGACGACGCCCACGACGGCGCACGCGGCCGGATCGAACACCAGGCGATGGGCGCCTAGGGCCGGCGGGGCGAACCAGCTGGCGGTCGCGATGGCCGAGAAATCGACCATGCCCAGTACCGCAGCCAAAACAAAGCCCGCGCAGATACCGGCCAGGATGCTGCCCAGCCTAAGGGCGCCCTTGCCATAGTTGCCCGCCATAAAGGTGACGACAAACGTCACGAGCGCGACGGCCCAGTTGGTGACGCTGCTAAAATCGGCAGCGCCCTCCCCGCCCGCCATGGAGGCAACTGCCACTGGGCATAGCGACAGGCCAATGACAAAGATGACGGTGCCGAGCACCGGGGCCGGGAACAGAAAACTCACGCGCCTAAACAGCAAGCCGAAAAGCACGACGAGCGCGCCGCCGATTACTTGGGCGCCTAGCACGGCCTCAAAGCCAAGCTCGAGACCGACCGCCTTTAGCGCCGGCACGAAAGTAAAGCTCGCGCCCATCACGATGGGCAGGCCCGAACCGACGACACCTTTTATGGGGAACTGTTGAAGGAAAATGTCGAGCGCCGAGAGAACCAGCGATGCCTGGATGACGGCGGCCTCCTCTTGAGGAGTAAAGCCGCAGACCGACGCAATGATGATGGCGGGCGTGACGATGCCCGCGAACGCCGCCAGCACATGTTGCAATGCATGGGGCAATACCTGCACAAACGATACTTTTCCCGTACGCTCGAACAGGGCATCCCCTGCTGTCGACTCTGCCATTAGCGCCTCCCATACTCTAGGCAGCGGCCCTATGCCGCCCAACGGGCGGACATTATAGGGCATATGGCACAGGTAGCATTTTGACCCGCATGCGGCAGAGGGCCGGGGCAGCTCATTTGGGATGCGACTAGCGCTTGCGGGGGACGAGTTTGGTGCGGCGCAGGTGGATCATCTCGGCGGCGATGGAGATGGCGATCTCCTCGGGGTCCTCGGCCTGAATGGCAACGCCGATCGGCAGGTGCAGCTCGTCGATCTGCTCCTGCGTAAAGCCCTCCTGCTCCAGGCGGGCGCGCACAAAGGCCGTCTTGCGGCGCGATCCCAGGCAGCCCAGGTAGGCAGGCTTGGCGCGCATGGCCTGAATCACCACGTCTATATCGGACTTGTGACCCGCCGTGGCGACGACCACCAGGTCGCGCGGGCCGATGGGGCACTGCTTGCTCAGGTTCTTGTAATCGACCAGGCGACGATCGTAGACACCGGGCACCCATTCGGGGGTCAGCGTGCCGGGGCGGTCGTCGCAAGCCACGACGGCAAAGCCCGCCGCCGTGAGCACCCGCGCCGTCGCAGCGCCCACGTGGCCACAGCCAAAGATGTAGGTCAGGCCCTCGGGGCAGAGCGTCTCGATGTGAGCCACGGGAATCTCGGAGGCGGCGTTGGTGTAGGTGACCTTACTCCCCTCCTCCACCAGCGAAAGCCCGGGGCAGCCCGCAATGGTGTGGCGCGATTCCTTGCCATGGCACTCGGCCACATCGCCCTCGAGCGCGCTCGCGATAAACGGCTCAAAGTCGATGACGAAGTCGCCGATGCGCCGATAGGCCAAGACGTCGGCTATTTCCTGGAACAACGACGCCTGAGTCGCATCCAGATGCAGGTAGCACAGGCAGATGGCTCCGCCGCAGATCATGCCGGTATCGGAGTTCTCGCCGCCCATGGTGTAGCGGACCAGACGCGACTGTCCCGCGCTCAGGAGCTCGCGCGCCTCATCCAGCGCAAAGAGCTCAATCTTGCCGCCGCCGATGGTGCCCGCCTGGCTGCCATCGGCAAAGACAGTCATCCAGGCGCCCACACCGCGCGGCGATGACCCCGCCGTACCGACCACGACCACGAGCTCGCACGTCTCGCCAGCACGCAGGGCGGCAAGCGCCGCATTCACAACATCGAGCTTTTCCATTGCCGCCTTCTATCCTCTAAAGACATCGGTGAGCATGGCGAGTGCCTCGAGCACGCCGCCGCCGACCGACGTCGCCTTGTCCGAAATGTAGTTGATATAGCTGGCATCGCCGCGCGGATCGACATCGGCGCATTTAAAGCCCTCAGTCACCTGCACGCCGTTCGCCAAAAGTCCGCGCAGACAGCCATCGATCTGCGTGCGCATGGGCGTATCGCCCGCGAAGCCAATCACGTTTCCGGCACTCACGATGTCGCCGATTGCGCGGTCGGACCGAAACACGCCGGCGGCGGGGCTGTGAATAACGCGCTCTTTGCCATAGCCGGCGATAATGCCTGGCACGCCCGTGTTGGGCTGGGGCGAACCCTGGGTGATGACGCGGCCCAGAAAATGCCCGCGCATGGTCTCGACCACGGCGTCGCAATCGACCGGCGCGGTAAAGCCCGGCCCCACGGCGATGACGACAGGAGCCATATCGCGCGTGGTGCCCAAGTTGCGCTTAGCCAGAATCGCGTCGACCACGGCAGCGGGTTTCAGCTCGCCGAGCATCTTGGCCTGGGGGTCCACCACAACGGCGACGTCTCCCGCTTGGGTAATCTCGAGCGCCTCTGCCGGCGTCTGCGCCAAGCGGGCGCGAATGCCCTCGACCTGGACCTCGCCCAGGCGAATGGCCTCGCAAAAACTGATTGTGCGGCGGATGCACGTGGGAACCGCGATATCGGCCATAACGACCGACACGCCAGCGCGCACCAAGCGAGCGGCGACGCCCGTGGCGATATCGCCGGCACCGCGAATATAAACGAGCATTCCCGGGGCACCTCCCTGTGCTACGGTTTGAGCAGAGCAAAAGCGGTTCGACCGCTACTCTGATGATTATTTATTATCACAGTATTATACGGCGGTGAACAGATGGAAACGACGAGCGGAAACCTTGCCTCCACGCTCAAGATCGAGCCGGGCATTACCGCAATTATCGGCAGTGGCGGCAAGTCGACCCTACTAAAGACGCTCGGCCTTGAGCTTATGCGCGCCGGCGGCCGCGTGCTCCTCTGTACCACCACGCACATGTTTCCCGTCGCCGGCGTGCCATGGGACGGGTCGAGCCGTCGCCTGGGCGCCGCGCCTTGGAAGCCGGGAGCTCTGCATGTTCTTGGCTGCACTTGCGAGGCATGCGCTGGCATGAGCCGCGGAAGTATCTGCCAGGCGGGTGTTTTGGACCCGGAGACAGGCAAGCTCTCCGCCCCCGCCGAGCCGCTCAACGAGCTGGCGCAGCGCTTTGACTACGTGTTGGCCGAGGCAGATGGCAGCAAGCGACTCCCGCTCAAAGCGCATGCCGCCTGGGAGCCGGTAATTCCCGCCGCCACGGCAAACGTTGTCTGGATCGTCGGCGCCTTGGGGCTCGGCAAGCCCATCAACGAAGCCGTCCACCGCCCCGAGCTCTTTTGCGAGCGTTGCGGCTGCGAGCTCACCGACATCGCCACGCCCGAGCGCGTCGCCCAGGTGCTCAATGCCGAGCTGCGGATGCTGAACCTCAGCAATGCCCGCATCATGCTCAACCAAGTCGACACGCTCAGCGACCCGGCTATGGCCGATCGCTTCGAGACAGCCCTCGGCCGCTCCGTCGTCGCCACCAGCCTCAAATAGCCGGCGCTGCCCCAGCAGACCTATAAGTTGCGGTGGAATAGTTCCTGAAACGGCCTATTTGGCGGCTAAACAGGAACTATTCCACCGCAACTGCGGAGGGGAATCCGGTGATCTTCCTGCTAGCGGGGGACGTAGCGGCCGGGTTGGGCTCCGGTGGGCTCGCCGTCGCGCGCGGCCAGCACGCCATTCACAAACACGGCCTTGGCGCGGCCATGTGCCTCAAAGCCCTCGAGCGGCGTGTAGTCCACGGCCTGATGCTGTGTCGCGGCGCTGATCGTCCAACGCGCGCAAGGATCCCACACGCACACGTCGGCATCGGCACCCTCGGCAAGACAGCCCTTGCGCGGGTACATGCCAAACACGCGCGCCGGGTTCTCGCTCATCAAGCGGCAGAGGTCCTCGGGTCCCAGCTGTCCCTCAAAGCTCGTGGCAATCGCGACGGGACGATGCTCCACGCCGGGCCCGCCGTTGGGAATCGCGCGGAAATCGTCGCGCCCGCGGTCCTTTTGCCCGTGCAGGTTAAAGCTGCAATGATCGGTCGCAATCGTATCGATCTCGCCGGCCACAAGCGCCTCGCGCAGCGCGGCACGGTCGCCGGCATGGCGCAGCGGCGGGCTCATCACGTACTTGGCGCCCGCAAAGCCGTCCTCGCCCTGCTCCAGATAGCAGGTGTCGTCGAGCATCAGATACTGAGGGCAGGTCTCGACATAGATATTCTTCTGCCCGCGCGCCTTGGCCGCACGAATGGCCTCGAGCCCCAACTTGGTCGAAAGGTGCACCACGTTGACTGGGGCGTCGCCGGCCAGGTGCGCCAGATACAGCAGGCGGCTCACGGCTTCGGCCTCACACACGTCCGGGCGGCTGAGCGCATGCCCCTCGGGCCCATGAATCCCCTGCTCGTACACGCGCTTCTGCAGCTCATTCACCAGCGTACCGTTCTCGCAATGCACGCACAGTATGCCGCCAATACGCTTGAGCTCCTCGAGCACCTCGAGCGTCTCGGCATCGTCCAGGCGCAAATGATCGTAGGCAAAGTAGGTCTTAAACGACGATACGCCCGCCTCGCGCATAGCCGAAAGATCGGCGCGGTTGCGTTCATTCCACTCGGCGAGTGCCATATGAAAGGCGTAGTTGGCCGTGCAGGTTCCGTCGGCACGGCGATGCCACTCGGCCAAGGCATCGGGCATGGTCACGCCGCGGTCGGCCGTCGCGTAGTCCACGATGGTCGTCGTACCGCCGCAGGCAGCCGCACGCGTGCCGGTTTCAAAGCTATCGGCTGTCCAATCCATGCCGGTCCAGCACTGCATGTGCGTGTGGCCGTCGATAAAGCCGGGAAACACCCAGCAGCCCGCGGCGTCCTCGACGGTATCGTCGGCGCCCGGCTCAATCGCCGCGGCAATCCGCACGATCTTATCGCCCTCCATGGCAAGATCGGCGCGGCGAAGCCCCTGGGGCGTCACGAGCGCGCCGTTTTTGATGATGATCATGTTGCTCCTTATCGATTCATACAGTTGGCCACGCGATCAAAATACGAGCAGGCGGCAATATGCTCCGCTATGCGTCGCTGTCCCTTGGCGGTATCGACATCCCACAGCTCGTAGGCACGCGCTTCGACCAGCGTGACGTCGACGCGACCTTTGAGAATCGAACCGCCGCCGTCCTTGCCCTCAAGACACATAAGTGCATCGAACAGTTCCGCCGGAAAGAGCACCGGACTCGAAGGCTCACCGCTGCACGCCAAGCGCACCGGATGTTTGCGGCCACGCTCGTCAAACGCGTGAACCATGGCATCAAAAGAATCCGCGCTCACAAGCGGCTGGTCGCCCGGCAAAAAGAGGCAACCTTTCCAGTTGCGTTCGACTCCCCACGAAAGGCCCGCACGGACGCTTTCGCTGCGCAGCTCGCCATCGTGCAGCACGCACGGGCAATGCTTGTCCTCGCAAATCTGGGCGACCTCGGGCCAACGCGTCGAGACCACAACGTCAAAGCCCCGGGGAACCGAATCGATGGTCCGGGCAATCAGCGGCTCGCCATAGATATCGGCAAGCATCTTGTTAGAGCCAAACCGCTTGCCCTCGCCCGAGGCCATAATGACGCATCCAAGTTTCATGATGATACCTCCCCTGAAACCATCGTACCCATAACTCGCGCCGCGGGCATCCACATCGAAAGCACTTATCCCGCACGCCCGCGATGCAAAAAAGGGGCACCCCGCCGATTGGCAGAGCGCCCCCTTTACATGGCTTACCTCAACCCGGCTTTAGGCCTGGAGCCAACGAGCGGTGTTGCGCTCGTCGAGGGCCTTGAGGGTAGCGGCGGGATCGGCAACCTTCTGCAGGAACATCATGGCAGCGATGGCGTACGGCTTGTAGCTGGCCTCCTTGTACATGCCCACGCGGTGCATGTCGAAGACGTCGGCGTTAACCTCGCCGTGCTCGCAGGAGACACCGGAGATGTCGGCGGGCAGCGGGTGCATAAAGATGGTGTCCTGGCCGTTGGCAGTCTTCTCCATGAGCTCGGTCGTAGAGCACCAGTCCTGATGGGTGGCGTTCTGGGCGAGCAGCTCCTTCTCGAGCGCAGCGATGCCGGCGTCGTCGCCCTCGGCGTACAGGTTGGTACGCTTCTCCATGGCGGCAAACGGAGCCCAGCTCTTGGGGATCACGATGTCGGCGCCCTCGAAGGCCTCGGCCATGGTGTTGACCTGCTTAAAGGTGGTGCCGGACTCGGCGGCATAGCCCTTGGCGCGCTCGACGACCTCGGGCATGAGGTCGTAGCCCTCGGGGTGAGCCAGGGTGACGTCCATGCCAAAACGGGGCAGCAGGCTGATCAGCGACTGCGGGCAGGACAGCGGCTTGCCGTAAGAGGGCGAATAGGCCCAGGTGACGGCAACCTTCTTGCCCTTGAGGTTCTCGAGGCCGCCAAACTCGTTGATAAGGTAGAGCATGTCGGCAGAGGACTGCGTGGGGTGATCGGAGTCGGACTGCAGGGAGATGAGCGTGGGACGGTGATCCAGAACGCCATCCTCGTAAGCCTGCTGGACAGACTCGGAGACCTCAGCCATGTAGGCGTCGCCCTTGCCGATGTACATGTCGTCGCGGATGCCGATGACGTCGGCCATGAAGGAGATCATGGTAGCGGTCTCGCGGACGGTCTCGCCGTGAGCGATCTGGGACTTCTTCTCGTCCAGGTCCTGCAGCTCAAGGCCGAGCAGGTTAGCGGCCTTAGAGAAGGAGAAGCGCGTACGGGTGGAGTTGTCACGGAACAGGGAGACGGCCAGACCCGAATCGAAGATCTTGGACGAGACGTTGTTCTCGCGCAGCTCGCGCAGGGCGTCGGCGACGATGTAGAGCGCCTTGAGCTCATCGGTGGTCTTATCCCAGGTGTGCAGGAAGTCGCTGCCGTACATGCCCTTAAAATCGAGGCCGTTCAGCTGCTCGACGAGCTCGGTAAACTTGGCGTCCATGTAAATATCCTTTCCAAAGATGAAACGATCGCAATGAGTAGATGTGCTCCGGCATGCGCGTGTGGCTAGAACATGCAGAGCGCTATGACGAGGACCCGCCACCGTCGAGGAAGCATGGGAGATAACGACCGCGGGCCCCAAGTCAACAGGGGGTGCCGGGGACACGAGCGGCCCCCGGCTCAACAAGATCAAGGAATGGGACTAGTCGATCTTGTTGTTGGTCAGACCGGCGCGGAACACGGTGGCGTCGCCATCGGCCTGGCTCGGATCGTAGAGGTTCAGGGCAGCCACATACATGGCGGCAGCGGTGACCAGGTCGTCCTTGTAGGTAACCTCGTTGGGAGCATGAGCCTGAGACTCGGCACCCGGGCCAAAGCCCACGCAGGGGATGCCGTAGCGGCCCTGGATGGAAACGCAGTTCGTGGAGAAGGTCCACTTGTCGCACAGCGGGCGACCGGCGCGCTTGTCCATGCTGGGCTCGCAGCCGATGCGCTCGTCACCGAACATGGCCTTGTGGGCGTCGACGAGGGCCTTGACGTGCGGAGCGGTCTCCTTGTTGATCCACGTGGGGAAGTAAGCCTCGGTCTCGTAGACCTCGCCGGTCCAGGACGGACGGTCGTACATGTACATGGAGACCTTCACGTCGTCGCCGTACTTCTTGGCGGCCGGCAGGTTGCGGATCTCGTCCAGGCAGGACTCCCAGGTCTCACCGGCGGTCATACGACGGTCGATGGAGATGGCGCAGGAGTCAGCGACAGCGCAACGGCTGGGGCTGGTGTAGAAGATCTGGCTGACGGTGCAGGTGCCGCGGCCCAGGAAGCGGGCATCCTCGAAGTGCTCGGGGTTGTACTTGGGGTCGAGCATCTTGACGAGACCCTTGATGTCGGTCGACTCGTCGCAGCCGTTGTTGTTGAGGGCGCGGACGTCGGCGATGATGTCGGCCATCTTGTAAATGGCGTTGTCGCCGCGGTCGGGAGCGGAGCCGTGGCAGGAGGTGCCGTGAACGTCGACGCGGATCTCCATGCGGCCGCGGTGACCGCGGTAGATGCCGCCGTCGGTGGGCTCGGTGGAAATGACGAACTCGGGCTTAATGCCGTCCTTGTTGTAGATGTACTGCCAGCACATGCCGTCGCAGTCCTCTTCCTGGACGGTGCCGACGACCATGATCTTGTAGCCCTCGGGGATGAGGCCCATGTCCTTCATCATCTTGGCAGCGTAGGTAGCAGAAGCCATGCCGCCCTCCTGGTCGGAGCCGCCGCGGCCGTAGATGATCTCGTCGGTCTCGTAGCCCTCATAGGGATCGGCGTCCCAGTTCTCGATGTTGCCGATGCCGACGGTGTCGATATGGGAGTCGATGGCGATGATCTTGTCGCCCTCGCCCATAAAGCCCATGACGTTGCCCAGGCCGTCGACCTTGACCTCGTCATAGCCAAGGTTCTCCATCTCGGCCTTGATGCAGGCAACAACCTCACCCTCCTCGCAGGACTCAGAGGGGTGGGAGATCATAGCGCGCAGGAAGCGAGTCATATCAGCACGATGAGACTCAGCAGCAGCCTTGATAGCGTCGAAATCGAGTTCCTTAGTCATAACAGTCAACCTTTCTACAAGGGTTTACCTACAGGTAGATATTTCAGATAGATCACTTGTGCCAAGCAGCGTGAGGTCGAGTACCCGGCAAGCAAGTAAACGTAGGAGGCGGACGGAGGACTTTGCTCCGTCGCGAGTTCCGCACGAGCCGGAGAGCACTTAATGTGCTCTCCGTGCGAGCAGGACTGTCCGAGCAGGGAGTAAAGTCCTCCGGCTGCCTCCGGACAGGTCAGTCTGCTAGCAGGTCGGATACTCGCCCTCCCAGACGATGCGACGGTACTGATCCGGGTCCGTGTCACCTTCCGTGGAGAAGCAGAGCACGGAGCTCGTCTTGTCCAGGCCGATGAGTTCCTTGAGCTCGGCGTACTCGGGATCGAGCATGAGGGTCTCGACCAGGCCGGTGGTCACAGCGCCGGACTCGCCGGAGATGACGCGCGGGTCGCCCTTCTCGGGAGCGCCCAGGGTGCGCATGCCGCGAGCGGTGACCCAGTCGGGGCAGGACACGAAGGCGGTGGCGTGGTTGCGCAGGATATCCCAGCCCAGAATGTTGGGCTCGCCGCAGCACAGGCCGGCCATGATGGAGGGCATGTCGCCGTCCACGATGCGCGGGTCGCCGTCGCCGGCGGCAGCGCCCTTGTACAGGCAGGCGGCCGGAGCGCACTCGACCACGACAAAGGTGGGCGGGTTATCGGGATACAGGTTGGTGAAGTAGCCCACCACGGCGCCGGCCAGCGAGCCTACACCGGCCTGGACAAAGACGTGCGTCGGGCGATTGATGGCCATCTCGCGCAGCTGCTCGGCAGCCTCGGAAGCCATGGTGCCGTAGCCCTCCATGATCCAAGACGGGATCTTCTCGTAGCCCTCCCAGGCGGTGTCCTGAACGATAACGCCGCGCTCGCAGGCGTCGGCCTCGGCGGCGGCCATGCGCACGCACTCGTCGTAGTTGACCTCTTCGATGGTCACCGTGGCGCCCTCGGCGGCAATGTTATCGAAGCGGGGCTTGGTGGAACCCTTGGGCATGTGCACGACAGCCTTCTGGCCCAGCTTGTTGGCAGCCCATGCCACGCCGCGGCCATGGTTGCCGTCGGTGGCGGTAAAGAAGGTAGCCTGGCCAAAGTCCTCGGCCAGCTGATCGGAGGTCAGGTAATCGAAGGTGCAGTCGGCAACGTCCTTGCCGGTCTCGTCGGCAATGTAGTTGGCCATGGCAAACGAGCCACCCAGAACCTTAAAGGCGTTGAGGCCAAAACGATAGCTCTCGTCCTTAACGCACAGGTTGGACAGGCCCAGGCGCGCGGCCTGGCCGTCCAGGCGGGCAAGCGGAGTGACGGTGTACTGGGGGAACGACTGGTGGAAGGCGCGGGCCTTCTTCACGTGGTCGAGACTCATGATTCCCAAGTGCTTGTCATCGCTCTTGGGCATCGTGTTGCCCGCCCACTGGATCTTATCGGCCATACGGTGAACTCCTTAAGTCCTCTCTTGCCGGCCCCGCATACGCGTTTCAGCCCGATCCCATTCACACGGCTGAACTTTTATGTGGATGCCAAACAAAAAGTTTGTTAGTAATGTTCTATCACACTTTTTGATTGGCATACCTAACGAATTGTTTGTTGCCGTAATCGGTACTTTTTCGCCGCCGAACGGTCACACAACGCAGCGACGCTTTCGTTATTTGCGAACAGGTGTGGTTTATGGCACAGTGAGCCCAAACTAATTTTTAGGAAGGTACCCATGACCCCCGCACAGATTGAGTTTTACAAGCGCCTCGCACACGGCCTGGCGCTCCAATTTGGCCCCAACTGCGAAGTCGTCGTCCACGATCTGGAGACCGAGGACGTAGACCACTCCATCGTAGTGATCGAAAACGGCCACGTCAGCGGGCGCAAACTGGGTGACGGCCCCAGCCATATCGTGTTTGAGTCCATGCACGAGGGCGCCACCGACGTACACGACCGCGAGCCGTACCTCACTAAAACCACCGACGGTAAGCTGCTCAAATCGTCGACGATCTTTATCCGCAACGACGAGGGCAAGCCCGTCGGCATTTTGGGCATCAACTTTGACATTACGCTTATGAAGGCATTTGAGCGCTCGCTCGACGCTTTTACCGGCACCGGCGGCACGGGCTATACCGAGCCCGAGCCCATTACCAAGAACATCGGCGACCTGCTCGAGGACCTGCTGCACGAGTGCGAGCAGTTTGTGGGCAAGCCCGCGGCGCTCATGACCAAAGACGAGCGCATTCGTGCCATTGGCTACCTCGACCGTCGCGGTGCCTTCCTCATTTCCAAGTCGAGTGAGCGCGCCTGCGAGTTCTTTGGCATCTCCAAGTACAGCTTCTATAGCTACCTCAATGAGGCCAAGGCGGCGGCCGGCGACAAGTAGGCACTCGCCTGGATTGCCCCTCCCTTTTTGGGCGCGAGTTCTGGAAAGCACGAATCCGAGACCGAGCCGCTTGGGAAGTTCCATATAATCGATGTCATTAGTATTTCGAAAGGATGGGACAGAATGGCGTTGAGCAAGGCATCATGCACCGGTCGCGGATTGATTCCGGCAATTGGTGGACATGTGCACCGCATGTTCGATGAGGGTGAAGACGACCTGTTTTCGCTGAGCCTTGACGATGTGATGGATGATCGCCCGTGGACCGCCGACGAACTCATGGGCGGCGGCGCGGCTCGCCCGTCAAGCCCCAATCCCGCACTTGCGCCTAAGACCGCATCTGCGCCGACTCCTGCGCAGTCGGCTGTTTCGACGCCCGCGCCTACACCCGCACCCACTTCGGCGCCCACGCCCGCTCCCCGCCCCGCAAGTGACCCATCCGAGACGGCGGCATTTCTCGCAGCAGCGACGCAGGGCAAATCGGCCGACAGCACTGTTATGTACAGCGCCCAGCAGTTGCCTGTTCCTGCGGCACGCAAGCCTCCGGTCGCAAGGCTCGATGAGCCCGTTGCCCATCAGGTTGCCTACGATTCCTGGGCTGCAACCGATCTGGATGAGACCTCTACCGGCATGCCGGCGCTCGACGTTCCAGTTAACCCGCTTTTTGCCGCCAACACGAGCGCCGCAGACTATGAGGGCGGTACGGCATATTCCGATTATTCCGATGGCTATGCTGGCAACAGTCGCATCGAGACCGAGGACTATGGCACCGCGTCGAGCGATTATCTCGACGATCCGTACGCTGCCACGCCCGCACCGGAATATGACCCGGAGGCCGCGTCCGCGCCGGCGTATACCAAAAGCACGGGCGAAGAGCGCTTCGCCGATTATTACGCCGAGGAAAAGGCACTGCGTTTCTCGGAATTTCCGCAGGCAGTCAAGGTTGCCTTTATCGCCATTATCATTGCCCTGCTCGGTGTCATTGCATTTGAGGGATTCCAGCTGTTCCGCGGCCCCACCCAAGCGGAGTCGGAGACCCAGCAAAAAGAGGACGATAACCAGTACCTGGACATCAACACCCTCAAGGGCGACCCCAACGACGGAGACGACGAGTAGCGAGAGCTGAAGGCGGCCGCAGGATCCCGCATCCAGCACCGGCTTCTAAGTGCTGTTTTGTCATCCAGCCACACTTTTCCGAAGTTTTAAGGTGCCTATTTCGACACTTTTCCGGATGAAAGCCGAATAATCACTTGGGAAACTAACGCCGTTCACACGTCATTTCACAGGCGGCGTTTGATTTCCGTCCGTACACGCCGATAGACTTCCTCTTGCCCGCAAAGAGCGGGCGCGTTTTATCCAGAGTCGGGGTAGAGAGTTGGCTCCACGATCCCGACGCCAACCGGCCAAGAGGCACGGTGGCCCTGCCAACATCGATGAAAGGAGTCCGTATGGACAATTTCTCCGTGCGCAGCGAGCGCAACTTCCACAACTTGGACGCACAGCCAAAACCCATGCATCTTCTGGACAAGCCGAATGGCTACGCCTCGGCCATGATCAAGAGTAGTCTCTCCCACCAGATGCGCTTTACGGTGCAGGTGCTCGAGAAAGAGCTCTGCGACGCCGGCGACCCGCACGTGCTGCAGATCAAGCTGCTCGGAGACGACTTGCGTGAGCCGTCTAGCTGGAAGCTCTTTGCCGACGGCGCGTGCGTCGCAAGCGGCTCGGGCGACTTTGCCCGCGAGTGCTTCTGTGAGGGAGCTGAGGTGTTCCTGGACCTGTGCCGTGACGCCGTACGCGCGGCCGAGCTGCGGCAGTGGAGCGAAAGGGAGTATGAGCTGTTGAGTGCGGCCCGCGGGATTGCGATGGTGTAGGCAGACAGACCAGACAGCTCGTCATACTGGTTGACGCTTCGATTCAAACAGCAGTGCGAAGTCGCGCTTACAGCCCTGCCATGCCAAACCGAATGGCGTTCTCAAAAGGCCTACCTCCCCTCCGCCTTCAGCCTCAGCAGCAGGTCGCCCAGCTCGGGGCACTTGCTAGAAAGGCGCGTCTGAGCTCGCTCGCCCATCCCCCACCGCTGGCGGACTTCCTGGGCGCGCGGGCTCACGCGGTAGTCCCCGTCCATCACCTGCTTGAGCAGCTTGGCGGTCACGCGCGCATCGGCAAGGGCGCTGTGGGCGTGACCCGTCGACTCGTCGAACTCGATGCCAAACCACGTCGCCGCGTCACTCAAAGAGACGCACCCGTGGCTGCCCACGTCCATGATCGAGGTGTAAAACGCCTGCAGGTCGGCCCAATCCGTAGGAAATGCGGAAAGATCGATGTGCTTTGCCTGGCACTCGGTCAAAAGCTGTCGACGGTCCGCCCCGCTCCAGCAAACTACCTGTGCGGAGTAGCGACCGATCCAATCGCTGAGCCTTTTGATTACCATGTAGAGCGGATCGGCCATCGCAGTGTCCACGGCCGATATCCCCGTAAGCTCGCGGACGGAAAACGCAACGCCTTCGGTAAATTCCGTCTGCACAAACTGCGAGAACTCGCCCATAACGTTGCCGTGGTAATCGAGCTTGACGGCGCCGACCTCGATAATCTCATTACGCAGCCCACGTCGCTGGCGCTGCTTTGGCACCGGCGCAAACTCAAAGTCCAGCACAATCTGGCGCGCAAAGTTCGTCGTATCGATAGCCGAGATACACGGCGTCTTTTCAGCTGACACGGTTAGGGCCTTTCTCCGTTGCTTGCCGCTTGTTACATAAGCGGCTACATTGCCGTAAGGTTAGGCGCTCGTGCGGACATGAAATCGGAGCGCAATGCCACGCGCGCCAGGCACACGCCATGCAGACGGCCCCAAGAGAGTCGCCCGCTCTATTCAAATGCATGAAAAAGATTTAGGCCCGGTGACTTGAATCAGCGGTCATCCCGGGCCCATCAGAGCTCGTAGAGCTCTTGGTTGCTTTGGTCTCGCTCTTCACGGCGCTTATCGAACTTTCCGAGGCACTCAAGCAGCATCCGAAGCATAACAAGTCGCTGCCATTAAGGCACTGACCTCTTGACCAAGCAACGGCGCTGCCCAGCTATCACCCTTGGGCTGCCGTCAACTTTATTCTATCCGCGAGCATCTGGTTTACCAAATGGATTTTCGGTAAAGGAAGCACGGCACGCCCGCAAAACCACTACGCCCCAAGTGCCGCCATGGGAATCACCGCCACGCCGTCGTCGCGTGTGTAGGCAATGCTCCCCTTTCCAACCACGACCGCCAAAAACGCCGGCGCGGCATTCTGGGCGGCAGGATTGGAGAGCACTTTCCTCTCCAGCGCCTTGAGATTTCTCGCTCCATCGTCTGCTTTCGCATCACTCAGCTTGACCTCGATGGCTCCCCAGCGCCCGTCGTGCTCAACGATCAGATCGACCTCAAGGCCCTTCTCATCTCGGAAATAATGGACACTGTTGTCGACACCGCCGTAGGTGGAAAGGAACACGCGCACGTCGCGCAGGACGAGATTCTCAAAGAGCATCCCCAGCGTTTGCATATCGCCAAGCAGCCGCTCAGGGGTAGCCCCCAGCAACGCCGCCGCAAGTGACGGGTCACAGAAGTAGCGCTTGGGGCGCACGCGAACGCGGGCCTTCGAGCGCATGGGCGGCTCCCATCCGCACAGGTCCTCGGTCAGCTTGAGCCTGTTGAAGAGGTCCAAGTACGCAGCGATGGTCCTCTCGTCGGGGCCCGCCTCACCGTACGAGGCGTCCTTTACGAGCGTCTTGTACGTGACAGCCTGGCTCTCGTTCATGGCAAGAGCTCGCAAAAGGCCGTGTGCAAGCTCGGGCGACATGCCCTCGTCCAGCACGTTGACGTCGAGCACCGAGTGCACGTACTGGCTTGCCGTCTCTCGCGCAAGATCTTCCGAAAGCCCAAGATTTGCAGGCCAACCGCCCCTGCAGCACCAGCGGGCGACGTCATCCACCGTGCTCTCGCGACGCTGAGGGGCAAAATCCTCGCCCTTAAAGAGGCTTGCCAGTGACACGAGCGGCTCGCCGTCGCCCGACTCACACAGGGCCATGGGGCGCATTGACAGACGGGCGATCCTACCCGTGCCGGAATGACGAACATGGCTGCGCTCCTCGCTTTTGAGCGCGGTCGAGCCCGTGAGCAAAAGTGTCCCCCGTTCGTTGCCGCTCGCGTCCACGAAACGCCGGGCGGCATCCCAAACCTCGGGCACCTCCTGCCATTCATCGACCAGGTGTGGCGCATCGCCGATGAGCGCCAGGCTTGGGTCGACCTCTGCCGCCGCACGCTGCGCAGGCTCATCGAGCCTGGAGACGCTCGCCGAGCGAGAGAGCGCCGTCCAGGTCTTGCCGCACCATTTGGGGCCGTTGATCTCCACACAGCCAAACGCCCGCATAAGGGTGTCGAGGCGCTCCTCTATGAGCCGGGGCCTATATCCCTTTTGGGTCAATCTCTTTGGTGCATCCATAGACGGCCGTCCCTCTCTATCACGCGATATGCGAAATTACGCCATTCTCAATGCTGATTTTACGCTACTTTCAATGTAGTTTTTACGCCATGACAGATGTAGTTTTTACGCCATTTTCATTGAAGGTTTTACGCTTGGCATCCTTAGCGCGACCCATTCCGAGCATCACATCAGAGCGTGCTTGGTTATCTCCGCTCGCACATCTCGGCAAACGAAATCAGCTTGGCATCTCCCCTGCTCGCCGCAGCTTCCTGACATCCTTGCGTAAAGCCTCGCTTCGAGAAGATCGCATAGCTTTTGTGCTGCCGTCTAAAGAGCTCGCTGCGGTGCACGAGCTTTTGCAGCACGTCTTCGCCCACCGGTTCATTGCGCCATTTGCACTCCGCAAACAGCGCAGTGCCCTCGCCATCGTCAACAATCAAGTCGATTTCTTCCTGCGTATGCGTGCGATTATCCGTCCCCCACCAGCGCCCGACGCTCGCCGGAACCACATCGAGCTGGCCCGCGCGCGCGAGTTCGTACACGTATTGTCTGCATATAAGCTCAAAGACCGTACCCATGTAATCCGATACGTGTGGCTCAATGCGCTTATACGCCATCTCGGCCATATCGTTTTGAATCAGCCCGATGTTCTGCGGAACAAACTTGTACCAGAACCTAAACATCTGATCGCTCAGCAGATACACGGCTCGCTTATTACTCGTCTCGTTTAGGGGCAGCTCGCGCTCGACAATCCCAAGCGACGCCAGCTTATCCACATAGCTCTTTACGTTGCTCGCAGGGATTCCCGTAGAGCTCGCAATCTCCGAGATCTTCGAGCGCCCCTGAGCAATTGCTTGCACGATCGCATCATATTGCTCGGGATTGCGGCACTCCTGCAATAGCAGGTTACTCGGCTCCTCAAAGAGATAGCCCGTAGGAGTAAGAAAAAGACGTTTGATGTTGTCCTTGAGCGGTGCGGCAGGATCGACTTTCTCGATATATGCAGGAATGCCACCCGTCATGCCATAGCAAACTGCAGCGTCTTCGCGACCCATGCTCTGCCACAGGCCGAGGGTCGTCATAAAATCGAGCGGCATGATCTTAAACTGGGCCGTACGCCTACCGTATAGCGGACTCTCGTAGCCCAACACCTGCTCTTCCATAAACGAAAGCGACGACCCGCACAGGATAAGCATAAGCTTGGTCTCTTTGTACAAGTGATCGATCTTGTCTTGCAGCAACGAGCTGATCTCGGGATTCGATTGGGCGAGATAAGGATACTCGTCGATCACGACAATCAAACGTTCCGTGCGAGCCATGGTAGCCAACGCATCGAACGCCTCGTCAAAACTACGAAACGACACGCCAGCAACACCAACGGAGCCCGCAAGTATCGCCTGGCTAAAGCCATGCAGGTTTGCCTCTGCATTGGTACGACGAGCTTGAAAGTAAATAGCCTTCTTGCCTTGGATAAACTCTGTGATAAGACGCGTTTTGCCCACGCGACGGCGGCCGTAAATCACAGGCATCTCAAAGGAGCCCGTGCCATACAGTCGATTGAGCTCGGACATTTCCACTGTTCTTCCGATAAACATAGGGCCATCCTTCCTTTGCGTTATAGCTAGCTATATTATACCTTCCTATAATATAGCTAGCTATAACGTAATTCGACAAGCGGCGCACACGAAAGGGGCGGTACACCACCGCACGTGGACCGTTCCGGAAAATGCATCCCGTTCTGGAGCCAAAAACTGGGCCGTAGTTTCCGCCAAACATGCCATCCGTTCATCCCATTCTGAGGCTTGAATCCGGAACACAGTTTCCGCTCCAAATCAGAACCACCCTTAAAAAGGGTGGTTTGCTCTTAGGGTATAACCCACGGGC
>UQLI01000024.1 GCA_900541715.1 uncultured Collinsella sp.
CACGCAAAGGAAAGCACTTAATGTGCTTTCCGTCTTGCGCAGGACTGTAGAGCAGGAAACTTAGCCCGTGCCGGGGCCGCTGAGCCCTGACCGGCGGGATACACAGGTTCAGATGGGGCTTTGATGCATGGGTGGTCTGTTGTTGTGCAAATGGGTATCATACTGTGGTTATTGCATCGACTCTGCGATGCATTGTTGTACGTTCCCGGCGGTCGGTTTGCCAGAAGCGCCCCGTCGGTTGTTCCAGACCCGTTTCGAAGAAAGGAAACCACACTAACCTATGGCAGCTAAAAAATCATCTCCCTTGAAGATCATCCCGCTCGGCGGCCTTGACGGCATCGGCAAGAACATGACGGTCTTCGAGTGCGGCGACGACATGGTGCTCGTCGACGCCGGCCTCATGTTCCCGGATGACTCCCAGCCCGGTATCGACCTGGTGCTTCCCGACTACACCTATGTTTTGGAGAACGAGGAAAAGCTCCGCGGTATCGTCGTCACCCACGGCCACGAGGACCACACCGGTTCGCTTCCGTACCTGCTGCAGGACCTCAACAATAAGGTGCCCATCTTTTCGAGCAAGCTGACGCTTGGCTTTATCGAGGGCAAGCTTTCTGAGTTCCGCATCCGCGCACCCAAGTTCCGCGAGGTCAAGGGCGGCAGCCATGTCAACCTCGGCGGCATCTCGCTCGACTTCTTCTCGATGACGCACTCCATTCCCGGCGCTCTGGGCGTGTTCATCCGCACCAACCAGGGTACCGTTATGCACACCGGCGACTTTAAGCTCGACCAGACGCCCATCGACGGCGTCACGCCCGACTATGCCGCTATCAGCCGCTTTGCCAAGCAGGGTATCGACCTGCTGCTTTCCGACTCCACCAACGCCACGGTTCCCGGCTTTACCAAGTCCGAGGCCGAGGTTGGTCCCAACCTGCTGCACGCCATCAAGAACGCGCCGGGTCGCGTGTTCGTTGCGTCGTTCTCGAGCCACATCCATCGCCTGCAGCAGATCTGCGATGCCGCCCGCAAGTGCGGCCGTAAGGTCGTTGTGACCGGTCGCTCCATGCTCACTAACACCCGCGTGGCGCGCGAGCTTGGCTACCTCAACATCGACGACGCCGATATCATCGATGCCTTTGACATTGATAACCTGCCTGACGACAAGATTGTTGTCATGTGCACCGGTTCGCAGGGCGAGCCGCTGTCGGCCCTGTCCCGCATGGCCAATGGCGAGCACAAGACGCTCTCCATCCACGAGGGCGATACCGTTATCCTCTCGGCAACTCCTGTTCCCGGCAATGAGAAAGCCGTCCAGCAGGTCGTCAACAGCCTGGCCAAGCTCGGCTGCGACGTGTGGGATAAGAACCGCGCCCTCGTTCACGTTTCCGGTCACGGTAGCCAGGAGGAGCTCAAGCTCCTGATGGCCATGGCCAAGCCCACGTACTTTATGCCGGTTCACGGTGAAGCCGTGCATCTGCGCGCCCATGCCCAGCTGGCCCGCAAGATGGGTCTCAAGGACGATCATATCTTTATCCTCGACAACGGCGACACGCTCGAGATGCGCGGCGGTATCGTTAAGCGCGGTACGCCCGTCGAGTCCGGCGTCGTTTACGTCGACGGCCTGCGCATCGGCGATACCGACCCCATCGTCTTGCGTGATCGTCAGAAGCTCGCCAACGACGGTATGGTTACCGCTGTTGCCATCGTCTCGCTCAAGCACAAGAAGATCGAGGCCATCGAGTTCTCGGGCCGCGGCGTCTCGTTTGCCATCGACGACCAGTTCTCCGAGGATGCCTCCGCGTCCATTATGAAGACGATCGAGAAGGGCAAGTTCAGCTTTACGAGCAGCGGTTCCGATGCCATTCGCAAGGCCGTGCGCGATTCGCTCTCTAACTTTATCTGGAGCCGTACTCGCACCCGTCCGATGATCATCCCGGTCGTCATGGAGGTTTAGTTTGGCGCGCGGATCTGCACAAAACGCCAAAGGCAATAAGGCCAATAACCAACCGGCATCTGCTAAGGGTGCCGGTTCCCATCTGCGTGCCAATAAGGGCCACGAGTCCGAGTTCGATGATTTCGAGCCCTTGGTCGAGCCCTCGGCCAACCGCGATATCGCCGGCGTGGTCATTGCCGTTTTGGCGATTGCGTCCTTTATTGCCGTAATTTCGCCGGCGACTGCGCCCGTTACGGCTGCGGTTGCCGGTTTCTACCACTTGGGCTTTGGTCTGGGCGCCTACGTGCTGCCGATCGTTATTTTGCTGTTTGCCGCCACGCTCTTTTTAGGCGAGGACTCGCCGCTCAACGTGCGCTCGGTCGCGGGCGGAGCCGTGGTCTTTATCACCGTTGTCTCCATTCTTTCGCTGATGGTGCCGGGTACGAGCGACTCGTGTGACCTTATGTTCACGCCGCAAAATCTGTCCGCCTCGGGTGGCTACATCGGTGCGTTTATTGCGAGTGCGCTGCAGAATGCCCTGGGTAAGCCTATCGCGATGGTGGTCCTGTTGGGTCTGGCCGTCGTTGGTTTTGTCATCATCGGCTTTTCGGTGGGTGGCGTGCTGCGCTCTGCTCGCGACCGCGCGGCCGATTTTGCCGAGCGCCGTCGTGCCGATGTTAACGCGAGCCCGTGGGGTGACGACGAAGCCCTGTCGGTGCCCGGCGTTGCCCGTCCGCACCTGAGCATTCTTCGTCAAAAGGGCTCCGATGCTGCCGTGACCACGGTCATGGGCAACGATGTGGACCCGGTTTTGGACGATGACGACGAGGACGAGGATCCGTTTGTCGACGTATCCGATGCCGTGGAGGCCGAGCGCGCTAAGACGACGCTGCTGCCGCGCCGTCATGTCAAGAAGGGCAAGGCCACGCCCAAGTTGAATACAAGCGAGCCCGACCCGTCTTGGTCCGATAGCGAGATTGAGCTTACCGAGGGCGATGACGAGGACGACGAGGCTCCGATTGAGACCGCAAAGACAACTTTGCTGCCGCGTCGCCATGCTAAGCGCGAACAGGTAACCGGCCAGCTTTCGATGGAAGACGACCCCGATAAGATCGACGAGTCCGAGCCGCCGTTTGCCGTGAATCCCGTCTCGGCCGCACCTCAGATTCCCGATTTTCTGAAGCATCCCAAGGTTGCCGATGCACCTGCCACGAGTGCTGTCGAATCAGCTGCGGCTCGTGATGGGGGAGCGGACGGCGGCGCCGCAGATAACGAGGGCGAAGAAGAGGACGGCCTCAAGCTTCCGCCGCTCGAGATCCTGCACGCCAACCCGCAGTCGGCGTCCTCCGCGTCATCTGACAAGGAGCTGGAACAGACTGCCGAGTCACTGCAATCCACCTTGCTTGAGTTTGGCCGCAGTGCCCGCGTGGTCGGCTGGATCGCCGGCCCCACGGTGACGACCTTTAAGCTGCAACCTGGCGAGGGCGAGCGCGTGAGCAAGATTTCGAGCCTCGAGGACGATATCGCGCTTTCGCTCGCTGCTCAGTCGGTGCGCATCTTTGCCCCGATCCCCGGTACCTCGCTTGTGGGTATCGAGATTCCCAATCGCAAGCGCCAGAACGTCAACCTGGGCGACGTGCTTCCCTATGTGAAGGGCGGTCCGCTCGAGCTGGCCATCGGTCGAGATGCCGAGGGCACGCCGGTCGTCGCTGACCTCGCCAAGATGCCCCACCTGCTGATCGCCGGCACGACCGGTTCTGGTAAGTCGGTGATGATCAATTCCATCATCACGACCCTGCTCATGCGAGCCCTTCCCGAGGACGTTCGCCTGATCATGGTCGACCCCAAGCGCGTCGAGCTTGCGGGCTATAACGGTTTGCCGCATCTCTATGTGCCCGTGGTGACCGAGCCCAAGCAGGCCGCGAGCGCTCTGCAATGGGCCGTGTCCGAGATGGAGCGTCGCCTGAAGGTCTTCGAGCGTCTCAACGTGCGTAAGATCTCGACCTACAACGAAAAGCAGGCCGCCGGCGAGTTTGAGCATTACGACAACCAGCCCCAAAAGATGCCCTATCTGGTCATTATCATCGACGAGCTTTCGGACCTGATGATGGTCGCCGGCAAGGATGTCGAGGCCTCGATCGTTCGTATCGCCCAGCTGGGCCGTGCCGCCGGTATACACCTTATCGTGGCTACGCAGCGCCCCAGCTCCAACGTGGTGACGGGCCTCATCAAGGCCAACATCACCAACCGCATCGCCTTTAACGTCGCCACGGGCATCGACTCGCGCGTCATCATCGACCAGATGGGTGCCGAAAAGCTCACCGGTTTGGGCGACATGCTGTTCTCCAAGGTCGACTGGGGCAAGCCTCGCCGTATCCAGGGCTGCTTTGTCTCGGATGACGAAATCAACGAGATTGTCGAGTTCGTCAAGTCGCAGAGCGAGCCCGACTACCACGAGGAGATCCTGTCTGCCGTGGCGCCCGCTTCCATGTCCATGGTGGGTGGCGGCGGCATTGTCCGCACCGGAGTAGCTGAGCCGCAAGACGATGATCCGCTCATTTGGGAAGCCGCCCATATTGTGGTGGAATCGCAGCTGGGCTCCACATCTGGCCTGCAACGTCGTCTGAAGGTTGGCTATGCGCGTGCCGGGCGTATTATGGACATGCTGGAAGAAAAGGGTGTCGTCGGCCCGCCCGACGGTTCCAAGCCGCGCGAGGTCCTATTGGACGAGGAGGGGCTTGCCGCGCTGGAATCTGTCGACGCCGAGATGGCACGTGAAGATTGTGAGTTTGGAGGATTCTGATGGCTGCACGCTTTGGTGACATGCTGCTCGAGCAGCGTCGCCGAATGGGCCTTTCCATTCAGCAGGTCGCCAACACCATCAAAATCAGGCCGCAGATCATCGAGTTTTTCGAGACCGGTAACTTTGCTTCGATGCCGCCGCGCGGCTATGCGCAGGGCATGATTTCGAGCTATGCTCGCTTTTTGGGCCTCAATCCGCGCGAGGTCGTCAATGCCTACTTTGACGACCTGATGGCATACGAACGCGAGACATCGCAGCAGGGCGGTCGTTTTCAGGACGCCGCCGGCTACGTCAATTCGCGTTCTTCGGTCGATAACGGGCGCTTCCTGATGGTTCAGGGCGGTCGTTCGACCCGCTATGGACAGCGTCCTCAGCAGGCCGGTTATATTACCGAGACGGGTTCGGGCGAGGAAATTCGCTCACAGCGTGACCGGTTCCGCAGTACGCCGATGCCCGAGGACCGTGCGCTTCCCGCTGCTCGCGGCGTGGCGCGTGACCCTCGTGCCGGCTACGGCGACGGCGGCTATTCCGATCGCGGTTACCGTGGTGCCTCTACGGGACGCTCTCGCGGTGGCTATGCGGATGCCGATACCACGCAGGTCACGCCGCGTCTTCGCTCTCAATCACAGCCGTATGGCCAGCGCTCCTCGGCTCCGCGTTCGGGCCAGCGTGGCTATCAAGGCCGAGGTGAACTTGCGCCCCGCTCGGGTCAGCGCAGCCTTCAGGGCCAGGGTGGCTATCGCGGCCGTTCCGATAGCAATCGTGGTCGTATGCCTCAGGGAGGCGGCCGCAGCAGTTCCAGTCGTGGACGCGGCGGGTCACGTACTCCTCAAAACAACGGGCTCGATCCGCGTATCGTCTACGCCGGCATCGGCGCCGTGGCGCTGCTGCTGATCGTGCTCATCGTGGTGCTCCTGCGTGGCTGCGGCTCCTCGGCGCCCGAGTCGACGCCCGAGACGCCCGTTGCCACCAAGACGACGACCAGGAAGTCTTCTAAGAAGACCGAAACGGTCGACGAGGACGAAGATACCGATGAGGCGACGGATGAGTCGACCGATTCGGACGCCACCAAGACGGCCAAGAAGGAAGAGAACGAGGTCACGAAGGTCAAGGTCTCCGTTGCCAAGGGAAAGACCGCGTGGATTGAGGTCAAGGTCGACGGCAAGTCGGTCTATGGCGCCCAGGCGACTGGCCCCTTTGAGCAGGAGTACACGCCCGAGTCCTCGATCGAGATCACCACGTCCAAGCCTTCCGATGTCACCGTTACCAAGAACGGTGAAAAGGTCCGTTACGATACCAAGACCTCGGGCGTGGCGCGTGTGACGATCACCGTTCCCAAGAAGGAGACGACTGATTCCGCGAATGGTGAAAGTTCTGATGGTACCGACACCACCGATGGTACCGACACCTCCGACGGTACCGATGCCCAGTCCACGGATGGTGCCGTTACCGCAACTGACGGTCAAACGCCCACCGATTCTACCGACTATTCATACGATAGCTACTAAGCCGCTCGTACGCGAAAGGAAACATCATGGCTAAAGATTCCAGCTTCGACGTCGTGTCCGAGGTCAACATGCAAGAGGTCGACAACGCCTTCCAGCAGACCACGCGCGAGATTTCCCAGCGCTATGACCTTAAGGATTCCGGCGCTACGATTGAGCTTTCGAAGGGCGACAAGCTCTTTACGATCAACGCCCCGGCCGACTTTGTCTCCAAACAGATTGTCGACGTGCTGAGCTCCAAGCTCATCAAGCGCGGCATCGACCTCAAGGCTGTCTCGTGGGATGCTCCGCAGGCGGCATCGGGCGGCACCGTGCGCGTGCTCGGCCATATCGTCGAGGGTATCGACCAGGCGACCGCCAAGAAGATCAACAAGGACATCAAGGACCAAAAGCTCAAGGTCAAGGTGACCATCGAGGCCGACAAGCTGCGTGTTTCCTCTGCTTCGAAGGACGCGCTGCAGACCGTGATTCAGTTCCTGCGCGACCAGGACTACGGCCAGCCGCTGCAGTTCACCAACTACCGCTAATATCAATCGAAAGGACCGCTCTCCAACATGGATACACCGTTGGGCTCCGTGCTCTACATCACCCTCGGGTGCGCTAAGAACGAGGTTGACACCGACCGCATGCGTTCTCTTTTGACCGCCGCGGGCTACGAGGAGGCATTCGACCCGCAGGATGCCGATATCGCTATCGTCAATACTTGCTCGTTCCTCGCCTCCGCAACGTCCGAGAGCATCGAGACCACGCTCGAGCTCGCCAACGAGGTTCAGGACGGCGTTCGTTCTTGCCCCATCGTCATGTGCGGCTGCGTGCCGTCGCGCTATGGCGACGACCTGCCTGACGAGTTGCCCGAGGTCGCTGCCTTTGTGAAGGCCGACGAGGAAGACGGCATCGTGGCGGTCATCGATGGCGTGCTGGGTGTCGAGCGCGAGATTGCCGCCTATATTCCTCAGGTCAAGCGTACCGTCGAGGGTGCGGTTGCCTACGTCAAGATTTCTGATGGCTGCAACCGCTTCTGCAGCTTCTGCATGATCCCTTACATTCGCGGTCGCTATCATTCGCGTAATGCCGAGAGCATTATCTCCGAGGTGCGCGACCTGGTTGCCGGCGGTGTGCGCGAGATCGTGCTGATCGGCCAGGACACGGGTATTTGGGGCATCGACTTTGCCGACGAGGACGTCGCCGAGGGCTCGCCGCGCAATCTGGCGCAGCTGCTGCGTGCCGTCGCCGAGGCCGTGCGCCCGCACAACGTCTGGGTCCGCGTGCTCTACCTGCAGCCCGAGGGCATGACTGACGAACTCATCGAGACGATACGCGATACGCCCGAGGTGCTGCCCTATATCGATATCCCCGTGCAGCACTGCGACGCGCGCATCCTCAAGGCCATGCGTCGCTCCGGTTCGCGCCAGGAGCTCGAGGATCTGTTCCGCGACCTTCGCGAGCGCATCCCCGGTATCGTGATTCGCTCCACGGCCATGGTCGGCTTCCCGACCGAGACCGACGACGAGTTTCGTGATCTTATCGACTTTATGGACACCGTCGGCTTTGACTACACGAGCGTCTTTGCCTACTCGCAGGAGGAGGGCAGCCTGGCCGCTAAGATGGAGGGTCAGGTCGACGAAGAGGTCAAGCTCGAGCGCGCCCAGGTTGCCATGGACCTGGCCGAGTCGCTCGGTTTTGCCGCCACCGCCGCACATGTGGGCGAGCGCGCCCAGGTGATCGTCGACGGTATCGAAGAAACCGAGGACGGCGCCGAGCTGATCGGCCATGCCTGGTTCCAGGCGCCCGATTCCGATGGCGCGGTGCATCTGGATGCCAGCGAGGCATCTGTGGGCGATATTCTGACTGTCGAGTTTACCGATAGCTTCTGCTATGAGCTTATCGGCCATGTTGTGGAGTAGGAGAGCATCGTGGCAAACGAGAGCAATAAGGAACTGACGAGTGTTTGGACGCCCGCCAACATCGTGACGTGCGTTCGCATCGTCTTTATCCCGGTGTTCATGATCGTGTCGGCGCTTTCTCACACGAGTGTTGCCGGTACGGATTGGAGCGCCTTCGACGGCCCGCTCGCCGCCGCTGCCTTCATTCTGTATGTGATCCTGTCGTGCACCGATAAGGTCGACGGTTATCTGGCGCGTTCGCGCAACGAGATCACCGACTTCGGCAAGTTCTTGGATCCTATCGCCGATAAGCTGCTGGTGTTCTCGGCCCTGCTGCTGTTCTTGGATTTTGGCGCGGTGACCGTGTGGTCGGTGTTCATCATCCTGTTCCGCGAGCTGCTGGTGAGCGCCCTACGCATGGTTGCGAGTGCGGCCGGCGTGGTCGTTGCGGCCGATAAGCTCGGCAAGTACAAGACGGCAACCACGATGGTCTCCATCTGCGGTTACCTGTGCGTTTTTGCTATGGCCGGCTTGCACCTTGGCCCGGTGGCGCTGACGCTCGGCATCTACTCGGTGTCGCGCTTCCTGTACGCCGTTGCCGTTGTCCTGACCGTTATCTCGGGCGCCCAGTACTTCTGGAACTGCCGCAAGATCGTCTTTTCGGTCTAGGTCCTGGTGGGTATGACGGACTCTTTTGAGCAGATTTCCGCACATAACGAGGAGCTGGCGCGCGATATTGTCGAGCACGCGAGCGCTCGGGGCGTGACGGTTTCGACGGCTGAGTCGCTGACGGCGGGTATGATCGCCTCGACGATTGCCGATATCCCGGGCGCCTCGGCGGTGCTGCGTGGCGGTGCGGTGACCTATTGCGATGAGATTAAGCATCGTGTTCTTGGTGTTGAGCAGGAGACGCTCGACCGCTATACCGCGGTGTCGCATCAGACCGCGCGCGAGATGGCGGTGGGTTCGCTGGAGCTGTACCAGAGCGATATTGCAGTGAGTGCAACGGGTTATGCCGGCCCCGGCGGTGGCACTGAGGACGATCCGGCGGGCACTTTCTATATTGGCTGGGCGCATCGTTCCGCCGATGGGGGCGTGCTGGTCGTGGACTCTGTGCGCTGCCACTATGAGGGCGACCGTTCGTGTGTTCGTGCCCATGCGGTCGCGGAGGCATTGGGGCGCATTGCCCTTGTGCTCAACTCTATGGAATAGACATGTTTTAAGGGGCCTTAGGGCCCCTTAATTGTGGAGATAGGGACCTCTGACAAATTTAGCGTTTGTGCTGGTTGTAGATGTATTTTTGCCTGCCTTGTTCATATTTGGTCCTTTGTGGTCAAGTATTTGGTCAGTTTTTGGTCGGCGTTTGGTTGGGTTTTGGAAAGGTCGGCTGCATATGATTTGTCTGAACGGTTGACCACGAACAGCCGTTCGTTTATTATCGATGCAGGTTGTTAAGAGGAGGGCTATTCATGGCCAAGAATTCAGGTCCCGTACGTACCGTTCATGCTCGCACGACGGGTAAAGAGCGCGATGAGATGATCGCCACCACCAAGGCCGAGATCGAGAAGAAATTCGGCCAGGGTTCCATCATGAGGTACGGCGATGGTGGTCCCGAGCTCGAGGTCGAGGCCATTCCCACGGGCGCCCTGGCCCTCGATGCCGCGCTGGGTATCGGCGGCGTGCCGCGCGGCCGTATCGTCGAGATTTACGGTCCTGAGTCCTCCGGTAAGACGACGCTTTCGCTCGAGATCCTGGCCGAGGCCCAGGCAATGGGTGGCGTTGTGGCATTTATCGATGCCGAGCACGCGCTCGATCCCACGTATGCCGCACGCATCGGCGTGGATATCGACGAGGTGCTCATTTCCCAGCCCGATACGGGTGAGCAGGCGCTCGAGATCGTTGACATGCTCGTGCGTTCCGGCGCCATCGATGCCATCGTCGTTGACTCCGTCGCTGCGCTGACCCCGCGTGCCGAGATCGAGGGAGAAATCGGCGACACTACGGTCGGTCTTCAGGCTCGCCTGATGAGCCAGGCGCTCCGCAAGCTCGCCGGCTCGCTGTCCAAGTCCAACACGACGTGCATCTTCATTAACCAGCTGCGTGAGAAGATCGGCGTCATGTTCGGCAACCCCGAGACCACGACGGGCGGCCGCGCCCTTAAGTTCTTCTCTTCGGTGCGTATCGACATTCGCCGCATCGACAGCATTAAGCTTAAGGACGAGGTTATCGGTAACCGCGTGCGCGCCAAGGTCGTTAAGAACAAGGTGGCAGCTCCGTTCCGTTCTGCTGAGTTCGACATCATGTACGGTACGGGCATCTCTAAGGAGGGCTCGATTCTGGACATGGCTGTCGAGTGCGGCATTTGCAAGAAGATGGGCTCCTGGTTTGCCTATGGCGAGGATAAGCTCGGCAACGGTCGCGAGGCCGCCAAGGCGTTCCTGCGCGAACACCCCGATTGTGCCGACGAGATTGAGCATAAGGTCCGCCTTGCCTGTGGACTTGAGTTTGATGACGATGCTCCGTCCGAGGTCGAGCTGACCGATCAGCCTGCGCCTGAGGAGTTTGACGAGCTTTACGCCATCGATGGTTCCGCCATGCTCGATGATGACGACGAGTAGCGGTTACGCTCATGTCGTATGCGGTGACCGAGGCCACGGTCGTCTTTCCCGATAAGAAGGCGGTCTCCTCGTTCTCGAGCGGGTATGCGTCCAAAAAGCCTTGCGCACATATCGATTGTGAGCTTGAGGGCGGTTTTGAGCGGTCCATTTGGATTCCCGTGCGGGTCGCGCGGCTGTATGTCAAAAACCGCCCCGATCTTCCCTGTGATTGGGACAACTTCCGTGAGGCGGTGCAGCTCATTGAGCGTAAATGTGCACTTACCATGGTGACCGAGATGTTATCGCGCCGCGACCATGCGACGGGTGAGGTCCGTGACAAGCTGGCTCGCTACGGCTTTCACCAGCCTGCGATCGATTTCGCCGTCGAGCGCGCCACCGAGTATCGTTTTTTAGACGAGAGCCGCTTTTGCTCGTACTTTATCGAGGAGCGCAAGCGGCGCGGTTGGGGACAGCGCAAAATCGAGACCGAGCTCAAGCGCCGTCATGTCGTGCTCGATGACATTCCCGGTTATCCCGAGGATTATTTTGCCGTCGAAGACGATTTGGCGCGTGCGTCAGCCCTGCTCGCCAAGCGGCGTGTTCCAGAGACGCGCGCATTCGAAAAACTGGTTCGGTTTTTGATGGGCAAGGGCTTCTCGTATCACGTCGCCGCCGATGCCGTTAAGGCACGTCTCGATGCCGAACGCGAGGAATGTGCGGTTTAGGCGTATGCGTTTTGTGGCCCTGCCGTTCACCGTGTTTTAGCCGCCGTGCCGGGGCCATTTATTTGACAGTTGTTGTGGTTCAACGTACGATAAACACTGTCATTTGCTTTGTGATATGTGCTCATCTGTGATGAGTTTGTTTATATGTTTATCTGTATCCGACCCGCATAAGCTGCGCCCATATTACTCAAATGTCGCGAGCCGTTCGTAAGGACGGTTCGCTTTGTTGTGTAACGAATCCATAAAAAGGAGTGAGCATGCCTATCATCGCAGCGCTCGTTGGCATCGTTTTGGGTGCCATCGCCGCCATTGCCTACATGCGCACCGCCAAGCAGGGTAGTCTTCACGAGGCCGACGAAAAGATCCAGTCGGCACACGCACAGGCTGAGTCCCTGATCGGTGATGCTAAGCGTCAGGCCGAGACCCTCAAAAAAGAGGCTCTGCTCGAGGCTAAAGAGGAGATCATCAAGAACAAGCAGGCCGCCGAGGCCGAGGACAAGCAGCGTAAGAGCGAGATTCGTACGCTCGAGAACCGTGTGATGCAGCGCGAGGAGTCCCTTGATCGCCGAAACGACGCTCTCGACAAGCGTGAGCACCAGCTGTCCAGCCAGGCCGGTCAGGTCGAGAAGCGCTCCCGCGAGCTTGAGGAGCTCTGCGCCAAGCAGACCTCCGAGCTCGAGCGTATCGCCGACCTGACCCGTGAGGACGCCCACAAGGAGCTCCTCGATAAGGTTCGCGGCGAGGTCACCCACGAGGCTGCCACGATCATTCGCGAGTCCGAGCAGCAGGTTCGCGCCGAGTGCCACAAGACCGCCCAGGAGATTCTGTCCCTGGCGATTCAGCGCTGCGCTGCCGACCACACAGCCGAGGTCACCGTTACCTCCGTGCACATTCCCTCTGATGACCTCAAGGGCCGTATCATCGGTCGCGAGGGTCGCAACATCCGGACCTTCGAGCAGGTTTCCGGCGTCAACCTCGTGATCGACGACACGCCTGAGACCGTCGTTCTTTCGAGCTTCGACCCGGTCCGTCGTGAGACCGCCCGTGTTGCCCTCGAGAACCTCATCGCCGACGGCCGCATTCACCCCGCCCGCATTGAGGAGATGTATCACAAGGCTGCCGACCTGGTTCAGCAGCGCGTGCGCGAGGCTGGCGAGCAAGCTGCATTCGATACCGGCATTCACGACCTGCACCCCGAGATCGTCAAGACCCTTGGTGCCCTGCGCTACCGTACCTCGTTTGGTCAGAACGTGCTTCAGCACTCCCTCGAAGTCTCTGACCTGTGCGGCGTGATGGCTTCCGAGCTTGGCCTGGACGTTGTGACCGCCAAGCGCGCCGGCCTGCTGCACGACCTGGGCAAGGCAATCGACCATGACGTCGAGGGGCCGCATGCCGTCATCGGCGCTGAGCTTGCCCGCCGTTATGGCGAGAAGCCCGTTATCGTCCACGCTATCGAGGCTCACCATGCCGATGTCGACCCCAACACGGTGCTCGATGTCCTGGTGCAGGCCGCCGATGCTGTCTCTGCCTCTCGCCCCGGTGCCCGTCGCGAGTCTGCCGAGAACTACATCAAGCGTCTTGAGAAGCTCGAGGAGATCGCCAACTCTCATGACGGCGTCGAGCGTACCTATGCCATGCAGGCCGGTCGCGAGGTCCACGTCATGGTTCAGCCGGACAAGATCTCCGATGCCCAGTCCACGGTTCTGGCTCACGATATCGCCCATCAGATCGAGGAAGAGATGGAGTATCCCGGTCAGGTGCGCGTCGTCGTGATTCGCGAGAGCCGCGCTGTCGATATCGCTAAATAACATGAGCGACGCGAACGAGCTCATCTCATTTATCGCGTCGATGTCGGGGGAGGGCAACCTTCGCGTCGAGGAGAACCTTGGCGAGGGGTATGTCCGCCTCCGCGTTTCGGAGGCCGAGCGGCGCCAGGCAAAACACGACATTCAGCATGTCGAGGATATCGTCATCGAAATGCTCCGTAATGCTCGCGATGCCGGCGCCGACAAGGTCTATCTCGCCACGACCAAGGAAGATGGCGTCCGCACGCTTGTCTTTCTGGATAACGGTTCGGGCGTTCCGCAGGATATGCAAGAGCGAATCTTCGATGCTCGCGTTACCTCAAAGCTCGAGAGCATGAAGATGGACCGTTGGGGCGTTCACGGTCGTGGCATGGCATTGTTTTCGATCAAGCAGAATACCGACGAGGCCCGTGTGGTCACGTCCGGCGTCGATCTTGGTTCAGCCTTTAAGGTGAGCGTTGCAGCCGACCTCCTCAGCGAGCGTGCCGATCAGTCCAGCTGGCCCCAGGCCGTCAAGGATGAGGACGGACGTTATGTCTGTGCTCGCGGCCCGCATAATATTATTCGCGCTGCCTGTGAGTTTGCGCTCGAGGAGCTGCGTGGTTGCGATGTCTATCTTGGTTCTCCGTCTGAGATTGCCGCGACCCTTTATGCTCAGGCGACAAGTCGGCTCGATACGTCTCGTCTCCTGTTCATTGACGACGAGAGCGAGCTTCCGGTTGTCGACCGTTTAGGCCTTGCCTCCGATGCCGAGGACTTTATCCGCATCTGTTCGGGTTTGGGTCTTGAGATGTCCGAGCGCACGGCTCATCGCATTTTGGCAGGGCAGATTAAGCCCGTTCGCGGTGTGACCGCGCGTCTGCTGCGCGAGCGTGATTCGTCTTCGCATGCGCCGGCTCCTGTCGATCTCGCGAAGGATCGTCGCGGGCTACGTATTGCCAAGGATGACATGGCACAGTTTTCGCGTGCTGTGGAGCGCGACTTTAATGACCTTGCCGCCCGGTACTATCTCAACCTTTGCGGCGACCCAAAGATTCGCGTTTCGCGTGATCGAATCACCGTGACCTTCGATCTTGCCAAAGAGGAATAGTGCCTTTACCGAGTCCACTCGGTACGATAAAGTTATTGCAGTTAAAACGTACTTTTAAACGCAGGAGTTTCTTCATGGATTGCCTGAAGGTATCAAGCAAATCATCGCCCGCGTCCGTTGCCGGCGCCATCGCCGGCATGGTCAAGGATGGTGTACCCGTCAACATCCAGTGTGTCGGTGCCGGTGCTGTCAACCAGGCCATTAAGGCCGTGGCTATCGCGCGCGGTTTTTTGATTCCAACCGGTTTTGATATTTCCTGCGCGCCCGTGTTCTCCGATATCCTCATTAACGGGGAGTCGCGCACGGCCATCCGCCTTTCTATCTACGTTCACCAGATCAATCGAGCTGCTATGGATAACGTCGTCATGGATGATGTTAAGCCTGTGGCATAGCTTCTGCTTGCCTCGATTCGCCTCCCTTCCATCGTTAGGACTTATGCACATGGACCAGCGTTCCGTACGCGATATTCTTGCCGGTAAAACCTACTTTATCCGCACCTTTGGCTGCCAGATGAATCAGCACGACTCCGAGCGTGTGAGCGGTCTGCTCGATTCGTATGGTTGCCTCATGGCGCTCGATCCCGAGCATGCCGATATCGTTGTCTTCATGACATGCTGTGTGCGTGAGGCCGCCGATACTCGCCTGTACGGTCAGTGCAATTCCTGCAAAAGCCTGCCGCCTTCGCCTTCGGGCAAGCGTGTGGTTGCCGTGGGCGGCTGCATCGCGCAGCGTGATGGCGAGGGCCTTCTCACCAACGTCGATAACGTCAATGTCATCTTTGGCACGCATTCTATCGCACATGTGGCCGAGCTCATTGCCGAGGCGTTCCTTGACGGCAAGCGTCATATCCGCACCAATGAGCATGAGGATACGGATGCCATGAGCATGCCGTGGCATCGCGAGACCCAGTATCACGCCTGGGTGCCCATCATGACGGGCTGCAATAATTTCTGCACCTATTGCATCGTGCCGTACGTGCGCGGTCGCGAAAAGAGCCGCCCCTTCGAGGAAATTGTCGACGAGGTGACCGGTTTGGTGCGCCAGGGCGTGCGTGAGATTACACTGCTGGGCCAAAACGTTAACTCATATGGTCGCGATCTGTTTGGCAAGCCGCGTTTTGCCGATCTGCTACGTGCCGTGGGCGATACGGGTGTGGAGCGTATCTTCTTTACTTCCTCGCATCCCAAGGACCTGCTGCCCGAGACCATCGACGCCATGGCCGAGACGCCTGCCGTTATGCCGCAGCTGCACCTGGCAGTTCAGTCAGGCTCGACGCGCATCCTTAAAGAGATGAACCGTCGCTATACGCGCGAGGATTACCTGGGGCTCGTCGATCGCATCCGCAATCGCATGCCCGATATCGCGCTTTCGACCGATATCATCGTGGGCTTCCCCGGAGAGACCGAGGAAGACTTTGAGCAGACGCTCTCGCTTGCCGAGACGGTCCGTTATGCTCAGGCCTATACGTTTATCTATTCCAAGCGCGCCGGTACTCCGGCAGCCGAGATTGACGATCCCACGCCGCATGAGGTAATTCTTGAGCGCTTCAACCGTCTTGTGAAGGTTATCGAGACCACAGCGCACGAGTATAACCAGGGTGAGCTCCACACTGTTGTGCCGGCGCTTATTGAGGGTACGAGCAAAAAGAGTGACGCGGTGCTGCTGGGCAAGAGTCCTAAGAATCAGACCGTACATGCACCGATTCCCGAGGGCTACAGCATCGATCAGTTGATTGGCAAGATTGTCGATGTTGACATCGACGTTGCCAAGACGTGGTATCTGTCCGGATCCGTTGTGGGCGAGCCGCGCTAATGATTTCTCCCGGGGCAGGCCTTTCTGCCGTTGCGATTGTCGGTCCGACCGCAGTTGGTAAAAGTGATGTCGCAGATCGTTTGGCGGCTCGCCTTTCGTCCGAAGTGCTGTCGTGTGACGCGATGCAAATCTATCGAGGTATGGATATCGGCACTGCCAAGATGACACCTGAGGAATGCACGGCGCCTCTACGCCTGGTCGATATTGTTGAACCGGGCGTTGCATATTCTGCGGCGTTGTATCAGGCAGACGCTCGTGTGCATGTTGATCGCTTGCTGGGCGAGGGTCGCCTACCGGTTTTTTGCGGGGGTACAGGTTTGTATCTCAAGGCCGCCCTGGATGAGATGGATTTTCCCTCGGGCGAGCTTGAGGACGATCGCCGCGCGGGGTATCAGGAGCTTGCCGAGCGCATTGGCGAGGAGGCGCTGCACGCGCTGCTTGCCGAGCGTGACCCCGAGTCCGCCGCGGTCATCCACCCCCATAATGTTCGTCGCGTGATTCGCGCGCTGGAAATGCACGATGATGGCGTGTCCTACGCGCAACAAAAGTCGCAGTTTAGTGTTCCGCGCGAGCATTATCACGCTCTGTGGTTTGGATTGACGCGTAATCGCGAGGCGCTTTACGAGCGTATTAACCTACGCGTCGATCTGATGTTTGAGCAGGGTCTTGTTGATGAGGTTCGCGGTCTTATGGACCAGGGGCTGAGAGATGCCCTGACTTCGATGCAAGCGATTGGCTATAAAGAGATCATCGATGCCTTTGACGGCGTGATTTCTATGGATGAGGCTCGCGAACTCATCAAGATGCGTTCGCGTCGCTATGCCAAGCGTCAGCTTTCGTGGTTTAAACGCGATGACCGCATCGTGTGGTTCGACATGGACGAGTTTACGATCGATGAGGTCGTTGAGGATATCCTTCACCGTATCGAGGCGGCCTAATGGCTCGATTTCCTCTCGTTCCTTCGGCGCCTGAGCCCGAACGTGCCGTTCTTGTCGGAGTTGAGTGGCGCGATAACGCCTGGCCGCTTGATCGTTCGCTTGACGAGCTTGAGCGCCTGGCCCATACGGCTGGCGCCCAGTGCGTGGCGCGTTTGTCACAACGTCTGGTTAAGCCGTATCCAAAATCGTTTATCGGCTCCGGAAAGGTTGAGGAGCTTTGCGGGCTCGTACATCGTATGGATGCCGATGTTGTTATCTTCGACGACGATTTAACGCCCTCGCAGCAGTCGTATCTTGAGAAAGCCGTGGGCGAACCGGTTAAGATTATCGATCGCACGGCGTTGATTCTCGATATCTTTGGCCTGCACGCTCAGACCCGTGAGGGCCGCCTGCAGGTGCAGCTAGCCCAATTGCAGTATCTGTTGCCCCGCTTGCGCGGTATGTGGAGCCATCTTGCTAAAGAGCAGACACGCGGTGGCATTGGCTCGCGCTTTGGCCAGGGCGAAAGCCAGCTCGAGGTTGACCGACGTTTGATTCGCAACAAGATTGCCGCGCTTCGTCGTGAGCTTAAGCAGGTCGAACAGCGCCGCGATGTCCAGTCAAAGAGTCGTATCGAGTCGCCGGCGTTTCGCGTTGCCCTAGCCGGTTATACCAATGCCGGTAAGTCGACGTTGCTCAATCGCCTGACCGGGTCCACGGTGCTTTCTCAGGACAAATTGTTCGCCACGCTCGATCCGACGACGCGCTCGTATCGCTTGCCCGGTGGTCGTGGTATGACCATTACCGATACCGTTGGCTTTATTCAAAAGCTACCGCATGGTCTCGTTGATGCCTTTAAGTCCACGCTGTCTGAGGTCCTTGGTGCTGACCTGGTCCTTAAAGTTGTGGATGCCTCTGACGAGGACTACGAGCGCCAGCTTGAGGCGGTCGATCGCGTTCTTGACGAGATCGGTGCCGGTGAGCGTTTGACGCTTACGGTGTTCAATAAAATCGACCTACTCGATAGCGTCGATCGATTGAGTTTCCATCGTCGCTATCCCGAGGCCGTGCTGTTCTCGGCCCAGACGGGCGAGGGGCTCGACGATCTCGTCGACCGTATTGCTCGTGAGGCAGCTGCCACCGATGTGTTGCTCTCCGCTGATATCCCGTATCGCGAGGGCGCCCTCATTACGCTGGTGCATGAGCAGGGAACCCTTCTGCATGAGGAATATCTAGAGGACGGCGTTCGCATTGTGGCAAAGATGCCGGCTCGTATTGCGCCGCGGCTCGAGCGTTATCGCACCGAGTAGGCGAGCTCCAAAATGCCCAGTATGATGGGCTGATGCAGCAGATAAAAGGGGAGTGCGTGACGTCCAAGGCTGGCGAGCGCCGGTAGGGGGTTGGCGTAGGTCCAGCTAGGGACGGTCTTATCGATTCCCTGCGCTATATGTGCGGCGAAGTATCCTGCAAGATACATAAAGATAAACGGGATGATGGGGTAGTAATCACCTGAAACAAACCCAGGGCTCGGAAATCCCAGCCACGCCAGGTAGGGGACAGGGTAGATTGTTTTGGGGATGCTCCAGGTGAGGGCGAACAACACAAGGCATAGGGACATGCCCCATCTCGCCGATATCCTCTTAAGGACGGGATCGGTCAACGCCACGATGCCGGTACATGCGGCCATGCAGTAGATGATGCCAAAATTAACCGAATCGTCTACTGAGACAAGCGTTGTTACCAACCAGACGACGAGTGCTGCTAAGGCGTATTTGGCGGCACGTTTGATATTGTTGCGTGAAAGGGTGCACATCCAACCCGCGATAAACAGAAATACCCAGCTGATGCTGGCGCGCCAGATGTCTTGAAAGACAGTCTGGGTAAACCAGGGCATATCCCAACCGTACAGGTAGGCGAGATCGTAGCAAGCGTGAAAACCTGCCATTGAAATCATCGTAAACCCGCGGACGGTATCAAAGATGGTGATGCGTTTTTGCATTACGAGAACCGGCGCATCAAGCCGACGACTTTGCCCAAGATAACGGGATTCGTTGCATAGATAGGCTCCATGGTGTCATTCTCAGGCTGCAGGCGTACGCGTCCCTGCTCCTTGTAGAACGTTTTGACGGTCGCTGAACCATCAATCATGGCCACGACAATTTCGCCATTCATGGCACTCTTTTGTTCACGGACGATGATGTAATCGCCATTGAAGATGCCGACATTGATCATTGAGCTCCCATGCACCTCAAGGATAAAGGAACCCTGATCGGTGGCGATTTCGGTCGGGATAGTAAAAGTGTCTTCGATGTTCTGCTCGGCCAGAATGGGGATCCCAGCCGCGACGCGACCAACGAGCGGTAGCGAGACCGTTCCGCGAGGTGCGGTGGGCTCGTCAGATTTAGAAATTGAGACAGAGGAGCCGTCCTCGTTAAAGAGTTCCAGGGCGCGCGGTTTGGTGGCATCGCGCTTGAGCAGCCCGCGCGCCTCCAAGGCAGATAAGTGGGCGTGCACGGTGCTGGGGGAGGAAAGGCCCACGGCAGAAGCCATCTCGCGCACGCTGGGCGGATAACCCTTCTCTTGCTGATATTCCTTGATGAAGTCGTAAATTTGCTGCTGACGCTTGGTAATTTTGCGAGCCATCAGGGCATCCTCTCTACCCATGTCAAACAAATGTTCGAATTTTGCTTGACAGGAACAACTGTTCGAAGATAATAATAACCGAACATTCGTTCTCGCGCTAGACATTTTTGTCCGCGCGGCTTGATAAAACTGTTCTCAGCAAAACACGCGAGAGGAGAACATGATGAACGCAACGAATATGGTCCAGGGAAACCTCGCCCTTAAGCTCGAGACGCCTGCAGAACCCACTTTTACGGTTGTTCAGGGCGGCCGCTCCGGCTTTCAGCCTTTGACCGTAAAGCCTGCTCGCAATCAGCAGGCTGTAGTCGCGCCGGCTCGCGTTGCCCTGAAGGTTCCGACGATTGTCGCCGTTGCCGTTGCGCTTACGCTCTTCTTTGTCCTCGCTACGTCGGTCTTTAGCGCTCGTCACGCCGCGTATGCCGAGTCCGTTTCCAACGTTACCTACGAGACCATTCGCGTTCAGCCTGGCGATTCTCTTTGGTCGCTTGCCGAGGAATATCCAATCGAAGGCCTTTCCACGCAAGAGACTTCCGACATGATTCGTAGTGTCAATCATCTGGAGCATGGTTCGCTCGCCGCCGGTGCGCATCTTAAGGTTCCTGCTCGTTCGTAATCATTATCGCGCTGCGCATGGTACCCTTGTTATCGTTTAAGAGGAGGTACCATGCGCTGTCCCAAATGCGGCAAGGCACATACCCGCGTCGTTGATTCCCGTATGCAGGAGTCTAATAACACCATTAAGCGTCGTCGCGAATGTTGCTCGTGTAACTATCGCTTTACAACGTTTGAGCGATGCGAAGACCCAATTGAGGTCATTAAGTCAGACGGAACCAAGCAGCGGTTCGATCGCAATAAGCTGCTCGTCGGCTTGATGCGCGCCACCATCAAGCGCGATATCGACACTAAGAAGCTCAATGAGATTATCGACGACATCGAGGTCGAGCTGCGCTCTCGCACGCTGACGGCCGTCACGTCCCATGAGTTGGGTGACATGGTGCTCAAGCGCTTGGCCAAGATCGACAAGGTGGCTTACATCCGTTTTGCCTCGGTCTACCGCGATTTCAAAGACGTCGATGAGTTTCTGCAAGAGCTCGACAAGCTAAGGTGATTCCATGTCCAGCATTACCGTCAACATAAAGCGTCTCGACCCCACCGTCGAGCTTCCCAAATACGCCCATCCCACCGATGCCGGCTTGGATCTGCGCTCCAACGAGGACTGCGTCCTGAAGCCCTTCGAACGCCGTCTGGTCTCTACTGGGCTGGCCATCGCCCTGCCCGATGGCTACGCCGGCTTCGTCCAGCCCCGCAGCGGCTTGGCCATCAAGCAGGGCCTGTCTATAGTCAATACGCCGGGCCTCATCGACGCCCACTACCGAGGAGAACTCAAGGTTATCCTCATCAACCTGGATCCCTCCAACAACATCCAAATCAACAAAGGCGACCGCATCGCCCAACTCGTCATCCAAGAAGTCCCCACGGTTAACCTCATAGAAGTAGAAGAACTAGACGAAACCGACCGAGGCAACGGAGGCTTCGGTTCTTCTGGTGTGGCTTAGCCCATTTCTTCGTTGAAAATGGGCGTCGTAATGCCCGCTCGCCCCTGGGAGGCCCCTATATATCATCCCGTGCTCAAACATTCTCGCTTCGCTGCGAAACTGCGCGCGGGACGATATATAGGGGCCTCCCAGGGGTGAGCTACGTTTACATGCTCGCAATCGGTTATGGCTTCCCATCTGAAGCCGAATGCTGTATCTAGAAACTGTGTCTAACAAGTAATCCGATCTGACAAAGAGACGGCTCCTTTGTCAGATCGGATTACTTTGATTACTTGTTTCCGAGTTCCCCTTCGCTGCTTTTCGTAGGGTAACCGATATGGCTGCTAGTGCGTACGTATAGCCGTGGCGCAGGGCGCCCACACATATCGTTCCACGCGCAGTTTCGCAGCGAGCGAAGCGAAGCGAGAATGTTTGAGCATGGAATGATATGTGTGGGCGGCCTGCGCCACGGCGGACAGTCCAATGTTAGCGGATATGCGCAGGCTTGCCGCCCCAGTAGAAGCGGCAGAAGGCTCGTTTGCGCTTTTGGGGTTTGCCTACGAGCTCCATGGCTGCGATGGCTATGTCTTCGGCTGCGTGGGGGCGGCGTAGCACTTCGCCGTTGATTAGTAAGGCTTTGAGTGACTCGGGGTGGTCGTGCAGGTGACGGAGCGTCACGATGAGCTTTCGTGCTGTGGTGACGTGCATGCTGGCGCCCATGCCGGTGAGCATCGTGGTGTTGGCCTTTTCCTGACCGTATGATTTGCCCAACAGGATCATCGGCAGATGCGCGCACAGGCACTCGGTGACGGTGAGTCCGCCCGATTTGAGGATTGCGAGGTCGCAGCCGTGCATGAGGGCCGCCATGTCGTCCACGTAGTCCAGAACCGTGACGTTTTCGAGCTTCATGGCGTCGAAGAGCGTCTTGAGGCGGGTGGCGTATTCCTCATCCTTGCCCGGCAAAAAGACAAAGTGCATGTCCTCGAAGCTGCGCAGGAAGGGGAGTGTGCGGTCCATCTCCGCGCGAAAGCGAACGTACGGTTGAGGCAAACTGGCACCGGCCATCACCAACACAACGGTCTTGTCAGCGGGGAGATTGAACTTCTCGAGTTCTTCCTCGCGATTGTAGTCCGTATCAAACCCGGCGCGAATGGGGATGCCTGTAATGCGGATTTTGGTCTCGGGAACTTTACGGGGGCGAAGTGTCTCGGCCATAAATTCGTTGGCTACGCAGAACAGGTCGGTGTCCTTGTGGGGCCAAAAGCCTTCGACTTCATAGTCTGTTGGTACGCAGATGACCGGATAATCGATACCCGTGATGACGCGGGCACCCACAGCGACGTTGGCCGCCGTGATGTGTGTCGCGACCACGGCTATGGGCCTGCGGGTGCGGACATATTCGTTGAAGGCAGGGAACATAATACGTGACCATGCCGTGCCTCCGCCCCAGAGCAGATGTCCCGTAAACGTGTATCGCCAGGTTAGGTCATATATGGGACGCGTGGCGCCGGTAAACGAAGCTGCTGTTTTATTACCATCGAACCTAATGCGTCCAAAATCGAGGATATCCAGGACTTCGATCTCAACATCCTCAGGGATTCCCTTGGTGCCGCGGATAAGGTCCAATGCTTGTGCAATCGCGTTGGCGGCGGCTTTGTGGCCCGATCCAACCGATGCGTGCACAATGGTTACTAGGGGTTTTTGTGCAGGTGAAACGGTCATTTGCTCCGGTTGGGGAGTGGCTTGCATGGGCAGGGGAGCGCTATTGCTCGTCTGCGTTTGATCCATCGATAACTCCCCTTCAGATTTGTTACGCGATTTATCATTGTAGTGCATGAGTGTCATGTTCACGTAAATTTGGGTATGAGCGCAAAGAACGCCAATCTTTCGACAGGAGGTCTCTTCATGACTACCCATCAGCCGATCGATGTTGCTATTATCGGTGGCGGCCCCGCGGGCTATGCTGCCGCCATTTACGCTGCGCGCTCCAACCTAACGACGACCGTGATTGAACAGGGCATGTCGGGAGGACAGATCGCCACAACCAATGAGGTCGAGAACTATCCGGGCATTCCGCTCTTGAGTGGCGCCGAACTTGGCGAGCGTTTTCAGCAGCATGCAGAGGGCCTGGGAGCACAGGTTACATGGAGCATGGTTACGGGTATCGATTACGATGCCGATACGGCGCTGTTTACGGTGCATCACGATTTGGGCGATACGTTGGCCTCGAGCGTTATCGCTTGCATGGGTGCCACGCCGCGATCTGCTGGTTTTGTTGGCGAGGATACGTATCGCGGTCGCGGCGTTTCGTATTGCGCGACGTGCGACGGCATGTTCTTTCGCGGCAAGCAGGTCTTTGTCATCGGCGGCGGCAATGCCGCCTGCGAGGAAGCTCTGTTCTTGTCAGAAATCGCCAGCAGCGTGACCATCGTGCTGCGTCGCGATCAGTTTCGTGCGCCTGATGGTGTTGTTCAGAAGGTGCTCGAAAAGGACAATATTACAGTTAGGTACCAAACTAGTATTGTGGAGCTCTCGGGCGAAGCCATGCCAACGACGATCACCTTTAAGGACAATGCATCCGGTGAGACTCATACCGAGTCATTTGAGCCCGGCTCGTTTGGCATCTTTGTCTTTACCGGAACGCAACCCCATACCGAACTTGTCGAGCATCTAGTTGATTTGGCGCCGGACGGCGGTATTGTTACTGATGATTCCATGGCGACCCGCACGCTAGGTCTATTTGCCGCTGGCGATATCCGTTCCAAGCGCTTACGTCAGGTTGTGACCGCCGTTTCTGACGGAGCCATAGCAGCAACGGGCGCATACGCGTTTCTCCGCGGATTAGTACGATAATATATCTTATGTAAGGTTGCTATCTTTAATACAAAGTGGTTGGACGGTGCATCAATGTGCTGTCCAACCACTTTTACTTTCCTGCTATATAGTATGCAAAACTAGATAACCTAGAATACAATATAGCTAATGAACGGAGGATCCTTATGAACCACGCCAAACGCGTTATCCCGATGTCCGATTCGTCGGTCAGCATTAAGCCTGAGGATATTCAGCCCACTGTGCTGCCCGATGCATTTATTCAGTCCGATATCGTGCGCAAACTTAATACGTTGAGTCTGCCGCGCTATAACCAGTTGCCCAATGTGACGCTCTACCGCGACCAGGTTATTGAGTATGTTACGCTGTGGATGGAGCCGCTGTCCATTTGCGTTGAGCAGCCTATCATTACGCCATCGATGATCAATAACTACGTAAAGGTCGGCCTAGTGCCTGCTCCGGTCAAAAAGCAATATGGCCGCGAGCAGATTGCCCGCCTGATCGCTATCTGCATCTTTAAGCAGGTGCTACCTATTGCTGCGGTGCAGGCACTCTTTAACATTCAGCGTTTGAGCTACGATGCCCCGACGGCCTTTGATTATGTGGTCGATCAGCTCGAGGCATCGATTCGTGCGGCGTTTTCCGTCGAGCAGACTCCCGTGCCCGATACGGCGCATCAGGTAACGCGTGAGTCGCTGCTTGTGCGTAGCGCGGTATCGTCCTTCGTTTCGAAGGCGTACTTGATGAGCTATCTCAAGTTCAACGGGTTTAATAGCTAGCCGACGTATAAAACGGGCGGGACAAAGAGCCATCTGTCGCTTTGTCCCGCCCGTATTTTTGCTTGGTTGGACTTTATTTGCCCGAAGCTACGCCCATGCCGTAGCCGATGATGAGGCCGTGCATCTCGGCGTAATAGGAATCCAGGCCGTTGCAGGGCATGATGATGGTCTTGGAGCCGGGCCAATGCTCGACTATGCGGTCAGTGAGCGCCTGGGCTCCAGCTTCGTTCTCAACGTGATCTATGACGACCTCACCGCCCGTAAAGCCCTCGGCTTCCATAGTGTCGATGATCTTGTTGAGCATCTTTTTTTCGCCACGCGTGTGCCCGACGAGTTCGATTTTACCGGCCTCACTCGCCGTGCCCAAAATGCGGATATTGAGCTTGTTGGCAATGACGCCGGCTGCCTTAGGGATACGTCCGGCTTTGGCGAGGTTTTCGTAATTGCACAAACTGAAGAGGATTTTGCTGTTCTGTTCAAGGCTATCGAAGCATGCGCAAGCATCCTCGAATGAGACATTCGGATTGCTTGCAAGATAGCGGTCGAACAGCAAGAAAATGAGGTCCATTTTGCCGCCAGCTGCGCGTGAATTGACTAGATGAATCTGTCGGTCGGGCTCCTCGGCAAGAACCATATCGCGAGCCGTGGCTGCCGCGTTGTAGCTGCCCGACACGCCCTCAGAGATCGGCATGCAGATGGTCTTGTCTGCCAATTTGAAGAGCTCGGCCCACTCCCCTACGCTGGGACAAGCGCTCGAAGAAGCGTTCGTCTCCGCCTGAACAGCGCAGTTGAGCTCATGAACATCGAGCGAAAGGTCATCGACGAATTCATGCTCCCCCACTCGAATTTTGAGGGGCGCAAATGCAAAGGTGGTATGGGGCGCGGTCGGTTGCCAATCGCGGAGGTTGCAGCTTGAATCGGAGATAAGTGCCCAGCTCATAGAGGGTCCTTTCTAATCGTTCCCATTCAATTATAGCCATCTTGCAGACCGATTGGGCCGCTATCTAGTATTCAAAACTAGATAGCGGACTGCACTAAAGGCAAAAGAATGGACCCCATGACTCAAAGCCACGAGGTCCATATCCGTTTGCTTTATCTGAATACTTAGTAGCGCACGAAAATGTAGTTATTGTTCATGCCGGCGGCAACGGAGCTGATGATGACACCCGTGTTGTAGTCGGAAGCATGAATCATCTGACCACCACCGATGTAAATGCCGGTGTGGTACGAGTTGACCACAACGTCACCGGGCTGCGGATCGGACACACGCGTCCAGCCCATAAAGGTACCCGTGGTGCCCAGGCGGCAATAGCGACCAGTGAGGCAATAGCTAACAAAACCAGAGCAGTCGAAGCTGTTCGGGCCAATTCCGCCCCAGGAATAAGCGCAACCAAGCTTACTGTATGCACGCGAGACAACAGAACCGCCGTCGACGGACTGGCTCGGAGCAGAAGGCGTCGGAGCCGGAGCAGGCGTGGAGGGCTGCGGCGTCGGAGCAGGTGCCGGCGTAGGAGCCGGAGTGTTGCCGCCCTGGTTGTTGTTATTGCTGGTCTGGCCACCGTTGTTGGTGTTCTCGGTCGTACCGGCAGTCTCGTTGCTCACCGTGGCCTTCTCGGCGGTGCTGGCGTTGATGCCGGCCTGCAGCGCGGCGTTGGCCTCGGCCTCGGCGGCAAGCTCGGCCTGCAGCTGCGAATCCAGGGAGTTTACGACGCTCTGGGCTTCAGCCTGCTGGGCGTTAAGCTCGTCGACCTTCTTTTGCGTGGCGGCGACGTTCTTCTCCTGCTCGGCCTGCTTATCGGTGAGCTGCTGCTTAAGCTCCTTGACCTCTTGAATGGTCTGAGCTTGCTTATCGGAAACTTTGCCGTAGTAGAACAGACGGTTGAGCATATCGCTCAGGTCATCGACACCCGTCAGAACCTGAAGCAAGCTCAGGCCGCCGGTCTTATACTCGCCGGCGACATAGGTCGAGAGCTTAGCCTGACCATCGGCGATCTCCTGCTGCTTTTGCGTGATCTCGCCGGCAGTCTGATCGAGCGCCTGTGTCTGCGTGGCGAGCTCATCGTAAATCTGCTGAGTTTGGGTACCGATCTGCTCGAGCTTCGTACGAGCGCAGGCAAGGTCGGATGCGGTATCGGCGTAGGCAGGAGCCGCGAGGCCCAAGCCCAAAACACAAGCGAGGGTTGCCGTAGCAGCGCAGCGTGCCATGTTTTTGTGCGTGTTTGCTGTGCGCATGTAGCTTCCTTTCCAGTAACTAAGGGTAACGGCTAGTCCACCGTCACCAGGCTAAAGAGCTCCGCATCGTCATTAGACGGTGTGAGCTTCTCGCGCGGGTTGAGAAACGCAAGCTCAAGGATACAACCGTAACCGACAAGCTTTGCGCCCATATCTCGCACCAGTTTACCTGTTGCCTCGACGGTTCCGCCCGTCGCGACCAAGTCGTCCAGAATCAACACGGTATCTTTAGAGCTGATAGCGTCGGCGTGGATCTCAATTGAATCGGTGCCGTACTCGAGCTCGTAGCTCTGACTTACGGTCTCGCGCGGTAGCTTGCCAGGTTTACGTGCGGGAACAAAGCCGGCGCCAAGGGCTACAGCCACCGGTACGCCAACCATAAAGCCGCGAGCCTCGGGACCCACGACCTTGGTGATTCCCATGCCGGCAAAGTGCTCGGCGAGGGCATCGGTCATGGCTTTGAGCGCCTCGGGATTGCCAAAGAGCGGCGTGATGTCTTTAAAGATGACTCCGGGCTCGGGATAGTCGGGGATGTCGACGATTTGAGATTCGAAGTCGTACATTGCATGACCTTTCAATGGGTTGCCGAAATTTCAGCAGCGTTTATTTGCCCGCGGTGGCGGCGCCGGATTGCGAAGGGGCGACGACTTTGAGCGGCTTTACGAGAGAATCCTCGTGCGAAACCGGCGCGGCTGGCTCTTCGTTTTTGGCCTTGGTGGACTCGGAACGCGTGATTTCCTCATCGAGTGCATCGATGTCGGCGTCCTCGACCACGGCGTTGAGCGACTCAAAAACGCGGTTCTTGAGCAGCGCAGTGTGCACGCCCTCCGTCAGGTCGTGAAGCTTCTTAAACGCACGCTCGAGCTTGGCGTCGCGCTCGTCATCGGAGGTATCCATTCCGAGCATGCTCACGAGCACCTGCTCAAACATCGAGGACTCGCGGTTAGCGGAAGACACGTACTGACGCAGGTTGCGTGGCTCGATATGGAAGCGCGACAGCTCGGAGCAGTAACGGATGATCGGAAAATCGCGACCATCGACGAGCTCGCGGTTCTGCGGGCTTTTGATGATGCGAATGAGGTCGTTTTCGGCGAGCGAGCGGATAAACGAAATCTCGACGCCCAGCATATCGGGAATGGTCTCGATGGGATGCAGCTTTTGCTTAGTCTCCTTGGGCTCCGTCTTGAGCGGAACATCGGACAGCAAGCCCACCTCGTAGGCGAGCGTTGACAGGTCCGTGGCGTTTTCCAAGCGCTGCTTAATCACGTTGAGCGGCATGTAGCGGGTCTTCTGCAAGTGCAGGATGACCTCCAGGCGATCAACGTCCTCTTTGGAGTACTGACGGTATCCCTTAGGCGTACGATGAGGGGTAATGAGCCCCTCATCCTCTAGAAATCTAATTTTTGAGTTCGAAAGATCGGGGTATGCGCCTCGAAGTAGGTTGACGACTTGGCCGATACTCAGATAGTTGCGTTCGGCCATGCCCTACTCACCGGTTTCGATGCGCTCCGGCGTGCTCTCGTGGTAGATGAGCGTAAACGTACCGATCTGGACGGAAGAACCGTCGTGCAGCGGGGCTGCATTGACGATGGCACCGTCGACCCAGGTGCCATTGAGCGAGCCCAAGTCCTCGATGCGAGCGCCGAGGCCCTCGCGAATAATGCGCGCGTGGCTGCGCGAAACGGTCATGTCATTGAGGAAGATGCCGTTTGCAGGATCGCGGCCGATGGTGGTCACGTCGTCCTCGAGCTCAAAAGCGGCACCAGTCTGCGGACCCTTGACGATGGACAGAACGGGGGCGGTGATGCGCACGTTGGCCATGAGGTCGGGAACGGTGACGTCGCTTGAAGGCAAGCGGAATACGCAGGTAGCGTCAGCAGTCTTATCATTCTGAGGCATATTGTTAACCATGTTGTCCATGACAACCCCTAACTTATCGCGGACGTGCCGCAAATAATGAACCGTACGTAATCATACCCCAACGAATCAGTCTTCGATTTCAGGGTTCAGAAAGTCGATGTCCTCGTCTTCGGGATGCATGAGAGCCTGTTTAATGGCCGCTCCGCCCTTAATGGAGTAGATGACAGCCGTGAGCATGGAGAAGATCACGCCGCCGTACACAAAGAAGATGCCGAGGGGCACCGAGCTTCCGTTGAGGCCTGGGAAGGCCGTAAGGGCTGAAGGCAAAAGATGCAGGCCGTCAATAACGGGGAACCCGAGTAGCATGAGCGAGAAGCCGGTCATGAGCAGCGCTGTGGCAATCTTTCCGGGGAAGACGACATCGATGGGGCGACGGTGATAATGGCGCACGATAAGCGTGCCGATGCCCAGATAGATGTCGCGGCCAATAATGAGCACGCAGACCCAGATGGGCAGCTCTCCGCGAACCACCAGTCCCAGCACGCCGGTGAACAGCAGCGCACGGTCACAAATGGGATCCATGACCTTGCCGAGCCACGAGACCGTCTTAGTCATGCGGGCGATCTGACCGTCCATCCAGTCGGTGGAGGCGGCAACGGCGTAGATAACGATGGCGATGACGCGGTTGTTATCCGTCACAAACAGGTACAGAAATACCAGGGTGAGGATCAGGCGCGTAAAGGTGATGAAATTGGAGATCGTAAAGATCTTATTCGACGGGTAATCGGAAGTGCCGATAAGCTCCTTTTTGATCTTCTTTTTGATGCCCACAGGACTCCCCCGCTGGTTAACGACAAAACTTTCGATACTATACCCGTTCCGGCGATGTCTATCCAGCGCAGCCATAGAGAGTCCAGACATGTGGAAGGTGCTTTTAGGCGGCGGGGGATTTCGCATTCGTGTACATCAGCCTCCAAACATGTCGATTTTGGTGGCTGATGTACACGTTTTGATTCTGTGATTACATCGAGCGGGAATGTTGTTGCTTTAAGCAAAATAATCATGGTGATTAAAAACAAAAAAGGTCAGGCACTAGGTGCCTGACCTGCAAACTTCTGGTCGGGACGACTGGATTCGAACCAGCGACCCCTTGACCCCCAGCGAGGTCAGAATGACCCTGACCTGTGCTTATTTTGTTAAAACACGCGCAGATAGCGCAAGTAGCGCATTTCCGCATTTGCAAATTTTACCAGCTCAGCGCGGTCTGTCCAGATAGCATATTTTCGGCTTCGAGGAGCGCGGTGCAGCCGATGATTTAATCAACGGGGGTAGGAGCCCCGAATCGTCGTCTCTCTGGGTTCCCGCAGGTGGGCCCTTCTGTTTCTAATCAACTGCGGATTCAGGAGCTATGTGGTCAATATAATACCGTTGAACCCGCGTATCGATACCGCCCAGCCATTCGCCTCGCCCCCGTCGCACGCATCTTCATTCGGTCTGTCATTATAAATCTATCGATGACTTGAGAAATGTAGGTGCTTCTAAATGTACTGTCGACTTCTTCTCAAACTAATCCTAAGAGACAGGGCCGTATGGATCTCTACGCTCGTTCTTGCCGCAGCCTTCTCCATCCCCATTGCGTTCAATTCACCCATTTACGGGCCCTTCTTTATGAAGCAGGGCATGCAGGGCTTTGTCGACGCATTCAATACGCGCGCGCCCCAGGCCAGCGGCATAGACCTATCGCCAGAGCAGCAAGTCGACGCAGAGCTTGCAAGATACGCGAACGCCGCTCTTGCCGCCCAAACCGACGCCGCCTTTCTCGATTCTGCCGAGAGCTACTACGCGCTCATGGGCGAAGGCTTCCAATCCGGGTCCATCGTGGGAGACCGAGAGACCAATGCCGCGGAGCTCGCATATTGCCGTGCTCTGAGCAGTTCCGGCATCACGGATATCCCGGCCTCCGCAAGCGATCTGCCGTTCCTCTCCTTCCTGCCCTACGCCATTGCCCAGGCGCCGTCCTTCCTTCCCTTCATCCCCTTCCTTCTCTCGTCGATACTCGTGCTCGGCGCCACAAGGCCCGGGACCCTGGCGGCAAAGGCGCCCGTGCCCAAATTCCGGCGCCTTATCCAGACCGTGTTTTCGATAATCGGCGCGGGGACCGCGATGCTCCTCGTCGGCCTTGCGCCCGGGGGTATTTACGCCTTGGCCCTAAACGGCTTCGGGCAGATCGGGTACCCGATCGCCTTCTTCCATGACGGCGCGCTCACTACCACGACCGCGGGAAACGTCTTCACGACCATACTTCTCGCGCTGCTCGCGGGTGGAACCTTGATATCCGTTTGTTCCGTCGTCCTATCGACCGCAACGAGGCGCGTCTTCGCGGGCCCCCTTACCTCCGCGCTGCTTGTCGCGGCCCCGGCATTCCCGTTATTGTCCGATTCGGCACTGGGGCATAACGCCGCGCTCGAGCTCCTGCCGCTGGCCGTGTTCTCGCCTATCGAGGCAACGGGTTACGTAGGATGCTTCCCGACAGAATTCATTGGCTCCGGTTCGGGCGGCGCATCGATGCTTGCCGTGGCCCTGGTATACGTCGCGGTCCTTTTCGCGGTCGGCGCCGTTGTGACGCGTTCGCCCAAACAGGCTGGACCCGCTAAAAAGCACCATGGGCTCGAGCTCCTGGACGTGAGCGTGGGATACGGGAGCACGACGATACTTTCGATCGGGTCGCTTTCCTTGGGCCCGGGAACGGCGGCGGGGCTCGTCGCTCCCAACGGCTCGGGGAAAACCACCCTTCTTGAAGCGCTGTCGGGCCAATTTCCCACCCGCATCCGCTCGGGAAGCCTGGTGGCAGACGGAATCAGCCAACGTCGATCAGCCGAATTCGCAGAACTCGTCTACCTGAGCTCTTCGGGCGGCACGGATCTCTATCCCACGCTATCAGCCCTCGAGCACCTTGCTTTCGTTAGGGAGGCGTGGAAATCGGCCACCGACATCGACTCGCTCTGCAGCTCCCTCGGAATCTCCCCATATCTCGACAAGCCGACCCGTAAACTCTCGACAGGAATGAAGCAGCAGGTAAAGCTTGCCATGGCGATATCGACCGGTTGCCCGTACCTTATCCTCGATGAACCGCTGAACGGCCTCGATCCGGGAAAGCGGAAAACCTCCTGCGACGCGATGCGCAGCGAAGTGGCGCGGGGACGCAGCGTGCTCATTTCAAGCCACCTGCTCGACGACCTGGCAGACCTCACCGACTCGTTCTACTTCATCGAGGCCGGCACGCTCGTGGAAAAGATCAAGTCGTCCTCGCAGACGCTCAAGCAGGAATACCTCGATACATACGAGGGAGGTGAATGACATGATAGGCAAGAGCTATGCAAAGATAGCGATTGTTGGCTTTGTACTTTGTCTTGCAATGGTGCTATGTGCATCATTTGCGAGGTATAGGTCCGAGCAGTCGTTCATCAATGGCGCTGAAAATGGGTTTGGCATAGACGGGATGTATGTCAACGATGGCGCGACCAGGCCGTCTATGGCGATTCTTGCAGGCGAAGATATGGAATGGCAAATCTGTAATGACGATGGCTCTTGTATGAGTGGTCGTTTGGCCGCAACGAGCGATCCGAATTCGTTTGATCTTCTCGACAATGATGGATCGGATTGCGGTTCAGTTCACCTGTCGTATGCATCACGAGACGGGATGGACGGCATTCTCTACGTCTCCCACGAGACTGGCGATTTCAAGATGCGCAGGACTAACCGAGTGCCGGCTTTTATCGAGGAGTGAGAATTCCTGGCGGTCTGCCGATCACGCCGCCAGGGTATCGAACCCCGCATTCATCCGTACACACACGGATGAATGCGGGAAGTGTCCGGATGAAGTTGATAATCAAGGAAACAATACCGTTCTGCCTGGGACGGCTTTGGCCTGGACTTTAACTACAACATCGCGATCGACACTTATCAGCTCGCGCGACGCGCATGGCCAGATCTCGGACGCTGGTGCATGGAGGACCTTCGAGATTTACTGGACATCCAAAACGACGACGCACACCGCGTGCTCGCCGACTGCGAAGACGAGATGGCTGTCTACAATGCGATCAGAAACGGCGTGAAGTCCGGAGAGCTTTCTGTCGAACCGCCGCGCCGTCGCGCGAGCCGACCGGGCGACCCGGGCAATCTGGCCCCGGATCTCCCGGTCGTATTCCTACGATATCGCCCCTAGATCACCAATGTGTCAGATAAAGAATGAGGCAATGGCTATGATCACGCCTACGGCAGATGCAGCGACTGCGCCTTTTTTCCTCTCCTTTAGTCCGACGAATAGGGTTGCCGTAAAGTAAAGGGCGGAAATGCAGTCTATGGCAAGCAAAACGAGTTCCTTGGGCGGTTTCAGCAAAAGGTCGCTAGCAAAGAGTAATGCAAGCAGGGCAAAGCCGATTGTGACCAAGTATCTTGATTGATTTTGCGACAGCATGGCAACTGCCTTTCAGAACATGCAAGTGAAAAGTCGGTACGATGTCATTGCGGTTGCAAACAAGCCGCCGTCAGGACCGGTTGTCACGAGACCGGCGATAATGCATTTTCTCGGTTTCCAGCTCATGACAGACCCCTCTCTCATGGTGCAACGCATACATTATGAGATACGCACATTATCTCGCTAATCAATTTCAATATCCATCATCCAACTAAAGAATACTGACTCACTGGTTCAGCGACGATGCGTTTTTACCCTCGCGTCCCCACTCGCCGCGTCGACGGTCGGAAGGGTCTCCGTCTCGCAATCAGCGACCTTGTAACCGTATCTGTCGAGCCAGGCGGCAAGCACGTCCCAATCGACGCGCTTCCAGTCGCCGCCCGGCGCGTGCTGCATCACGAGGCCTCCGGCGACCATGAGCGCGTGGATATGCCCTCCTTGCAGGCCAGCGATGATCCCGCCGGTGCATACGATGCCAGGTCGCTGTGCCGGTATGGCGCAAACGTATTGGCCTTTGTGCCCCTTTTGGCAACTTTAGCATGGCTGTAGGTTAAACCAACCCACAGCCATGAGCACGTTAACGTAGTACTATGCTAATTACACGGATAAGGCAGGGGTATTTTTCTTTGGCGAATAAATTTGTATTTCATGGCAAGGGGAGTGGCGTTAAGGTTTTCATCGCTATATCAGTTGCCGTGTTCGCATTCTCTGCGCTATTTCTAAAAGTGGAGCGTTGCCAAAAAGATAGCGGAGGTGACTATTCACATTTGTGGTTCGTGAGCGGATTGGTGTTGAACGTTGACAGCTCTGGCGATTTTACCATGTCGGTCGAAAGCGAAGATCCATATAACGACGGGTCTGATCGTCTGACCATTCTGGTTGATTCAGAACATACGCGCTATGTAAGCGATAGCCCCGTGAGCGTTGGGTCTAAAGTCAAGGTAGGCTATTTTCTCGATTCCCGAAAGAAAAATACGATTCGCTGCTCTTCTGTGGATGTGTTGGAATAATTTTTGAGTAACTATCAGTAAAAAGCTGCGAGCAAAGGCCGCTCCACGTGGGGCGGCCTTTTTGGTGGATAGACGTTGCGGAGGATGATTGATTGACGTTTTTACTCCGCATGGAAATCGAGTGAGGATTCTGTTCCGCGAGGGGCGTGTTTTGAGGCTCTTGGCGGTACGTAATTCTCGTTCGGCGTCTTGACGGGACAAAACCCTCGGTTGACTTTTTGAACCGTCCCTAGAATCACTGTTACGATAAAAACGGGGGGGGGTAACTTCGCGGACACGGCCTAGCGCGCTGCCATCCAGTGCCGATTCTGCCATACTCGCAATTCGGCGAGGATGAGGAGTATGAATTGATCGGGGCTTATAGGACAAAATGTGTGTCCTATAAGCCCCAAGGATGACGATTCCAATACGGATGACGACACCAAAACCGGCATCGACGGCTCCATGGACGATTCGGATTCCAAATAGGCCCTGTTAGTTGATCTACTTCTTTGCCGGTGACGTATACGAAACCGCTATACCCGCGGCAATTGCCATGAGACAGCTCGCGATGAATCCGAACTCATACTTCAAAACGTTTGTTGCGGTCAGGGCGATAATCAACACGGTCGCAATTTGCAGAATTATCATTATTGCGAAGAGATTGATTCCTTGTTTGGCCGAAGTCGCTGAGTGAGTTTGGCTTTGTTGATTCAGGTTGTAGCTGACAACAAAAGCGACCAGTTCGCTTGATACGGGGCCGACTACATAGAAAAAGATTGCGTCAATGAAGCCTATAGTGTTGTAAGTTGTTTTGCCGGAAAAAACAGCGTATAAAGCATATCCAAATCTTGGCTGATTCATGTATGAGTACGAAAAGACGAAGAGCGTCAATATTGCTACTATCAGAAGTGCATTCAGGACAAATCGTTTGCTTTTCATCGATCGCTCCTTCCGGGTGACTCTTATTTGTAATTCTACAGCATCCATTTGTTTTTCAAAGAATTTGACTGTCCTAAATAACATGCACTTTCGCTGGAGGGTCGCTGTTTGGCGGCCCTCTTTTTTGCACAGGCGCGGTGGGATGGTAATAATCGGGCGGGAGTCAGCCGCTCTGATAGAATCGTCCTTGCTGTCGGCAGCCCTCGTGCCGGGCAGAGCTCTCCATCCGATGGGAGGTGATGCCCATGACCGATTTCACCGAGCTCGTGAAGCTCCTGACCGCTATGGTCTCGCTCCTCACGGCCCTTGTCGGCCTTTCCAAGGCACTCAAGCAGGGTTCGAAGCCCAAAAAGAAAGGCCACCGTCGCTAAGACGATGACCCAACTTCATTAAGCAACGGCTCTGCCCAGCTCTCTACAACTTGGGCTGCCGTCGGAACCATTTTACCCTCCTGACGAGGAATTCGTCCATATTTCAAAAACCAAATTGCGTTTGCTATCGAAGCCTTGATTATCAACTTCATCCGAACACCTCCCACATTCATTCGCACATGTGCGGATGAATGTGGGAACCCGATACCCTGAGGGCCGGACCCGCCGGCCCCGGGAGATCGGAGGACGGCCGGTCCGGAAAGAGGAAGAAGGGTTCCGCGGAGGCGGCCCCGAGGGCCTACGGCAGGCTCACCAGGCACGAGCGGGACACGGTCCAGAGGATGCTGGAGCGCAGGGCCTCGTGCAGGG
>UQLI01000025.1 GCA_900541715.1 uncultured Collinsella sp.
ACCAGTGACGCCACGGGTATGAACCGTGTGCTCTAACCAACTGAGCTACACCGCCGGATGGAGCCTGCAACCAGACTTGAACTGGTGACCTCTTCGTTACCAACGAAGTGCTCTACCGACTGAGCTATACAGGCACTTGACGGGTGGGAGCTATAGGATTCGAACCTATGTAGGCAGAGCCAACGGGTTTACAGCCCGTCCCCATTAACCACTCGGGCAAACTCCCAATCGTTCAAGTATCCGCAGGTCCTTTGGTCTTTTGGACCGCCGCCCCCGCGAACGAAAAAGATAATACGATGCAACCTTGGGGGCTGTCAACGAAAACCTCTAGATACACGGTGCCGGGCGTATCTATATAGCTGTGAACTGCGGTTTTGTTGAGTTTGGATATGAAGGACGGTGGTTTTGGATACTGAGGTGACGTTTCCCGAGGTAACACTTTGGTGTAGTGGAGTACACCTTCAGTATCGAACTTCGATACCGGCTAATTTGCACCTATATATAGGTCGAGATCGGGCTTCCACGCCACGATCGAGCGTGGATTATCTCCCACTTTTAGCGCGGCTCTAAGGCCAAAGTGGCAGATTATCCACGTTCATTCTCCAGGCGAGAGAACTGTAAAGCCGCAACTACTCGGGCCAGGCCAAAGTAGACCCATAGAGCGGCTCCCCCTTGGTGCAGGGGTAGCGACTCAAGTAACACGACGATAGCAAGTCGAAAAAATAAGTCATGGCGTATTTCGAATAAACGCCGAGTCGGTCAATTCCGTTTCCCGCATTACCAAGACGATATACACGGTCAAAAGACCTCGATTTGTCATCGTTGCTAAACGCAGTAATTAGAATCTTCCTGCCCGAACGGCAATCAAGATACTCACGCGCCTGTGACGCAAATAGCCCGGAGACCGATACGAGAATTATCAATGACTGCGAAGCGTCTCCCATGTTTTTCAATTCCGCGACGTTAGCCCCAGCAACTATGCGAACTATCTTGCCCGCATAAAACATTTCCTGCTGAAATCGTACGAGATTGGCGCTCACATTATTGGTGCACCAGATTTCAACGTTTTTATGGCCATCAATTTCGTCGGCAAGGTGCTTAATAGCGATATCGGACACGCCGCTTTCAACCTCAGCGAACATCTCGATCATGCGAACGTCGAGCTCTGCCCTGTACTCCTCGTAGCCAAATTCCTCCTCTCGATGGCTTAAGTCGCTTGGAAAGACTGATTGAGTAAATGATTCTTTCAAATCGCTAAGAGACTGGTAGCCCAATCGATTGCAGAAACGACGAACAGCGGAACGGGTCACGAATGCATCGCGGGTTATTGTGGCAACATTGATTTCGCTCGAACGCCTAATGTGAGCGATGAGATATCGAGCGATGGCGGCATCGTTTGACCCAAACTCGCTGTTGATGATGGAGCTAATGCGATTGAGCACATCGAAGTCATTGATATTCACGTGATCCCTCTTTCCGCTCTCCTCGAAATCATAGTTCATTTATTGAATCAAACAGCTTTGGTCGTTCTCCTATGATTCAAATCAGTTGACGTCATCTTAATCGTAATTCCGCCACACGTATCCACCGTGTTGAATGATGGAAAGGGGATTCATGGGCAACGTGAACAACATCCCGTTTCTCTGGGGTTCCGCCACGGCGTCTTATCAGTGCGAGGGTGCCTGGAACGAAGACGGCAAAGGCCTTGGCGAGTGGGATTTCTTTAACCACACAAGCAATAAGAACATCAACCATGTTGACGGTGATGTATCTTGCGACTTCTACCATCGCTATGAAGAAGATATCCGCATGATGAAAGAAGGCGGACAAAACACCTATCGCTTCTCTCTTTCATGGAGTCGAATCATCCCCACGGGTATCGGTGAAGTGAATGAAAAGGGTATCGATTTTTATAATCGGGTCATTGATTGCTGCCTCGAAAATGGCATAGAGCCCAACGTTACGCTGTTCCATTACGATCTGCCATTCACGCTTGCTTGCAAAGGCGGATGGCTGAACAACGATATGGCAGAGTGGTTCTGCAAATACGCCAAGATTTGCTTTGAGCGCTTTGGAGACCGCGTCAAAATCTGGGCTACCGTTAACGAGCCGCATTTCTACAGCTACTGCGTAAACATGTTGGGCAACTATCCCCCCAATCGATCGCTCGACGTTCAGTCGTACATGCAGTTTCAGTACAACCTGATGCGCGCAAGCGCACTCGCAGTCCGAGCATATCGTCAAATGGGCTACGACGGCATCATCGGCGCCGTCCACGATGGCGGCGTTGTCGAACTCGACCCGGCAACCGAGCACCCCGATGACGTATTTCGATACGCAGACTTTTTCGCCAATCGCATGATTCTGGCACCAGCACTTCAGGGTCAACTGCCGCCAGAAATGGACGAAATCCTTGAAAAACTTGGCGTCTCGCTCTATCGATCCCCAAATGACGTAGAAGAATTCAGAGACGGTAAAGTCGATTTTATTGGACTCAACGTGTATTGCCGAGAGTATGTAACCGACTGGCACGGTGGAGAGCTTGCCGTTTCGGCGAACAATAAGGGCGGTTCGAGCAAAAAGGTCGAAGGAAAATGCATTGCGCCCTTGTTTGAAAGCGCCCGCGACAGCAATGTTCCCCGCAATAAATGGGGCCGCGAAATACTCCCAAGTTGCATGTATTCAACCATCATGGATGTCCACGAGCGCTATGACGCGCCCCGCATCTTTATTACGGAAAACGGACATGGCGCCTATGAGCAACCAGACGCAGACGGAATGATCCACGATGATGACCGCATCGAGCTTCTGGGCCAGTTCATCGAGCACATGATGAGGGCTAAGCGCGACGGCGCGCGCGTTGAGGGCTACTACCTCTGGTCGACGATGGATCTGTATAGCTGGATCAACGGCTACGAAAAACGATACGGACTTGTCCATATCGACTTCGAGAACAATCTGGAGCGCACCCCCAAAAAGAGCTGGTATTGGTACCGAGACCTTATCTCGAAGTATCAGGAGCAGAAAGGTTAGGAGAAAGAGATGAAATATCAGGCAATGTCCGAAACAGTCCTAAAGGCTGTTGGCGGCAAAGAGAACATTACATCGGTAACTCATTGTGCGACGCGCCTTCGCATCGACGCACGAGACACCTCGATCATCGATCTCCAGCTCGCCAAATCGGCTGACCAGGCGCTCGGGGCAGTAGTCAGCGGTGGCCAGCTTCAGGTGATCATCGGCCCCAACGTCACCGAGGCCTACAACGACTTCCTCGACTTCGCGGGAATCGAAGTCGGCGGTGGCACGGTTGCCGACGATGCCCAAACCGCCAAAGACCTTGCAGAAGGCATTAAAAGCGGTAACACCGCCATGGGCTTGATTGAGAAATTCGGGAACGTCTCTGCACAGGTATTCATGCCCATCGTCCCGGCGCTCATCGTTGGCGGACTCATTCTTTCGATCAAGAATCTCCTGGTCAATTATTGTGGATTGAGCACCGATAGCGGAACCGCCCAGGTTCTGCTGGCGATCTTCAGCGCCTCATTTAGCTTCCTGCCCGTTTACCTCGGCTATCAGCTCGCCGCCGTCATGAAGATGCAGCCTATCATGGGCGCACTGCTGGGCGCAATCATGATTAGCTCGTCTATTAGCGGTGCTGAGGGTCTCGACTTTCTTGGCATCCCCATCCCGACGAATGACTACTCGAGCACGGTGGTGCCAATCGTACTGGGCGTTGTGTTCATGTACTTTGTTGATCGCGGTCTTCAGAAAATCATCCCCGACATTACCAAACTGTTCTTGAAGCCGCTGCTCACCATGATCATCGTCGTGCCTGTTGAGCTGATTATCCTCGGCCCCGCCGGCAGCATGATGGGCTACGCGCTGAGTGATGCCGCCACGTGGCTCATGGATAACGTGGCATTTATCGCTACTCCAATCCTTGCAGCCCTTAACCCCTATTTTGTCATGCTCGGTCTTGATAAGGCCTACATCGCGATCGAAGTTACGAGCTTGGCGCAGCTCGGCTGGGCGCCCATCATCTTTGGCTTCATCTCAAACCTCTGCATTGGCGGCACGAGTCTCGCCTTGGCAACTGCAATGAAAGGCAACAAGGAGAAGAGAGGTATGGTCACCACGGTTGCCGTCACCGCACTCTGTGGCGTAACTGAGCCCGCATTTTACGGCTGCCTCATCGAGCGTCCCCGCCTGCTTGTCGGCACAGCAATCGGCGCCCTCTGCGCGGGACTCCCTGCAGGCATCTTCGTCCTGAAGGAGTATGTTGCGGGAGCATGCCCCGGTCTTCTTTCTGCGCTGATCTTTATCGCTCCCGATGGATCCATGGGCAACTTCGTACTGGCGTGCGTTGTCGCCGTCATCGCCATCGTTGTCTCGTTCATCGCTGCACGCGTGATCATCAAGAAGAATCCCAACTATATTGAGTAGATGCCCGCTGCTTGCATTGGGGACATCCTCGGCAGACCATTAGCAAGAACCCAAGAAGTCCCTTAGGAGCTCGATTAATCCATTCGGATTCCTCAGGCACAAACGACCCCGATTCCACAATGAAATCGGGGTCGTTGTTTCTAAAGCCTTCGATAGACAATCGGTGTTTACCTTAGCTCCTTATCCAAGTTAATTATCCACGCTCGTTCTCCGGTCGGAAGATTTTCTTCTCTCGCGTGTCCAGAAATCCACGCTCGAGCAGAACATCCAGGTCCGCACCCGCCCTTGTCTCGATCTGTAACAGCAAGAGGCCTATTCCGCTTCTACATGTTACAGATCAAGATATTCCTAAAACACCCTAAGTTTCATCTCAATCTGTAACAGTTAGATGCCAAATATCGGTCTTGGTGTTACAGATTTAGACAAACTGGAGGACGAGACAAACCAAAAACGGGATGGGCGCTAACCCGATGGCGCACCACCTAAATAGAAACGGGCTCTGTCCCATATAGAGACAGAGCCCGAAACTCTCATGGAGCCAGTGACAGGAATCGAACCTGCAACCCACTGATTACAAATCAGTTGCGCTACCGTTGCGCCACACTGGCACACTTGGCGCTTTCGCGCGAAGCCAGTTAAGAATAATGGAATTGCGGACGGGGCGCAACAGGCCGCACGGCGTTATACAAATATGCAAAATCCAGCAACAACGCGTACCAGGCCCGTTCATTTCTGTCAGTGCGCCCTCAATCTTAAAACCATTCGCCAGAACGAATAGTTTTAATTACAATTGCTATATATAAAACTATTCGTTCTGGCGAAGGGTTTCGCGATGCTTACTACCAAAGAAGCCGCCGAGCTGCTCGGCATCACTCCGCGCAGGGTGCAGGAGCTCATAAAAAACGGAGCACTTGAGGCCCGCAAGGCTTCTGGTGTATGGCTCATCGACAAAGACAGCGTCGACACGCGACTCCGCTCTGTGACCAAAACGGGGGGACGTCCCCGCCGCGGCCACGGTAAGAGCGAGATCGCGTTCACCCTCATGAATCGAACCCACGAAGTTGCCCAGCTGGTCTATAGCAAATCGCGAAAAGACTTTACCCATATCGGTGCCGACATCGACACGGCACACGCACCCATCGGAGTCTTTGGACGCAACAACCTTGCATCGCTCGATTCATTCCGCATGTGGTGGAAGGGGCGTGGCATTCCACTCGCCCGCATCGGATTGACCGCCCTATTGGCAGAAGCCGCAGTCGATGTTCCCGATGAACTCGTCCAGCGAAATCTCGGCCTCTCCTTATCCGACCAGTATTGGATTAGGCCCCAAGGTTCCGGTCTCACCTGGGAGGATATCAACTTCTTCAATAACGCCTTTGATGACGTCTCGCTGTCCATTGCACCCTTTGCCCCAGAGGGAAAAGCGGCTGCCGCAAAGCCCGATAACACCTCGGACGGCAATCTTCAAAAGTACTGGACGTGCGAGGGCGAACGTCGAATTCTGCATAAGGCAGGAGCGCACCTGGACCAGGAACCTTATAACGAGCTGGTGGCGACCGCGCTCCACCGTCGCATCCTAAACGCCTGCGATTATGTGCCTTACTCGCTCGAGGGCACGGGCACTTCCGCCCTGAGCATATGCGATGTCTTCTTAACTGATGAAGAAGAGTATGTCCCTGCGTTCTATGTAAACCAGCACGCAAACGCAGATGAACGGCTAACCGACTACGAGCGATATGTAGCAAACTGCGAGGAGCTCGGGGTGACAGGCGTCAAGGATGCCCTTGACCGCATGATCGTATGTGACGACATTATTGCCAACTACGATCGTCATTGGCGCAACTTCGGCCTCGTGCGAAACGTAAACACGCAAGCCTGCAGACCTGCCCCCATCTTCGATTCGGGCTCATCGCTCTGGTGCAACATATCACTAGAGGAGCTTAGGGCGGGAGAGCACAGCTTTACCAGCGCACAATTTCATTCAAGCCCCGCCAAACAAATGTTGCTCGTCGAGGACATGGGCTGGTTTGACGGCGACAAACTCGAAGGCTTCGTTGACGAGGCAATCGAGATTCTGTCCAGAAACGACGCTCTTACAGCGAGACTGCCATATCTAAAAGAGGCGCTAACGTGGCGCCTCGAAAGAATGATCGACATCGCTGAATGGAGTTAGCGAGGCAGCATTGCCCCGCCAACTCCCCTACCTCCCGCGCAGGGCCTTGAGCTTGGCCAGGGCATCGGGGCTCAGGCGACTGCCCAGAGTCATCTTGATCTGCGGAGCTTCCTCTGCCTCGTGAACGTCGTTATCGATCTGTTTAATCTCGTCTACCAGCATACGGCTCGAGATGCGCGTAACGCCCTTGCCCATGACGACGGCCTGGATCGTGCCGTCGCTCGATACCACGGAGCACGCGCGACCTTCCTCACGTGCCTCGATGCAGAGCTTCTGCACCACGGTATCGGCCGAAACACCCGTCGGCGAAAACTCAATGCGCACGCCGCGGGCCGGTAGGTTGGGGCGCTCGCTGGAGATATTGCCCGCGCCGTCAAACACGATTACGGCCTCGTAACGGCCCTGGGCAAAGGCGGCGACGTCGTTGATGAGGGCGGTGCGCGCCATATCGTGAACATCGCTGGAATACGGATCGTCGGAATGGTCGTACACGAGCTTTTCGTAGCGCGGCGTGCAGTGGATCACGTTGTAACCGTCGACCACCAGCAGCTCAGGCTTATTGGAGTGCACCGTCGAGACTGGGTCGGCGATAGCCTGCGCAAACGCATTGCCGCCCACGCCATAGGTCGCGGCCGAAACAATCGGCTTGGCCGAGCCCTCGCCAAAGCGCTTGGCCTTGGACTTAGCGCGGTTCTTCTTGGACATGCGCTACTCCTCCCCCATGAGCTCGCCGGCATTGCGGCGCAGCCACTCAAAGCACAGCGCGGTGGTCGCCTGGGCAACGTTGAGACTCTCGGTCATGCCGCGCTGGGGAAGCTTGGTCAAAAAGTCGCATTTCTCGAGCACCAGGCGCGAGATGCCGTCGCCCTCGGAGCCCATGACGAGCGCCACGCGGCCCTCGAAGGGAGCATCCCAGCAGCTGCCCTCGGCGTGCTCGGAGGCACCGCCCACCCAAAAGCCAGCGGCCTTGAGGTCGTCGAGTGCACGGGCGATATTGGGAACCTGCGCGATAGGCAGGTGCATGACGGCGCCGGCGGAAGTCTTGTAGCTGCCAACGGTCACGCCGGCAGCGCGCTTGTTGGCAATGATGACGCCCGCCGCGCCCACGACTTCGGCGGAGCGCACGATGGCACCAAAGTTGCCGTCGTCGGTCACATGGTCGAGCACAACGACAAGCGCCGGACCGTCGCCCGCGCGGTCGAGGATATCGGCAACATCAGCGTAAGGGAAGTTACCAACCTCGAGCGCAATGCCCTGGTGAGCGCCATGGCTCGACAGCGCATCGAGCTGCGCACGCGGCACATACTTAATGCGGACACCGGCGGCGTTGAGGTCATCGACCAGACGAGACAGGGCGGCATCGCGCTCCCCGCCCTCGGCGATGAGCGCACACTTGACGGGAAAGCCGGTACGCAGCGCCTCGGCGGCTGCACGACGACCTTCGATAAACTCGCCCTTGGGAGCCTGAACGTTGTCGCGGTTGCGATCGCGCTGCGGACGTGCGGCCTGGGTGCGATCGCGCTGGCCCTTGGGAGCGGCAGCGCGGTCATTGCGGCGAATCGGACGCGAGCCAGAAGCAGCCTGCTTGTCGCCACGAGGCGCACGCTTGCGATTGTCGGCCATAAAGTGACCTCCTAAATACAACTATCAAACGAAACAAAATAAACGACCGCCCATGAATATTAATTCGGGCGGTCGGTACGGGTTTTCCAAGTGCCCGAGATTGCCGTGAAAGAGGAGCGACGCGTACTTGAGTACGCGAGCGACGGTTTGAACGGCAAGGTCGGGTGCTTGGGAAACCCGCGGGGATTAGAGAGATTTGATACGAGTGCCGGCGGCGGTATCTTCAATCGTCAGGCCCAGGTCCTTGAGCTGGTCGCGGATGGCGTCGGCCAGATCCCAGTTCTTGGCGGCGCGGGCCTCGGCGCGGGCCTCGAGAATCTTGGCAGCGGCCTCGTCCACGTCGTCACCCGTGTAGGCAACCAAACCGGCGGCAACGCCCAGCAGGCCCAGCGGCAACTCGACCTTGGGCTCGGGGAGCTCAACGCCAAGCGTATCGAGCAGCTCGGCCAGCGTGTCGGCGGCGGCAAGCGCGGCGGCCTTGTCGGCAGCGTCGCCCGCCTGCTCCAGGTACTGGTTGCACTCGGTCACAAAGCCAAAGACGGCACCCATGGCACCAGCGGTGTTAAAGTCGTCGTCCATGCACTCCTTAAAGGTGGCACGAGTCTCGGCGGCCTTGGCGGCAAACGCCTCGGCGGCAGCCGCATCGGCATCGGCCGTCGCATGGTTCGCGGCCCAGCGCAGGTTCTCGACCGTACCGGCGATACGCGTGAGCGAGTTCTCGGCACCCTCCAGGCGCTCCCAAGAAAAGTCGAGCGGCGAGCGATAGCTCGTCTGCAGCATCAGCAGGCGCAAGGCGGCAGCGGAGTGCTGTTCGAGGACCTCGGCCAGCGTAAAGAAGTTGCCGAGTGACTTGGACATCTTCTCGCCGTCAACCAGCAGCATGCCCGTGTGCATCCAGGTGTTGGAGAAGCCCTGGTGCCAGGCGCAGGTGGCCTGGGCGCACTCGTTCTCGTGATGCGGGAAAGCAAGATCGGAGCCACCGCCGTGGATATCGATCGGGGTACCCAGGTAGCGATGCACCATGGCGGCGCACTCGGTGTGCCAACCGGGACGGCCCTCGCCCCAGGGGCTCGGCCAGCTGGGCTCGCCGGGCTTGGCGGCCTTCCACAGGGCAAAGTCGAGCGGGTCGATCTTGTCCTCGTTCTCCTCGATGCGCGCACCAACCATAAGGTCGTCGATGTTGCGGCCCGAGACTTGGCCGTAGTTGGGATCGCTGCGCACGGCAAAGTACACGTCGCCGTTATCGGCGGCATAGGCATGGCCCTGCTCGATGAGCGTCTTGATCATGGCGATCATGGGGCCGATCTCCTTGGTGGCGCGAGGACGCACATCGGGATCGAGCACGTTGGCGGCGCGCATAACGCCGATAAACTTGTCAGAGAACTCCGTCGCAACCTCGGCGGCGGTACGGCCCTGCTCGTTGGCGCGCTTGATGATCTTGTCGTCGACATCGGTGAGGTTCTGGGCGAACGTGACCTCGTAGCCGCTCGCGATGAGCCAGCGTCGAATCACATCGAAGCTGATGAACGTGCGGGCATTGCCGATGTGGATGTTGTCGTAGACCGTGGGGCCGCACACGTACATGCGAACCTTGCCGGACTCGATGGGCTGGAACTCTTCCTTTTTATGGGTAGCGCTGTTGTAGATACGCATTCGTTACTCCTTAACGGTTTTCTGTAGCAGGCAGACGGCCCAGGCGCCGATTCCCTCGCCCTGGCCTTCCCAACCGAGCTTTTCGGTCGTGGTGGCGGCGACGCCCACGTTTTCGACGTCAACGCCCAGGGCATGGGCAAGGTTGGCGCGCATGGCATCGCGGTGCGGAGTGATCTTGGGTTGCTGACAGGCAATGGTGCAATCGGCATCGACAAACTCAAAGCCCAGCTCGCGCGCATAGTCCATCACGCGAGCGAGCAGCACCATCGAATCGGCACCCTCGTAGGCGGGATCGGTGTCGGGGAATAGCTTGCCGATGTCTCCCCCGCGGCAGGCGCCCAGAATGGCGTCGGCCAAGGCGTGCGCGAGCACATCGGCATCCGAGTGGCCCAGCAGGCCGCGCTCGTAGGGAATGTCGACCCCGCCGATGATACATCGACGCCCCTCCACCAAACGGTGGACGTCGTAGCCGTGGCCAATGCGCAGGTTACTGAACATGGGGAAGGTCCTCTCCCTCGGCCATGCGGCCAAGCAGAATCGCGGTTACGGGACGCAGGTCCTCGGGCAGCGTCACCTTAAGGTTATCGCGCGGGCTCTGGACACAGCGGACGCGCCCGCCCATGCGCTCGACCAGCGATGAATCGTCGGTACCGATAAAGCCCTCGGCGATAGCAGCGGCGTGAGCGCGCTTCATGGCGTCGACGCTAAAGATCTGCGGCGTCTGCGCGGCCCAATAGAGCTCACGCGGCGGCGTCTCGACGATATTATCGCCGTCGACGATCTTGAGCGTGTCGATCGCGGGCTGACCGCACACGACACCGTCGAGCGAGCGGTCACCCATGAGCACGTCGATAGCGTGGTCGATGGCCTCGGTCGTAATGAGCGGACGAGCGCCATCGTGGATGGCGACATATTCGAAACCCGCCGGAACCGCATGCACGCCGGCACGGGTGGAATCCTGACGGGTATCGCCGGCATCGGCAAAGCTGATGGGCGTGTCATAGTCAAACGGGTCGATGGCAAGGCGGCGCATCTCGGCACGGCGCTCGGCAGGACACACCACCACGATATGGCCGACCTTGTCGCTACGATCAAACGCGCGGATGGACCAGCTCATGAGCGGACGGCCTGCCACGTTAACGAGCTGCTTGCCGCCGGGATTTCCAAAGCGCTGACCGCTGCCGCCGGCAACGACCACGGCGCATACGGGCGCCATTATGCGTTCCCCTGTTTGGTGCCCTTCATGCGGTACAGCGAGTCCGCAAGAATGGCAGGGTTGTTGACGCCAAAGTCGCCCAGGCGCTCCGGATCCTCGCTGATGTCGTCCATGAGCTCCTGCAGCGAGCCGTACTCGTCGACGATCTTCTCGGCCACGCCGTCGCGCACGACGGACACACGCGAAAGCGTGCGCAGGCCCAGCGGCGTCATGACGGAGTCCTCGTCCAAGTCGTCATAGCCCAGAACTGCCGCCACGTGCTGCGGGTCGGACAGGTCCTTAGGCGTCATACGGGCAAGCTCGGCGCGGATCTTCTCGGCGTTTGCCTCGGAGGAATCGCTTGCGTAGTCGCGGATCATCAAGTCGTATTCGGTATCCATGCTGGAGCCCGCGAGCTGCTCGAGCTGCATCTGCACGAGCTTGCCCTGGTTACCCAGCTTGACGATGCAATCCTTAAGCTCGGTCTTTGCCTGCTGCATGATCTCGAAGCTCGAGAAAATACCGGTAATGTCGGCGAGCGTGACGTAGTCGTCGAGCTCGAGGGCCGTCAGGCGCAGCAGGGAGCGATCGAGCGACTGACGGGTAGTCTGGAGCGTGGCGACGAGCTGGTTGACCGAGCTCATGATGGTGGTGACGGGCTGGATCTCGTAGCTCTTGCCGTGAACGTACACGTTAACGACGGCACGGCGAGCCGAAACCGAGATCACGATGGCATCGGTGAGCACCGACATGCGAGCGGCAGTACGGTGACGCATGCCCGTCTCACTCGTGGCGAGCGAGGGATCGGGATTGAGGTGGAAGTTGGCGCGCAGGATCTGGGTGAGGTCGCCATCGATAACGATGGCGCCGTCCATCTTGGAAAGCTCGAACAGACGGTTCGAAGTAAACGAAATGTTGAGCGGGAAGCCGTCGTTACCGGCAGCGAGCACGTTTTCGGTGTCGCCGACGCAGATAAGGGCGCCCAGGTGACCGGCGATGATCATGTCGAGGGCGGTGCGGATCGGCTGACCAGGTGCCGTCAGGCGGATGGCCTGTTCCATACGCTTTTGCAGCTCGTTCTTATCCAAGGCATCGCTCCCATCGTATACGCTCCATAAACGCTAAATAGTTTCTCACGGTTTGTCCCTGCGGCGCTTGCGAAATCCGATGCTTACAGAATGAGCGAACACAGCTGAGAGCCCAACCCAAATCAGCTGTTCATGTGGTAGCATCGGGATTCGCATAAATGAGGGAGTAGTCGCGTGACCGGATTCGCCTCCGGTGGCGCGGTAAGTCAACACACTGGCCGATGCGGCCTGGCTTGCCTTAATGAACGAGACTCGTGGCTGTGCGCACAACGCGTACGCCACGGGTCTTTTTTGTTACCCCCCCAAGAGGTACACGCGGGCCCGCCCGCAGAGAGGGAGCCAGACTATGGGACTCGCAGAGCTCGTATTGCTCGCTATCGGCCTTTCGATGGACGCCTTTGCCGTATCCATCTGCAAGGGCCTTGGCATGAAGAAGATCAACCTTAAGGTCGCCGTAGTGCTCGGCTTGTTCTTTGGCGGCTTTCAGGCCGGCATGCCCGTAATCGGATGGGCGCTCGGCAGTCAATTCATGGGCATCATCGGACCCATCGACCATTGGATCGCCTTTATCCTGCTCGCCTTCATCGGCGGCAAAATGCTGTGGGAAGCCTTTACCGAGGACGAGGATGAAGGCGACGGCAAGGATGCCGAAAAGATTGACCTGGGCGAGTACCTGATCCTCGCCATCGCCACCTCGATTGACGCCCTGGCCGTGGGCATCTCGTTCGCCGCGCTTTCCGTCGACATCGTTCCCGCCGTGTCGCTCATAGGCATCACGACCTTCATCTTCTCCGTTGCCGGCGTGGCGATTGGCCGCATCTTTGGCGCGCGCTACGAAAAGCCCGCCACCATCGTGGGCGGCGTTGTGCTCATCCTCATCGGCCTCAAGATTTTGCTGGAGCACCTAGGGATTTTAGTGCTGTAAAACACCCTTCAAAACTAAACGTCCGTATAAGGCCTCATGCAGAGTTTTGCATGAGGCCTTTTCATGCAGACTTTTGCATGTCATACTAGGATGCAAAAGCCTGCACGTTAGGAGATAGCCGTGGATACCCTTCCCATCACCACACCACGCCAAGCTGGCATCTACGTGCGCCAGGCACGCGAGACTCAGGGTCTCACCCGTGCCACCCTCGCCAAAAAGGCCGGTGTTTCGGAGCGCCTGCTTGCATCGCTCGAGCTAGGAGACGCCACCGGCATTCGACTCGACAAGTTGCTGGCGATTTTCGACGCTCTTGAACTGGCGCTCGCAGCACAAGGGGATATAAGCGAAACGAAAAATGAGCACCCAGTCGACGCCCCGCATGCTGATCAACCTTGCAGCACCTCCAGACGCCATCACGCTCAACGTCTTCATCATCGCAACCGTCGCAGCACAACCATTCCGGCTCTTGCAGATACCCCCCTTACGTCCGAGCTCTACGACAGGGCCTTCGCCGATTTCGCCATGTCCAATCTCGGAGTCTCGATTGCCGCAAACGCATCTAGCCAAACCATGCCCGAAGGGAAATAGCCAATGGCCAGAACATCACTTCGGACCATTATTTGCGGCGTGCCTGCTGGAACGCTCGCGCAAGATGAGAACGGTCTTATCAGCTTTACCTACGATCATGACTATGACGGGCCAGCCCTATCGACCAACATACCCGTATCGAATCGCACATACGGACAACAGGTCATGAATCCGTACCTGTTTGGCCTTCTACCCGACAGCGAGGACCAACGAAAAGCGATTGCCGCCGAATTCGACGTTAGGCCCAACAATCCCGTTGCGTTGCTCAGCCATATCGGACTCGACTGTCCGGGCGGCGTGCAATTTTGTGCCGAAGAAGATATCGACGCCGTCCTGCATCGCGCTGGCGAATACCGCCCTATAGACGACCACGAAATTGCTCTCCGTCTCAAGTCGATCAGAGATGACCGCGATGCATCGTGGATGGGTCTAGATGAAAGTTGGTCACTTGGAGGCAACCAGGGCAAGTTCGCGCTCGCGTTCATAAACGGCCGCTGGTGCGAATGCATGGGCTCCTCGCCCACGACGCATATTTTCAAAAATGACGTTATCGGATTTAAACTCGAGGCTCTCAATGAGTTTGTCTGCATGAAAAGCGCCCAGCGCGCCGGCATCGCAACGGCAAACGTCGAATATCGTATGTTTGAGGACGAACCTGCCCTCATTGTTGAGCGCTATGACCGCGTGAAAGTCAAAGACGGAACGATCAGGCGCCTACATCAAGAAGACCTCTGTCAGGCACTTGGGGTGATGCCCGCCCAAAAGTACACGGCAGACGGCGGCCCGACCACACGCGACATTCAAGAGCTCCTCGTAAATACGAGCCACCATCAACTTAACCTGTATCTGTTTACGCAGATACTTTTCTTTAACGCCATCATCGGCGCACCGGATGCGCACGCGAAAAATTATTCCCTGCTCCTTGGAAACGACGGCGCAGCCATGATGGCTCGAATGTACGATGTCGCGTCGGGTTTGGCGTATGAGCGCATGCGCCGCCGGGCGCGCCTTGCCATGAGCGTTGGCGGCGAAAATCGTGTGGGGTGCATCGGTCCAGGCGCTATCCGCCGATACCACGGTATGGGCGACCCCACGCTGGAGGCGACGCTCACCGATGCCGGGCTATCCGAGAAGTTTTGCTTTGCGACCATGATGGACCTCGCCTACGAGGTACCCATTTGCATGGAAGAGGTCATGGACGAATACGCCGACCTGCCCGGCATGGCGGACCTGCGCGAGCATATGCTCGGCCCCGTCCGCGAAAACTGCCAGCGCGCCCTCGACCTCATCAGGGCAGAAATGGACTAGGTGGCCGTAATTTCGCAATTATCAAACAAAAGAGAGGGGGCACCCGTCGCAAAAGACCGGGTGCCCCCTCTCATAATGTCATTTGCAATCCGCTAGCACGTGACTCGGACTGCTGCTAGCGCAACCTTTACGCGGCAAGGCGCTTGAGGACGTCGATGAGCAGCTCGTAGAAGCGCTCGGCAGAAGCGAGCTCCATGCTCTCGTCCGGGGTATGGACATCGGAGAGCGTCGGGCCCACGGCGATGGCGTCCAGGCCGTGCAGAGCCTCGGCAAACAGGCCGCACTCAAGGCCGGCGTGAATGGACTCGATGCGCAGCTCGGAGCCAAAGAGCTCTCGATAGCTCTCGACAAAGACTTCGCGGACCGGCGAATGCTCGGCATAGCTCCAGCCGGGATACTCAAACTCAAACTTGGCGTCGAAGCCCAGGACATCGGCCAGCGTCTGCAGACGGTCCTTGAACTCGTTCTGCAGCGAGGTGATCGAAGAGCGCGGGGACAGCATAATCTTGACCTCGTCATCGGAGGTGGCGACCACGCCGATGTTGGAGGAAACCTCGACGGAGCCGTCGGTGGCGACGTTGCGGCGAATCACGCCGTTAGGGGCAAGGCGCAGGGCGCGGATGAGGGCAAGCGCGGACTTCTGGTCCATGGCCTCAACCTCGGCGTCGTCGGCAATCTCGACGGTGCAAGTAAAGCCGGGGTCGAAGACCTCGAGCTCGGCAGTGACGTCGGCGATGATGCCCTTTGCGATCTGGGCCGCGGCCTCGGCGGCAGCGTGGTCGGCGTAGACCAGAACAGCCTTGCACTCACGGTTGATGGCGTTGTCCTTAGTGCCGCCGTTAAAGCTGACGATGGCGGGCTCGCCAGCGACCATCAGGCGGTCGATGATGCGGGCCATGATGAGGTTGCCGTTGCCGCGCTCCAGGTTGATATCGCTGCCGGAGTGGCCGCCCAGCAGGCCGGAGATGTCGAGCGTGAGGGTGCTACCGGTCTTGTGCTCGCGCGCGATCGGGCAGGTGTAGGTAACGACGACGCCGCCGGCGCAGCTGACGGTGGCAACGCCCTCTTCCTCGGAGTCAAGGTTAATCATGGTGCGGGCGCTGATCTGGGACTTGTCGAGCGTCTCGGCGCCGACCAGGCCAGTCTCTTCGTCGGTGGTGAATACGCACTCGAGGGCCGGATGGACAATCGAATCATCGTTGAGCACGGTAAGCATAAGCGCAACGGCAATGCCGTTGTCGGCACCCAGGGTGGTGCCGTTGGCGGTAAGGACACCATCCTTGACGACCAGGTCGATACCATCGGTCGTAAAGTCGTGCTCAACGAAGCCCAACTTGTCGCACACCATGTCGATATGGCCCTGCAACATCACGGTCGGGGCGTTCTCGGCACCGGTAGATGCGGGCTTGCGAATGATGACGTTGTAGACCTCGTCCTGGTACACGTCAAGGCCGCGCTCCTTGGCAAACGCAACCAGGAAATCGCTGATGCCCTTCTCGTTGCCAGACCCACGGGGGATCGCGCTGATCTCCTCAAAGAAATGGAACAGCTGGGCGGGTTCGTAGCCAGTAATCTTGTAGTCCATGGTGCCTCCTTGGCGCAACTGGTTAGACAATAAGACATGCGCCTTGTATATTCCCAGACTTCGTTTGCATAAACCAGTCGAAAACGCCGAGCGCCCTTGCATCATCGGCTAACGGCGGGGAAACGCCACTTTATTAAGATAAAGCAGGTTAGACGGGCCTCGCCGAAGGGACGTTGGACCCTTCAACCAACCTCAACGCTTGATCAACGTTTATGCATACGCCATTGGTATGTTTAATGAGATTCTTGTCCTCCGTCACGACGTAATCGGCATCGATGCGATTGGCGACGCCCAGCATCAGGTCGTCCTCAAAGTCGTTGTGATGATACTTGAACACAAAGGAGTCGAAGACCTCGTCTGCACCGACCGGGGTGATGAGGGCTAGCTCGTGCATCTGTCGAACGCATGCCCAGGCCGTTTCATCTGCCGCCGCAATGGCGTTATCACTCAGTGAGCCAGTCTTTCTTCGGCACTCCTGCTTGATTGCCGCCGAGACAAGATATGAAACGTCTTTGACCGAAAGCGACGAGGCAAACAGGGCAATCCGCTCCGAGGCGTCGGCAATCTCGATCAGATGGACGACATTTGCCGTACGGTCGGACCTGCCAGAAAAGTAATCCATCCATACGTTGGTATCGATTAACAGCTTGAGGACGCCTTCTGTGCTCATAGTTCCACCCACTCGGGATAGCGCTCCGCCATGGCCTCCTCATAGAGGTCGTCATAGTCTCCCGAGAACTCAGGGATGGGGATGCCGTATTTGAGGCACGAATCGCGAACGATATGGCTGCCTTGCGCGGCCCTTGATTCCATGCGCCGGGGCTCCACTCCGTCAGAAACCGGAGCCGCCGCGTCTCCCTTCGAGGGCATGCGTCCGTTAACGACCAGATACTCCCAAAGTGTCCGAACGGCTTTTGACGGCGTCATGCCAATATGCGCCAGAACGGCATCTCCGGCTTCTTTGAGCTGGCGATCTATGCGCACGTTCATCTGAATAGATTTTTTATCGAGCAATTCGGCTTCCATGCCTCATCCTTCAGGTTGCTATACATCATCCTGGACTTAGTATAGCATCCATAAGAGCGCAGCAATGCCTTACCGGGAGGTGTAGTGGCTTACATTTTCCGGTAAGCACCAACCTCGAACAGCTTTCCACCATGGCAGAAATTAAGACTCAAATGGGCTAACCTTCCGGCGTCTACAGCTCAATCACTTCGTCGCAAGCCTCAAGCAACTCGGGATCATGCGAGACAACAACCACTATATGATCCTCTTTCTTCTGTTGCAGAATATCAATGAACGCTGACCTACTCGCTCCGTCAAGAGCCGACGTCGGTTCATCGAATAACATGACGGGTGAGTCCTTAAGCAAAACACGAATAATCGCAATCTTCTGCTTCTCACCACCCGATATATTATGGTTTTGCTCGTCCAGCACCCCATCAAGACCATTGGGAAGTGTTGAGACCAGTTTGGTCAGACCAAACTGGTCTACAAGTCGCCCGACTTCAAAAATTGGACAATTATCGCCCGCGAGTAGCGTCAGATTCTCTCTGAGTGTTCCGTTAACGATATCAGGTTCTTGCTCGGCAATACCAACGACATACGAGCGTAGATTTATAGAATCAATCTGACTCAAATCAACCTCGTCATAAGCAATAGTCCCAACGCAATCATCGGGATATAGACCAGCTATGCCATCGAGAAGCGTGCTTTTCCCGCTTCCGTTTGCGCCCGACACGCCGTATAAGACCCCTCGATTAAGCGAGATGAGCTCTGGATAATCTATGATTCGATCGGTATCAGGGCGACAAATCGACAGGCCCTTGCACACAAGTGAAACAGGAGAGCCAATGCGGACAGAACCGTTCACCTCTTCATCCATTGCCCAAAGGCGCTTAAGGCGTTGGGCGCTCACCTTGCTCGCCTGGTAGCTTTTGCCCCAAGAAAGCAAGTTCACCAGAGCAGAATTGGCGCTCGAATAATAGCTCAATGCCGTCAGCAGAAAACCAACCGGCATTTTGCCTGCGACAATCTCACAGCCTCCAATCGCGAGCAAACAGAACTGCGCAAAGGAAAAAATCAACTGATTCGCAAGTTCGAACCGTGATCCGGCTTTTTGGTTAGCCAATATAGCTGGATAAAGACCATCGAAAGCCTTCTGCAGCCTCAAGGAATAGAAATCGAATAATGAATGGCGACGAAGAAAGGAGACGCTCTCCAGCTGGCTCTGGAGAGTCCCATAGAAAGCAGCGGTCTTTTCTTGAAACTCAAAGCCTCGATTGAACAGCAGCCCGCTAAACAATCGATAAACTACTGCCCCCGTAACGATGCAGGCTAGACAGGCAATCGCCATCGCAATGTTTATATTCATCAACATAATCAAGGAACAAACAATCGTTGCAACACCGCCAATGATATTTGACGCCGATGTTATTCCGAATATTATGAGATCGTTTGAATCGTGATTGATTTGCTGATTATAATAGCCCGCATCAAATCCGATGAAAAACTTCCGGGGCAAACGCTTGACGTGTTCAAGTGTGTCAGCGTTAAGTTGATATCCCGCATGCGCTTGAAGGTCGACATAGATTAGGGAAGTCCAATAGGCCAACACCGACCCCACAATGGCGACCACGCCAATCGCGAAAATACATAAGACTAGCGTCCGCAAACTAATTCCGAGGACATTTTTTGCCGCCAGCACATTTACAGTCAGTCCCAACAAATATGGTTCAGCAAGGCTGCACAGTTGAGACAAGACATCGAGAAGCAGATAGACATAAAGCCTTGGCTTATGGAGGAGATATATCTTCCAAAATCTAAACATCGTGATTTGCCTCATGCGAATACTGATAATTACAAGCCAACCGCATTCTCTGCCTTGCATTGAATTTAACGCTCGCGCATTTTCTCTGACCCTCCATCGCGGCGTGGGGACATCCGCCCATACAAGCCGGAAACATTACACACTCGCCACATACCGGGTCGTTTGGTAAATACTCCATCCATTTCAAATAGTTCGAATTAGCTTTCACACCTTCTCGAACATTTCCAACGGCGCACTCGCCCTTGCCAACCTCATTCCAACATTTAAAAAGTCTACCAAGCGGATCGATGACAAACGAATTAAGGGAAACCGCACAGCAGACACCTGGTTCATACGGCGTAAACGGAATAACGTTGAATCCGCGCTCGCTAGCTTTATCCATAAAGAACGTTTCAACTTGAGAGAACCCACGCTGAGAAAAACAATGAATGTCATTTGCGCAAGTATCGTTAACATTGTCGACCGCAGCAAGATAAATCGCGACTTTACCGCGAAGCCCTTTAGCGTCAAGCTCGTCAATCAACGCATCGACCTCTTTGCTATTGGACTCATCGACATTCACGCGAATGGTAATCTGAAGAACATCGGCACATGAGATTATATTGTCGATAATGGCATCATATGTCGGACGACCGTCGGCCGGGACCCTCCGCGAATCATGATCCCTCTTTGAGCCATCGATAGTGATTTGAACCGAACCGACCTGACAATCAGCAAGCTTCTGAGCAATTTCTCGCGTCAGGAGATATCCGTTCGTTACCATTCCGGCAGAATAAGTAGCGCCTGGCCTAATCGCCCCTCTCAGTTCTTTTGTCAGTCGCTCGATCATGTCCACACAGAGTAGGGGTTCGCCTCCATACCAGTCAACGTGAAGATCGTTGATCCCGGGATAGCCGGAACGCACGAATTCTGCGATATCCGTCATTGTCTCTTCTGACATAGTGGGGTGCGAGCAGCCCTTTTCATAGCAATAGGGACACCTAAAATTGCATGCCAGCGTTGGAGCAATCGTCAGTCCTAAATAGTCATTTGCAAACCTTGCCGACAAACTCTCAAGCATCAACATTCGCCGCTCGTCAACATCGTCATCTACCAACATGCCACCCATCTTAAGGGCCTCTTCGAAATCACCATCCAAGGCGGCAGCACCCTTGCGATATAAATTCAGCTCATTCGTGTGCGCAGCGTCAAGATCGAGAACGCCACCAGACTGGGTATTGTAGATAGTGATACCGTTCACATCATTCTCTTCAATAACGTTAAATTCAGACTCTTTCATTTATATGCTCCGTTTTCTGATAGCACCCTTGATAGCCCAACAAAGTCCGAGGATGACAATGGGAACGACTGTTGCCAGCGCTACAAATAGCAACGTCCCCGGCACGATGAATTGAATTGGTCGCGGGGACGCAAGGGTCGCCAGCCATGTCAAGTGCAGTGGCATATTTGGATTCCCGTACCCCAAATAAAGCAGCAGGATGATGAACGATAGAACAAACGCGCCATTTCCAAAGAGCGAGATGGCCAGGACGAGCAGCAGGCATAACGTTGTGCAAATCAAGGCAGCAAGAGACAGCCGAAGAAGAAACTCTCCGATCATATCCATCGTCATTCCTATGCCACTCGCGCTTTGGACCGCACCAACGAGTATCGAAAAGAGAACAAAACCACCGACAAGCGTGACAATCGAGACAAGAGTCCTTGCAACCAACAACTGTACTGTTTTCATTCCCCTTGCATAGGAAACAAGCCATTGAGATCCCGTTATCGGAGTTCGAAACGCATAGCCGATGACGAGAACAGCAACAATAGGAAAGAACAGAGAATGGGCAAGCGGTGCCACAGCGGAAAGGTAGCGAGCTCCATCTTTAACGAGGTCTCCCGGAATTCCCCCAAAACCATATTGTGGGTTTGGAAAGAAGCCCATAACACCGTCGCCAAGCCAATCGCTCGTTCCGTAGGCTCTCCATGGTTCATAAGACGCAGAATAAAGCAATGCGAGCACGAAACCTGCCGCAATCAGCAGAAGAGGCGCTTTGCTCTTCATAACTCGATAGGCTTCAGCCTTAATCATATCTTCGCAGCGCATTTCTACCCCCTCCTCGCTTTGATTCCCATGACCCCGAGCTGCAACGAAACAACGGTGCAAATAACAGAGAAAAGAATGATCTGATTAATGGCTGGGCCTTGAAAGCACAGATTTCCAAGATGGCGTAAGTATGGTCCGACTGAGAGCCACCAGGGAATTAGCGTCGATGCGTGATTGGAAAAGACCACCAGCGTATATTCATCGGAGGCGAGCAGCGTCCCGACCAACACCAACATAATGCTAAGCGGTGCATTTCTAAGTAAATAGAAAACTGCCATCGACTGAGCTACTAATGCAGCCAAAATAGCATCAATCAAAAGCAACACGGGTAGGTATCTATCAAGAAACACCCGCCCATCCACATAGCAGCCAAGCGGAGATTTGAAGAGAGCGAATCCCGAAAACAGGTTGAACGCTGCTGAAGTTGCAATCGTCAGAACAAGCCACTTTGCGACAACGGCCTTTGCTACACCCGTCCCTTTCGCATACGTCACTTCAGAAGACCTGCTTTGATAATCCATGGCGCAGGAAATAACAATGCATCCGACTAGAACGAAAAACCACTCGTAGGTCATGAATAGTGCCGTCCGAACCGCCGAACCAGCCGGGTCAGTCTTGTCGAGGATGTTTGCAAAGAAACCAATCTGTTTGCCGACTCCCCCTAAATCAGATGTTCCATAAGTCCCATACATATTTGGATTACAGACATCTTTAACAATCCAAACTCCCCAGATCAACAACACGAAAAAGGCTGGATTTCTGAGCAACCGACGGGCTTCGCATCTAATCAGTCGCAGAAGTTGCATTATCTGCCTCCCCGATCAAATCCAAAAACCGCTTTTCCAGACTTCTGTCTTTGTAGGAGTTTTCTTCCTTAACGAGAAGTCTGCCTTGATGGAGAAAAGCAAAAGATGTCGCAACTTTCTCCAATTCATCTAGGTTATGGCTTGAAATGAGCACCGTTTTATCCCGTTTGTCCTTCAACGACAGCAGGAGATCACGCACCTCAATCACACCCACTGGATCGAGCCCGTTTATGGGTTCATCCATGATGAGTAGTTGCGGGTTGCCCAGAAGAGCCGTTCCGATATCCAGACGACGCTTCATGCCGAGCGAGTATTGTTTTACCGATGCATCCGCCGCATTTTCTAGGCCAACGGCAGCGAGCACTCGATTAACTTCACTTTTCGGCAGCCCCCACTCGATACAGCGTGAGATCAAGTTTTCTCGACCGGTTAAGTTCAAGAATGCCCCACAGCCGTCGGGGACGAATCCGATATTTCTGCGTGCTCTTGCCAGACCTGTTCTCCCAGACTCGCCGAAAAAACTGATTGAGCCTTTCGTTGCTTTAAACAAGCCAAGAAGAATATCAATCAACGTACTCTTCCCCGCGCCGTTCTCCCCAACGAGAGCGCACACTTCGCCCTCATCTATATCAAATGAAACATCAGACAACGCCCAGTTTTTGCCGTAGCGCTTTGATAGATCCTTGATTGAAATCGCATTACCCATGTCTCATGAACCTCATTAAAAAGGCAGCGCGGCCGACGGATGGCAGTTATCGACCACGCTGCTTACCCTCTGCTGTCTTAACCAGCATTAGCGTTCGCGTTGCTAGAAATGAACATATACGCCAAAACAGCTACAGCGCGAACACGGGTGGTAATTGCGGCAGCCACCACCGCCACCCTGCACGTTGCTACACGGATCGATTACCCAGTTCATAATTACCTCCTTTCGATTTATCGTCTGTTTTAATACTCCGTTATCGTATATCGATAACCTTATGATTTCAAGAACTATTTTCAAATGAATTAAGGCTCCTACCGATCGTTTGCGGTAGGAGCCTTGCGTGCATACGTGTTTGTCTTCTTGTCTTCTTATTCTGTTTTGTTATTCCTTAGAAAGATCTACCACGTAAACCTCTGTGGGCAATATCTCGGAGGGGTCGGGATTGCGTCTTTGCAAAATCTTATTCCGCGCGCGCGCGATGGTAAGTTCCTCAAGTTCTATTTCACTCACGCGACGGATCAAATCTCCCGGCTGACAATCCAACTCAACACAGATATCGAGCAATGTCTTCAAGCGTATGGCCTTAATTTTTGCATTACGGATTTTAGAAATGTTAGCTGGCGTATGCCCAGTCGCTCTTATTAGATCGGCATTTGTTTTCCCGGTCTTGAGCAAAAGTGTCTCAACCTCAATAATGAGATAATCCATGGTCAATCACCTAGACCAAATCATCGGACTGGGACTGCAAAAGCGCCCCATAGCGCCAGAAGATCGACAAAGCGAAAGCAACCATCATTGCAATGATGGATCCCACATCCAAAGTGATGCCTGAGTCACCAATCTGAAGGAGAGCGGAATTCATACGACAGCTCAACATACAATTACCCATCATTATTTTTAAATCGCTGCCAATCTGTAGAGAGCCCATCACGGCATTGATTGCAAATAGGCAAGCAATAACGGTAATCATCCGTGCATGTCGAATAGTAAAAGGCGATTGACGACGGGCGACATCGAAGCTGATGCTTAACAATGTGAACTCCCCTGCAAGGAGCAAAACCGCCCATAGCGCCAAGTTTGGGAGCGCGATGCTGCCGCCCTTACCAAGCTCAACGACCCCCTCGATTACCACTGCGCCGTTCAAAATACTTTGGCATGCAACAACAAATGCCGAACCAAAGACGGCGATGGTAGCGATGGCTATAAGTACCAGCACGGCACAAAGAACCATTCCGATTTTTCTCATGTTATCGAACGACATCTCAATTCTTTGAGCGCTATTCGCCACAGTAACTCCTTTTGCCATCCAGCAGAACTCTTTCAATTATTTTATCGTTACCGGAAACTCTTCTCTACAAGAAAAGGGGCGCACCTCCATCGGAAACGCCCCCTATCATGCAAGGTTATATTCAATCCCTACAGCGCGCCGGAACCGGCTTGCATCATGCCGCCGGGGCCCGAGGTTACGCCGCCGCTCACGGGCGCGGCGTTGCCGGTGTGCGGTGCCGCCGGGGCGGTATCGCCACCGAGCGTGCCCGCCGGACGCGGTGCCGGGATCTCGCCCGTGCCGTGGCTAAAGACAAACTTGCCATCGGCCACGTCGCACAGGACGGTATCGCCCTCGCCCCACTCGCCGGCCAGAAGCTCCTCGGACAGCGGGTCCTCGATGAGCTTTTGAATAGCACGGCGCAGCGGACGCGCACCGTTGGTGAGGTCGGTGCCCTCGGCCACGATCTTGTCATAGGCCGCATCGGTGAGCTTGATGTTCATGCCGTTGGCGATCAGACGCTGGCGCAGGTCGTCCACCAGCAGGTGAGCGATCTTGGTCAGGTTCTCACCCGAGAGCTTCTGGAACACCACGATGTCGTCGATGCGGTTGAGCAGCTCGGGGCGGAACAGGCGCTTGAGCTCGCCCATCGCGCGGCCGCGGATCTCACTCGACGTGAGGCCCTGCTCGCCGGTGGTGCCAAAACCGACGTTCGCATCCTGTGCGATCTCGCGGGCGCCCACGTTGGACGTCATGATGATCACGGTGTTGCGGAAGTCGACCGTCTTGCCCTGGCTATCGGTCAGACGACCCTCCTCCAGCACCTGCAGCAGGATGTTAAAGATATCGGGGTGCGCCTTCTCGATCTCGTCGAACAGCACGACCGAGTACGGGTGGCGACGAACGGCCTTGGTGAGCTGGCCGCCCTCGTCGTGACCGACGTAACCCGGAGGGCTACCGATGAGCTTGGAGACCTCGAACTCGCTACCGAACTCGGACATGTCGAAGCTGATGAGCGCGTCCTTGCTGCCAAAGAGGTATTCGGCGAGCGTCTTGGCGAGCTCGGTCTTGCCCGTGCCGGTGGGACCCAGGAAGATAAAGCTGCCGCCGGGGCGACGCGGATCCTTGAGCGGCGAGCGGCTGCGGCGCACGGCCTTGGCAACGGCCTCGACAGCCTCATCCTGACCGATGATGCGCGTCTTGAGTACGCTTTCGGCCTGCAGCAGGCGACGGCTCTCGCTCTCGGTAAGCGAGGACACCGGCACGCCCGAGGTCACGGACACGATATCGGCGATCTGACTCACATCGATGGTGAGCGGGCTGGCGTCGAGCTCGGCGGTCCAGGCAGCCTTGGCCTCGGCGAGTTCAATCTCGGCGGCCTTCTGCTGCTCGGTGATCTCGGCGGCCTTGTTCATGTCGTCGCTCTCGGTGGCCTCCTGCGCGGCGGTCTTGAGCTCCTCTATACGATGCTCGGCCTCGCGCACCGGCTCGGGCGCGCGATTCGCGGCGATGCGAGCGCGAGCACCGGCCTCGTCGATGAGGTCGATGGCCTTATCGGGCAGGAAGCGATCCTGGATGTAGCGGTTGGAAAGGTTCGCGGCAGCCTCGATAGCGCCCTGCGTGTAGCGCACATGGTGGTGCTCCTCGTAGCGCGGCTTAAGCGCGGTCAGGATCTTGACGGTGTCCTCGACGCTCGGCTCCTCGACATCGATAGTCTGGAAGCGACGCTCGAAGGCTGGGTCTTTGGTGAGGTACTTGCGGAATTCCTCGGCCGTGGTGGCGCCAATAATCTGGAAGGCACCGCGTGCAAGCACGGGCTTGAGCATGGAGCTCGCGTCGATGGAACCCTCGGCAGAACCGGCGCCGATGATGGTGTGCATCTCGTCGATAAACAGGATGACGTCGTCGGCTTCGGTCGCCTCCTGGATCACGTTCTTGAGGCGCTCCTCAAACTCGCCGCGATACTTGGCACCCGCCACGAGACCCGGCAGGTCGAGCGTCCAGATATTCTGGTTCATGAGGTTCTCGGGCACGTTACCGGCTGCAATCTGCTGAGCCAGGCCCTCGACGATGGCCGTCTTGCCCACGCCGGGGTCGCCCAGAATGAGCGGGTTGTTCTTGGTGCGGCGCGAAAGAATCTCCATCATGCGCTGGACTTCCTTTTCGCGACCAATCACGGGGTCGAGTTCGCTGTCGCGCGCCTTCTGCGTGAGGTTGGTCGCGAACTGCTTAAGCGTATCGGTGCCACTCCCCTTTTGCTGAGAGGCATCCGAGCCGCTAAAGAACGGCAGGCCCGCACCGGGACGACCAGCACCGGCGCCGGCGAGCGGACGCTTCTTGTCCTGGTCCTTGGCGGTGAGCTTCTCGATAGCCTTTTTGATGGAGGCGGACGACACACCCAGGCGCATGAGGATATCCATGGCCATGCCGTTGCCCTCTTCGACGATGCCGATCAGCAAGTGCTCGGTCGACACGTAGGTCTGGTTGTTCTCACGCGCCACGCGGAATGAACGCTCCATCACGCTAATGACGAGCGGCGTAAAGGCGAGCTTGGCCGCCTCGGTCTCCTCACTGGGCTCGGGAACCGTGGTCTGGACCTCTTTAAGAGTATCCATGATGTCGTCGTAGGAGATATCGAGCGAACGCAGTGCCTCGGCAGCGATGCCCTCGTCCTCCTTGGCGAGTGCGAGCAGCAGGTGCTCGGTGCCCACCTTATTTGAGTGCAGATCGAGCGCCTCCTGTTTGGCCATCGACATGACCTTGCGCGCTCGATCGGTAAATCTATCTAACATGCTCGTTTCCTTACATGAGTTCATCGAAATCAAAACGCCCGCCCGTCGGCGGCGCTTTTGTCTCTTTACCCACAGGTTGTCTATGTTAACAGCTGGAGGAATATCTATAAACCCGGCTCACATGAATGCAGGTTATGACCGCATCGCGGGACTCACCGCGCGATGCGCGACAGGCGCCCCGCAAGAGAAACCCTAGGCGTCTTTCACCACGTCGGGACTCGTCGCACGCGATGCGCGATAGGCATCGGCCTCCTTGGAGACGCGTTCGAGCAGCTCGGATGTATCGACGCCCTCGACTTGCGCGACCGTTTCCACCGTCTGCATGGCGACCGCCCTCAGGTACGCGCACGCGCTGTCCCCCGGCTGCTCGAGGTCTATCTCCTCGCCGCCCTCCCGGGCAAAGCCGACCGCCATCACAAAGCCCATGATGCCCGAGACCAGAAAGCCCACCGCAAAGCTCGAATCTGCCTTGAGCTCTTCTCCGTCGGGGTGGACGATCTCTCTCACGCGGTCGATGATGATCGTATGGATGCCCTGCACGACCTGCTCGGCGGCACCCGCCCTCATGGTGATGACGATGCGCTGCAGCAGGCAGCGGACGTCGCGCCGGTCGAACGCCGAAAGGTCGCCCTCGCTCGAAAAATGCCAGAGGGCATCGGTGATGAGCTCGTTATCCTGCAGCAGCTGGGCTATGGCGATGGCGACGAGTTCATCGAAATCGTGAAAATAGTAGTAAAACGTTCCGCGATTGCACTGGGCGGCGCGGGTCACCTCGCCAACCGACAGCTCGAAGATGCTGTTGTTCTCGATGAGCTCCCAAAACGCCTCGATGATACGGGTGCGTGCATCGGGCGCATCGGCGTCCTTACGCGGTCTCGCCATGCGCCTCACCGCACCCCTGCGCCTTGGCGTTCATGATGAGCATCTGAAGACGGTTCTCCACGTTGGCGAAGCTCACGTCGGGATCGTAGTCGAGCGGCAGGAACTGCGCCGTGGGATACTGCTCCTTGAGCGCATGGATGAGCCCGCGCCCCACGACATGGTTGGGCAGACACCCGAACGGCTGCAGGATCACGAAGTTGCGGCAGCCGCGCTTGGCGTGCTCGAGAATCTCCGCCGGAATCAGCACGCCCTCGCCCGCATCGAACGTATGGTGCAGGATCTTATCGCTCGCGCGCACGAGCTCGGGCATGCGCGTCGGCGGCTCGTAGAGCGGGCTCGCCGCGCCCAGGCGGTCGCAACGGTCGTGCGCGAGCTCGAACAGGTTGTCCGCCGTGGCGTACCAGGCCTTTTCGGGCAGCGACAGGTCGACGTGGAACTCGCGCGACTGCGCATGCTTGTAGAAATAGGTCTTGCGGATCACGTCGGTCATGCGCGCCTCGATGACCTCGAGCCCGTTGTCCTCGAGGTAGCGCTCGATCTCGTGGTTGGCGCCGAGATGGAAATTGAGCAGGTACTCGCCCACGATGAGAACGGTCGGATGCGGGTTCGAGCGGTCGTACGGAACGGCGTCCATGATCGCAAGCGCGCGTTTGAAGCCCGTCGCCTGGCCTCTCAGCCCGGAGCGCTCCATGCCCTCGATAACCTCATCGAGCGCGCGGTCGAACGCAGCGTCCGCCGCGCCCTTCTCGAGCTCGTAGGGACGGATGCGCCTAAGCATGGCCTCGAGGGCATCGATCATGGGAAGACCGTAGGCGATCTGGATGCTCGGGCCAAGGCCGAGCTTGAAGCCCGGATGCGCATTGTGGGCATCGACGTCGTCGTTGGTGAGCACCGGGACATAGTCGTATCCCGCGTCGTCGAGCGCGCGGCGCAGCAGGGGCATGTAGTGCGTCAGGCGGCAGTCGCCGATATACTTGCCAGTCACCACGGCGACGTCGTGCGGGTCGTACTTACCGCTCTCGAGTGCCGCGAGCGCCTCGCCGATCACGATTTGCGCGGGGAAGCAGATGTCGTTGTGCACATAGCGTTTGCCCAGGCGGATGGCATCCTCGCGCCCGATATCAAGGGCCTCGGCGCGCACGCCCTGATTGCGCATCGCCGCGGTCATGAGCCTGCAGAACGCATGGGAGGTGTTGGGGACCAGCGCGATCTTGTCGTGCCGGTCGCGCTTGGTGTACTTGACCTTATACGGGTCGTCGAGCGGATGGACCGCGTGCACCCGGGCGCCCTCGGCACGCTCCTCCGCGCGACGACGGTTGACCGACTCGATAAACGAACGCACGCGAATGCCCATGGGACCGGCGACGTCGCTCTCATCGAGCTTGATCATCATCGGAACCTTGGAGCCCATCTCGCCCATCATGCGCGCGATCTCGTCGGTGAGATACGCATCGTGGCCGCAGCCGAAGCTGCCCATCTGCACGAGCTCGAGCTCGGGCGTCGATGCGACGATGACCGCGCACGACAGCATGCGCGCATGATAGTTGTTCACGATGTCGATGCGGCTGTTGGAAAGATCGACGTTGCAGACCCCCGGCACCGCATCGGGCGTCAGCACGGGGATGCCGCGCTCAGAGAAGAGCTTGGGCAGCCCGTGGTTGACCAGCGGGTCGTTGTGGTACGGGCGCGAAGCGATCACCACCGCGTAGCCGCCGTCCTCGTGCACGTTCTCGAGCACCTGCCTGCCGCGCAGCTGCAGCTGGTTCTCAAACGTCTCCTGCGCGCGGTCCGCCTGCTCGGTCGCCTTGGCAACCAGGTCGGCATCGATATCGAAGGTCTCCTTGCACCACGCCTTGAGCTGGCGGTTTCGGTCGTCCTCGTCGTACCAGTGGAACAGCGGCGTATCGAACGGAACGCCGAAACGCTCCTCCGGGTTATCGGAATTGCGCATCACGTAGGGGTATCCCTTTACGACGGCGCACATCCACTCGCTGGTAGAGGCGGTGTTTTCGGTGGGCACCGTCGTGATGATGGGCATGAAGATGCGGTCGACGCCGGCGTCGACGAGATTGCGGATGTGCCCGTGGACGAGCTTGGCCGGGAAGCACACGGTGTCGGATGTGACGTGCGCCAGACCGCGCTCGTACATCGCCTTGGTGCTGCGTCCCGAGACGCGCACCTTAAAGCCGAGCGTGCTGAAGAACGTCGACCAGAACGGCATGGTGTCCCAGAACTCGAGCACACGGGGAATGCCGATCGTGACATCGCGCCCCCCGCTGACGGGAACCGTGGGGTACGACTCGAACAGCAGCTTCTCGCGGTCGACAAAGAGATTGGGGGCAGCCGCGGTCCGGTCGCGCCCCGTGCCGGGTGCCTGTGCCTCGCAAGCACCCTGCGGACGCAGCTCCTCCGCCGCGGGAACCTCGCGCACGAGCTCATCCCATGAGATGGCGCCGCCGCGCGGGCAGCGATTGCCCGTGACGTAAAGCGAGCCGTCGCCAAATGCCACGACCGCGCGCTGGCAGCGGTTGTTGCACCGACGGCAGGTAACGCCGCCGAACTCGCGATGCTCGAAGCGCTCCACGGCATCGAGCCCGATAAACGACGTGCCGGCGTCGCCCTTGCGGCATTCCTCGCGCGCGAGCAGGGCGATACCGATAGCGCCCATCAGCCCCGGGTGGGGCGCACGCGTGACGGGTTTGCCCAGATACTGCTCGAATGCGCGCAGCACCGCGTCGTTTCGGAACGTGCCGCCCTGGACGACGACTTTGTCGCCCAGACGGTTGAGATTTGAAACGCGAATGACCTTGGTGAACACGTTCTCGATAATCGAACGGCAGAGACCGGCCATGATGTCGCCCGGACCCTTACCGCGCCGCTGCTCGGAAACGACGCTGCTGTTCATGAACACCGTGCAGCGGCTGCCGAGAACGGCGGGGGCTTTGGACGAAAATGCCTCGGTCGCGATATCCTCAACGGCTATTCCGAGGTTTTTGGCAAAACCCTCGAGGAACGAGCCGCAGCCCGCAGAGCACGCCTCGTTGACGACGATATCGGTCAGCACGCCGTGGTTGAGCCAGATGGCCTTCATATCCTGTCCGCCGATGTCGAGCACGAAGGTCGCATCGGGAACGCATGCGCACGCGGCGCGGGCGTGCGCGACCGTCTCGACCGTATGGTAGTCGGCGTGGAACGCGCGCGCGAAAAGCTCCTCGCCGTATCCCGTGGTGCCCACGGCATCGATCGCAAGCGTGACTCCCGCTGTCTCCCAGCGGTTCTTCAAGCTGACAAGACCCTGTTGGGCGACGTCGAGCGGTCTGCCGTTATTAGACGCGTAGAACGAATCGACAAGCTCACCCGCCTCATCGACCAGGGCGAACTTGGTCGTCGTGCTCCCCGAATCGATACCGAGCGCCACACGCACCGTCTCTCCGGGCGCATACGCATCCGGACCCTTTGCCGGCGTCTCTTTGCCATGGCGTGCCGTAAAATCCGCCTGCTCGGCAGGTGTGGCAAAAAAGGGCTGGGCAAGACGTCCCTCCCCGCTTGCGGGCGCGACCGTCTCGAGCTTATCCAGCCGGACAAAAGCGTCGGGAAGGTCGATCGGTTGGGACGATGCGAACATGTCGGTCAGCGACAGGGCGGCACCGCGCGCGACCATGATCTGCGGATCGCGCGGGACGATAACCTGATCGTCCGATAGATTCAGTTGCTCCCGGAACACGCGGACCAGTGTGGGGTTGTAGGCGAGCGTACCGCCCTCGAAGATTACCGGCGGCTCGATGTCGATACCCTGGGCCAGACCGCCGATCGTTTGGCGGGCGACCGCGTGAAGCGCCGAAAGCGCCAGGTCGGTGGTAGGAATGCCCTCGTTGAGCAGCGGCTGGATATCGGTCTTTGCGTACACGCCGCAGCGGCCCGAGACCTCGTGGACGGTCGTTCCCCGGCTTGCGAGCTGCTCGAACTCGCCCGATTCGGTGCCGACCCCCATGAGCTTTGCCATCTCGTCGATAAATGCACCGGTACCGCCTGCGCACGAGCCGTTCATGCGCATGTCGGCAACCTCGATGTCTCCCTTATCGTTGGTGCGGAAGAAGATCATCTTGGCGTCTTGGCCGCCCAGCTCGATGGCGCAGCGCGTCTGCGGATAGAACCTGCTGATCGCGAGCGCGTTGGCGACCACCTCCTGAACGTACGAGGCGCCCAGCGCGGTCGCGATATCGCGCGCACCCGAGCCGGTCACCGCAACGCGCAGTGACTCATGGGGAAAGCGCTCGGCGAGCTCGCCGAGCATGGCGCGCACGCTCGCTGTCTGACACGCCCCGTGGCGGCGATATCCCCACCACGCCTCGGTCATATCCTCGTGCATCGCGTAAACTTTGGTCGTCGTCGACCCTACGTCCAGTCCTACTAGCAACGCCATAATGCTCCGTCTCTCGCATTTTTCCCGCTAGAGATATACCACTCTACGTAATACAACAGACTGTTGTATTTAAACTCCGTATAAAAAGCGGCTGCCGAAACGCTTCAGCAGCCGCCGAATGCACCAACAGATTGTTCTGCGCGCTAGCACGTCGGGCAACGGAGCAGCACGGGCCCTCCGGTCATGCGCACCGCTCACGCCCGCGATGTCGCCGAGAGAGCTATCCACGCTTTGGGCTCCAACCAAGCAAGTCGCCCGCGCTCAGCAGATCCCTAAGCGAGCTACTCGCACTCAGGAGCCATAGCCTGCTCCAAGAGCTCGGCATGCTCCTCCTCGAAAACCGTCCCCACAGGGAAGGCGCGACGGAAGACGAAGCGGGAAATCGGACCGGCTACCAAAAGGTTCCACGGCAGCGCCATCACTAAATTATGCGGGATGTTGATCATCCAGATCGCGGGCACGGAATACAGGTTCGCAAGGATGCCGCCGGGCATGTGCGTCAGACCCTCACAGGCACCGTACAGCGACATGATGATGACCATGGGAACGACCATGCAGGAGCTGACGGCAAGCGTCATGGCAAGCGGCGAACTCTTGCCCGGCGTGACCAGGAATTTAAAGGCGAAACCCTTGGCAAGGGGGCTGGCGACGAACCAGTCGCAGCACATGGCAAAAATGTAGGCAACGGGGAAGCCGAGCCACGCGGCGGCAACAACCTCGCCGTTGATGGCCCCATGCTGCAGGGCAACGTTGTAGATGCTCATCCAGAGCACCATGCAAAAGCACATGATAAAGGTGAACAGCAGGCTCTCTCGTTTGTTGATAGGCATAAAGGGCATTGTCCTTTCTGTGTTACGCCGCGGCACCACGCAACAAAAACGGGCGGGCAAGATGGAGCTGTTGGGACTTCATCTCGCCCGCCCGTGGTACGTGCGTCTGCGACTACTTATGTGGTGGAACTACCCTAACACGAACGGCGCGCGCTTCGTAAGCGTTGAGTTTATGGAGATGCAGGGCACCAATAATCCCCCCCGACCCCATAAGTTGCGGTGGAATACGGACTGTTTTGACCCTTTAAGCAGCAATTCAGTCCCTATTTCACCGCAACTCATTGGGGGTGCAAAGTAACCTGTCCCCTTTGCACCAATTAGCTGGTGTGGCGCCAGCGAGGGTCGGTGAGTGTACGTGCCACACCCAGACCAACGGGCAAAAACGCCACGATGAGCACTGCACGCACAAACCAACCGAGCATATTGACTGTGTCGAAGGTGCACATGTAATACATCGAGCGATACAGATACAAACCCGGCACCATAATGACAATCGAAGGCACCGTGAGAGCGATACGCGGGTAGGTGAGCTTGACTTCGGCCAAGCTTGCCAGCAGACCCGATACCAGCGCGCCGATAAACGCTGCTGCCTCGGGAGGCATTCCCGTGCTGAGGCCCAGGAAGGGAATCATCGTCGGCGCATCGACGAGCGTAAGGCGCAGGGTATTGGAAACGGCGCCGATCAACCCAGCTGCCGCGGCCATCTTTACCGGGCTGTTGAACATCACCGAGAAGCCGAATACGCCAACGAAGCTCATCACCACGCGCAGGAGCGTAAGGGCAAGCGGCGAAAGGCCGAGCGGGGCAAAATCATCCGGTGCCAGCCCCACACACTCGGCAACCATCCAGCCCACAAGGGTCGCCATCACAATAATCGACACGGCATACGAAAGACGCTCAATGCCGCTTCGCATATCGAGCTTAGCGATGTCGAGGCCTGCCGTAATGAGGGGAAAGCCGGGAATCACGAAGAGCATGGCGCCGATATAGCCTTCTTGGTGCGACATTGCCCCCGGTACGACCTGGCCAAGGCCGAGCAATGCCAGCAGATACGAAACGCAAGCGAGCGCAACGCCCGTCGTCAGCGCGCTAAACTGGCCAAGACCCTGCTTGAGAATATGGGAGCGAGCAAAGTTACCGACACCAGCGCCTACGAATGCGCAGGCCATCTCGATAGGGCCGCCGCCGAGCAAAAAGACGAAGGCGCCGCAAGCACAGGCTGCCGCAAGGCCCTGTTGCCAGGGAGAGTAATCGGGTTTTGAGCTCTCAACGGTCCTGAGCATCTCGTGGTACTCGTGTACCGTGAAGCGACGACCATAGGTCTCGATTTCCTTGAGGAAACTCTCCATCATCCAAATGCGATGGGTATTGACTCCCGTTGTGGGCAGGCTGACAACCTCGTTAAAGCAGTGGCCATCTTCGATGCAAGTACACTCAAACGACAGAAGGCTCAGGTCGACGTGAATCGTGACGCCGAGTACGGCAGCAACACGATTCATGGTATCGCGCACGCGCCAGGCACCTGTTCCGCTTGCCAGCATAAGCATGCCGGTGCGGCAGATGATGGATGATTTATCGGTGAGCGGCGCATCGACGGCAAGCTCATCGCCTGCCGTCACGATCTGGTGCCAGTCAGTTTTCATATGGAGCGCGCCGGCACGAACGCCGTGGTGCATGGGGGCTCTCGAAAGCAGCGAGTTAAGGCGCGAAGGCTGTGAGGGCTCCGCCGATTCGCCCTCGTCCTCGTCGGGCTCTTCATCGACCAGATCAAAGGAATCAAGCGGCGCTGGCTCGCGACGGTCGATCAGCTCCTCGTCCTCATCATCAAAGTAATTGAACTGATCGAGCATGTCCTCTTCGATTGCACGCTCGCTCGCGTCGTCCATATAGACGCTCCCTTCCTGCCGACTAACCCCCATCCTAGGCAGCAACGGCTAAAGGAAACATAAAAGAGACGGCTGTCATGCGAACCATGCGCGCAATAGCCGTGGGTAGTCGTTTAAGAACGTCCCCAATGACTACCAGTAACTCGACAAGGACTGTCCCCAAGTGCCGGCAGAAAAGGAACGTCCCTAAGTGCCAACCAGGGCAACACCGCAGATAGAGGACGGACAGCGAAAGCCCGCCAGAGCGAGCAAGGTGCCTTCAAGAAAAATGGCGCCGCAGGTTGAGCATAAGTCAGCGAGCGGGTCGCATTTGAGACAAGGTGACGTGAAATCAGAACCACCCTTAAAAAGGGTGGTTTGCTCTTAGGGTATAACCCACGGGC
>UQLI01000026.1 GCA_900541715.1 uncultured Collinsella sp.
GACTTGCAGCGACGGACCTCAGGACACTCTTACACCACGTCTGCGCGCGCGACCCAGCCAAGAGCCCCCACTCAGTAAGTTGAGGTGGAATAGTTTCTAGATTCAGCCATTTGCGGGCTAAGCAGGAACTATTTCACCGCAACTGAATTTCAGGCCAGGCACCCGCAGCAAGAAGACGAATAACCTCGGCGAGTATGTAAACGCAGGGCCCTCCGACCCCGCCCGACGATTTCGATTGGCGACCTTTGACGGAGTCAAGGGAGGAGCCAAATCGAAATACGTCGGGCGGGGTCGGAGGGCCCGATGGGATGGATTTCGGCCGAGGCTATTCGTCGCCGAAGCTGATGCCCAGCGCCTTGGCCTCGCGCACCAGATCGCTCTGGGGGTCGACATACTTGAGCTTGCCGGCAACATCCTCGAGCGGCATGTGGCACATCTTGCCGTCACGCAGGGCAATCATGTAGCCAAACTCGCCGCGTAGGCACCCCAGTGCCGCCTCGACGCCGCACTGGGTCGCAAAGATGCGGTCCTGGGCGTCGGGCTGGCCACCGCGCTGCGTGTGGCCGGGGATGGCGACGCGGGTCTCGCGACCGGTCTTGGCCTCGATCTCCTTGGCGATGTCGTAGACGATCGACGGGCTCGTGCGCTCGGCGAGCTTCTTCTTGTACTCCTTCTTGGACAGTGCCGCGTCTTCCTTGGAGATAGCGCCCTCGGCGACGGCCACGATGGTAAAGCGGCTGCCAGTCTCCATGCGATGCTCGATGGTCTTGATGACCTGGTCCATGTCGTAGGGGATCTCGGGAATCAGGATGACGTCCGCGCCACCCGCAACGCCGGCGTACAGCGGGATCCAGCCAACCTTGTGGCCCATGATCTCGATGACGAACACGCGGCCGTGACTCGAGGCGGTGGTGTGGATGTCATCGATGCACTTGGTGGCGACGTCGATGGCGCTCGTAAAGCCAAACGTCATCTCGGTGCCCCAGGTGTCGTTATCGATGGTCTTGGGCAGGGCGATAACGTTGAGGCCCTCTTCGCGCAGGCGGTTGGCGGTCTTGGTGGAGCCGTTGCCGCCCAGCATAAACAGGCAGTCGAGCTGCAGCTTATGATAGGTGTGGACCATTGCGGGTACCTTCTCGACGCCATCGGCCTCGGGAATATCCAGACGCTTGAACGGCGTGCGGCTCGTGCCCAGGATGGTGCCGCCGCGGGTGAGGATGCCGCTAAAATCGGCGGGCGACATGACGCGGAACCTGCTGTAGATAAGGCCCTGGTAGCCGTCCTCAAAACCATAGATCTCGATAGGTTCTTCGCTATTGGTCATAAGCGTTTTGACGATGCCGCGCATGGTGGCGTTGAGCGCCTGGCAGTCGCCGCCACTGGTAAGAAGACCGATCCTGAGCATGATGAATCCTTCCGGGCAAGTTATAACATGCGCATAAGTTTACCCCCGCACACTGTTGATACGGGGGTAAAACGTGTTAGCTCAAGCGTATGGAAATGTAAGCAACGTCAGGGAACGTAAGGTCGACGGGCCTGGCTCCTTACAGTGCGAAGGCATCGACGTTGCCCCAGTGGCGGCGCAGCGTGATGGCGGCAGCGGGCTCGGTATTGTCAAAGACGACCGACCACTGCGTGTTGCTGGTGATGTCTTCCGGATTGGGCTTTTGCGCCGCAGCGCGTAGGGCCTTCCAAGCGACTGCCTCGTCTTGGGCGCCGACATGGGCGTCAAGGACATCGGCGATTGCGACGGCGCGCTCTTTACCATGGCCCAGCTCGCCATTCTTTTGGTTGGGCAGCACTTCGTCGCCATAGCAGGCGTAGAAGTTCGTGACCTGGCGAACAGGGGTCGCTTTGAAAGCACGGTCCGGATCGCGCGGATCCCACTCTACTACGCGCGCGTCACCGGCGGCGTCGTTGATAAAGAAGTGGTAATCGCGTCCTGCCATGGCGTGCATGTCGTAGGCGGAAAGCAGGTCGACAGCTTCTTGCGTGGTGGCGGCACGGTCGAGCACCAGACGGATGGCGAGTGAGGTATTGATGACGGGGCGTTGCGCGTCCTGGTCACAGGGCTTGGAATCCAGAGTGAGTACGGCAATGGACACGCCGCATTCGTTAACACCGTCGAGCTGGGCAAACGGGCCCATGAGTGCGGCGGCACGTCCGGCGACGGAGTCAAGCGGAGTGTTATCGCCCAGGTTGTTAAGGGCGGCAAACCCGATGGAGGCATAGCCGCCACGTGGGTGATTGCGCACCAGCAGCGCCGAGGTGTCGTCCTTAAAGTCGTAATTGCGACCGGTGCGCACGCGGCCTTCGGCATCTACGGCGACAAAAGCGCTGCAGGCAAACTGGGGCGCCTGGACATGCACCGGCACACCGGGCAGCACCTGCGCCACCACGGCATCGATGTAGGCCTGGTCGTCGCGCACGCCAGCGGCGATGATGCGATCAAGATCGTAGTCGTAGGCGATGTCGATTGCGTACAGGTCATAGCCATCCGCGTAGCCGGTCAAGCGTTTGAGCGACGCGGCGGACTTGATTTGCTTGTGATAAACGATACCGGTGGCAGCGGCAAGGCCGACGGCGACTCCCGCGACACCGCAGGCGATGGCAATGTTACGTGGCTTCATGACGACTCCTCTCGTCCTGTTAGCGTAATTGTCGCAAAAGGTGCACGGGCATGATGGCTCAACTTGGTGAGTGGCGCGGAATTAAGCACGGAATGAAGAGTGCGGCACTGGCGTGGCGGGGTATGCTGGAGGGGACCATCAACCCAGCGAAAGGGGAGAGCATGACGGATCAGGAAACGCCCGAGCGCGCGCATGTGACGGCCGACGATATCGAGGCCGCCAACGACCTTATCGACTTTATCGAGGCGTGCCCCAGCATGTTCCATACGGCGGCGACTATTATGGCCGAGCTCGACGAGGCGGGCTTTACCTACCTGCCCGAGAACGCGGCGTGGGACATCGAGCCGGGCGGGCGTTATTACACGCAGCGCAACACCTCGAGCGTTGTTGCCTTTAAGGTGGGCGAGGACCTGGCCGCGACGTGGGGCGAGGACGGCGTTGCCGGTGACTATCATTTTCAGCTCACGGCGTCGCACAGCGATTCGCCGACGTTTAAGGTCAAGGCCGTGCCTGAGCTTGACGGCGCGGGCGAGACGCTGCGCCTGAACACCGAGGCCTACGGCGGCATGATCGACTACACCTGGTTCGATCGCCCGCTGGCACTCGCGGGCCGCGTGCTGGTGCGCGAGGGCGACCGTATTGAGAGCCGCCTGCTTGCCACCGAGCGCGAGGTTGCCATTATTCCGAGCCTTGCCATCCACATGAACCGCGGCGTTAACGAGAGCTTTGCTCCCAATCGCGCCGTTGACCTGTGCCCGCTCATCAGCGCTGGTGACCTTAAACAGGGCGACTTTGACGCCCTGATCGCCGACGAGCTGGACGTTGAGCCCGAGCAAATTTTGGGCCGCGATCTGTTCCTGGTCAATCGTCAGGATGCGCGTATTTGGGGCTGGGCCGACGAGTTTATCTCGACACCCAAGCTTGACGACCTGGCCTGCGCCTACACCTCGCTACAGGCATTTTTGGGCGCCGAGAACGCGCGCGACGTCTCGGTCTTCTGCTGTTTTGATAACGAGGAGGTTGGTTCCGAGACCAAACAGGGCGCCATGTCAACGTTCTTGGCCGATGCATTGCGCCGCATTAACGGATCGCTGGGCTTTGACGACGAGTCGTATCATCGCGCCCTTGCCGCATCGATGCTCGTGAGCTGCGACAACGCGCATGCCGTGCACCCCAACCACGCCGAGAAGTGCGATGCGCGCAACCAGGTTGTGCTCAACGGCGGCATCGTCATCAAGGAAGCCGCCAACCAGCACTATTGTACCGATGCCTTTAGCCGCGCGGTGTTCCAAGCTATTTGCGATGACGCCGACGTGCCCACGCAGGCCTTCGCCAACAAGAGCGATATGGCCGGCGGATCCACGCTCGGCAATCTGTCCAATATGCAGGCGAGCATGCATGCCGTGGACGTGGGCCTGCCGCAGCTGGCCATGCACTCGAGCTACGAGACCGGCGGCGTGCGCGACGTGATGTACGCCATCCGCGCCCTCACCGCCTTCTACGAGCGCGACCTCCATATCAATGGAGCCGAAAGCGTGGAGCTCTAAATGCAAGCCGAAGACGAGAAGACCGAGGGCAGGTCTCAACTAATCGATCAGGGGTCGAAGCTGTTCGCCACCGCTTGCCATGAATCGGGAATCGACGTGTCCAACGCGTGGCCAGCGAGCGATGAAGAACTCAAGCGTAGCGCCTATTCGGACCGCTATGATGAGGAGACGGACTGGCTCTAATAAGCGAAGTGTCGAAAACGCTAGATGTATGTTTGATATCACTTTGGCGAGAGTGTCGCAGACAGAACTACCGGTATGGCGCAAGCCAACCTGACCCCATTGCACCAAACCTACCAAAAAGGGACAGGTTCATTTTGGCAGGTTTTATCTGGGAAAATGCCGCAATGCCAACAGCTGGACGGAATTGTTGGGACACCGCAGGTTGAGCAAGCGTCAGCGAGCGATGTCCAGAGCGAACAAGTTGGCATGAAAAAGGCAAGGCATAGACCTTCTGGTCATGCCTTGCCTTTTGAATGACAAATTGTCGCTCTGGGCGGCGCGCAGCGTCGACCGGTCCGCCGTTCGTTAGAACGGCGGAACCCTAATGTTCGATCCAACAACGTAAAGTTTCGCCGGCTTGCAGGTGACGCAGGTTCTCCGCGGCGATGTCGACCACATTGTTGAGCGTGGCTGCCAGGTGGAACCAGCCGGAGACGTGTGGCGTGATGAGCATGTTGGGCGCATTCCACAGTGGGCTTGTCTCAGGCAGCGGTTCGGGGTCGGTGACGTCGACCGCGGCGCCGGCGAGATGTCCCGACTCCAGAGCGGCAACCAAATCGTCGGCAACCACAAGATCGCCGCGGCCGCCGTTGGCAAAGAAGGCGCCCGGTTTCATCGCGGCGAAGAACTCGGCGTTCGCCAGACCGCGCGTCTCGGGCGTGCTGGGCATAAAGGACGTGACGATGTCAGCCTCGGCCAGGCGCTCGGGGAGGGCGTCCATGCCGTCCATGTCCTCAAACACAATGGGGTAGACGAGTGGATGGCGCTTGATGCCGCGGACGTGCGCGCCCATGTTGCGGCAGAGTGTGGCGAAGTGGCCGCCGATATCGCCCGCGCCTAGCACCAGCACATTGGCGTTCTTGAGCGAGGTGACCGGCCCCAAATCCTCCCAGCGATGCTCGCGCTGCAAGTCGTGATAGCCGGGCAGGCGCTTCATCATAGAAAGGACCATGGCAAACATATGCTCGCTTACGGCCTGGCCGTAGGCGCCCACCGAGCAGGAAAGCTTAGCGTCGGCTGGCACGGTGCCGGCGGCCAAGTAGTCGTCATAGCCGGCGGTCTGCAATTGCAACAGCTGGAGATGCTCGCATGCCGTGAGCATGCCAGGGTCGATGTTGCCCAAGATCACGTCGGCATCGGCGACCTGCTCGCGCGTGGCGGCGTCGGAGCTCGTGTAGATAAAGTCCTCGCCCGGAGCGCTCGACTCAAGAATTGCGCGATGGCGGTCATTGACGGGCAGCAAAACCAGGATGTTCACAAGCAGTCCTCTCCGCTCGACCTGCCAAAAAGGGACAGGTTTATTTTGGCAGGTTTTATCAGGCAAAACGTTTAAATAAAACGCCGGATGCAAGACGAGCGTGCCCGTCAGCATCCGGCGCATCCACGGCTACCAGCTCAGCAGCTCGTAGCCGTCCTCGGTCACCACGAGCTGTACCTCGCACTGGGCCGAATCGCTGCCGTCCTTAGTGCGCACGCACCAGCCGTCACCCTTGCTGATCTTGATGTCGGGCGCTCCGGCGTTGACCATGGGCTCGATGGTAAAGACCATGCCCGGAGCCATGATGGTGTCCACATCGGGTGCCTCGGTGGTAAAGCCCACAAACGGGTCCTCGTGGAACTCCTTACCGATGCCGTGTCCGCCGTACTCGCGTACCACGCTAAAGCCGGCGTCCTCGACCGTCTTTTGCACGGCCTCGGCCATCACGGACAGCGGCAGCCACGGCTTGACGGCAGCCAGACCCGCCTCCACGCTGGCGCGGGTGACGTCGACCAGGCGCTGGCGCTCGGCAGAGACCTCGCCGATGCAGAACATGCGGCTCGAATCACTAAAGTAGCCGTCAAGAATCGTGGAGCAGTCGACGTTGATGATGTCGCCCTCGTGCAGCACGTCCGTATCGCAGGGGATGCCGTGACAGACCACGTCGTTGATCGAGGTGCAAACGCTCTTGGGGTAGCCCTCATAGTTGAGGTCGGCCGGCGTGCCGCCGTGCTCGACGGTGTAGTCGTAGATCATCTGGTCGATCTGGTTGGTGGTCATGCCCGCGGCGATGTGTTCGCCTACGTAATCGAGCACGCCCACGTTGATGGCGGCCGAGCGCTTGATGCCCTCGATATCGGCGGGCGCCTTGTAGAGCGTGCGGGGCAAAACCTCCCAGCCCTCTTCCCATAGGCGCTCAAGGCGCTCATCAAAGGCGCTATGGCATTTCTTATATTTTTTGCCGCTGCCGCACCAGCAAGCGTCGTTGCGGCCGGGCACAGGTCCGTTGTCAAACAATGGCTAACTTCCTTTCATCCGCAGCTAGTATAGCCCACCCACGCGTCCATAAAAGTTGCGGTGATATAGTTCCGATTTAAGCGGTTTAACAGCATAAATAGGAACTATATCACCGCAACTGATGGAGCGGGATGGCGGACACTGGCTGCTGCGTGGTTTTGCTAGTAGCTCACCTGGCAGGGAATGCCGATGGCGCGCACGCGCGCGGCAATGGCGTCGAGCACCTCAGGCGCCGCTTTGGCAAGGCCGGCGACCGGTGTCTCGCGCGCCACCGTGTAGATGGTCGCTTCTTGTGGGCGAATGCGCTCGAGCGCCGCGAGCCAGGGGGCAACGTACTCCTCGCCGATGTTGTCGATGAGCTTGCCTTGATACTCGCCGGTCAAAAAGATCGTCTGGATAATAACGTGACCGTCAAAGCTTGCGAACGTCTCGATCTGGTGCTCGACGTCGTAGGGGCCAACGGGCTGGTCGAGCAGCTGGATAAACGCCGGGTCGACGGTATCGAGCTTAAGAATGTTGTCGTCGACCATCATGAGCGCATTGTGTACCTCGGGGCGGTCGGCGCGCGTGCCGTTGGAGAGCACGGCAATCTTGGAGTTTGGGGCCAGCTGGTCGCGAAGCGCGACGGCACCGGCGATGGCCTGCGGAAACTCCGGTGCGACGGTGGGCTCGCCGTTACCTGCGAAGGTGATCACATCGGGGAGCTCGCCCTCGGCTGCCATATCGCGCAGCTTTGCCTCGAGCGCGTCGAGTACCACGGCAGCTGTGTTGTACGGCTCATGGCAGGGGCGCTCGGCGTTGAGGCCGTTTTCGCAGTAAATGCAGTCGAACGTGCAGATTTTGCCGCTGGCCGGCATCATGTTGACGCCGAGCGAGAGACCAAGGCGACGGCTGCGAACGGGCCCAAAGATGGGGCTGGCATTCAAAAACGTAGACATAGGCATATGCTCCTCAAGACAATTGTGCCTAAGCATAGCATCGGCTCCAAAGCAGGGTGCGGGCTCTTGCTTTACAAGTTTCGTTTTTTCACGTCGCTCATTATGCCGTGTCATGAAAAGCCTCGGGTCGGGTAAAGTTAATCTGTTAACAAGGCGTAAAGCAATGCGGGTCTATCCAGCCGTACTGACGCGCAACTGGATGGGCGTTGATGATGGGGGCACAACATGGATTTTACGGTCGAGAATGCGGGCACCACGATTGCCTGTCGCGAATATGCCGGCCCGGATGTGTCGCCTGATACTCCTGCCTTGGTGTGCGTGCACGGCGCTTGTGTCGACGGCACATTTTTCGACGGCATCGCATGTGAGCTCAGTCGCAACTACCGCGTAATTGCCTATGACCGCCGCGGCTGTGGCGGCAGCAGCGAAGCGGCAGACGGCAGCTATGATCTTGCCGCTCAGGCCGCCGACCTGCAGGCCGCGATCGAACACGTTGGCGCTCCGACAAATGTGCTTGCGCACAGCGCCGGTACGTTGGTGGCGCTGGAGCTTCTTCGCACCGAACCCCATCTCGTCGCCCGTGCGATTCTGCATGAGCCGGCTGTGTCGGCCGAAGGCGTCGGCATGGGCGCAGCTCCGATTTTGCTCGATATGATTGCGGCTGGAAAGGTTTCAAGGGCGCTTCGGCTTTTCTTGGGAGCTCTCGGCGACTTGGACCCCGAGGCTCCTGGGACGACCGAAGCGGAAGCCAAGCATGCCCTGCGCAATGGTCGTTGCTTTATGGCCAATGAATACGGAACAAATATGACATATGCTCCCGACTGGGAGCGCGCTCGAGAATCAAAGGCGGTGTCGGCTGTGTTTTTGGGCGAGCTTTCGGTCGGTACACCCCGCGAGGCGGGCACGAGGATGGCGGCTGAGCTTTTGGGCTGTCCACTCGTAATGGTTCCCGGCGCGCACAACGGCCTGCGCGATCGCCCGACAGCGGCTGCCCAGACTGTCCGTGGCATCCTGGGGCTCTAACAGCTGCAAAAAACAAAACAGCCTTCACTCGCAAACGTTTCGGCCGTGTTAACAAATGTGCTCAAGACCTCACGTCTGCGGCTTCAATCGCGCCGTCTGCCAACTCATAAAAATGTAACAGCATTCACGTGCTTACCTGCATCGGCAAGGTGTTAACCTTGTAACATTTGGAACCCACCGCTACCATGCGAAACTATCGAAAGGGCCCCATATGCTCAATAATCACGAGGCCAATCTAACCGACGAGGAGGCTGCCGCCGAGGTCGCCCGTGTCGCGAAGACCTACCCCGTGGTGCGTTTGCTGTCGGCCGATCAGATTAAGAGCGAGCCTAACTGCCTGCTCGCCGGCAATCGGTGCCCTTGTCTGCGTCAGTCGAGTCTTGAGGCTTTGGCAGATTCGGGTGAGGTGTCGGAGCAACTGCTCAACGATGGTGTTGAGTACCGCGCTCGCCTACGCCCTCTAAAGGTCGAGGGTGAGCCTCGTGTCTTGCTGATGGTGCGTCCGATCGATGAACAAGAGGCTGCAGAAGAGGACCTTGTCTACACCGACGTGCTGACGAGTGTGCGCAATCGCCGATATTACGAGGAAAAGCTCCGTAGCGCCCGCATGAAGGCCGGCGTTGCGGTGGTCGACCTTGACGATTTTAGGGTCTTCAACGATACGTGTGGCCGTCATGCCGGCGACCTTGCGCTCGGTGCCGTGGCGACAGCCATACGCAGCGGTATTCGTTCGACTGACGAACTTGTGCGCTATGGCTGCGACAAGTTTGTGGCCGTCATGCCCGATATTCCCTCCGATGACTTCGCCCGTCGCCTGCGTCAGGTATCCGATGCCGTTCGTTCCGCGATTATTCCGGGCCATGAGCACGTGAGCTTGACGGCATGTGTTGGTGGCGTTCGCATTCATGGCGAGACGGTTGATGAGGGCGTTGGCCGCGCTGTCCAGTTACTGAGCCGTGCTAAGGCAAAAGCCGGTACGGTCGTGACCGATGGCGATTTCATCGAGGCCTTCCAAAGCGAAAAGCCTTTGGTGCTTATCGTCGATGACTCCGAGATGAACCGAGCCATTCTCAACGAGATGCTCAAGGACGAGTATTGCATCCTCGAGGCCGAAAACGGTCGTACGGCGCTCGATATGGTCGACCGTTATGGCGATGAGTTGTCGCTCGTGCTGCTGGACATTGTCATGCCGGGCGTGAGCGGCTTTGAGGTGCTGGCCGATCTGTCGCGCCGATCGGTTGTTGACAATCTGCCCGTCATCATGATTTCGAGCGAAGAATCCGACGATGTGGTTCTGCGTGCGTACGAGCTGGGCGCCTCGGACTATATCAGCCGCCCGTTTGACGCCCGTGTCGTGCGCCGTCGTGTAAGCAACACTATCCGTCTGTACGCCAAACAGCGCCGCCTGACGAGCCTGCTGTCCCAGCAGTACAACGAGCGCGTCAAGAACAGTCGCATGCTCATCGACATCATGGCCGGCGTTATGGAGCTTCGCAATGGCGAGAGCGGCAGGCACGTTACGAACATCGAGAAGCTGACCGAGCTGCTGCTTGGCTGTCTGGTCCAGCGTAGCGGCACGATCTCCCTCGACAATGAGGAACGCTCTACGATTGCCCTGGCTTCGGCGCTGCACGATATCGGCAAGATGTCGATTGACGATGCAATTCTCAACAAACCCGGGCGCCTTACGCCCGAGGAGTTCGAGATTATGAAGACGCATACCACGATGGGCGCCGACATGTTGCTTGAGCTGGGCCGCCATCACGTCGGCAATGCGCTTATGGAATATGCGTACCAGATTGCGCGTTGGCATCACGAGCGCTGGGACGGCAAGGGCTATCCCGATGGCCTTAAGGGCGACGAGATTCCCATTGCCGCACAGGTGGTCTCGGTGGCCGACGTGTATGATGCTCTGACGAGCGTGCGTGTGTACAAGGACGCTATTCCGCACAAGGAGGCGATCCAGATGATCCTGGACGGTAAGTGCGGCACCTTTAACCCGCTGTTGCTCGACTGTCTGCTCGAGGTGCAAGACCGTATTGCCGAGACGTTGGCACGCCCCGCCGACGTTGTCGCGTTTCCCACGATTTAGTTTGACCTAAGGAGTTTTAATCCATGATTTCCATGCGTGAGGCGTATGAGAAGATCGGCGCTAATTATGATGACGCGTGCGCTCGGCTGATGGGCGAGGAAATGCTTGCCCGCTTTGCCCTCAAGTTTTTGGATGACGAGAGCATGGACAAGCTGGAGGCCGCCATGGCGGCAGGAGACGCCGAAGGTGCGTTTATGGCAGCGCACACACTCAAGGGCGTGAGCCAGAACCTGGGATTCGATAATCTGTACGAGCCGGCGGTCGTGGTGACCGAAGCACTGCGCGGCGCCGATGCCGTTGACGGCGCTCGCGAGGGAATGCATGCGTTGCAGCAGCAATATGCGGCAACGATGTCGGCTCTGCGCGAGGCGGCTGAATAAGAGCTTGCGAGCCTTGGGCTGCTTGCCGGCCACATATAGGTGAAAGGGCGCCCCGCCGGACCATGTGGCCGGCGGGGCGCCCTTATCTGTTTTGTGGTTCGCGTGCTAGCGGGCCTGCTTGACCTTGGCTGCCGCCTCGACAAACGACTTCCAGAGGTTAAAGTCGGTTTCGAGCGTCTGCCAGGTGTACTCGGGATGCCATTGCACGCCCAGGCAGAAGGGTTGGCCTTCGACTTCGATGCACTCGGGCACGCCATCGGTTGCCTTGGCGACCAAGCGCGTGCTTTTACCCAGACGATCGATGCAGCAGTGGTGTGCGGAGTTGGTCTGGATAAGCCTGTGCCCGCCAAGCGCGCGCTCCAGCAACGAGCCCGGCACGACCTCGACGGGATGCACGGGGTCGTTGAGCACGTGGGTATGGCGCCACTGCGTGCGGCCCTCGCGCGCGCCCAAGCTTGGCACGTCCATGCACAGGGTGCCGCCGGTGGCGACATTGAGCAGCTGTGTGCCGCGGCAGGTGGTAAAGAGCGGCTTTTTGGCGCGGAGCACCTCGCCGACTAGCTTAAACTCAAAGCTATCGCGGATCTCGCAGCAGAGGGTGGGGTCGTAGGGTCGATCATCGCCCCAACGTTTGGGATTGACATCGGGGCCGCCGGGAATAGCGATACCGTCGGCGATATCGACGTAATGGCGAATGACCTCAATGTCCTCGGTGATGGACATCTGCAGCGGCAGGCCGCCGGCGGCAAGGATGGCATCGACAAAGACGCTTGCGATTTCCTCGTTGGGGGAGAGCGTCTCGCTTAAAAACGGCTTTGCCTCTTCCCAACGCGGCGCCACCAGGATGAGCGGACGGTCGGCGGGGGCAACGTCGACGTGCGGGGTGTAGGACGATGAGGTACGGGTTCCGATCATGGGTGTGGCTTTCGAATCCGGGTGGACATGGCACAGGGGTGGCGCGGGACAAACGTTACTGATGAATTCGCCCGCGTGGCAATTGGGTTAGTGGCCCTTGATGGAGTTGAGGAAGTCCTGGGCACGCTTGGTCTGGGGATGGTCGAAGAACTCGTCGGGCGTGCCGGTTTCCACGATCTGGCCGTCGGCCATAAAGACGACGCGATCGGCCACGCGGCGGGCAAAGTTCATCTCGTGCGTAATGACGATCATCGTCATGCCCTGCTGGGCCAGACGGACCATGACCTCGAGCACCTCGTTGATCATTTCGGGGTCAAGGGCGCTCGTGGGCTCGTCAAAGAGCATGGCCTTGGGCTGCATAGCAAGTGAACGGGCGATGGCCACGCGCTGCTGCTGGCCGCCCGAAAGCTGTGCGGGCACCTTGTCGGCCTGCTCGGCCACGCCCACGCGGCTCAGCAGGTCCATGGCGCGCTCACGAGCCTCCTCCTTGGACACGCCCAGCACGTCGACCGGTCCCAGCATGACGTTCTGCAGCACCGTCATATGTGCGAACAGGTTGAACTGTTGGAACACCATGCCCAACTCGGCGCGCATGTGGGCAAGGTCTTTGCCTTCCTGCGGCAGAGGCTCGCCCTCGATGAGGATTTCGCCCGAGTCGATGGTTTCCAAGCGGTTGATGGTGCGGCACATGGTCGACTTGCCCGAGCCCGAAGGACCGATCACCACGACGACCTCGCCGCGGTCGACCGACAGATTGATGTCGTTGAGGACGTGCAGATCGCCATAGTGCTTATCGACGTGTCTGAGCTCGATTAACGGCTGATTGCCGGTGGAAGAGGTGCTCTGTGCCATGGTGCTCGGCTCCTTATGACTTGAAATGGTAAAGCGTTAGCGGATGATGGTCGCGCCGGTCTTGTGCGAAACGTAGACAGCGGCCTTGTTGATCGCGACGTTGATGAGGATATAGATGACCGCGATTACCAGGTAGACCGACACGAGAGCGTCGTAGTTGGTAATGAGCACGCGGGCGTTTTGCATGAGGTCGGGGTAGCTCACCACATAGGCGACGGTGGTGTCTTTGACTACGACCACGAGCTGCGAAATCAACGACGGGATGATAAATCGAATAGCCTGCGGCAACACGATTTTAAAGGTGATTTTAGCTTTGGAGAGACCGAGTGCCTGGGCCGCCTCGACCTGCCCACGTGGCACGGCGTTGACGCCGGCGCGGAAAATCTCGGCAAGTACGCCGGCTGCAGCGAGCGCGACAGGGAGCGTGAGCATCCAGAACGACGGCAGCGCGATCTTGTACTGGGGCAGCACCAAAAAGAAGAAGTAGATGAACAGAAGGCTCGGCACGCCGCGGAAGAAATCGGTGAGCACGCGGCAGACCAGCTGCAGCGGCTTAATATCGCTCGTGCGGCCGAGCATAAGGGCCAAGCCCAGCACCAGCGCGATGGCGCCAGCGGTGAGTGCGACTTTGACGGTGCCCTCAAAGCCGGCAAGCAAGAACTTCCAGGTGGTGAGGTGCGTAAAGAAATACCAGTAGTGGACCGAAAGCTGACCGGTCACATAAAAGCGCTGCAGTACCAGGACGACGAGTGCGGCGACGGCAACAAGCGAGATGGCGGTGCCGATGCGAATCTTGGTGCGCATCTTGGGGCCGGGAGCCTCGTAGAGCGCATCGCGCATGGTGAGCGCGGAGGTGGAGTGCTTGCTCATCGGAGGATCCTCACCTTCTTATCGATGTAGTTGCCAATGTGGCTCACCACAAAGGCCGTGCCCAGGTAGCCGAGCGCCGAGATGAAGAACGCGGCGACGCCGCCGAGCGAGCGGGTATTGATGTAGCTCACCACGCCGGTGAGCTCCTGCGGCTTAAGCGGCACCTGGCTGCCGAGCGCGGTGGTGAGCATGACGGCGATAACGAGGTTGGTCATGGGCAGCACGCTTGAGCGCAGCGCCTGCGGTATCACGATCTTGGCGAGGATACGGTTAAAGCTCATGCCCAGCGAGCGGGCGGCTTCCACCTGGCCGACGCCGACGGTGTTGATGCCGCTCATGAAGTTCTCGGAGCCAAAGGCCGAGCCCAAAAGGACCGTGGCGACGATAACGCAGGTGCGGTAGGGCAGGACGACCTTGAGCGGCGGCAGCGCGTAGACGACGATGATGAGCAGCGCGATGCCGGGGATGTTACGAAAGACCTGGACATACAGGTCGCCAAAGACGCGCAGCGGCTTGAGCGGCGACACGCGCATCACGGTGACGGCGACGGCCAGCACCATGGCGATGGCAAACGACTCAAGCGTCATGCCCCAGGTTGCGAGCAGCGCGTCGATATAGTTCTGGCCATAGAGCGACCAGAGCTCGGAGAGACTCATGCGGACCTCCTGCCGGTAAGGAAAGGGGCTCCCGTGTGTACGGAAGCCCCGACAACTCAGTGAGGAAACAGTTTACCGCAATAAAGCGCATCATGCGTTTCCGTATGGTTTCGTTGCGGCTGTTACCAGGCTCGCTGCCTAGGCGCCGATCTCGGGCAGCTCGGGAACATTGGTGTCGCCCGTACGGTCGCCGATGCAGATCTGCCACAGCTCGGTCCAGGTGCCGTCGTCCTCGATCTTCTTAAGGAAGTCGTTGACAAAGGCGACGCCGTCGGAATCGAGCGGCAGGCCGATGCCATAGGGCTCCTTGCTGCCGAAAGGCTTGCCGGCGATCTTGTACTTACCGGGCTCGCGAACCAGGGCGCTCTGCTGCATGTTGTTATCGATGACGTAGGCATCGACGCGGCCCTGCTGGAGTGCCTGGCGGGCCTCCTCGTCGGTCTTGAACTCCTGCTGGCTGGCCTTGGGGGCGAACTCCTCCAGGATGGCGGGGCCGTTGGAGCCGGACTGGACGGCGACGTTCTTGTCGGCCAGGTCGTCAACGCTCTTGATGTCGTCGTTATCGGCGAGCACCAGGATGGCCTGCTGCGTGTAGTAGTAGGGACCGGCAAAGGAGACGAGCTTCTTGCGCTCATCGGTAATGGTGTAGGTGGCGAAGACGGCGTCGACCTGGCCGTTCTGCAGGACGGACTCACGCGTGTCCGAGGTTACCTGGGTGATCTCGACCTTGTTCTCGCCCAGAATGTAGTTGGACAGGAGCTGTGCGATACCGGCATCGAAGCCGCGGGTCTGACCGTCTTTCTCGTTGAGGAGGGAGAAGAGCGTGGAGGTCTGAACGCCACCGATCTTAAAGACGCCGGCGTCCTTAACGGCCGTGGCCCAGGTGCTGGCAGCGATGGCGTCGTCATCGGCCTTGGGGCCGTTGTCGACGAGCTTGTCGAATGCCTTGGCGTCGAGCGTGGTGGAAGCCTCGGTATCTTCGGAGCTCTTGGAGGAGCCGGCGGCGGAACCCTTGTCGGCCTCGGCGCTGGTGTCGGAGCAGCCGGCAAGACCAAGGCCGGCGACGGTTGCGAAGGTGGCGGCAACGAAGCCGCGGCGGTCGAGAACGACCTGCTGGGAGAGGTTCTTGCTCATGGTAGAACACCTTTCTCAATAAAATTCCTAGCGGTTGAGTAGAGTTATACCCTATCGCGCTCAAATGGGTCAACACGAAATAACTCAGAAACATACTTACCTTATGGGTAATTCTACCTACCAAAAAGGGACAGGTTTATTTTGGCAGGTTTTATCTGGGCAAACGTCGATTATTACAGCTGAGATAGCGTTTTGCGGACGGCGTGGCCGCTCGCGGCGGTCGCTATAATGGCGGCAACGCGACACATATATGAGTAAGGAGATCGCGTATGAACGGTTATTCGTTTTTCGCACCGACCAAGGTGCTGTTTGGCGCGGGCAAGTTGGGCGAGCTGGGCACGCAGAAGCTGCCCGGCACCAAAGCGCTCATCGTTACGACCGGCGGCAACTCGGCCAAGCGCTTTGGATACCTGAGACGCGTGGAGGCCGAGCTCGAACGCGCCGGCGTGGCGCATGAGCTGTTCGATCGCATTGAGCCCAATCCCCTGCGCGAGACCGTCAATGCGGGTGGCTGGATGGCGCGCACCCATGGCTGCGACTTTGTCCTGGCGCTCGGCGGCGGCTCGGTCATGGACGGCAGCAAGGGCATCTGCGCGGTGGCGGCCAACCCGCATACCGATGCCGAGGGTAACGAATGCCTTGGTGACATCTGGGATTTTGTGAATGGCGGTACTGCGCTCGGCCTGCCGATCCCCAACGATCCGCTGCCGCTTGTTTGCGTAACCACCACGGCGGGTACCGGCTCCGAGGTCGATGCGGGCGGTGTCCTGTCCTGCGAGGACAATGACGAGAAGCTTCGCCTGGGCGATCCGCGCCTGTTCCCGGTACTTTCGATCGTTGATCCCGAGCTCATGGTGAGCGTCCCGGCGCGTCTGACCGCCTATCAGGGATTCGACGCTCTGTTCCATTGCGTTGAGTGCTACATCTCAAATACCAACACGCCCATGGGTGACATGGTTTGCCGCGAAGGCATCCGCCGAGCCGCCGCGGCGCTGCCTACGTGCATCAATAATGGCGATGACCTGGAGGCGCGCTCGAGCCTTGCGTTTGCCAACACGCTCGGCGGCTATGCCATGGATGCCTCGGGCACCACGGGCTCGCATGGTCTTGAACATGGCATGAGCGCGCATCATCACGACCTGCCGCACGGCGCCGGCCTCATCATGATCGCCCGTGCCTACCACACGTGGATGATCGATCACGGTGTTGCACCAGAGCGCTATATCGACATGGCGCGTCTGATGGGCAATGCCGCCGCGGATGATCCGCACGATTTTGTGATTGAGCTCACGCGCCTGATGGAGGCTTGCCATGTGGCCGACCTCGCCATGAGTGAGTGGGGGATTACGGTCGAAGAGCTGCCGGCCATCGCGCACAACGCTCTGACGACCAACGGCGTCCTGTTCAGCCACGACCCCGTGACGCTGACCGACCCCGACGTCGTCGAAATTCTCAAGCTAAGCTACCGCTAACCACCACAAAGGGGACACTTTGGCGGTTCGTCTCAATCTGTAACATCTGCAGCCGTTTTTGCCGAGCAACTGTTACAGATCGAGATTTGCTCTTCAGGGGAATTCGAATGTCTCAATCTGTAACATCTGGACGGCCAAAAGGTCCCTATCTGTTACAGATTGAGACAAAGGTCTGGGACTAAGATGTCTTATCTCGATCTGTAACAGTTAGACGGAAATTCGGGCCATAGATGTTACAGGTTAAGATAATCGCGTCGCGAAAACAAAAACCTCCGCAGGGGGGTGCTTTCCTTGCGGAGGTTTTCTTACTCGTTGAGTAGTCTTGCGGCTTCGGCGGCCATGTTCTCGACCGTCATGCCGTTCTGCGCGAGCAGTTCGTTGGGGTCGTAGCGGTCGGGGAAGCCCTTGGCGATGCCGAAGGTGCGCGTGCGCACGGGCGTGCAGGCCAGGTAGCACGCCACGCGCTCGCCCCAGCCGCCGTCCAAGATGCCGTCCTCGAGGGTGACGACAACGCGATGCTCGGCGACAAGGCTGTCGAGGAACTTGCGGTCGAGCTCGGCTGCAAAGCGAGGGTTGACGAGCGTGGCCTCGATACCGTACTCGGCGGCCAAGCGGTTTGCCACGCGCTCACCCAGCTCAAAGAAATCGCCAAGCGCGAGCACGGCAACGTCGCGGCCCTGACGCACCACGTTGTAGCGAACGGCGCTGTAGTCGGTGTCTTCGGCGGGCGCAAGGTCGGGGCGGCTTACCAGGCCGATGCCCGGTACGCGGATTGCCACGGGATGCTCGCGGTGGTCGAGCGACCAGCTCAGCATGGACAGATATTCCTCCATGCAGGCCGGCGCCAAGTAGTGCATGTTGGGAAGACCGCCCAGCATGGAAATATCAAAGAACGAAAGGTGCGTCTCGGACGTGGTGCCAAAGATTGACGCACCAAACACCAAAATGGTTGCGGGGGCGTCGTTGAGGCACAGGTCGTGCCACAGCTCGTCGTAGGCGCGCTGCAAAAACGTGCCGTACACACCAAAGACTGGCTTGGCGCCCGAGCGCGCAAGCGCGGTGGCAAAGGTCACGGCGTGCTCCTCGGCAATGCCCACATCGACGAACTGTTTGCCGGCGGCGGCGCGAAGCTCGGGTGTAAAGCCCATGATGTAGGGTGTGGCGGCCGTGATGCCCACGACCTGCGGATCGCGCTCGATGGCGGCGCTGAGCGCCTCGCCCGTAATGTCGGCGTAGGTGCGCGGCGCAGGCTCGCTCGGATGGCCCGGGCAGAGCTTGCGCCCGGTCGCCATGTCAAACGGACCCACGTGGTGCCAGCGCTCGGGGTCGTTTTGGGCTGGCTCAAAGCCCTTGCCCTTGGCGGTGGAGACGTGCAGCACGATGGGATGATCGATATTGCGCAGTTCCTGCAGCGCGTCGACTAGGGCCAACACGTCGTTGCCGGCGTCCAAATAACGGTAGTCGAGTCCCATCGCGCGGAAAACGTTGCGCTCACAGGTGCCGTTGCTGGCGCGCAGCTCGGCCAGATTGCGATAGAGGCCACCGTGGTTCTCGGCGATGGACTGGTCGTTATCGTTGACGATGATGATCAGGTTGCTGTCGAGTTCGGCGGCATTGTTGAAGCCCTCAAACGCCAGGCCGCCCGAAAGCGAGCCGTCGCCAATGATGGTGATGACGTTGTACGCATCGCCCGCCAGGTCACGAGCGTGCGCCAGGCCGCAGCCCAGGCTCACCGACGTGGAGGTATGGCCCATGGCGAACAGGTCGTGCTCGGACTCGTCGGGATTGGCAAAGCCAGAGGCCTCGCCAAAGCGCTTCGGATCGATATAAGTGTACGCGCGCCCAGTCAGCGCCTTGTGGGCGTAGGTCTGGTGCGAAACGTCAAAGAGAATCTTGTCGATAGGGGAGTTAAACACGCGATGGAGCGCGACCGTAAGCTCAACGACGCCCAGGTTGGGGGCAACGTGCCCGCCGACGGCGGCGGAGCTTTCGAGGATGGCGTGGCGAATCTCGTCGCAGAGCTGCGGGAGCTCGGCACGATTAAGAGCCTTGACGTCCTCGGGCGTTGTCGTTTGCGTAAGCAGCATCGTTGTGGGTTACTCCATGCGAATCGAGTGCCGGCGCTCCCTCGGCCGACACAATTGCACAAGACAGTCTCGCACATTTTGGCGTTTGATATGTGACGGCGGCGCGGTAATTCGCCAACTGGTGGGGCAAAACGTTTTGTCCGATGCCATACTGATAGATTCGATGATGATTTTTTCAATACGTGCAGGCCGTGGCTTGCCGCCGTGAGCCGCTGGAAGGAGGCAGCATGTCCGATGCCGTTCGTGCCGAGAAAATCGCGCACGAGGTCGACGATGCCGCCCGCCAGCTCGCCCAGGCGGGCCGCTTGGACCTGACGCGCGAGTTTATCCAGCATGGCGACGTGACGGTCTATGCACATGTGACTTCGGTAGCGCGGACGAGCCTGTCCTTTGCCGAGCGCCTGGGCCGCGTCGGTGTTTCGATCGACCGTGCCTCGCTGCTGCGCGGAGCCTTGTTACACGATTACTTTCTCTACGATTGGCACGATCCCGACCCAAGCCATCGGCTGCATGGCTTTCGCCACCCGTTTTTTGCCCTAGCGCGCGCGGAGGAAGATTTTGAGCTGACGTCGCGCGAACGGAATATTATCGTGCGGCATATGTTTCCGCTGGTGCCGGTGCCGCCGACGTGTCGTGAGGCTTGGATTGTGTGCCTGGCGGATAAATGGTGTGCTCTGCGCGAGACGGTCGTCGGCCGCCTGCCGCGCAAAGACGACGCGAACGATTTGAGCGAGGGCTCGAGCGACGGCTCGAGCAAAGATTCGAGTGAAAAGAGGAGAGGGTAGACGGTGGGGACCGCGATCGACATGGCATTTGACGGCGCGACGCTTGCCGCCTGTCCGCTTTCGGCACTGGTGCTCTCGTTCGCCTTCTACGGGTTTTGCGGCTGGGCATGGGAATCGACGGTCTGCGCCATGCTCAACCACGGACGCTTTGCCAACAGCGGCTTTTTGCTGGGACCGTGTTGCCCCATCTATGGCGCGGGCGGCATTGCCTGCTGGCTGCTGTTGGAAAAAACAACGGGCGCTCGCTTTTGGGATTACTCGCACCTGCCGTTTAACTTGCACGGACGCATCTGCCTGTACTGGGCATGCGCGTTTGGCTTGGGTGCGTTGTGCATTTGCCGTTTAGTGGAGCCGGCATTGCTGGGGCTGCTTGGTCATCTGCCGGTGCTGATTGTGCGGCTGTCCGCCTTTATCGTCGCGGTCGCGATGATGGTCGACGCGTTGTGCTCGCTGGCGAGCTGGCGGCGTCTGTCCGATCAGCTGGAGCGCGTCCGGGCCGACCTTGCCGACCGCATCAATGAGTCGCTTGCCGATGCCTCGGACTCAATGCTCGAACGTATTCCCGATTCTACGATTGACTCGGTGGCACAGACGCACATCCGTAGCCGTGCCGTTAACGCGTGGCTGGCCGAGCTGGGTGACGCCGCGCTCGATGCCCTGCGCGAGAAGGCTTCGATGCCGACGTTTATCGCGGATGGTGCTCGCGGCCTGGCGCTTGCCGCCCGCCGCGTGGCCGATGCCGCGCCGAACATGCCGCGTCCGTCGCTCAGTCGTCGCCTTGCCGGCAAGCGCATGAGCCGTCCGGTGCCAAGCGTGTCGCTCAGCCGCCGCGACCTACGCTTCTTTAACGCCTTCCCGCGTCTGCGCATCAATCGCTACGAAGGCGTCATTCGAGCAACTAATCTCCGCGACCGAGCCCGCGAGCTGTTCCGCCACTAGCCGGGACGGGCGCGCTCACGGCTTCCTTGCTCGCGTATTTCCCGTTCGTTTCGCGTCCGTTGCCGCGCCGTTTCCAAGATTGCGGCGCCGTTTCCATTCGACAACGCCGCGTTTAACAACGCCGTATCTGGTCTACACCAGTTGCCCCTCGGCCGCATTATGGGCGCCGACAACGTTCATGCGACCAAGGGAGAGCGAATGTACGATACGGGATCGACAACGTTTATGCTCATCTGCACCATGCTCGTGTTTTTAATGACACCGGGTCTGGCGTTTTTCTATGGCGGCCTGTCTAGGCGCAAAAATGTCATCAACACCATGCTCATGTGCTTTGGCGCCATTGGTCTGGTTGGTGTGCTGTGGATTGTTGCCGGCTGGTCTCTGGCCTATGGCGGCGACGGTTCGAGTCCGTTTATTGGAGGCCTTGACCAGCTGCTGTGCCTGCCGGTGCTCAACCAGGTGCTGCAGGCGGCCGAGGGCAATGCTGCGGACGGTGTCGTCTACCCTCAGATCATCAACATCGCCTTCCAGATGGCATTTGCCATGATCACGGCTGCTATCGTCACGGGCAGCCTGGCCGGCCGCGTTAAGTTCGGTGCCACGACGGCCTTCCTGGGCATTTGGCTGCTCGTGGTCTATGCGCCGCTTGCTCACATGGTTTGGGGCGGCGAGGGCTCCTTTATCGGCGATATCATCGGCGCGCTCGACTTTGCCGGCGGCGACGTGGTGCACATCTCGTCTGGTCTTACGGGCCTGATTCTCTGCTTAATGCTCGGCCGTCGTCGTGGTTTTGGCATGGTGAGCTACCGTCCGCATAACGTGCCGTTTGTGGCGCTGGGCGCCGGCCTGCTTTGGTTTGGCTGGTTTGGCTTTAACGGCGGCAGCGAGTTTAAGGCCGACGCCGTTGCGGCACTCGCCATCCTCAACACCGTGACGGCCAGCGCGGCGGGCATGGTCTCGTGGCTTGCCGTCGAGCGCGTGCATACCGGCCGCCCCACGCTGGTGGGCGCCAGCACCGGTCTGGTTGCGGGCCTTGTGGTGGTCACGCCGGGTGCGGGCTTTGTCGAGCCGTGGGCAGCGCTGGTCATGGGTCTGATCGTATCGCCCGTCTGCTATCTGGCTATCAGCCATCTTAAGACCAAGTTTGGCTACGACGATGCACTCGATGCGTTTGGTTGCCACGGTATCGGCGGAATTTTGGGCGGCGTGCTCACGGGCCTGTTCTGTGTGCCGGAGCTTTCGTGGACCGGTAAGGGTGGCTTGTTTTACACGGGCGACGTGTCGCTGCTCATCTCTCAGATCTTGGGCATTGTGGTGACGGTCGCTATTGTGCTGGTGCTCGATTTGGTGATCGCCGCGGTGGTCAAGGCGCTGTTCCACGGCAGCCTGCGCGTGGACGAGGCCGACGAGGCGCTGGGCCTGGATGCGAGTCAGCACGGCGAGAGCGCGTATCCCTCGTTCTCCGGACTCGATTAGCAGCACGGCTTTCCCAGGCACCCGACCTTGCCCCTCAAACCGTCGCTTGCGTACCGAAGTACGCGGCGCTCCTCTTTCGGGGCAATCTCGGGCACCTGGAAAACCCGTGCCATGTGAATGAGCGGTTCATTTCTATATTAAAGAGAGGAATTCACTATGAAGAAGATTACGGCGGTCGTTCGTGCCGAGAAGCTTGAGGTTCTCAAAGATGCGTTGTTTGCTGCCGATGTTCGTGGCATGACTATCAATCAGGTGCAGGGCTGCGGCGCGCAGCATGGCTGGAAGGAGTACGTACGCGGCAACGAGTTGCTCGTCAACACGATCCCTAAGGTGCAGTTCACGCTCATTTGTGCCGACGAGCACGTCGACGGAATTGTCGACATCATCTGCAACGCTGCTCGCACCGGTGCCGTTGGAGACGGCAAGATTTGGGTCGAGCCGGTCGAGGAGGTAATCCGCATCCGTACCGGCGAACACGGCCCCGCCGCGGTGTAGAATCGACCGCCTACCATCCGCAACGTTAAAATGCTGCAATGAGGCACAAGACTTGCGTTGCGGATGGACGGATTATGGGTCGTAATAAATATCCCGAGGAGACTGTCGCGAAGATTCTCGACGCGGCACTGGAGCTATTCTGCGTACAGGGTTATGAGGGGACGAGCATTCAAGACATCGTCGACCGCCTCGATGGCATGACTAAGGGCGCTGTCTATCATCACTTTAAGAGCAAAGAGGAGATTTTCAACGCCGCATTTGATCGGGCAATGGCTCCGATTGTTGAGCGCCGTCGCTCAACGCTTGGTATCGGTAATATGTCCGGAGCCCAAAAGCTCAAGCGACTGTACGCGCCCGAGTCCGTCGTTCCACAAATTGAGCTATGGGCACGCATGCATCCTGCGGCGGATCCGGTAAAAAGCTCGCGTCTACTGGCGATGCAGTACCAGGGCTCGTTTGACGAATCGGCCGATGGCTGTCTCTTGCCAGTGATCGAGGAGGGCATCGCCGACGGCTCCATTGCGTGCGAATGCCCGCACGAAGCGGCGGAGGCCGTATCGTTGTTGGCGAATCTTTGGCTGCTGCCATTGTTCCGTCCGCTCGAGCCCAAGGAGCGAATGCTCGCTCGCGCACAATGTTTGACGCAGATGGCGGCCGCAGTGGGTCTCGATTTGGGGGAAGAAGTGCTTCAAACAACGTGCCAAATTTGGGACGTTTGGAACCGTGTCGGGTGGTAATATACATACTAACGGTATATATATTGATGTAAGAGGGTGGCTACGGTCGCCCTTTTCGAGCCGTTAAATACATACCAATAGTATGTATAGGAGGCAAAGCTCTATGGACGGGATGAGAGACTTCGATGCCGTATCAGCATCAAAGACAGCGCTGCCTATAAGACTCGTCGGTCTTCTCGTTGCGCAGCTGTGCGTGTATTCGACGTTGTCGGCGCTGTGCTTTGCGTGCCCGCTTTACTTGCTCGACCGCAGTGGTTCGTCAACGCTATATGGTGCCGTCGCGGCTATAGCGTTTATACCGGGCGTGCTTGCGACTCCGGCTGGCGGAGTATTAGCTGATCGAGAGGGGCATCGCGGCGTTCTAGCAGCTCTCGGTATTGCTTTAATGGTTGCAGCGATGCTATTTGTTCCCATGAAGTGCTCGTTGCCCCTTGCGGCTGTTGTGGCGGTGATGCTGTGCGTCCAATACGCCGTTCAATCTATTCTGAAGCCGATACTTCAAATTGAGACGCTGCACATGGTCGGCAAGGAAAAGGTCGAGCGGGCCACCGCGTTAGTGTCGCAGACGACCATGGCGAGCAATATTCTAGGTCCCGTGGTTGGAACAGCCGTCTACGGATGCTTTGGAATCGACGTCCTTTGCGCGATCGCGGCGGTGGCGTTTGCAATGTCGACGCTGCTGTTTTGGGCCACACTCAAACAAAATGTCCCCTCTGAAATGACGGGGGATAGCTCGACTCGTATGGCATGTCAAAGCGATTTTATGTCAGCGATTCGGTGCCTGCTCCAAAACACCTCGTTGCTCGCCGTGATTTTGCTTGCGGCTGTTTTGAATCTTGCGTTGGTTGGGTTAACGATTGGTGCACCCGTTATTGTTACCAGGCATCTCGGCATGCAATCTTCCTGCATTGGGATTATTGAGGCAGCTATGGGGCTGGGCGGTCTTGCAGGCGGCGGTTTGGTCGGTATTAGGCCGAATCGTTTTTCCTTCAATGACATATGTCGATACGTTGCGATGATCTGTTTTGGAGTCGTGCCGATTACTGTCACGCTGCTGAGCGGCGCTGGCCAAATTGTGTTTGCTGCGCTTGCGGTCGGTTCGGCATGGGTCATGGTGTGGGCGAGTATTGCGTCGGTCGAAATCGTTGCATTCGTTCAGCGGGCGGCGCCGGCGGAACTCTGCGGAAAGGTGCTTTCGGTCGTATATATGGCTCTTTCCTGCGCAACGCCTATTGGCCAATTGACATACGGATTTGCATATGATCGATGGGCGCCGGCGGCTGTGTTCGCAGCTATGCTGGTGGTACTGGTGCTGACGACGGTGCTGTTTTATCGCTTGAAAAGTCGCTCACCACAAACAATGTGACGTTCGCAGTGCAGCGGTTTAACAGATACGATTGCTGCGGCGTGGAACGCCCATACGAGAACGAGCCTCTCCTTCGCCTACAATATCGTGCAGACGAAGGAAAGGCATGCCCATGATCAAGATGTTTGCGAGCGACTTAGACGGAACGCTGCTCAACGCCCTGCACGAGGCAGATGGGACCATCCGCCATGCCATTCGCGAGCTGACCGAGGCTGGCTTGCATGTGGTTCCCGCGACCGGGCGCTCGACGCTGCCGATTGGTGAGCATGGCTTTACGGGCCTGGCGCTTGACGCCTGCTGCTCCAATGGATCAATCGTGCGCGACAGCCATGGCGAGGTGCTCAAGACCTGGACCATCGACCCACAGATCACCGAGGAGCTGCTCAAGGAGTTTCCGGATATTTGCTTCGACTGCTCCACGCCCGATGGCATGTTCTCGAGCGGCTCGTTCGAGATGCATCAGGCGGGCTTTAAAAAGGACAGTCCTATCAAGCGCATCGTGATGCGCGGCATGCGTGCGCGTGGCGGCTATCACGAGGAGCAGTATTTCGACCAGTCGATCGGCGACATCTTGCGCCACGATGTGTGCAAGATCAACTGCCGCGTGACCTCGCCCGAGCTGGAGCGCGACCTAAAGGCGTATTTGGCCGAGCGCTCGGACCGCGTGGTCAACGCACCGTTCGATCCGGTGATGTTCGAGATCACGGACGTGGCGTGCAACAAGGGCGAGAGCGTGGCCTGGCTGGCGGGCTACTACGGTATTGCCGAGGACGAGGTCGCGGTCTATGGCGATGGCGGTAACGATATCGCCATGCTCAAGCGTTTCCGTCACAGCTACGCGACCAAAAACGCTAGCGATGCAGCTAAAGCCGCCGCGAGCGCAACTATCGGCAGCTGCATGATCCACGCCGTCCCCAAACACATGCTCGCCACCATGCACAAGCAAAACTCCCGCACCATCATCGAATAATGTGACAAAGGAACAGCCCTTTTGTCACAGGGGTCTGTGTGCTTGGAATACGAACATATATTCGTATATATAACTAGGCTCTGGTAGAATCGGTATCGTTGACGGCAGTTCCATGTGCCGGGCAGCGCCCTCCATCTGATGGGAGGTGATGCCCATGACCGATCTGATTGATTTCGTGAGACTTCTGACCGCTTTGGTCTCGTTCTTCACGGCGCTTGTCGGCCTTTCCGAGGCACTCAAGCAGCGTTCGAAGCGCAACAGAAGGGGTCGCCGCCGCTAAGGCATTGACCCCCTAATGCAAACAACGGCGCTGCCCAGCTAGCTACAACTTGGGCTGCCGTCGACACTATTCTACCCACGAATGACTTTTTGGACAATCGGTACTGCCGCTTCAAAAGCCAGGCACAACTGGCACAACCTAGGCGGTCGCTGAATGTGACATGGGAACTGTCCCTTCGCCACATCCCAAATATTGCCTTTACGTGTTGATACACACGGTGTGCAATAATACTCGCACTGTGCAATAGCGCACAGGCTGAGTAACAAGGAGGACGCTTGTCCCAGCTCGAGAAATGCGATCGCCGGTCCCTTCGCTCGCAGCGTGCCCTTCGCCAGGCACTTGCCAGCGAGCTTGCCGAAAGCGGCGACCTTTCGCGCATTAATGTCGCGTCGCTCACCGAGCGCGCTGGCCTTACGCGCCGTACGTTCTATTCGCACTACCGCGATATCCCTGACTTTATCAATCAAATCGAGGATGGCTTGCTGACCGAGATCCGTGAGCGTATTGAGCTCATCACCGCAGCTCAGCTGCCCGATCTCTATCACAACATCGATGAGCTCGAGCCGGCGCCCGGTTCGGTTGAGCTGCTGCGTTATCTTGCGGCCAACCGCGACTTAATCGGTGCGCTGCTGGGTCCGGGCGGCGACCAGGCCTTCATTAAAAGGATCATCGACACCGCGCGTGAGGCTGTGGTGCCGCGTGCGCAGACGGGCATTTTGGGCCTGGCGCTGGGCACGTTCTTTGACTACTACGTCACCTACGTCGTGAGTGCCGAGGTCGGCATGATTCAGCGCTGGTTTGAGCGTGGGCTCACCGAATCGCCCGAGGCCATGGCGCGCATTATGACGGTGCTCGCTTTTGTGCGCCCTGGTGACCTGTATGGCCAACCCATCGATATCAACGTGCCGGAATACGGCATGAAGCTATTGAACCTGCAGCTCGAGGACGCGGCCGACACCACCGCAGCCGTCGAGTCCAACAACTAAGAGGAGAGACAATGAGCAAACTCGTCGAGGGCATTAAGGACCGTATGGTCGCTGCCGCGCGTGAGGCTGCGCCCGCCGTGGTGGATGCCGCGCAGAAGGCCGCGACCGCAGCTGCCGAGAAAGTTGCCGAGGCAGTTGCCGATGCCAAGAACGCGGCAGGGGAGACGTCCGTCGCTAGCGAGCCCGCCACCGCCGCTGAGCCCGTAGCCGCCGCCCACGCCCCCGAAGGCGCGATCTTCAACCCCGAGGCCGCCCGCGGCAACCTGCACCTGGGCATCGACGTGGGCTCCACCACCGTCAAGCTCGCCGTGCTCAATGACGACAACCAGATCGTCTACGCCAAGTACCAGCGCCACCACACCGACGTCCGTGCCTGCGCCCGCGACTTGTTCGAGGCTGCTGCGACCGTGCTGCCGACGGCCCAGATGACCTGCGCCATTACCGGCTCGGGCGGCCTGCTGCTGTCCCAGTGGCTCGACCTGGAGTTTGTCCAGGAGGTCATCGCCAGCAAACGCGCCGTCGAGACCCTCATCCCGGCCACCGATGTCGCCATCGAGCTGGGCGGCGAGGACGCCAAGATCATCTACTTCGACAACGGCATCGAGCAGCGCATGAACGGCACCTGTGCCGGCGGTACGGGCGCGTTCATCGATCAGATGGCCACTCTGCTGCACACCGACGCCAGCGGCCTTAACGAGCTCGCGGCCAACGCCACCACCATCTATCCCATCGCCAGCCGCTGCGGCGTCTTTGCCAAGACCGACGTCCAGCCGCTGCTCAACGAGGGTGCCCGCCCCGAGGACGTGGCCGCCTCCATCTTCCAGGCCGTCGTGACCCAGACTATCTCGGGCCTGGCGTGCGGCCGTCCTATCCGCGGCAACGTCGCCTTCCTGGGCGGCCCGCTGCAGTACCTCTCCGAGCTGCGCCACCGCTTCTACCTCACGCTCAACTTGGACGAGGAGCACCGCATCGTGCCCCAAAACGCTCACCTGTTTGTGGCGAGCGGCGCCGCCATGGCGCACGAGTCCAACAAGCTCAGCACGTTCCCGCAGCTCATCGAGGCCATCGATGCCCTGGGTGACACGCAGGGTGCCGAGGTCGAGCGCCTGGATCCGCTCTTTGCCACCGACGAGGATTTTGCCGAGTTCAAGACCCGCCACGACACCGAGGTCGTCCCCAAAGGCAAGCTCGAAGGCTACACCGGCCGTGTGTTCATTGGCATCGATGCCGGTTCCACCACCATGAAGGCCGCGCTCGTGGGCGAGGACGGTCAGCTGCTGCACACCTGGTACGGCAACAACAACGGCGACATCCTGGGTACGGCCAAGGTCATCATGGCCGATTTCTACAACCATATCCCCGCGGGCTGCACCATCGGCCACGTGACCACCACAGGCTACGGCGAGGCACTGCTCATCGAGGCCCTCAAGGCCGACTCCGGCGAGATTGAGACCGTCGCGCACCTGCGCGGCGCCAAGGCGTTCCTGCCCGGCGTCGAGTTCATTCTGGACATTGGCGGCCAGGACATGAAGTGCCTGCGCGTGAAGGACGGCGTCATCGAGCACATCATGCTCAACGAGGCCTGCTCGTCGGGCTGCGGCAGCTTTATCGAGAGCTTCGCCGTGTCTATGAACATGGACGTGCGCGCATTTGCCGACGCTGCCATCCATGCCAAGTCCCCCGTCGACCTGGGCAGCCGCTGCACGGTCTTTATGAACTCGCGCGTCAAGCAGGCGCAAAAGGAAGGCGCCACGGTGGGCGACATCGCGGCCGGCCTGTCCTATTCCGTCATCAAGAATGCCCTGTTCAAAGTCATTAAGCTGCGCGACCCCAAGGAGATCGGCAGCCAGGTGATCGTCCAGGGCGGCACCTTTATGTCCGACGCCACGCTGCGTGCGTTTGAGCAGCTTACCGGCGTTCATGCTGTGCGCCCCGACATTGCCGGCTGCATGGGCGCCTACGGTGCGGCACTGCTCGCCCGCGATCGCGCCGGTGCCGACGGCACCTCGACCATCCTGTCGGCCGAAGACATCGCGCACCTCACCGTGACGCAAAAGCATGTCCGCTGCGGCCGTTGCTCCAACAACTGCCAGCTCACCGTTAACGACTTTGGCGGCGGCAGACGCTTCATTACCGGCAACCGCTGCGAGAAGGGCGCCGGCCACAAAAAGCAGAAGACCGAGGCCCCCAACCTCTTCAAAAAGAAAAATGAGCTGCTCTTTAACCGCGAGGTGCTGAGTCCCGACGAGGCCCCGCGCGGCACCGTCGGCATCCCGCGCGCACTCAACATGTACGAGAACTATCCCTTCTGGCACGCGTTCTTTACGCGCCTGGGCTTTAGCGTGCAGCTGTCCGACCAGTCGAGCAAGAAGACCTACCAGGCGGGCATCGAGTCCATGCCGTCCGAGAGCGTGTGCTACCCGGCAAAGATGAGCCACGGCCATGTGATGAACCTCATCGACCGCGATGTCGACTTTATCTGGATGCCGTGCGTGCGCTGGGAGCGCAAGGAGGATCCGACCGCCGGCAACTGTTACAACTGCCCCATCGTCATGAGCTACCCCACGGCGTTGGCACTCAACATCGACGAGATCCGCGAGCAGAACATCGAGTTCCTGTACCCGTTTGTGCCCTATCACGACAAGACCGAGCTCAAGCGCCGTCTGTACCAGGTGCTCGCCGTCGACCGTGTGGCCGATGCGCAAGCTGGTCGCGGTCGCGTGCGTGGACCCAAGATCACGCGCTCCGAGGTCGATGCCGCCGTCAACGCTGCTTTTGAGGCCGATGCGCGTTTCCACGAGGATATCCAGACCATGGGCGAGGAGGCTCTTAAGTGGGTCGAGGACCATGGCGGTCACGGCATCGTGCTCGCCGGTCGTCCCTACCATAACGACCCCGAGATCAACCACGCCCTGCCCGAACTTATCTCGAGCTTTGGCTTTGCGGTCTTTACCGAGGATTCGCTTGCGCATCTGGTAAAGCCCGAGCGTCCGATTCGCGTCGTCGACCAGTGGATGTACCACAGCCGCCTGTACGCCGTCGCCCGTTTTGTGACGATGCGCAACGACCTGGACCTGATCCAGCTCAATTCCTTCGGCTGCGGCCTGGACGCTCTGACCACCGATCAGGTGCAGGAGATTCTGGAAGCCAGCGGCAAGATCTACACCGTGCTTAAGATCGACGAGGTGTCTAACCTGGGTGCCGCGCGCATCCGCATCCGCTCGCTCATGGCAGCGCTCAAGGACCAGGAGGCCGAGCGCCTGGCCGATGCCACGGCCGCGGGCGAGGCCTACGAGCAAGGCGATGCCGCGCCGGTGGCGCCCTCCACGGATGCCCCCGCGTTCGCGAGCCGCAAGTACACGTTCGAGGCGCAGCGTGAGAGTGCTTCGACCGCGTGGCCCAAGGTGCCCTTTACCGAGCAGATGCGCGAGGAGGGCTACACCATCCTGTGCCCGCAGATGGCGCCGATCCACTTTGACCTGGTCAAAGAGGTGTTCCGCGGTGCCGGCTACAACTTGGAGCTGCTGCCCTCGACCGACCACGATGCCGTCGAGGCTGGCCTGCGCTACGTGAACAATGACATTTGCTATCCATCGATCCTGGTGACGGGCCAGATTATGGAGGCCATCGAGAGCGGTCGGTACGACCTGTCCAAGACGGCCGTGGTTATCAGCCAGACCGGCGGCGGCTGCCGTGCCACCAACTACATCGCACTCATCCGCAAGGCCCTGCGCGAGAGCGGCCACCCCGAGATCCCGGTGATCTCGCTTTCGGCCGTGGCGCTCGGTGAGGACAACCCCGGCTTTAAGATTACGCCGGCACTGCTTAAGCAGGCAGTCTATGCAGTGCTCTTTGGTGACGTCATGATGCAGATGCTCTATCGTTGCCGCCCGTACGAGGCCACGCCCGGTGCCGCCAACGCACTCTACGAGGAGTACATGGCGCGCGCCCGCAAGCTGGCGCCTAAGTTCAACAGGCACAACTACACCAAGTTGTGCCGCGAGGCCATCCGCGCGTTCGACACCATGCCGCTTGTGGGCGAGGGTACCAAGCCGCGCGTGGGCGTGGTTGGCGAGATCCTGGTCAAGTTCCATCCCACGGCCAACAACCACGTGGTCGATGTCATTGAGCGCGAGGGCTGCGAGGCTGTGGTGCCGGGTCTGCTCGACTTCTTCCTGTACTCCATGAGCAACGCCGAGCTACAGAAGGACGAGCTGGGAAGCTCTGCTACCACGCGCGCTGGTATGCAGGCGCTCATCAAGCTGGTGGACTGGATGCGTACGCCGGTGGAGGAGATGCTCGAAAAGTCCAGCCGCTTTGAGGCGCCCGAGCGCATCGACACTATGGCCGACAAGGCTCGCACGGTGCTCTCGGTGTGCAACAACATGGGCGAAGGCTGGCTGCTCACGGCCGAGATGCTCGACCTGATTGACCATGGTGCACCCAACATTATCTGCACGCAGCCCTTCGCGTGCCTGCCCAACCACGTGGTGGGTAAGGCCGTGATCAAGGAACTGCGCCGTCAGCACCCCGAGAGCAACATCGTCGCAGTGGACTACGACCCCGGCGCGTCCGAGGTCAACCAGCTCAACCGCATTAAGCTCATGATCAGCGTGGCCAAGGAAAACATGCGCGCCGGTAAGGGCTTTAAGCTCGAGAAGGTGGCGCCGCTCGCGATGGACGAGGTCACCGGCCAGATGCGTGCCCACGATGGCTGCGTGAGCTGCGGCTCGGTCGACGAGAGTGCCGTGGCGTCGGTCGCTGAGCGCCTGGGACGCGGTGTGAAGTAGCTAAATTATTCCGACGCTAACAGCGGCTTGCCGAAATAATGTGTGAGGCGCGGTGGCGGCCATCTGGCTGTCGCCGCGCCATCTTTCTCTGGCTTGGTCTGGGGCGGTGCTGACAATGAATGGTGCGGTCAGTGCTCGGCTCAACCCGCTGAGAAGGTGGGGCTGAGCCATGTATTTCGGAAGTGGGGCACAGGCTTGCGGGTGGTGAGTGGGTCACTGATTTGGCAAAAGTCTGTCAGGCCCTCGTTGTTTTCTCTCGGAATACTTCAAAATACATGGGCTGACCCACGCTTCTGTTCTGGCGGAATACACTGCTGTTTTGCATGGAATTAGCATGCCCGTCATATTCAGCTGGAAAGGTCTCCTCTTTCAGCGCTTTTTAAACATCGAGAGAGCTGGCGTGCCTCAAGTTGAATGCAGCTTATCGCGTGATGAGTCTGCGCTTGGGTATCGTTTGAATTTGAAACGCAGTAAAAAGGGATTGATATTCTGTCTTGTTCGCTTAGGCAAACGATTTTTGCTGGATAGCCTATCCTGAATTGAGACGCTTGTGAGGCTATGGTCAGAATAATCCCATGCTTATGAATCAGAAAACCGGACAAATTTTGCTGGTCTGCTAAGTTAATATTCTCGTAGGAAGGGGAAAGGCCCAGATGGTTAAATACTGAGTTTATTCTCTTTCGACAATATCGAATGTCACAGGTGTTTGCAATTGGATATCGAGCCACCGCGTTTAGATTTGCCGTTGCGCGACTGGCTAATGGGTGGCTGCTTTCAACTAAGAGGTTGACTTCGGCATTCAATAAAAAATGTGATTCAAAAAGATTGGTGTCTACTTGTCCAGCGACAATTGCAATGTCGATTTGTCTGTCAAGTAGAAGGGATAAACACGTTCCGCCGTCGTCATATCTGGAAACAGTAAACTTACCGCCCTTATACTTTTTCGAAAGCCTGTTCAGTGTGGGCTGGTTGAACCAGCTTGCGAGTATTGGTGCTAGTCCGACTGCAACGCGTGTCAAACGTGTCTGGCTTATTTTTATCTTTTCACGCGTGATTTGCGCATACGCTTGAATTCCCTCAACTGAAGCTAGTACATCTAATGCTATAGGAAGGATTTCCTCTCCATAGTTTGTTAGATGTAGAATACTGCCTCTTTTTTCGAACAGCTTCAGACCAAGTTCAGATTCCAATGCTCGAATGCCTTTTGAAACAGCTTGCGGCGAAACGCTTAATATAGTTGCTGCATCCGAGTAATTCTGATAATCAAATACCTTTATGAAATACTGCAGCTGAACAACATTCACCAGAATTTCCTTAGGTTGAATTTTAAATCAGTCTAAGTGTAAATTAAATAATGTTAAACAAGGCAAACAAATTGTTTCATCTAGTACAAAAAGTTATCAAACAGCTTTTGACTTTTTGACCAAAGTATAACTAGGCCTAGAACGAGAAAGGAGCCATTGTGGATTGGATACAGCCAACTCAAACACCTAACGATATTGCTTTGCTATCAAGTTGGTGTCCTTGTCAGGGCGCAAAATGTCAAGGGCGCTGTAATCCCTGGGGGATGTGTGCCGTGTACACGGGCGGGAATTGCCGCGCATTTCAACATTGCGGTATACACGTTAGCTAGGAGCTCCGATGGAATATATTCAAAAGCCAGTGAATACTCAGATGCCTGCTTCGTCTCGAGATATTTCTACGTGTGTGTCCTGTGCAGCACATATTTGTTGGAGTTATTCAGGGGGAGGACCGTGTGGCCTGAGGATCTGCATTACCAAATTTTGTGGCTGGAATTACTCCTAATGGCAGGTTGAAATATTGAAATATGCAACGGAGTAGAAATGAAACAGTCTCGCTTTAATGTAATCGATAAAGGGAATCAACCTACGCTGGCATATAACTCGTACTCTGGTGCAATCGTTGCGTTGGATGCAGAATACGAGAAGGGGCTTTTTGAGAATGGAGCTAATTGCCCTTCGGAAATTGTCGATAATTTGACGGACGCGGGGTTGTTGGTTCCCGACGGACTTGACGAGATCGAACATTTAAAAGAGATATCGTTGGCCTGTCGCATGCAATCAAAATCACTTTCATTTACGATAGCCCCGACATTGAATTGTAACTTCAGATGTCCGTATTGTTATGAGAACGGCAAGCGTTATGGCTCAATGAGCGACCGATGCGTCGATCAGGTAATAAAGCATATCAATGGCATGGTTATAGACAATCAGGCGGAAAGTTTGCAGATTGCCTGGTATGGCGGCGAGCCTTTATTGGCGATTGAGACTGTGGAGAAGATTACGCGCGGAATCCGAAGTGATGAAATCTTATTTAACGCCAGCATGGTGACCAATGGCTATTTCTTAGATGGGAAAACGGCGGAGTTGCTTGCAAAAAATGGGGTTACGCACGTTCAGGTAACTGTCGATGGTCCGCCTGAGATACACAATCGAAGAAGATGTCTTCCTTCTGGCGGCGATGTTAGCGTCGGAATAATTTAGCCAAATATAGTCGGCCGAGATTGACCAATCCCG
>UQLI01000027.1 GCA_900541715.1 uncultured Collinsella sp.
ATCGGCAGCGGCCGCAACTTCCGCGGCGTGTTCGATCGTCAGACCCGTCGCGTCATTGCCTTCGAGGGCGACGGCCACGCCAACGCCACCAAGAAGGTCGCCGAGGTCGAGGCCGAGCTGGGCGACCCTGCCATGGATGAGCTCATCGGCGAGGAGAACCATAAGAACCTGATGGACGACATCGAGCTGCTCGATGGCGCTGGCGACGAGCTCGACTTGGATGCTGTGGCCTGCGGCAAGCTGAGCCCGGCGTTCTTTGGCTCGGCGCTCACCAACTTTGGCGTGGAGCCCTTCCTCAAGGAGTTCCTGCGTCTGGCCCCGACGCCGCGCGCCTATACCGATACGCTCACCAGCGAGCCGGTCGATCCCTGCCGCGACGACTTTAGCGGCTTTGTGTTTAAGATCCAGGCCAACATGGACAAGAACCACCGCGACCGCATCGCCTTTGTGCGCATTTGCTCGGGCAAGTTCGAGCGCGGCATGGACGCCTTCCACGTGCAGGGCAACCGCAAGCTTAAGCTTGCTACTGGCACCTCGATGATGGCCGATGACCGTGCGATTGTTGACGAGGCGTACGCGGGCGATATCGTGGGCCTGTTCGATCCGGGTATCTTTAGCATCGGCGACACTGTGTGCTCTGGCAAGCGCCACGTGCAGTATCCGCAGATCCCGACGTTTGCCCCCGAGATGTTCGCTCGCATTACGCAGGTCGACACGCTCAAGCGCAAGCAGTTCGTCAAGGGCATGGAGGAGCTTGCCCAAGAGGGTGCTATCCAGATCTTCCGCGAACTGGGTGCCGGCATGGAAAGCGTCATCGTGGGCGTGGTCGGCGTGCTGCAGTTTGAGGTGCTCGAGCGCCGCCTCAAGGCCGAATACCGTGTTGAGGTTCGTCGCCAGCCGTTGCCCTATACCGATATCCGCTGGATCCAGAACGACCCCGACACTATTGATATCCCGGGCCTTTCGCTCACGCGCGACACCCTGCGTGTCGAGGACATGCGCGGCGGTAAGCTGCTGCTGTTCACGAGCCCGTGGAACGTGGATTGGGCAACCGACCACAACCCCGACCTTATCCTGTCGGAGTTTGGCAACGTAGCGTTTTAACGCATCGGCGCGGTGGCCCTGCGGGGCTGCCGCGCCGATTGCTTGCCTGATGCCGCGCGAGCGGCTATCATACCCACCGTCGTCTCAAGACCGGGGCGTCCGAGCAGTTCGGGTCCGATATCCTGCTCGTTAAACCTAAAACCAAAGGAGTACATAATGATCAAGAAGGTCATGGAGGACTACAAGGTCCTGCTGCGGAGCATTCCCGCGGCAACGGTTTCGCTGTTTTTCGTGAGCGTCATCATGATGAACCTGCTGGCCAACAAAGAACTTATCAGCCTGCCGTATCTGGCGCTCGACTGTGGCTTTGTGGTGAGCTGGGTTTCGTTTTTGTGCCAGGACATGATCTGCAAGCGCTTTGGCGCCAAGGCATCCATCAAAATCTCTATCCTCGCGCTGCTGGTCAACCTGGCCGTGAGTCTGTGCTTTTGGGCATGCTCGCTCACGCCCGGCATGTGGGGCGCCTACTACGACACGGGCATGATCGAGGTCAACACTGCCCTTAACGCCACCATCGGCGGCACCTGGTACGTGGTGCTGGGCTCTTCGCTGGCAATGCTCGTTTCTGCCGTGGTTAACTCCACGCTCAACCAGTCGCTCGGCCGTATGCTCAAAAAGAATAACTTTGCGAGCTTCGCCTTCCGTTCCTATGTGTCCACGGGCGTTGGCCAGTTTATCGACAACCTGGTCTTTGCCATTGTGGTAAGCCACACGTTCTTTGGTTGGACCTGGGTACAGGTCCTTATGTGCTCGCTGACCGGCGCTGTTGCCGAGCTGTTGTGCGAGGTCTTCCTGAGCCCCGTGGGCTACAAGGTCGTGCGCGGCTGGGAGCGCGAGAATGTGGGCTCCGAGTACCTCGAGCGCCACGCAACCGCCTAAGGAGCAAGTATGCGGGTTTTGATCACGGGCGCTTCGGGTGGTATCGGAGCCGCGTGCGTGCAGCGCTTTTTGGACGAGGGCCACGAGGTCGTGGGCTTTGATCTGCTGCCGGCGGCGATCGAACACGAGCGCTACCGCCATCTGATCGTTGATGTCCGCGAGCCGGACTCGTTTCCAAGCGACCTTGAACCCCAGGTAATCGTGAATGTTGCCGGTACGCAGGATTCGGCCGACGACATCGCCGCCAACCTGCGTGGCACCATCAACGTGACTGAGCGCTACGCCTTTGTGGGGGAGGGGCTTGCCGCCAAGCCGGCGCCGGCTATCAAATCCGTGGTCAATGTGGGGTCGGCGAGCGGACATACGGGATCGGAGTTTCCTGTCTATGCTGCCAGCAAGGGCGGCGTTATCGCCTACACCAAAAACCTTGCAAACCGCCTGGCGCCGCAGGCCATCGCCAACAGTGTGGACCCGGGCGGCGTTATCACGCCGCTCAACCGTTGCGTGATGGAAGACGAGCGCCTGTGGAACCAGATTATGGAGCTCACGCCGCTTAAGCGCTGGGCCACCGCCCAAGAGATCGCCGAGTGGATCTACTTTGTGGGCGTGACCAACCGGTTTATGACCGGGCAGAGCCTGCTGATCGATGGCGGCGAGGCCGGCCGTACACAATTTATTTGGCCCGAATAGGAAACGCGCCCGATGGAAAGCCGTCGGGCGCGTTTTTGATGTATCGATTTTTAGCCAAGGCAAGTCCAGTTGACGGGGGTCGAGCCGTGCTGTTCGAGTAGCCGATTGGCTGCCGAGAAGGGGCGCGACCCCATAAAAGCGGGGAGTTCTGCCGTGGCACGGTTGGCCGAAAGTGGCGAGGGGTGCGTGGAGGCCAGACAGAACTTGCCGCTTGCCTTGCCCGCGCCGGTCGCGGCGAGCTTGCCCTCAACCATCTGCTGGGCAAAGCGGCCCCATGCCAAAAAGACTACCGGCTGGGGCAGCTGACAGCAGCGTTCGATAACGTAGTCGGTGAGCGCGCTCCAGCCCAGCTTGGCGTGCGAGTTCGCGGCATGCTCGCGCACAGTGAGCGTAGTGTTGAGGAGCAATACGCCCTGCTGTGCCCATGGCGTTAGATCTCCCGTGGCGGGAACGGGGCAGCCCAGGTCGGCATTGAGTTCCTTATAGATGTTGCGCAGGCTCGGCGGCAGCTTGGTTTGCGTCGCGGGGACCGAAAACGACAGCCCCATGGCCTGGTTAGGCCCGTGATAGGGGTCTTGACCCAAGATGACAACTTTGGCTTGGTCTGCCGGCGTGTAGGCGAGGGCATTGAGGATGTCGTCTTGTGCCGGGTAGATGGTCTGCTCGGCACGCAAAAGGGCGATGCGCTCGAGCAGCTGGTTCGTCGTGTCACGTACCGGCTGCGGCGCATCGCCCAACCAAGTTGCGATGTTGCGGTCGCGGGTTGCGGTGTCCATGGGGCTCCTTATACGTAGATGCTTTGCTGGCATCTATTGTAAGGGCGGCCGGAGGCCTTTACGCTGCGACTGCGCGAGGAGTGGGGATTAGGAGGCGTGCTCGGGCGCTCCGGCCATACGAGCGTGGCTGCGGGCGCGAAGATGCGGAAGCTCGACCGTTGCCACCATGACGCCGGAGAGAATGAGGGCGGCACCAAAGAAGGCGATGGGGCTCAGGACCTCGCCAACCAGGAAGAACGAGAAGACGGCAGAGCAAACCGGCTCGAGCGAGAAGGCAAAACCGGTGGTCTCGGCGGGCACGTGAGGCTGCACGAGCGTCTGCGTAATGAAGCCGTAGGCAGAGCAGATGAGTGCGAGTGCAACGACGACGATAACCTCGTTAGGCGTGCTGGGAAGCGTGAAGCCGCCAAAAGTGAACGCGGCGATGCCCGAGAACAGGCCACCGAAGCCCAGCTGCCAAACACCCAGGGACAGCGGGTCGACTTCTTCGACAAAACGCTTGGCGACGATGATATGGCCGGCATAGACAAAGGCGGAGAGCAGCATAATGAGCGCGCCGGGGTTGAGGCTGGTAAAGTCGGCGCCCGAGAGCAGCAACATGCCACAGGTGACGATGGCGGTGCCGACGAGTACCTTGCGCTCCGGGGCGCGATGCAGCAGGGCGGCGTTGGCAAATGGCACGATCACGACCGTCAGGCTCTGCAAAAAGCCGGCGGTTGAGGCGGACGTGAGGCTGGAGCCCAGGCACATGCAGGTGAGCTCGGTTGCCATGATGGCGCCGATAATGGCGGCGCGGACCATCAGGTCGCGGTTAATGTGGAAAGTGCGCTTGTGGAAGAGCAGCAGGCAGGCCGCGAAGGCGATGAGGCAGCGCAGCGCGACGATGCTCGTGGCGTTCATGCTATCCATGCCGATCTTCATGAGGGGATACGAAAAGCCCCATGCGACGGGAACGGAAAATGAGAGCGCGATTGCTTTTTTGCGATCCATGGGACTCCTTTTGTTACAGAACGGTTTCGCAAAAAGGATTCTGCTCCCAGATATGGATGTAGTAAAGCGAATGTATCTTCAGTATGATTAAGTAAAGCTAAAGCAGGTGCGAAAAGCGCTGGCAAAACGTTTTACGGCTGCATCGATGTGGAGGCAAGATGGCATCGCGGTATCAGATTGTTTGTATGGTGGTCGATCGCGGCAGCCTAAAGGGCGCAGCCGACGAACTGGGATATACGCAAAGTGCGGTGAGTCAGGCGGTCAAGGCACTCGAGCGCGAGCTGGGCACCACGCTCATCGAGCGCGGCAAGCAGGGTGTTTCGCTCACGCGTGACGGCAAGCAGTATCTGCCGTATCTGCGCCAGATTGTAACTGCCGAGGCCGAGCTTGAGGGCAAACGTCAGGAGCTGCTGGGGCTTTCGTCGACTGATATTCGCATTGCGACGTTTACCAACGTGAGCCGTACCGTGCTGCCCCGCGTGATCCGCGGCTTTGGGGCCCTACATCCGGGCGTGCACTTTACCCTCAAGCAGGGCGATTACACGCGCAACGCCCAGTGGGTGCACGATGGCGTGGTTGACTTTTGCTTTACGGCGCGCGGATTTACCGCCGGGCTCGAGAAGCGCGTGGTCTATCACGACGAGTTGGTGGCACTGCTGCCGGCCGCGCATCCGCTGGCGGCAAAGGAAAAGGTAACGCTCGCCGATCTGGCGTCCGAGCCGTTTGTGCTGCTGGATGAGGGCGAACAGAGCCTGGTGCTTGATGCGTTTGCGGCGCATGGGCTGTCGCCACACGTGACGAGTGAGGTAACCGACGACTACACCATCATGGCGATGGTGGAGGAGGGCCTAGGCGTGAGTATGCTGTATCGTCGTACCGTTGAGGGCATGCGGGCCGATATTCGTGTACGTCCCATCGTGCATGCTCCCTCGCGCGACGTGGTGGCAGCTTGGCGTAGCTGGGATACCATGCCTATCGCCACGAGGCGTTTTATCGACTATATGAGCTCGCATATTGTCAATTAATGACTGGCGTGGTGTTGAGTGCGGTGTTTAGCGGGCTGTCGCTTTGGCTTGGGTGGCGCGATAGGCGCGTGCCGGGTGGCAAAGTAGTACCGCCACGACCATAAAGAACGCCGTGGTGCCCAGGCTGATGGGGTAGACCATCATAATGTTCGCAAAGGTGCGGAAGTGCGGGAACACGCAGAATACCCAATAGAAGCGGATGCCGCAGACGCAGATCATGGTGATGAGGGCGGGCGTGAGCGAGATACCAAAGCCGCGCAGGTAGCCTGACATGTTTTCGTAGAACATGCTAAAGGCATACGCCGGGAAGATCGAACACACGCGGATATAGCCGATCGAGACGATGTTGGGATCGCTGTTAAAGAGCGACAAGATCTCGCGCCCCAGGCCGACAATAACGATAATCGTGGTGAGTGCAACGATACCGCCTTCGACCAGGCAGACCTTGAGCGTTTTAGTGCAGCGGCCGATCTGGCGGGCACCGTGGTTTTGTCCCACAAAGGTAGTGCAAGCCTGGCTAAAGCTGTTGAGCAGGTTGTAGCACACGTACTCCAGGCTCATGGCGGCGCTCGATGCCGCCATGACCTCGGTGCCCAAGCTGTTGATGGCGGACTGGATGATGATGTTGGCGACGGCAAACACGGCGCTTTGGATGCCGGCGGGCAGGCCGATCTTGACGATGCGCTTGAGGGCGACGGGGTCGATAGCCAGGTCGCGTAGGGTGACGCGGACGACGGAGTCGGTCTTGAGCAGGCGGATAAAGAGCGTAGCGGCACTGACGGTGTAGGCGATGGCGGTGGCGATGGCGACACCCGCGACGCCCCAGTGGAGTACGGGGACAAAGATGAGGTCCAGACCAATGTTGAGGACGGTGGATACGGCAAGCGCCTGCAGCGGCATGCGGGTGATGCCGACGGAGCGGAAGATCGCGGCCTCAAAGTTGTAGAGCAAGATCGAGGGCATGCTGAGCAAAAAGACGCGCAGGTAGAGCGAGGCGAGGGGCATAGTCTCGGCGGGAACGTTGAGCGCGGCGAGCATGGGCTCGGCAAAGATCTCGCCCAGAGCGATGACGACAAAGCCCACAAGTGCCATAAGAATCGAGGTATGGACGGCGCGTTTGACCATGTTCTGATCGTTGCGGCCGATAGCATTGGCGATGACCACGTTGGAGCCAAGCGACATGCCGATAAACAGGTTGAGCATAAGACTGGTAAGCGGAACATTGGAGCCGACTGCCGCCATGGCGAGGGTTCCCTGGTCGCCCGAGAAGTTACCGATAATGACCGTGGCGATGAGGTTCGACAGCTGCTCCAAGATGCTCGTGGCGGCCACGGGGAAGGCGAACAGGGGAATATTGCGCCACAGCGATCCGGTGGTCATGTCAATATGCTTAGATACGGTATCAGCCATACGCTCTCAATCTCTAACGTGCTATATCGTGCTTATTTGCGCAGACGATGATACTCCTAATCGACTAGTCGTTGGGGGCGTTCTTAAACGACTAGTCATTCAAGAACGTCCCCAATGACTAGGCGGGGAAGGCGTGCGACAATGGTGGGCGTTGTGTTGTTCGCGCTAAGGAGTTGCCATGTTGTTGTGTCCCGTTTGCCATGAGCCGTTGGTGGATAACGAGCGCGGTGCTGCATGCGCGGGCGGACACCGGTTTGACCGTGCGCGCGAGGGCTATCTGTACCTACTGCGCTCGTCCAAGAGCGGCGACTCCATGGGCGATCCCAAGTCACAGGCACGCAGTCGTCGTGACTTTTTGAACCGTGGTTACTATGCGCCGTTGCGCGATGCGATGGTCGAGCTGGTGCACGAGCGGGTGTCTGGGCGTGCAGCGTCTGCGAACGGCCCCATGACGCTGCTCGATATTTGCTGCGGCGAGGGCTACTACACCAGTGCCATGGGCGCGGTGCCGGGCGTGGATGCTTACGGTTTCGACCTGGGCAAAGAGATGGTGCGCCTTGCCGCCAAGCGCGGCGATGCGACCTACTTCGTGGCCAACATGAAGGATATCCCCGTGGCTGATGGCGCCTTCGATATGGTGACCGAGCTCTTTGCTCCCTTTAACGAGCGCGAGTTTGCCCGCGTGCTGGCACCCGAAGGTTCGCTCTACACCGTGGTGCCAGGTGCCCGTCATCTGTTTGGGCTCAAGGAGGTACTCTACGACACGCCATATCTCAATGACGAGAAACTGCCGAAGACTACTGAACTCGAGTTAGTCGGAACGCAGCGGGTATCTGCGAATATTACGCTTCAGACCCAAGCCGACATCGAGGCGGTGTTCCAGATGACGCCCTACTATTACCGCACACGACCTGCCGATAAAGAGCGCCTGGCAAACTTGGACACCCTTCAAACCGACATCGACTTCATCATCGCCGAGTACCGCCACAGCTAACAACCTGCCAAAAAGGGACAGGTTTATTTTGGCAGGTTTTATCTGGGTAAACGTAAAGGGCCGACCGCGTTGCTACGCGATCGGCCCTTTTTATTGGCGTATATAGCAGAGTCGCTGAGCGATTGACACGGATGCGGCTTAGCTCAAACGGTCCATGCCCTCTTTCTTGACGCGGTTGGCGAGTACAAAGTAGATAATGCTGACAATCAAGCCGGTAAAATCGGGGATGCTTGAGCCAGTCCCACCCAAGAGGGGCAGGGAGAGGAGCAGACTGATGACCGAACATGCTAGGCAGACGATGGACCAGATCCAGACAACGCCAGCCTTGGCGGGATTATTTGCCGCGCGGATACCAAAGACAGCGGTCACAATTTCGACGACGCCCAATACGATGACGACGACGCAAGAGACGATCATGGCACCCGTGATATCGCCTGCCGCGCTGCCCGCAAAGAGCGCTGTAGCACCCATGCCTGCACTTAGAATGCCGACGACAAAGAAGAAGAACGATAGGATTTTGAGTAATTTGCAGGCGTTGCTCATGGCTGGTCCTTTCGATACGGGTACGGCCGGTCTGGTGCACCCCATGTGCCGCACATATGGTGAAGCACATTGTAGTTCAACGCGGCGATGCATGCCCCTGAAAGCGCTTTGAGCCCGCGCAGCCCCCAACCTTTCAAAAGGGAAAGCTGGACGTAAGCCAAATCGATGGCAGCTCATGTGCGGCGCTGAGATGATGAGGCCGTAACAAGGAGTTGGTCTCAAGGAGGAGCCATGATGTACGGAGCAGGGCAAGTGCGTGAGCCGCGATCGTTGGGAAGGCGCATGAGTGATTCTGTGATCGCTGCCGTGTGCACGGGATTGATGGCGGTGCTTTGCATTGGGATGCTGTGGGCCATGTCGCATGTGGGACAATAGCGGACGGTTGGGTGCCGGCATAAACGGCGCTCACGTATTCGTTTTGCTTGTTAAGGAGTACCCATGGGCGTCGTCGATCCCTTTTCTGTTGCTCGGGCCGCGGGGCTTGAGCTGACCGGGAAGCCCGAGGGCCTCACGCTCACCGACGGCACGATGGAGCTGCGTGCCGATTTTGGCCGCATGCTTCCACGGCTCAAGCAGGGCCGTCTGCAGCAAGAACTGCTGGTAAAGGCTGCGCGCGCAAAAGGCATCGAGAGCCCATGGGCGATTGACGCCACGGCAGGCTTTGGCGAGGATTCGCTGCTGCTGGCGGCCGCGGGCTTTACCGTCGATCTGTATGAGCAGGATTGCGTGATCGCGGCGCTCCTCAAGGATGCCCTGGATCGCGCGGCAGATGATCCGGCGCTTGTGGCTGCCGTGTCGCGCATGCGCTTACATGCGGGCGAGGATAGCATTGCCGGCCTTCGCCATACAGCTGAGCTGATCGGGCAGGGCGAGCTCACCGCTCCTGACGTGGTGTATCTGGACCCCATGTTTCCCGGACGCACCAAGAGCGCGGCGGTTAAAAAGAAGTTCCAACTCTTGCATCATCTGGAACAGCCGTGCGCCGATGAGGAGACGTTGGTCGAAGCTGCGCTTGCGGTGCACCCGCGCAAGGTCGTTATCAAGCGACCGGTGAAGGGGCCACTGCTTGCCGGCGTTAAGCCGAGCTATCAACTTGCGGGCAAGGCCGTTCGTTACGATGTTTTGGTGCCGCCGCGCCCGTAGCTTGCGTGCGATGGCTGGCGCTCCGTCAATGCCGTGCCGATGCGGCGCCTATTTCCAAGGGTGCGACGTCAGGTGCCATCCACCGCAGTATTCGCATTTGTAGCAGGCCAAACCGCGCCGCCCGCGGTTTTCGCAGTCGGCCATAACGGCCTCGGCCTCGGCGCGCGTGTCGTAACGGTTTTTGCGCTCGCACGACTTGTAGCGCCAGGCCTCATCGCGCTCGGCGTCCAGGGCGTCGCGGCGCTCGTCCTCGCGTGCAAACAGGTCGCTCATATCGCCGCCGGTGGCAGTGCTCAAAAACTCGCTTTTTGCTTTTGACCAGGCGGCTCGCTTTTTGCTCCCCATCTGCATCGCGCCCCTCTCCAAACGTTGGTATCATTGCTCAATCAAAGTGATACCAATAAACGTGAGGTCGCCGCGTGATGATCAGAAAAACCCTCGATACCGACATTCCCGCTGTCATGGCTATCTATGACGCGGCCCGCGCCTTTATGCGCGCGCATGGCAACGCCACACAGTGGCCCGAGGGCACGCCTTCTGCCGAGCAACTGGCTGCCGATATCGCCGCCGGTGGCAGCTATGTGTGCGAAGTCGATGGCCGCGTGGTGGCGACGTTTGCCTTTTTGCCGGGCCCGGACGAGTGCTATGACGTAATTGAGGATGGTCAATGGCGCAGCGACACTCCGTACGCCGTGCTGCACCGTGTGGCGTCCGATGGCACCGTGCACGGTATCGCGGCTGCGATGTTTGCCTTTGCCAAGGAGCGTGCCGATCACCTGCGCATCGACACGCATCAGGACAACCTGCCCATGCAGGGCGCGAGTATTAAGGCGGGGTTCGAGCGTGCCGGCGTCGTGTATGTGTCGGACGGCACGCCGCGTGTTGCGTTCGACTGGCTGCGTGAGGCGTAAGAGTAGGGGCACGTGTCAACAATTCGCACGAACGAAAATGGTCCCGGGTGGGGCCATTTTCGTTCGCTGCGCTGATTTGCAAGCCGGCTTTCGCAAGGCGCGAACCTACGAAAATCGCCGCGCGGCAACGCAGGGCGATGAGCTTGGTCGGGGGATAGGGCCCGCTTCGCCCGCCGGCTCGTAAATTGTATCATCCAGTGTGGAACGAGGACGCCCGTTGCCGCGTGCGATGGGCTTGTAGCTTGTAATAAGAGGAGAGCCATGTCGAAGCAGGCAGTCGTTGGAATCTTGGCGCATGTCGATGCCGGCAAGACCACGTTGGCCGAGGCCATGTTGTTCAACGTGGGTCGCATTCGCAAGCGCGGCCGCGTGGACGATGGCGATTCGCATCTGGACACTAACGCGATCGAGCGCGAGCGCGGCATTACAATCTTCTCGTCGCAGGCCGTGCTCGACCACGGCGATACTCACGTCATGCTTGTGGATGCGCCCGGCCACGTCGATTTTTCGGCCGAGGCGGAGCGCACGCTGCGCGCGCTCGACTATGCGATTTTGGTTGTGGGTGCCAACGACGGCGTGCAGGGGCACACCGAAACCCTGTGGCGCCTGCTTGCGCGCTATGACATTCCGACGTTCATCTTTATCAACAAAATCGATTTGGAGAATCCCGGCCGCGATGTTTTGCTGGCACAGCTTGGGCAACGTCTTTCCGAGGGCTGCCTGGATGCCAGCGAACTGTTGGTGGGTGGTGCCGTTCAGGAGGACGCTGCTGCGTTGGACGAGGCGGCGCTCGAGGAGTTTCTCGACGCAGGGGAGCTTTCGACTGCCACGCTTTCGCGGCTGGTCGCAGAGCGAAAGTTGTTTCCCTGCTTTGCGGGCTCGGCGCTCAAGGACCAGGGTGTGGCAGAGCTACTCGACGGCATATGCGCTTTGATGCGCGAGCGAACATGGCCCCAGGAGTTCGCCGCGCGAGTCTACCGCGTGAGTCGTGGAGACCGTGGCGAGCGTCTTGCCTGGGTCAAGGTGACGGGCGGTGTGCTGCGTGCAAAGCAAGTTGTCGAGGGATGCTCTGGCGCCTCCACTTGGGAGCAAAAGATCGACCAGGTGCGCATCTATAACGGCGAGAAGTATGAGCTTGCCCAAGAAGTTGCTGCTGGCGGTATTTGTGCCGTGACGGGCCTTGCGCACGTTCGCCCAGGGGATGCCTTGGGGGCGGAGCCCGTGGGCGATGCGCCTGTCATCGCTCCGGTCCTCACCTATACGGTGCTTCCGGGCGAACACGATGTCCACGCGGTGTTCAAAGCACTGACAGAGTTGGCGGACGAAGATCCCATGCTCGGCGTAAGCTGGAACACTCATCTTGAGCAGATTCATTTACAGCTGATGGGCGCCGTGCAACTCGAGGTCGTGCAGCGGGTGTTGGCCGATCGCTTTGGCCTTTCGGTTGCGTTTGAGTCTGGCGGCATTCTCTATAAGGAGACTATTTCGCAGCCGGTCGAGGGCGTGGGCCATTTTGAGCCGCTGCGCCACTATGCCGAGGTACATCTGCGCCTGGAGCCGTTGCCAGCGGGTTCGGGCGTGCAGTTTGGCACCGTGACCTCGACCGACGAACTCGATCTTAACTGGCAGCGTTTGGCACTCACCAACGCCATGGAGCGCGATCACCTGGGCGCGCTGACCGGCTCGCCCATCACCGATGTGTGCATTACGCTCACGGGCGGCCGTGCGCATGCCAAACACACCGAGGGCGGCGATTTTCGCCAGGCCACGTACCGCGCGATTCGCCAGGGGCTCATGCAGGCGCGTGAGGCTGGCGCGGCGGTGCTGTTGGAGCCGTGGTATCGCTTTGAGCTCGAGGTGCCGGGGGAGTGCGTGGGCCGGGCACTCTCGGATGCCACGCGCATGGGTGCCGAGTACGAGCCGCCGACGATGGCGGGAGACCGGGCGAAGCTTGTGGGTCGCGTGCCGGCATCTGAGGTGCAGGATTACGCGCTGGAGGTGGCCGCCTATACGAGTGGTCGTGGGCATCTGTACCTAGAGTTCGCCGGCTATGCGGCTTGCCATGATGCCGAGCGCGTCATCGAGACGGCCGCCTATGAGCCCGAGGCCGATCTGCCCAACACGCCCGATTCGGTCTTTTGCTCCCACGGCGCCGGTTACACGGTCAAATGGTACGACGTCCCCGAGGCAGCCCACGTAAAGGTCGATCCCTCCACCTTCCGCCCCTGGCGAGCAGCAGACGCCGAGTTTTTCGGCCACATGTGACAGAGGGGCAGCCCCTTTGGCAGATTCAGTTGGTATAACTCGGTATAAGTTGGTATAACTATTACCAGGGTTTGCCAATCCGAGGAGGCCGACATGAATCCAAATCCCTTTAAGCCAACGGCAGGCAAGCGGCCTCCGATGCTCATTGGTCGCGAGTCGGTCATCGAAGATTTCGAGGAAGGGCTCGATAACGGCGCCGGAGCGCCGGGCAGGCTCATGCTCATTACGGGAAACCGCGGCTGCGGCAAGACAGTTCTCCTGCGGGAGCTGCAACGTCTGGCCAGCGAGCGCGGATGGGCGGTTGTCTCCGATTCCGCTTCGCTTGGCTTATGCGACCGCTTGGCCGACGCGCTTCGCTCGAATAAACCCGTTGTGACGTCAATGGAGTTCGGTCCTTCGTTTGGCCGGATGTCGGTCGAGGCGGCGCGAGCAAAGGGCGAGACGTTGCGAGGGCTGGTCAACGAGCGCCTTAAGAAGCTCGGTCCAGGCAAGGGCATACTGTTTGCGATTGACGAGGCGCAATCGGCGTCTATCGAGGAACTGGCGGCTCTTGCCGTTCTCTATCAGCAGGTGCTCGGAGACCAGGATGCCACGGGCTTGCCCGATAGCGACCAGCGTGGTCTTGCGCTGGTGTTTGCCGGCTTACCCAGTATGGTTGACGATCTGCTCGAAGAGCCGAGCGTGACGTTTTTGCGGCGTGCCCAGCAGCGTACGCTGGGGGCGATTTCTTTGCCCGAGGTGCGCGATTCATATATCCAGACGGTCAAAAACGCTGGTCTTTACGTTGACGCGGGGACGGCGGACCTTGCGGCACACAAGAGCATGGGGCATCCCTATATGGTTCAGCTGGTGGGATATTACATGTGGCGGTCTGCCGTTCGGCGTGACTCGCAGGTCATTGAAGTGTGCGATGTCGAGGCTGGCTACGCCGATGCCGTCTCCGAGTTCTATGAAGCGGTCGACGCGCCCCTGTATTACGGGTTGCGCAGTCCGCAACGCCTCTTTATCGAGGCCATGGCTGCTGACGAGGGTAAGCCGACGCGCATGGCGGATATCATTGAGCGTTGCGATCGCACCCAGAGCTGGGCGAGTAAATATCGCGCAAGCTTGATTCGCGAGCGAGTCATCGAGGCTGCCGGATACGGCCTCGTCCGGTTTACCGTGCCCATGCTGGGCGCGTACATTCGCGATCGAGTTGTATGACATGAGTAGGGTGATAAAGGTGACGGAACAGAAGATGAGCCCGCGGGCTATCGAGGTGCGTGGCGCGCGTGTACATAACCTCAAGGACATCGATATCGATATTCCGCTGGGAAAGCTCGTGGGTATTGCCGGCGTGTCGGGTTCGGGCAAGAGTTCGCTGGCGCTGGGGGTTCTTTATGCCGAGGGCTCGCGTCGCTACCTGGAGGCGCTAAGCACCTATACCCGCCGTCGTCTAACGCAGGCCGAACATGCCCAGGTGGACGAGGTGCTGCACGTGCCGGCGGCGCTCGCATTGCATCAGCGCCCCAGCGTGCCGGGCGTGCGTTCTACCTTTGGCACCATGACCGAGCTCAACAATAGCCTGCGTCTGCTCTTTAGCCGTTGCGCCCATCACGTATGCCCGCATTGCGGGGCGCGTTTGGAGCCGAGCCTTAACGTGGCCGCAGGCCTGTCGCTCACGTGTCCGACGTGCGGCCGCGAGTTCTACGCGCCGAGTGCCGAGGATTTGGCTTTCAATAGCGGTGGTGCGTGCCCTACCTGCGGCGGCACCGGTGTCATGCGCGAGGTGGACGAGGCGAGCCTGGTGCCCGACGAGTCAAAGACCATCAACGAGGGCGCAGTGCTTCCCTGGGGTACGCTCATGTGGGATCTGATGAAGCAAGTGGCCGGCGAGATGGGCGTGCGTACCGACGTGCCGTTTAACCAGCTCACGCCTCAAGAGCGCGACATCGTGTTCCACGGCCCGGCGGTTAAGAAGCACATTCTTTACGTTCCCAAAAACGGCGAGGGTGCCACGCCGCTCGACTTCACCTATTACAACGCCGTCTATACCGTCGAGAATGCGCTCGCCAAGGTCAAGGACGATAAGGGCTTAAAACGCGTTGCGCGCTTTTTGCGCGAGGGCCCATGCCGTGATTGCGACGGTACGCGTCTCTCCGAGGCTGCGCGCCAGCCCCAGGTGCGCGGTATCAATCTGTCACAGGCGGCGGCCATGACGCTTGGTGATGCGATTGAGTGGGTGCGCGGGGTGCCCGCATCCTTGCCGCCCGAGATGCGGCCCATGGCAGCGGATATCTGCGATTCGTTTTTGGGCACGGCTCGTCGTCTGGTCGACCTGGGTCTCGATTACCTTTCGCTCGATCGCGCCGGTGCCACGCTCTCCACGGGTGAGCGTCAGCGCGTGCAGCTCGCCCGCGTGGTGCGCAACCGATCGACGGGTGTGCTTTATGTACTGGACGAGCCCTCAATTGGCCTGCATCCTGCCAATGTCGACGGCTTGGTGGGTGTGATGCGCGACCTAGTGGGCGACGGCAACACCGTGGTTGTTGTCGACCACGATACGCGCGTACTGGCGGAGGCTGATTATCTGGTCGAGATGGGCCCCGTTGCCGGAGCAGGCGGCGGCAGTGTAATCGCCGCTGGTACGGTAGACGAGGTCGAACAATCGCAGGGCAGCCGCATCGCACCGTTTTTGCGCGCAGACCCCAAGCGTTTGCGCCCGCGGGTGGCTGACGACGAAATGTTCGATCAAGGCCATATCCGCATGGCGACCGATGTCATCCATACCGTCAAGCCGCTCGAAGTCGATATCCCGCGCGGCCGCCTTGTCGCGGTTACGGGCGTTTCGGGTTCGGGTAAGACGACGTTGGTGCTCGAGACGCTCATCCCGGCACTTAAGGCTCGGGCAACTGGCGAGCGCCTGCCAAAACATGTGCGTTGGGTCGATGCCGAGGGTATCGCACGCGCAAACCTGATTGACGCTACGCCCATCGGCGCCAACGTGCGCTCGACGGTGGCAACCTATGCCGACATCCATGACGAGCTGCGCCGCGCCTTCGCCCGTACGCCCGAAGCCAAGGCAGCCGGCTACAAGGCGGGCGCCTTTAGCTACAACACCGGCGCCTTGCGCTGCCCTACGTGTGACGGCACGGGCTCGATATCGCTCGACGTGCAGTTTTTGCCCGACGTCGAGATCGTCTGCCCGGCATGTCGCGGCTCGCGCTACGCCGAGGCCGCCTCGCATATCCATCGCGAGGGCAAGGACGGTAGCCTGCTTACGTTGCCGCAGCTTATGGATATGAGTGTGGACGAGGCGCTCGATGCCACGGTGGGACTCAAGAAAGTTCAGGCGCGCCTGCAGACGCTGCACGACCTGGGCCTGGGCTACCTCACACTCGGCGAGCCCACGCCGGCGCTTTCAGGCGGCGAGGCACAGCGCCTTAAGCTCGCGAGCGAGATGGGCCGCGTGCAGGACGATGCCGTATTCGTGTTCGATGAGCCCACGATCGGCCTGCATCCGCTCGATGTGCAGGTGCTGTTGGGCGTGTTCGACGGCCTGGTCGCCAAGGGCGCCACGGTCATCGTGATCGAGCATGACCTCGACCTCATCCGTAACGCCGACTACGTGATCGACATGGGACCGGGCGGCGGCGACGCCGGTGGACAAATCGTCTGCGCCGGCACGCCGGGCGACATCGCGGCCTGCTCCGCAAGCATCACCGGCCGCTACCTATAGGCAATGTGACAAAGGGGCTGCCCCTTTGTCACATTGATGCCTATTTCACGCATTGAGCGGCGAGATAGTCACGGAAGAACGGCAATTCAAATGCGACGAGCCCTCGTCCTCGTTCCCCGATGATGCCGGCATCTATCATGCGGCGTCGATAGCGGGAGACCTGCTGTGGCGAACGCTTAAGGCGTTCGACGAGGTCGGCGGTGGTGGATTCTTCCTCGTCATCGAGCATGGCGATGAGGAATCGCTTGTCCTCTGCAGTGAGTTCCCGATAGGTTGCCGCGAGGATTCGGTCGTCCATCTCGTCGCGCGCGATTTTGATTCCCAGGTCAAAGTCGCGTGACGAGATTTCCTTCGAATCGCTTGTGAGATCCCAGGCACGGTAACCTACGAGTTGCAATAGGAAGGGAAATCCAGAGATCGAGCGAACGGCTCTATCGATTCCCTCAGCATCTGCCAGGCGATCGTTTTCCTGGATTGTGCGAATCAAGGCCTCGCGCACGTCATAGTCGGCAATGCGACCCAGATGATATTGTTGGGCGCGGCGAAGGAACGAGACCGTCTTGTGGTTCAGCAACGTAGAGACGTTGTTGGGAAGTCCCGCCATAAGCAAGGCGACGCGTTTCCCATCGGTCACAAAGTGCTGATACGTGGCTGCGAGTTGGATCATCTCGTCGAGTGTCGGGTCCACCTCGTCAACCGTGACGAGCAGACCGGTGCCCGCCTCGTTGAGCTGGTCGATGATGTCGCTCATGCGATAACGCCAGGTTGAAGCATCGTGAACGCGATTGACCTCGACGCTGCCGAGCGGTGCAATTCCGAGACCGGTGACTTCGAAGTTCTTAGACGGGTCGATAAGATGGCCGGCAGCACGCTTCGCCCCGAACTCGATTTCCTCAAGCATTCCCGGGAGCGCGGTCGTCTTTACGGCTATCCAGCCGTGGGATTCCGCCCTTGTCGCGAGCGACGACATGAGAGCGGTTTTACCGGTTCCACGCGCGCCTGAGAAGATCGAGGTCAATTCTGGGCGCCTGCGCTGACTCAAGAAGGCACGGTCCAAATCCCGAATAATCTGTTGTCTGCCAGCGAGATGGGCAGGAACCTCACCAAAACTGGGGGTAAACGGGTTTTCGAGGTATTCCACTATGCCCTCCTTTAGCGTCTCGGGTTAACTTCATTTTATTCTAGTTAATTCCAGGTAAAAGTGATTAATTACGTTTAACTCTATGGCGGTCAAATGTGACAAAGGGACTGTCCCTTTGTCACATGCCGGCAAAGCCTGCCTGGCGGAGAGCTTCGTAGAGGACGATGGCGGCGCTGTTGGAGAGGTTGAGTGCGCTGATGCGGTAGTCGTCCGGGTTGACGAAGTTGCCGCAGATGTCTTGTTGAAGGATGGCCTCGTGGCTGTCCTCGGTATGCCCCAGCGACTCCTCGTGAGCTTCCCAGGCTTCGGCGTTGCCGAGTGAGTCACAATCGCGCAGCATCGGGATGCGCTCGCAGCGCTCGGACGCCGCGGCAAGCAGTGGCTCGGGAATGCCCGAGCTCTCGCTGCCAAAGACCAAGTAGTCGCCATCGCGGTAGGTACTCTGCGCATAGGTGCGGCGTGCCTTTTTGGTTAGCAGATGCAGGCGCTCGTCGGCGGGGGAGAGGCCGTTGCGCGCAAGGAAATCCTCCCATCCGGCATAGGTTGTCACGTCCAAGTTTTGCCAGTAGCCCAGGCCGGCGCGACGCACCGTCTTGTCGTCGAGTGAAAACCCCAGCGGCTCCACCAGATGCAGGCGGGCGCCGGTGACCACGCAGGTGCGACCGATATTGCCCGTATTGGCCGGAATCTCGGGCGCATACAGCACGATGTTGAACATGAATCTCCTTGGCTCAGAACGAAAAACCACCACGAAGGGCACCTTCGTGGTGGTTTGGCGGTTACGTGGACGGAAAACGCCCGCTTGGATAGCCTAGGCGCGGTGCCAGTCGGTCAGGCAGGCATCGAGGGAGGCGATGAGCGCATCCTTGTCCATGTGACGGCCGATGATGCACAGGCTCGTCATGCGGTCGCCCGTCTCGTCGTCCCAAATCTGCATGATCTCGGGGTTCTCGTCGATGATCTTCTGCTTCTCGCCCTCGGGCGCCGAGTCGACAAACAGGCCGTTCTCCATCAGGCGCATCTGGTGGCCAGCCTGCTCGAACATGTAGCACATGTCCGGATCGCCGGTCTGCCACAGCGGACCCTTGACGCGGATGACCTCGTCGGGCCACTCCTGCTCAACAAAATTGGTGAACTTCTGCAGGTCAAACGGCTTGCGGCGCGAGTACACAAAGGTCTCGATGTCGTACTCGAGCACCTCGGGGTCGTCGTGCTCCTCGGGATGCTCCATGGCCTCGATCCAAGCGGCGGAGTTGTAGGCGCGCATAAAGTCGAAGCGGTCGGTATCGAGCAGCTCCTCCATGGGGACCTCGCCGTTTTGGGCCTCGACAATCACGGCGTCCTTCTGCAGGCTGCGCACAATGGCCTTGAGCTCGGCGATCTGCTCAGGGCTCACGGTATCGGTCTTGTTGAGAATCAGCGTGGAGCAGAACTCGATCTGCTGGATGAGCAGGCTCTCGATGTCGTCCTCGTCGATATCCTCTGCCAGCAGGTCGCGGCCACCGTTGAACTCGTCGTACATGCGGGCGCAGTCGACCACAGCCACGATGTTGTCAAGCGCGAGCTTAGGCTCGCCGCCCACCTTGGCCTCGTCGCAGAAGCTCGAGATGGTGTAGGCGATGGGGATAGGCTCGCAAATACCCGATGCCTCGATGATGATGTAGTCGAAGTTGCCCGAATCGGCGATGCCCTGCAGCTGGTTGGCCAGGTCGTCCGAAAGCGTACAGCAGATGCAGCCGTTGGTGAGCGGGATGAGGTCGTCGGTCTCGGAAAGGCCGCCGTCGGCGATGAGGCTGGCGTCGACGTTGATCTCGCCGATATCGTTGACGATTACGGCGGCGCGGATACCGCCATCGTTCGCGAGGATGTGGTTGAGCAGCGTGGTCTTGCCGGCACCGAGGTATCCGGTAAGCATGATGATCTTCACGGGTTTGTTGGGCATGTGCCCTCCTTTGTTAGACATGGCTTACAGTTGAATCTTATGCCAAACGCCTGCTCTTATACCCACGCGCCGGCAAATAACACAAGCTACTCCCAGGCTCCCCATACATCGGGGCAATAACCGACGGTGGCCTTTTTGCCGTTGCGCACGATGGGCTCAGCTAGAACCTGCTGGTTCTCGAGCAGCTTGTCGAAGCGCTGACTAGGGGTGAGGTGCTGGATGAGCGCGAGCGTCTCCTCGTCCTTGGCTTTGGGGTTGAGTAGCTTGTCGATGCCGCCGACCGCCTGCATCACGCTCGTGAGCTCGCCCTTGCTCATCTCCTTTTCCTTAAGGTCAATAAACTGCACCTTAATGCGGCGCTCCTTAAAATAGCGTTGGGCCTTCTTGGTATCAAAGGACTTTTTGGTGCCAAAAATCTGGATATTCATGCTCCGCCGTTCTACCTGATGAAGTTGGTCGTTGCGCGATCTGCCTCGGGTGCGTTGATACCGGCGGCCTGTCCTGCCTCGATGCAGCGCAGGAGCCAGGCCATGTTTTTGCCGATGTTTCGCATGGTGGCAAGGCCCTCGGCATCCCCATCGGCGTCGCCGGGCACGCGGCCAAACACGTTGTTCCAGTAGGTGGAGGCAACCACGGGCATTTGCTTAATGGTGAAGTACTTGTTGAGCACATCGAAGGTGGTCGACGTGCCGCCGCGACGGGCGACGGCGACTGCGGCGCCGGGTTTGTGCTCAAAGGCATGCCCGCCTGCATAGAAGGCGCGATCGAGGGCCGAAAGGATGCGGCCGCTGGGGTGCGCGTAGTAGACGGGCGAGCCAAAGACAAAACCGTCGGCCTGCTCGGCGGCAGCGATGAGCTCGTTCACCACGTCGTCGTCAAAGGTACAGCGACCGCCAAGTTTGCCGCACTGACCGCAGCCGATGCAGTCGCGAATGGGCTTGGCGCCCAGCTGAAACACCTCGGTATCAATGCCTTCCGCATTGAGCTGCTCGGCGACCTCGGCGAGTGCGCGGGCGGTGTTGCCGTTTGCCTTGGGACTGCCATTGACCAAAAGAACCTTCATCACAAACTCCCTCTGCTTTTGGTGACTTCTGCAGAGGATTATCGCACGATGGGGGAGGCAGCGCGGGCGCGGCGCTAATCCAGTTTGGTACCTGGCACCTGCACGGCTTTCCCAAGCAACGCTTTGAGCTCGTTCAAAATGGAAACGGGCTGTCGATCGACAGCGTCCAGATGAAGTGTCGCCACACGAATGGGTGGCTGATATTCAAGCGAGCCGATGAGCACGGGAGAACCCAGGAACCGCTCGATTTCTTCTGCGATCGCGTCGGTCTCTTCGGGATCAAAGTCGTCGAAAAGCGCCGCGAACGTCGGCCCCGTCGAGCGGAACAGGCGACCCTTGCCGCGCGAGCATTCCATGAGGCAGGCGGCGCTTTCTGCCAAAACGCGGTCGCCCGCATCAAAGCCAAAGCGGGCATTAACCTGAGCGATATCGTCGATTTTGATGGCGATCAAACCAGCCTTGCGCGCCACGCGACGCATTTCGCCAATGGCATTGACCAGGGCGTGAATATCGCCCAAGCCGGTCACGGAATCGGTCGTATCTGCCAAGCTTCGGTTGATGATAATGCCCACATACATGCCGGGCTCGGTATCGGTGCCGTCCAAGCGGTAGCCCGTGCAGTCGCAAAGCACGTATTTTCCGGTGGCATCCATTACGCGATACTGCATGTAGTGGAAGTGCCACGTGCCGTTTATCACCATGTCGAGCTCGGCACGTACGTTGTCGCGGTCCTCGGGATGAACGCGGGGGAGCCACATGTCGAGTGAGTTAAAAGGGTGCTGGGAGGGCAGGTCAAAATCGCGCACGGCGTTAACCGACCATTGCGATTCTCCCGTATCGAGATTGAGGATAAACGGATAGCGCGTCTCGGAGCTCATGGAGATCGCTTGGAACACCCGGTCGTTGCAGGGAAGCTGATCGATGATTGGGCGTTGCGGCGCGTCATCGTCTTTCGGTTGCTGCACACGATGCATAAGCTTATAGCGATACATCTTGCGATCGGCATCCATCGTCATCTGGCGACGCGTGTCGCCAGCAAGTGGATCGACGCGCGAGCAGCCAAAGCTAAAGCTACCGATCATGGGCGCCTTGCCACCTGAGCTTGCCTCGATCAGCCTGGTACGCACCTGCTCCAAGCGCTGCTCGAGTTCAATCTCGTTTGCGGAGGGCGAGATGAGCACAAACTCGTCTCCACCGATACGGAACAGCATCTCATCGTGCTCCATGGTTTCGGAGAGCGTGCGGCAGATGCTCAGAATATAGCGATTGCCTTCGGCGTGGCCAAACCTATCGTTGCAATGCTTGAGATGGTCGATGTCAATATAGGCGCAGGTGAAGGGGTCGCCTTTGCGCCAGAGTTGCTCGACGTGACGGTCGAATCCGTTGCGGTTGCCCAAGTTGGTGAGCGGATCGATATAGGCGTTGCGCTCAAGCAGCTGGCGCTCTTGTTGCAGGATGGCATGCGTCTTTTGCAGTTGCTCACCAACGGCGCGTAGCTCAGCAGGCAGCGCGGCAACATCGAGTTCAGCGGTCGAGACGCCGTTCGCAAGTCGCTGAAGATAGGCAATAATCGATTGCTCGCCCAGGCGATATGACTCGTTCATGATGGATAACCTCCTTGGGCGGAACAACGGTTTGTATCATATCCCCAATTCGGTTTGAATTGGGGATATAAGTTAGCTAATGGAGACAAATGCCCCCTTCGACGGTGGCGTTTTGCGCGCGAGCGTATCAGTTGTTATTGCCACCATCGAGCAATGCCTCAAAATCCTTCACCGGCATGGGGCGGTAGTAGAGGAAGCCCTGAGCGTAGCGGGCGCCCATTTGTCGTAGCATGTTCGCCTGCTCATTTGTCTCGACGCCTTCGACCACGACGGGCAGATGGAGCGACTGCGCCATTTCGAGCATCGATGAAATGATTTGCGTGCTGCGGCCTTGATCGCGGTCGGTGGGCACAAAGGTGCGGTCGAGCTTGATGACGTCGACGTTGACGTTCTTGAGCATCGCGAGCGTGGACTGACCGGTGCCAAAATCGTCCATATAGGTCGAGAAGCCGCGGGTGTGCAGATCTGCGGTTAGCTTATCCACGGCCTCGGATTCTCCCGTATAAGCCGTCTCGGTGATCTCGATACGCATGAGCTCGGGCGGTAGGTTGTATTGGGCGGCGAGCGCCCCCATATGTTCGGCAACGTCGCAGGCAAGGATATCCACGCGCGACACATTAAGCGAGACCGGAACCACGCGAAGACGGTGATCGAGACGCTCCCGAAGCCATATGGCGACACCCTGCCAAATGTACTTGTCGAGCGTCACTACAAAGCCGCTTTCCTCGAGTGCGGGGATAAACGTTGCGGGCGAAATGAGAGAGCCGTCCTTGTCAATCCAGCGGGTGAGTGCTTCGGCGCCAATAATCTCGCCGGTTTCCATATCGACCTGGGGCTGAAGATAGTACGTGATGCGACCATTTGACAGCGCGTACTGGAATTCGGTCAGCGTGCGGTGGAACGCGACTTCGCGCTCGTACTCAGCGGGGCGGAAAATGGCAATGCGCTCCTTGAAGTCGTTTTTGGCGCGTCGATTGGTAAACATGGCCTTTGCCTGCGCATCGATGGTGATCTTCTCATTGGAGTCGATGGGGTAAATGCCCATGGACGGCCAGAAGCCTACGCCGTCATCATGCCTGGCTACGGCCTCGCGAACGCGGTTGTAGATTTGATGGACGGTGATGTACTTAAAGGGGATGAGTACACAAAAGTCATCTTGGCCCCAGTACCCTGCGACGCCCATATCGGCATTCTCGATGTCCTTGAGGACCGTGCCCACATCGGCGAGTACGCGGTCGCCCTCGGCCTGGCCGTGCCATTCATTAAACAGGCGCATGTGGCCCATGTCGACCGTGGCGATGCACCAGGTGCCGTTGCGCCTTGCCTCGAGAAATGCGTTGGCGCGCCGCATAAACTCGCTGGGTCGATAGAGGCCCGTGAGCGAGTCGATACGTTCGGCTATGGCGCTTTTGCGCTCCGCCTCGGGTATGGGGAGGCTGTCGTTGGGAACAAGCCCGCCGGCCGTGCGAAGGCGACGGTCGAGTTCGCCTAAAACGGCGGTCGCTTGATGGGTTAAGTGCTCGTAAAAGGCCGGGACGACAAGGCAGACGGGAGTAATGGTGTCGTCTGCGATTCGAACAGGAGCGAAAACGGCCTCTTTAAGGTGGCGGGTCAGTTGCTCGAATGCCTCGTGGTCTAGGTCGTTGCTGAGCACGACGAACTGGACGCTTCGTGAACGGTAGACCCGGCTCCTGCCGCGGGCGATCGACAGCATGCGGCCAGCGTATTCGGCAAGCATGTTGTCGACAGCCTCGGCCCCGTAGAGCTCGTTGAGCTTTGTCGTGCCACGAACGCGCACTGCTATAAGCCCTGTCTCGCAACGATCGCGGCGGCAGGCGTCGATGGCGTTGGCCAGCATGCGCTGCGTTCCGAGGCCTGTGGCGGCGTCGACGGTTTCGGCAAGTGAGTGGTTGACGAGCTCACCGACATAGAGCGAGGGGACATTTCCGTCGCCGTCGATACGAAACCCGCGAGCACGGCAAAGGACGTAGTCGCCGACGGCGTTGCGCACACGATACTGCATGACGCGACGGTGCTTGGTGCCGTTGTAGACTTGGTCGATGTCGTTGATGCAGGCCTCAAGGTCGTCGGGATGGACGCGCGTTTTCCAGTAATCGCGACAGTTGTCTATGTGCTCCGAGGGAAGGCCAAGATCGCGCAAGGCACCTTGTGACCAAAGGGTGCGATGTTTGTCCAAGTTCTCGATAAAGAAATAACGGCCCTCGTTGAGCATCGAAAAGGCGTCAAAAATACGATCGCTTATTTCGAAGTCGTCGGCGTGGACTTGCGTGATATTGCGTCGATCGAGGTGCATGGCATGACGTAGCTTGTAGTCGTACATGCGATGGTCGGCATCGAGCGTCATGCGATTGGAAGCTTCGCCCAGGGCGGGGTCGGCATGTGACACTCCGTAGCTAAACGAGTGGGGCATCTCGGAATCGTTGTTTTTGAGCAGAACCGTTCGGCAGTGTTTCAGACGTTCGGCGAGGTCGTCCTCGGTTGCAATCGTAGATAGGATGGCAAACTCGTCGCCGCCTATGCGAAACGCCGCTTCGCCCACCTTCATATACAGCTTAAGATAGAGACTTACCTGCAAGATATAGCGGTTGCCCTCGTCATGCCCAAAGACGTCGTTGCAGTGCTTGAGATTGTCGATATCGATGAACGCCATGGTAACGGGGGCGTCCTGCTCCCAGAGCTCCTCGAGGGAACGGGCAAAGCCGCCACGGTTGCCAAGCCCGGTAAGCTGGTCGGTAAAGGCAGTCCTGATCAGATCGTCTTGACGTTCGAGAAGGTCGCGGACGGTCTTTTCGAGCGTTTCGGTGTAATTGCTGACAGTTTCCATGTTCTAAGCGACTTTCTGAGGTCGGGGCGGATTGCGTCGGGCGAGCTCGTTGTGTACACGCGTCGTTGCTCAGCGCTTTGCATGTATCCAGGCCCCCGCCTTGCCGCGTTGTTGAGTTAATTTGCCGGCTAATGTTCGCTGTTGATAACAGCTGAGTAGTGTAAACAACAGTGCACAATTATATATGGGTGCACATGCTGTGGGCGGTTATTATTCGACAAGCGGCAGCGCGACGATGCGATGTTCGATAAAAATGCGACTGGGACGATATATGTTGACGGGTATACTTGTCCCGTTTTAAAACGCAGGAACGGAGATGGTCGCATGGCACAGTCAAATACGACGCGCACGGTGGGGCTGGCGCTCGAGGGAGGCGGCTACCGCGGTATGTATACAGCGGGCGTGCTCGATGTATGGATGGAGCACGGTTTGACCTGCGACCATATGGTGGGCGTCTCGGCGGGCGCGGCGTTTGGCTACAACTTTAAATCGCGCCAGATCGGCCGCGCCATTCGCTATAACAAGGCCTATTGCGCCGACAAGCGCTATGCGAGCGTGACCAGCTGGCTGCGAACCGGCGATATGTACAATGCCGACTTTGCTTATCACGAGGTGCCCATCGAGCGCGATCCCATCGACTTGGAGGCGTATCGCACCTGTCCCATGCGATTTACGTGCGTGTGTACCGATATCGAGACGGGCAAGGCCGTCTATCACGATTTGCCGTATGGCGACGAGCGCGATATCGAGTGGATTCGGGCGTCGTCGGCAATTCCCGTGGCGACGCGTCCCGTTGCTATTGACGGGCATAAGTATCTGGATGGTGGCGTGGCTGATTCTATTCCCAGCGCGTGGCTGTTTGCGCAGGGGTATGACCGCAATATCGTGGTGCTCACGCAGCCGGCGGGCTTTGTGAAGCAGCCCAACAGTGTGATGTCCATGCTGCGGCGCGTGTTCCGTCACTATCCGGAGTTTGTCGCAGCGCTTGAGCATCGGCATGAGGTCTACAATGCCACGCTCGATGACCTGGCACGTCGCGAGGCTGCCGGCGAGGTCTTTGTGGTGCGGCCGAGCGAATCGGTGAAGGTGCCGTCGCTGTGCCGCGAACCGGATGAGCTCGAGCGCATCTACCAGGTCGGCCGCCACGATGCGGAGGCGACTTTGCCGGCGTTGAAAGCGTATCTGGCGGGGTAAGGTTCGCATACGGAAAGCGCATCCCGGAATGGACGTTCGAACCGGGATGCGCTTTCCGCTATTGAAGATATGAGGTTACGAATCAGCTGCTCGGCCTATGCCTATGCCTGCTGCCAGGTGTCGACAAGTTCCTTGGCTGCGGCGTGGGGGTCGTCGGCACTGCAGACGGCGCTCACCACAAAGAAGCCGTCGACGCCGGTTGCCTTAAGCTGCGGCAAGTCGGCCGTCTTAACGCCGCCGCCCACCACGATGGGCACGGGGCTTGCCATGTGGAGTGCGGCCAGGTCCTCAAAGCTCTTGGTGATGATGGAGCCATCGGCCGCGCGTCCGCAGTCGCGCTTGGTCTCGGTCTCGTGGAGCGGGCCGATGCCCAGGTAGTCGACCAGACTCATGTCGGCGGTCTTGACGTACTCGAGCATCTCCTCGCAGCGGGCCGAAAGGCCCACGATGGCATCGGGGCCCAGCAGCTTGCGACAGACCTCGACGGGAATGTCGCTCTGACCCACGTGCACGCCGCCGACAGCAATGCCCTGCTCGCGCGCGGCGAGTACGCAGTCCAGGCGGTCGTCAATCAGCAAAGCGACCTGACCGGTCTTGCCGGCCTGTGCGATTGCCTGCGCGGCGTCGCCGGTCAGCGCAATGATCTCGCGGGCGCTTGCCACCTTGGAGCGCACCTGGATGCAGGTAAAGCCGGCGTCGAGTGCCTGGGCCACCACATCGCCCACGGGGCGCCCGAGCGTGTTTTCGGGGCCGAGCACCAGATAGGCCGAGATATCAAGGTTGTCGCGGATACTCATCGTGTTTCCTCCTGCTTTTTGATCTGAGCTTCCATGCGCTCGAGCTTGCCGGTCATGGTGTCGGTAAATCCGGGTCGAATATCGGCTTTGAGCACGACTTCGGTGCGGATGCCCTTGCTCGCCAACACAAAGGTTGCGTCGCGCACGACCTGCATGACCTCGTCCCAGTCGCCCTCGATCTCGGTGAACATCGAGGTGGTGCGGTTGGGAAGGCCGCTCTCGCGAATGACGCGCACGACCTCGGCGACCTCGGCGGACAGCTCATCGCCGGTGCCGCACGGGGCGATGGCCACGGCGACGAGCGTATTCATGCCGGCATTGGTTGCGGGCTCGGACATGGCCTATGCCTCCTCGAGGTCGAGCTGGTTGTTGGCGATGTCCTGGGCGGTTGCGCGGTAGAGCTCGTCGATAAAGGCGACCTTAAAGCTTGCCGGGGCGTCGGCGACAGCGGCGGCACGCGAGCCGGCAACGTTGTAGACGGCGGTGCCGCAGACGGCGGCCGTAAACGGGTCGGCAGCGCAGGCGTACACAGCCAGCACGCCGCCTTGCGAGCAGCCGCAACCGGTGATCTTGGACATGAGCGGGCTGCCGCCGTGGGACTTGGCCACGGTCATGCCGTCGGTGATCAGGTCGACTTCGCCCGAGACCACAACGGCGCCGCCGGTGTAGCGGGCGAGCGCCACGGCGGCATCGCGGGCGGCGTCTACCGTGTCGGTGGTATCGACACCGCGCACGCGGCTCAGATCGGCCGCCTCGCCCTCAAGACCCCACAGGCCGGCGAGCGCGATGATCTCGGAGGCGTTGCCGCGCACGATGGCGGGCTT
>UQLI01000028.1 GCA_900541715.1 uncultured Collinsella sp.
GACTTGCAGCGACGGACCTCAGGACACTCTTACACCACGTCTGCGCGCGCGACCTGCCGACTATGTGAAGCACGCGTATTTGCTCGTTTTGATGAAAACTAGGGTGCAGCCATAAGGCTGCGCCCTAGTTTACTGCGTGTCGGTGTGCCCAGACGGATTGCGCTGTGCCTGGCAGGCGCTCCCGCAGATGGATCGGTTATTTCGCGAATAGGTTCTTGAGGTTGAACTCGGCCTGAACCGTGCGGAGCATGAGATCGGTGTCGTCCAGGCCCAGATGCTGCTCGTTGGCATCGGCGGCGAGGGTGCCACGGCGGCGCGCCCAGTTCTCGAGCGCGGCGGGCGCGGACTCGCGGGGGAGCGAGCGGACGTCGGCATCCAGGCTGCGGCAGATCTGGCGCGAGTCGATGACGATGATCTTGCCGGCGCGGCGTGCCTCGGCGTAGCCGTCCAGGTGGATCTTGAACCAGCTGTCCTCAAACGCGGCGTTGTGTGCCATGTACGGGTACTTCTTCATGAGCTTGAGCAGCTGCTTCTGCAGCTCCTTGTTCTCGCGGAACGGCTTCTTGCCGTCGATGTCGTCCCAGGTGATGTGGTGGATATTCGACAGCGGTACATCCTCGCCGCGGTAGATGTCGGGCAGACCACAGTAGTGTGCCTCGGCGTCGTGCGGGACGGCGTCGCTGGTGAGCTCCATGATCTCCCAGCCCACGTTGATGATATAACCGCGCTCGGGTGCACGGCCGGTGGTCTCGATGTCGATACCGAGCACGGTGCCCTGGATGGGCTTGCGGGCGTAGGCCACGCCGAGCGCGTCGCGGTCGCCGCGGATTTCGCGCATAACGGACGCGGCGGTGCGCTTTTGCATCTTGCCGATGGCGGCGCAGGTGTCGGCATCGGACAGACCGCGCGAAAGCGTCGCGGGCGTCACGTTGCGCAGGCGCGCCTCGCCAATCTGGTCGCACAGGTCGCGGTTGCGGTCGGCCAGGTCGCGCACGGTGGCAAAGTCGAAGCCGGGGTCGCCCTCGGCAGTAAAATACTCGGTCTCGAGCACCTTGAGGGCCTCCTCGCCCTTCTGGCGCTCGGACTCCATGGCGCCGTGATCGCCATAGATAAACATGGGAATAAACGGCTGGCGCTCGTATTCGAGTGCTTGTGAAACGTTCATATAACTGCTCCTTGGATGGGCCGCGTCGTGCGGCTCAGGGTCATTAAGATGTGGCGAGATGATAGTTTACCATGGGCAACTATTGGCATCGCGCCTAGGACAACTACAATACCCTAGTTGACCGCTAGGACTTTTACAATGCTGCCGAAAGACACGAAAGGTTCCATCCGTCATGGATTTACTGATTGATATTCTGCTCGACGCCGGCAAGGACACGCTGTCGCTGGTGCCGTTTTTGTTGGTGACGTATCTTGCTCTCGAGACACTTGAGCACGTTGCGGGCGACCGCGTCAACGGCGCTATCAAGCGCGCCGGCGCTGCGGGTCCCGTGGTTGGCTCGCTGCTGGGCATTGTGCCGCAGTGCGGATTTTCGGCCATGGCAGCAACGCTGTACGCCGGCCGTGTCGTGACCTTGGGCACGTTGGTGGCGGTGTTCCTTTCGACCTCCGACGAGATGCTGCCGCTGCTACTTGCCGAGCAGGTTCCCGTGCAGACTATGGCGATGCTTTTGGCTTCGAAAGCGCTGGTCGCACTGGTCACGGGTTTTATCGTGGACGCTGCCATTCGCGGCCTGCGCCGTAACGCCCGCGCGCACGCGGCGATTCGCCGTACCGTGCTGGGAACCGCGGCCAACCCGGCCCACGTGAACTGCGCGCACGACGACCACAGCGGCGGTGACATCATCGACGAGGTGGCCGAGGCAGGCGTGAGCGCCGACCACATCCACGAGTTGTGCGAGCGCGACCATTGCGGTTGCGATGAAGACGAGGACGAGCACGAACACGGACATGGCCACGATCACGGTCATGAGGGCGAACATGAACACCATGATGGTCACGGTCACTCTCATTCCCACGAAGGGACGCCTGTCCTGTCGATCATCCGCAGCGCGATCTCGCACACCGTGCAGGTCTCGGTATTCATTTTTCTGGTGACGCTGATTCTGGTCGCCGTACTCGAGACGTTCGGCGAGTCCGCAATCGAGCAGTTCCTGCGCGGTAACGAGACGCTTGCGGTCCTGGGCTCGGCACTCGTCGGCCTGATCCCCAACTGCTCGGCTAGCGTCGTTATCACGCAGCTGTACCTGGAGGGCGCGCTACAGCTGGCGCCGATGCTCGCCGGCACGCTCATTTCCGCCGGTGTGGGCTACCTGGTGCTGTTCCGCACCAACCGCAGCGCCCGCGAAAACGTCCTGTTCCTGATCATGATGTACGTCATCGGTGCCGGCTGGGGCCTCATCCTATCCGCCTTCGGCCTCTAAGTGGGCCTAACAAAACGGGTTTCAAAATAGCCATGCTCGGCGCCTGCACAATGCGGCGACGCATGGCATTTTGAAACCCGTTTTTTGTTGAGCCATGGATTTTGAGCGCTCACACCGCCCAAAGCAAAAAGCAGATTTCCGGACATGTCCCAAAAATCTACCTTGGTTAGCGCAGCAGCTCGGTGAGGTTGCGTTTAAAGCGAGCGCGATCTTCGCTGGTGAAGGCTGCCGGCCCGCGGGTGCGACCGCCAGCGCGACGCACCTTCTTTTCCTCGTGGCGAATAAACAACTGCATGTCGATGGTCGCTTTGTCGTAGACGCGCCCGCGCACACCGATGGCGGCGGCATCGCGCCCGAGCACCATGCTCGCCAAGCCAATGTCCTGCGTCACGACCACGTCGCCCGCCTGCAGGCGTTCGACAATGGCAAAGTCGGCGCTGTCGGCGCCCACACTCACGTCGAGCGTCGTGACCCAAAAGCCGCGTCGCGCGGGCTCGGCATCGCGCGGGTCGTCGCGGCGAATGTGCCGTTCCAGGTTTTGCGTGCTGTTGCCGGCGATAACAACGGCGACGCCCGCCCGCCGCGCGCAGTCAATCGACTCGCGCGTGACCGGGCAGGCGTCGGCATCAATAAAGAGCGTTCGCGGCATCTAGTGCACCAGTTTGCCAAATTGAATAGCGCGAACAATCAGCGTAACGCCAAACACCAGCAGCGCGGCGCCGCTAAAGATGACGAGCATCTTGGCCGACCATAGCGGATAGATAAACACGAACATGCCGGCGATGATGGAGAGTGCACCGCTCAGGATAGCGAGGGCGCGGTTGGACGAAAGCTCGGACTCCAGAATGGACATGACACCTTCGACAATCCAGCCAAAGCCGGCCACGATAACCACCATCGTGGTGAGCGTCGCGGTCGAGAAGGCCTGGTTGCGCAGGATTATGACGCCGCCCAAGATAATGAGTAGGTTGGAGATGATGCTCGTCACGCGCCAGCCGGTGGGCAGCAGCGGCTCAAAAATGGCAGTGAACAGCCTGATGGCAGCAGTGATTACAAAGTAAAAACCCAGGACAGTCATCAAAAAGACGAGGGACTTGGCGGGTGCAAAAAGCAGCGCGATACCAGCAATGAGCGCTAAGACGCCCGTGATGGCGTAGATCCAGCGTATGGCCTTGACGGCTTTGCCCGCCATGCTTTTCTCGTCAAATCCAAACTGGCTCGATTTTTGGTCATCGTTCTTAAAGATGCCCATAATGTCTCCTTTCCGTGCGGCGTAAGCCTTGATCGTTACGACCAGTATCGCCTAAAGGCGCTGACGTATGGGTCGGGGAGGGTGAAACGTAACCCAAAGGCCCCGAATTGTTTCCGTTGTTCCCCACGTCGCGATTTTCTATTCAACAGGTGTAGAACATTGCAGCCCTGTTCGTTATTGCCTACGTTTTAGGTTAGATTTTCCTAAGAACAATTGCCCGAAATTGGGGGTCCCTATGAACGAAACAGTTCCCGCGGCGCCGGTAAGCGCTGAGTCGATGGCAAAGCAGGGTTGCGAAAAGCTCGGCTTGGACGCGTTTGATGCGTTGGTTCGCCGCGCCCGCACGTGCCGCCGCTTTGACGAGTCCATGCGCGTGCCGCGCGAGTTTTTGCTCGAGCTGGCGGAACTTGCGCACCTGGCTCCCTGTGGTGCCAATGCTCAGCGTCTGCGTTTTCATGTGGTAAGCGGTGCAGAGGACTGCGCGCGTGTATTTGACGAGCTCGCATGGGCCGGCGCACTTAAGGACTGGCCGGGTCCTGCCGAGGGTGAGCGCCCGACCGGCTACATCGCGATTCTTGCTAAGCGCGCCGTTCCGGGCAAGCCCGCCGCTCCCATTACCGATGTCGACACGGGCATTGCCGCGCAGACGATGATGCTCGCCGCCCGCAGTGCCACGCCCGAGGTGGCAGCCTGCATGTTCAAGGCCTTTACGCCCCACGCGATCGATGCCATGGGGCTCGATAACGACAAATATGAGCTCAAGCTGATCATGGCGTTTGGCGTTCCGGCCGAGACACAGGTGATCGATGCGATCGATTCCAACCCCGACGGCTCCATCAATTATTGGCGCGACGAGGCGCGGGTGCACCACGTACCCAAGCGTCCGCTTGCCGACGTGCTGCTGTAGTTGTGCGTCGTTGCGGCGCAATCCGGCGGCAAAATCACCACAAAGACTCCTGTCCCCTTTGTGGTGGTACGAGGGGAGGGTGTGTGGCAGATCTGTATTTGGTGCGGCATGGGCAGACTGAGCTCAATGTGCAGAGCATTTTGCAGGGCTGGCACGATTCGCCGCTTACGGCGCGCGGGCGCGAGCAGGCGCTGACGGCGCGTACGGCGTTTGCGGCGCGTGGCGTGGCCTTTGATCATGTGTATTCCTCGCCGTTGGGCCGGGCGCGGCATACGGCCGAGCTTATCGTTGGCGAGGGCCGTTCCATTGAGCTGGTCGATGACCTGCGTGAGTGGCATTTTGGCTCGCTGGAGGGCACATCAAATCGCGAGATGCCGCCGCAGCCCTGGGGCGATTATCCGGTGGCCTTTGGCGGCGAGTCGGAAGTGCAGCTTCAGTCGCGCATGGTCGCGGCGCTGTCCCGCATCATGGCCAGGCCGCAACACGACTGCGTGCTGGCGGTTTCCCACGGCTCAGCCTGCCAGGAGTTTCTTGAGTATGTGACTGGCGAGGGAGAGCTACCCGACAACGGTGCCGTGCTTCATTTTGGCTATTGCGACGGGGCGTTTTCGCTCTTGTGTTGGTAACGAACGAAAGGACCCCTATGAATAAAGACCTGTATCTGGTTCGTCATGGGCAGACAATATTCAACCTTAAGCGCATCATTCAGGGTTGGAGTGACTCGCCGCTTACGCAGCTGGGCTGCGATCAGGCGGCGCGCGCCGGTATGTTTTTGCGCGCACGCGGCATTGAGCCCGATCATGCTTACACCTCCACACTTCATCGCACCGAGCAGACTATCGCCAACTTGTGGCCGGGCTTGGCGTACGAGCGCCTGGACGGCCTGCGCGAGTGGTTCTTTGGCGACTTTGAGGCCGAGCGCGTGGTGCTCATGCCCGAGCGCCCGTGGCGCGACTTCTATTGCCAGTTTGGCGGCGAGGGCCAGATGCAAGTGCGCGAGCGCATGGTGGCGACGCTGACCGAGCTTATGCAGCGTCCGGACCATATGTGCGTGCTCGCGGTAAGCCATGGCTCGGCCATCAAGGAGTTCATGGACCACGTGAAGGGTGCGGCGGCTGACGAGCGCGATCGTGTGCCGGGCAACTGCTCGGTGCTGCATTTCGTGTTTAACGACGAGGCCGGCACGTTTGAGCTGATTGAGATTTTTACGCAGGAGGATTACGCGCGCGAGCTGGGGCTTGAACCGCTTGTGGCTACTGCAGGTCCGCAGCGCGGATAACGCGAGCGCGGCGGCACGGGTCGCCGGCATAACTTCTCGACGCAAAAGGGGCGGAGATGCATGTACCTGCTGCATCTCCGCCCCCTGTTTGTTGAGCTGCCGATTTTTGTGCTGGGCGGTCTGGTCTTGCTAGAACCGCGCGACCTGGTGCGTGAGCAGACCTGTCGGAACCTGCGGCGCGCCGCCGCTGACCTGCGCAGCGGGGAAGAGCACGGCAACGGTAAAGTTGAACGGCTCCTTGCCGGTGTACGTTCCGGCGGAACGGGCCTCATCGGCCAGCAGCTGCGACGCCCCGGTCAGCGCGGCAGCGTAGGCGGGGTCGTCGGCCAGTGCCGGCTCCGGTGCTTGGTCGAGCATAGCGCGGATGGCCCCGACGGCGTCCTCGCGCTTGACCTCCCACGCGCGGTGCGTAATGCCCGCGGGGTCGGTGACGGCGTAGAGCGACGCGCCCTCTTTGGCGGCGCCCAGGATGATATCCATGACGGGCGAGGCCTCGTAGGCGAGCGACACGGGGCGCGGCTGCACCTTGAGCTCGGCGATCGCGCGCGCGGCGGCGGCCACGTCAGCGCTGGCATCGCCCTTGCCACCCGCAAGTACACTCGTCGGGCAGATCGCCACGACACCCGTCACACGTCCCGGCTCGCCCGAGCATTCGTACACGTAATACGCCGCACCCGGGTCCTTGAGCATCAGGCCATCGGCAATGGCTCCGCGCAGAGCATCGTTGCCGCTCAGGATGCTGCCCATTGCGGGCAACGCCTCGAGCACGCGGTCCTGAGCCGGGCGGATGCAGGGAAACGGAAGTGCTTTCATGGGCGGTCCTAACGCACGAGTCGGTTTGTTCGCGGCTTATTATGCCCCAACTTGGCCGCTCGCGTCCCAGAGCACGTTATCGGCGAGCGCGATTAGCACCTGCTGACAACGAACGATATCGGCGTGGGGCACATATTCGTTGGGCTTGTGCGCGAGCGCGAGCGACCCGGGACCGTAGCTCATGCAATTGCGGTTGTCTGTCTTGCCGGCAATGACGGCGGTGTCGGTGTAGCCGGTAAAGAAGCCGACGGTCGTGTCCGCGTCCGTCACGTCATCGGCGGCACGCTTGAGCGCTGCTAGAAGGGGAGAGTTCGGGTCGCGCTCGATGGCGGGGCGGTCGCCCGTCACGGTGTAGCTGCCATGGCAACCGGGAACGGCGGCTTCGGCGCCGGCGATGGCCTGCTCTACCATGCGCGTCGCGGCGGCCGTATCGGTCGGCGGGGTCAGTCGCATGTCGACCCAGGCTTTGGCGCGGTCGGGTACGACGTAGGGGCGATATCCGCCCTCGATTTGGCCAAACGTGATGGTCGAAGGCCCCAGCTCATCGTGCGCGGGCAGCGCCACAAACGCGCGACGGAGCGAACACACGACCTCGGCCATGGCGGCGACGGCATCCGCGCCCTTCCAAGGCTGGCTCGCATGCGCCGTGACGCCGGTCATCTCGATCTCGAACCACGTGCGACCCTTGTGCGCCACCTGGATCTGTCCGTCGGTGGGCTCGGTGTCCAGCACCCATTCACGCGAGCCGACCCAGCCGGCATCGATAGCTGCCTCTGAACCACGCATAAAGTCTTCCTCGTCGACCGAGCAGATGAGTGAAAAGCCGCGGTGGGGCAGCTCGCCTTCTGCCGCCACGCGCTCGAGCGTATGGACCAGTGCGGCAATGGCGCAGGCCAGGCCACCCTTCATATCGCAGGCACCACGGCCGTAGAGTTTATCGTTGCGCACGATCGCTCCGAGCGGCGGAATGTCCGCGTCCCAGCCATCGCCCAAGGTGACGGTATCCAAATGGCAGATGTAGACGAGCCGTGGCTCGTCGCTTTGGCCCGGCACGGTGACCATTAGATTGCGGCGTCCGGGGAGTACTTCGTGCTCTGCAATCTGCACGGCATCGAGTACCGGATAGCTCAGCTGCGCCAACCGTTCCTCAACCAACGCTTTGATATAGCGCTCAATCTCGTCCTCATACGCACCCGGGTCTGAACTGTCGATCCGCACGAGCCCTTGCGTAAGCCGCCAAGCAAAATCTGTATCAACCATAGGCACCTCACAGATAGTTAGGTCAACATACAGATTGTATGCCAAGAAGCGGCTCAGTGCATTTAATGGAGCGCTCACAAAAATGGGGGCGCCTCTCGTGCGAAAGGCGCCCCCGCGGGCATTCAATGTCAGCGACGGGCAGGCCACATGGGGAACTGCCCGTCAGGTCAGTCGGCGCTACTTGATCACGCGCACGCGATACATCGACGGAATCTGCTTGAGCGCCTCGATGGTGCTGCTGTCTAGGTGTTCGTCGGTGTCGAACATGGTGTAGGCGTTCTCGCCGGCGGACTCGTTGGTCATACGCTGCACGTTGGCGTTGTCCTTGGCCAGGATGGCCGTGATCTGGCCGATCATGTTGGGCACGTTGGCATGCAGGCAGGCGATGCGGCTTGCAGCGCGCGCCTTGCCCATGCTGCAGGCGGGGTAGTTGACGCTGTGTGCGATGTTGCCGTTCTCCAGGTAATCCTTGAGCTCGCTGATGGCCATGTCGGCGCAGTTGGCCTCGGCCTCGCCGGTGCCGGCGCCCGAGTGCGTGGTGATAAACGTATTGGGCATCTTGACCGTCTTGGGCGTGGCGAAGTCGCAGCTAAACCAGCTGAGCTTGCCCTCGCGCAGGGCGGCGTCGACGGCGTCCTCGTCAATGATGGTTTCGCGCGCGTAGTTGATGAGCACGGCGTCCGGTGCCAGCAGGTTAATCTGTTCGGTGCTGATCATGCCGATGGTGTCGGCCTTGCTGGGCACGTGCACGGTGAGGTAGTCGCAGCCGCGGCAGAGATCCTCGAGCGTGCCCACGCGCTGCACCTCGCGGCTCAGCACCCACGCGTGCTCGACGGAAATGAACGGGTCGTAGCCGTAAACGTCCATGCCCAGATCGACGCAGGCGTTGGCGACCTTGGAGCCCACGTTGCCCAGGCCGATGACACCGATGCGCTTGCCCTTGAGCTCGCGGCCCACAAAGGCCTTCTTGGCCTTTTCGGCATCGACCTGAATCTCGGGGTCGTCGGCGTTGTCACGCACCCAGTTCATTGATTGCACCACGCCGCGGCTCGAGAGCACCAGCATGCCTAGGACGAGCTCCTTAACGGCGTTGCTGTTGGCGCCGGGGGAGTTAAAGACGACGACGCCCTTCTTGGCGTACTCCTCGACGGGGATGTTGTTGACGCCGGCGCCGCAGCGGGCGATGGCGCGGATGCCCTCGGGCAGCTCGTAGCCGTGCAGGTCGGTCGAGCGCATCAGAATGGCGTCGGCCTCTTCGGCGGTGCTCACAAACTCGTAGCCCTCACCAAACTCGACCTTGCCGTCCTTGGTAATGTCATCGATGGTTTTAATCTTGCGCATGGAAAACTCCTTAGCAGGTTTTGATCTATACAGGGTGGTCTGAGATGGCTGATCGGCCCGCGCGTTGCGGGCTAGTTAGATCGCGGGCTCAAACTAAGCTGCGCTTCGAAGTCCTTCATGTACGAGGCCAGTGCCTGCACATCTTCCATGGTTACGGCGTTGTAGACGCTAGCGCGCATGCCGCCTACCAGGCGATGGCCCTTGACGTTTTGAATCTGGTGCTCTGCCGCGCCTGCGACAAAGGCCGCGTCGAGTTCGGCGTCGCCGGTGCGGAAGGTGACGTTGGCGATGGAGCGGCTGTCGGCCTGTGTGGTGCCATGGAACAGCACGCTGTGCTCGAGCAGGTCGTAGAGCAGGTTGGCCTTGGCCCAGTTGCGCTCGGCCATGGCGGCAAGTCCGCCGGTCTGCTCAACCCAACGGAACACCTTGCCGCACACGTAGATGCCAAAGGTGTTGGGCGTGTTGAGCATGGAACCCTTGGCGGCCTGGGTCTTAAGGTCCAGGTACTGCGGCGTCTGCGCAAAGGCGGGGCCATCTGCGATGAGGTCGTCGCGCACGATGGCCACGGTCACGCCCGCGGCGCCGGCGTTTTTCTGCGCTCCGGCGTAAATGAGCCCGTAGCGCTCAACGTCGAGCGGCTGCGACAGAAAGCAGCTCGAGACATCGGCGACCAGCGGCACATCGCCACAACTGGGCAGCTCGTGGTACATGGTGCCAAAGATGGTGTTGTTCTGGCAGATGTAGACGTAGTCGAGCCCGTCGCCTGCGGCCTCGGCGGCAATGCGCGCATTGATGTCGGCCATGTCGGGGATGCGGTCGAAGTTGGTGTCCTCGGAGCTCGCGAGCAGCACGGCCTCACCGTACTTGGCGGCTTCTTTGTATGCCTTGTTGGCAAAGTTGCCGGTCACGATGTAGCCGGCGCGGCCGCGGTGCATGAGGTTCATGGGGATGCCCGCAAACTGCAGCGTGGCACCGCCCTGTAAAAACAGGACACGGTAGTTGTCCGGGATGCTCAGCAGACGGCGCAGGGTTGCCTCGGCGTCGTCGATAATCTGCTGGTACATGCTAGATCGATGGCTCATCTCGAGCACGGACATGCCGCAACCGCGGTAGTCCATCATCTCGTCGGCGATCTCGGCGAGCACGCTTGTAGGCAGCGCGGCCGGGCCAGCTGAGAAGTTGTGCACACGTGCCATCTTCTAGTCTCCCTCGTAGTCGTTTGAACGTTCGGGATACTTTAGCACAGTGGAGCGCTAGGCGCGACCGCATCACAGCAAAACCCGAGTGCGCCGCTATGATTTACAGGATGGTTACATGGGGGAGGGGTGCTTTACTCCTCAGGCAAATCCAAATCTGCGAGCGAAGGCATGAGGCTTTCTAGGCGCTTGATCTCTTCGTCGCAAATTAGCTACCTCCTGCCCGCTACGACGCGAGCGTGGCGATGACGGCTTCGTCGCCGGCGTATATTAGGGTGTTGCCGTCGGGGATGATCGTTTGGCCGTCGCGCTTGAGCATCACCACGATAAAGGGGTGCTTGCCCTGCGGCACATCGCGAAGACGCTGGCCGGCCAGGCGACCGTGGGGGGTTACGGTGACCTCGCGCAGCGTAACCTCGGCACGCTCTTCGAACGTTGGGGCGGCCATCACCAGCAGATCGCCTTCCTGGATCACGGTATCGCCGTTGGGCAGCACCGGGTGCGCCCCGTCGCGCAGCACCAGGACCACGAGCATGTCCGTCGCGCTGCCAATATCGGCGAGCGAGCGCTCGGCAAACGGATGGCCAGCACCCACCTTGAGCTTTACAAACGACATGCCGTCCTCGTCGCGGTAGTCGTTAAAGGTGCGGCGCACGTCGCCGGTCGCATCGATCATATCGAGCTTCTTCGCCACCGCCGGCAGCAGCGAGCCCTGCACCACAATGCTCGACACGGCAATCACAAACACCAGGTCAAATAGGTCGTGTCCGCCGGGAACGCCGGCCACCACGGCAAAGAGACTAAAGACGACCGAAGCTGCTCCGCGCAGACCCGCCCAGCTTACGAGTGCAACCTGGCGAGGGTTCGTCCTAAACGGCGCCAGCAGCATGCCTACGGCGATGGGGCGGCTCGCAAAGAGCATAAACGCCATGAGTGCCAGGCCCGGTAGCAGCATTTGCGGCAGGCGTGCGGGTGTAACGAGCAGGCCCAGCAAAAAGAAGATGGTCATCTCTGCCATCTCGGTGAGGGTGTCAAAGAAGTGCGCCATCTCGACTTTGCCGGTGATGTCGCTGGCACCCAGCACAATGCCGGCCAGGTATACAGCCAAAAAGCCGTTGCCGCCCAGGTAGCTCGGCAGCGCGTAGGCGACGATGGCCACGGCGAACAAAAAGATGGTCTGCGCGTCCTTGGCCGTTGCGTGCGCGCGTTCAATCAGGCGGCCCGCCGCCCAGCCGATGGCAAGGCCCAGGCCCACGCCCAGGATAATCTGCTTGGCCAGCAGTGCGGGAATGTTGATGTCGCCGCCGGCCGCGAGTGTAGCGAGCACAGCGGTGAGCATGTAGGCGACGGGGTCGTTGGAGCCCGATTCGACCTCGAGCAGCGAGTCGGTGCCACCTCTCAGCGACAGGCTGTGCTCACGCAGTACGCTAAAGACGCTCGCCGCGTCGGTGGATGCCACGACCGATCCCAGCAGCAGGCTGCCGATCCAGTCGATCCCCAGCGCGAAGTGGGCGAACACGCCGGTGATGCCGGCAGTGATGACGACGCCGAGCGTGCTCAGCAGCACCGCCGGCGCAGCGACGGGCTTGGCGCGGTCGATATTGGTGTTAAAGCCGCCGTAGAACATGATGAACAGCAGCGCCGTGCTGCAGACGGTTTCGGTGAGTGCGTAGTCGCTAAAGTCGATATGCGTCGGGCCGTTGACGCCCAACAGCATGCCGAGCGCGATAAAGATGAGCAGGGTGGGGAAGGGGAGCTTTTTGCCGACGGGTTTGATGGTCAGACACAGAATGATGACGAGGCCGATAAAGAGAAGGATCTGGTTCATGGATGGTGTCCGCTCCTGGTTGGTTGGCGTGGCACGGTCAGTTGCCTACGGTTATTTGTACCCAAAGATGGTGGGTTTATGGGGTTGGATTGCGGGCGTGCGCGATATCGTCATAGACGGCTGCCGTCTTTGCCTCTGCTCGGAAACCCTTTCCAGCTTTATTGCAACGGAGTACAATGGGTAACGTTTAAGTTCAACTTGAAGTTTTAGTTGCGGCGCCGGGCTTCGGCCGCAATGCAAGGAGAGGCGTACCATGGCGATCTATGTGACATCTGATGCTCACGGGCACGTGCGTGCGCTTGACGAAGCCCTGTCTAAGATCTCGTTGACGTCCGACGACACGCTGTACGTGCTGGGCGACATGATCGATCGCGGGCCCGATCCGGTCGGCGTTATTAAACTCGTGCGCTCGCTGCCCAACGCCCACGTGCTCAAGGGTAATCACGAGCAGATCATGCTCGATGCCATCATTGGCCAGGATCCGCTCGATGCCGAGACCTGGGATATCAACGGTGGTTGGACGACGCGCGAGCAGCTCAACGACATGGAATTTGAGGCATACGAGGAGCTCGTGCGATGGATGGCCGCGCTGCCGCTCTACGCAGTGGTCGAGACCGAGGAGCGCCCGTATCTGCTGGTACATGCTGGAATCGAGATGAAGGCGGCGCGCGCGTTTTTGCTTGAGCATGGCGTCGATTGTGCCGATGGCGTTGGAGCGGTGGGTGCCGATCGCGAACTGCTGCAGCAGATGCTCGCGGTGCAGTCGTCCGATGACCTGCTGTGGATTCGTCATGGCTATTGGGATGCGTCGACCGGGCTGCTTTCTGCCGAGGGCAAGGGCCCGGTCGTGGTGAGTGGCCACACGCCAACGGTGTCGCTCGGGCGTTATTGCGAGGTCGGTGGTCTTGCGGGGCTCGATGAGGAATCGGGACGAGGGCAGATCGTGCGCTTGGGCGGCGAGGACACTGCCGGCGTGCCCGATCGCATCGATATCGATTGCGCCGCCGCCACCGGCTCCGAGTTCGGTCGCGTGGGCATCCTGCGGCTCGATGATGGGGCGGAGTTCTACGCGAATATCAACCCGGGCGAATAATCGGTGCAAGGGGTAGCTAATTTTGGACGGGGCCTTTTTTGACTACTTTTGCCCTTCTGCCCGCAAATTGATTTTTCAGGGACGGGGATTAAATAATCATTTGGCTGCCCGCTGGCTAAGTGAGTAGACTTTTTTGGAAATGCCGAGCACCCAACATATTTGCCTCAATAAAACCGCTGGTCACGGACTTGTGCTTTGTCGGTGTGGTCCGGGATTCGGTAAAAGTCTACTCACTTAGTTTTGCGTGTCCGCAACGAGACTCCAGCCGGGGTGATTCCACCGCAAATTAGCTTCTCCCATCGCCGCAATTAGGCGCCGTACGGATTCCGGTCCCTCTCTATGCGTTGGCGGATGTGGGCGTACTCGATAATCAACAGTACCAGCAGTAGGGCCATGATGGCTAGGTAGCTCACGACGGCGCCCATCAGGCCGAGCAGATTGATCAGAATCACCGGGAGCACCACGCTCACGGCAAAGCAGATCAGGTAGATCTTGGTGACATCTCCAGCGTGGCGCAGCACCGTGATGATGGCGTAGATAAAGTCGATGGCCGCGGTGACGCCGCCGGCGACGACCATCAGCAGCGCCAGCGTACGGTAGCGTTCAAAGCTGAGACCGTACATAAAGCTCATGAGGGGAATACCGGGACCTGCCATAAATGCGGCGCACACGCCGGTGATGACCACGATCAGCGCCATAACGGCAACAATAATCAGGTCAAAGCGGCGACGCTTGCGCGGATTCGCCCAAATGCTCGACAGACGCAGGAGCTGCGGTTTATAGATAAATCCAATGCTCAACAAAATTCCCTGCGCCGGAAAGAACAGGGCATTAAAGTACAGCTGATACTTGTAGGCCAGCGCGCCTTCCATCACAAACTTGGGCATGCTCTCGATAAGATTGAACAGGAATAGCGCGCCAAAGAGTGGGGCGCACTGGACAAACAGGTGGCCGACCTCGCGCAGGCTTACGCGGCGCGATTTTTCGGTCTCGAGCAGGGCGAGCGGCGCGGTGACCAGCACGAGCGAGGCGATCGCGGCGATGCCCATGGCAATGGCCGCGATGGGCATGCTACGCGTGAAGAACAGCGCCACGCTGAAGACCGCGATGACGCCGACGGAGCGTAGCGTTTGACTCATTCCAGCCAAGTAGAGCTTGTCGGCCTGCTGCAGGCGGCCTTCGTACACGTCGGCGACGCCGTCGATGACCTTATACAGGTAGACGCCCAGGCCGATCGTCGCCATCTGCGCGTCATAGCCGCGGGCGCTGCTATACATGAGGCCGCAGCCTAGGGCGAGCGCTCCGCAGATCCAACGATTGAGCTGGTAGGAGGCGAAGGACGTCTTTTCGTCGATGTCCGAGACCTGGAAATTGCGCACGCCGTAGTTGCATGCGATCATGATGAGCGTGCCGGTGACAAAGGCGATGGAGAACTTGCCGGCTTCTTCGGCGCCCACGAGCCGTGTGGACACGATGGTGAGCAGCGGAAACGCCAAGCCCCACACGGCGGTGCCGAGAGCGTTCCAAAGGTAATCGCGGCGGGTGGCGTGCTCCTCGTATTCCGCTTCCTGCATGGAGAAGCCGCCGCCGTAGACGGCACCGAGCAGACGGTTCCACCAAGCGTTGACCATGCGGCGGACGGGGCCGGGCTTGCGATCGCGTTCGCGCCGGCGACGTGTGGCTTGGCTGCTATCGGGCCCGCCGGCGTTGCGCTGACTTAGCTCTTGGATGCGTGCGAGTTCCTCGGCAGTGTGCGAGGCAGGGAAGAGGCCGTTCTCGATGCGGCCGCCCTGGGCCTTCGCGGCGCCGTCTCTCGATGCAGCGGGGTTGGAGACGCCGTTGCGGCGGGCGATGGCGCGGCGAATGCTATCGAGGGGCGTGATGCTCAAAGCGGAGTCCTTTCTATTGCTGCGCTTTAGTATAGACGCGACGGTGTTCGTTCGTGTTTTTGAACGGATTGTTCAATTATTTCGGCGGGCGGCTGTAATTTGTCGGTAAACGTGCGGTATCCTGTTGAAGTTTTGTGACACCCCCGATGCCGCCCACGCGGTACCAAGGAGCTTCTACCTATGGACGTCGCCGCATTCTTACTGGCTCTTGTGCCGATTATTTGGCTGGTCGTGATGCTGCTGTGCTTTAAATGGCCAGCTTGGAAGGCCGCTATCGGATCGTTTGTCCTTTCGTGCTTGCTCGCCTTCGCATGGTGGCACCTGCCGGCAGCGCAGATCGCGACCGCCTCGCTCGAAGGCTTTTTGATGGCCCTGTGGCCCATCGTCCTGGTGATCATCGCCGCGGTATTCACGTATAACCTGTGCGTTCGCACGGGCGCCATGGACGTGATCGGCAGCATGATCACCTCCATCAGCAGCGACCGCCGTCTGCTGGCGCTGCTCGTGGCTTGGTGCTTCGGTGGCTTTATGGAGGGCATGGCCGGCTTCGGTACCGCTGTCGCCATTCCCGCCGGCATGCTCGCGGGCCTGGGCTTTGAGGCCGTGCCTGCCGTGCTCATCTGCCTGCTGGCCAACGGCGTGCCCACGCCCTACGGCTCCATCGGCATCCCCACGGTGTCCGTTGCCGACCTGGTGGGTTTGGATTCCCTTCACCTAGCGACCGTTCAGCTGGTGCAGCTCGCACCGTTCTTTGTGGTGATGCCGCTATTTATTGTGCTGGTTGCGGGCCGTGTTGCCGATGACCAGGGCAATGCCGCGAGTGTGGGCGAGCGTCTGCACGGTGTTGCCGGCGTGGCGTTGCTCTCCGGCGTGTCGTTTGTCGGCGCGGCTCTGGTCGTTGCCATGTTTGTGGGCCCCGAGCTGGCCGTGGTCGTAGGATCCATCGTTTCGCTCGCGCTGACAGCTGCGCTTGCCATGCGTGCCGAGAAGTCGGGGCATCTGGACGCACGCTTCCATATGAATATCGAGGCCGGCGAACAGCTCACCGTTAAATCGGCGCTTTCGGCCTGGTCGTGCTTCATTCTGATTTTTGTACTGCTGCTGGGTACGTCCAACCTGGTGCCCGCTGTACATGCTGCGCTCGCGCCGTTTGCGAGCCATGTGCAGGTGTATTGCGGTGAGAATCCCGGTATGCTTACGTTTTCGTGGATCAACACGCCAGGCGTCTGGATTTTCCTGGCGGCGTTTGTCGGCGGTGCCATTCAGGGCGCTTCGCCGCGCATGATGGGCGAGGTGCTGGCCGCGACTGTGAAGCAGATGATGCCGACGGTTATCACCATGCTTTCGGTGCTGGGCTGCGCCAAGGTGATGGGCTATGCCGGCATGATTTCGTCGATCAGCGCATTTTGCATTGCGGTCGCTGGCGGTCTGTACCCGATTCTGGCTCCGTGGATTGGTGCGGTCGGTGCTTTCGTGACCGGTTCGGGCACGTCCTCGGGCATGCTGTTTGGCCCCATCCAGAGCCAGGCTGCCACCGCGCTGGGCGTGAGTGACTACTGGATGGTTGCGCTGAACGCGCTTGGCGTTGCCGCCGGCAAGATGATCTCGCCGCAGACCCTCGCCATTGGTCTTGCCGCCGTGCACGTGCGCGGTAAGGATGCCGAACTCCTGGGCGCGGTGCTACCCTACGCTGCCGGCATGCTGGTCCTCATGAGCGTCATAGCCATACTCGGCCAAAACCTGCCGCTGTAGTCGGCACTTAGGGACGTTCCTTATGTGCCGGCACTTTGGGAACGTCCCTAAGTGCCGGCATCCGAGGACACTCCTTGAATGTTGCCTGTTCAAGAGTGTCCCCAATGACTAGGCGTTTAAAAACGTCCCCAATGACTAGGCCGCTTGCCTGCGATTTTTGACCGTTGGGCGGGCTTGCCGCCCTTGTCGCAAAAACGTTTTTGCATATCGGGTACAACGGGCTTTACGTGAGTAAAGTGCGCGCCGCGTCCACGTGTCGCGTTTTTAAAGGAGGCCCCATGCCTGGTGTTACCCCTGCAGAAGTTTTGTCCAACTTTGGTATTACACTCGTTGAAGATCCCGCCGAGAATCAACCCCGTCTGCTGGTCGATCTACCCGCCGCGGAGCTCGTCGAGCACGCCATCCGCCGCGAAGAAGGCCGCATGGCATCCAACGGCGCGCTGGTGATCGAGACGGGGGAGCGCACTGGTCGTTCGCCCAACGATCGTTTTATCGTTGACACCCCCGATGTTCACGACAAGATCGCCTGGGGTGCGGTCAACCGCCCGCTGTCCGTCGAGAGCTATGAGGCCATCAAGGCCGGCATCGTCGACTATCTCAACGAGCGCGACGTGTTCGTCACGCGCGGCATGGCGGGCGCCGACCGCAACCACACGCGTCGCCTGCTTGTTGCCTGCGAGCGTGCCAGCCAGGCACTCTTCATTAAGCAAATGCTCGCCCGTCCGCTCGCCCGTGAAATCGCGCGCACCGGCGAGCCCGACTTCTGCGTGCTCGCGGCACCCGGCTACCAGTGCGACCCTGCCATCAAGGGCCTCAACTCCAGCGCCGCCGTGGTCATCAACTTCCAGGAGCGCGTGATTTTGGTCGCGGGTACCGGCTACTCCGGCGAAATCAAAAAGTCCATCTTCAGTGTCATGAACTACCTGCTGCCTGTCGAGGACGACGTGCTGCCCATGCATTGCTCGGCCAGCATGGATCCCGTCACGCACGAGACCGCCGTGTTCTTTGGCCTGTCCGGCACCGGCAAGACCACGCTTTCGGCCAATCCCACGCGCCTGCTGATCGGCGACGACGAGCACGGCTGGTCCGACATGGGCATCTTCAACATCGAGGGTGGCTGCTACGCAAAATGCGAGGGCCTGGACGCCTTCCACGAGCCCGAGATCTTCAACGCCGTCCGTTTTGGCGCCATTTGCGAAAACGTGGTGCTTGACGAGAACCGCAAGCCCAACTACGACGACATCTCGATCACGCACAACACGCGCGTGGCCTATCCCGTGGAGCACATTCCTAACGCGTGGACTAAGGGCATGGGCACCACTCCGAGTGTCGTGCTGTTCCTGACTTGCGACGCTTTTGGCGTGCTGCCGCCCATCTCACGCCTGACGGCCGATGCCGCCATGTACCACTTTGTGACGGGCTTTACGGCTAAGATTCCCGGCACCGAGGTCGGCGTCACCGAGCCCACGCCCACGTTCTCTTCGCTGTTCGGCGAGCCGTTTATGCCGCTCGACCCCATGGTTTACGCCAAGATGCTTGGCGAGCGCATTGCCGACGGCCGCACATGCGTGTACCTGGTCAACACCGGCTGGATTGGCGGCGGCTACGGCGTGGGTCATCGCATCGAGCTGGCCTACACGCGCTCGCTGGTCGCACGCGCCCTCGACGGCACCATCGAGGATAGCGAGTTCGTGCACGACGACATCTTTAACGTCGACATTCCCACGACGTGCCACGGCGTGCCCGATGGCATCCTGGTGCCGCGCCAATACTGGCAGAGCACCGCGCGCTACGACGAGGCCGCGCACAACCTGGCGGTGATGTTCGAGGAGAACTTCGAGAAGAAGTACTCGCACCTGCCCGAGTCCGTCAAAGCCGCCGGCCCGCACGCCCAGGTGTCCGCCGAGGCCCGTCATCGCGGCCGCGGCCTGCTGGGACTCCGCCACTAGCTTCGCCGTGAGTCCATATCCACCACAAAGGGGACAGGCACCTTTGTGGTGGTTTTGCTCGTGTGGATGACTCGGGTTACAATACGCCTGACATATCGTCCCCTTCTCCGGATGGGGACAGCGCAAGCGTTCTTGTGACGGCACCGTAGGACTTTGAAGGTGGCCGTTGTAAGGGCGCTTTTTGTTTAGGTGCCCTCACTCGGGCGCGCACAATGAAGGGAGAGCGTATGAAGAGCTTTATTGCCGAGGATTCATTCTGGGAGCTGTTTCCGCAGGCAGCGGTCGGTGTTGTGGTCGTGGAGGGCATGAAGCCCACGGCTCAGATTCCTCAAGAGGACGTGGATGCGATTGCGGCGTTGCTCGACTGCGCCAATATCGATGCGGAGCGTCATCTGACCAGCGATACTATCAGCGAGAACGCACCGGTCAAGGCATGGCGCGAGGCCTATCGTCTGTTCAAGACCAAAAAGGGCGCGCGTTGCTCAATCGAGAACCTGCTCAAACGCGTGCTCAAAGGCAAGCCGGTGGGCCACATTGCGCCCGCGGTGGACATCTACAACACGGTGTCGTTGACCTACGCGCTGCCCGTCGGAGGCGAGGACCTACATGCGATCGAGGGAGGCCTTCGCCTGAAGGTGACCGACGGTGGCGATGCGTTCTGGCCGCTTGGCGAGGAGGCGGACGATCCGACGCTGCCCGGCGAGCTCGCCTACATCGATGATGCGGGCGCCGTGTGCCGCTGCTGGAACTGGCGCGACGGCGTTCGAACGGCGCTGTCCGATGATTCGGCCGATGCGTTCCTGGCGATTGAGTGCGTGGAGCCCGAGCGGATGGGGGATTGCCAGGCTGCCGTTGATCGTCTCGCCGAGTTGCTCGAGCGTTATCTGGGCGCTACGGTTGTCGTTAAGACGCTTGTGACCCGCGACAATCCCTGCGTGGAGCTGTAGCGACGCCTGCGGATCATGTTCGCCGGCCCAAACCACCACAAAGGTGCCTGTCCTCTTTGTGGTGGTTTTTATGTTGATGGGTTAACAAATAGGGCGTGCAGGGCTGCCGGCCGTTAAGTACGGCTAAGATGTTTACCCGTTAGCATTATGCAAGCGAAAGGCGGTCGTCTCCCATGCAGCAGAGCGACGAGACACGTTTCGAGGACTTTGTCGGACTGATCAGCGGACTCTACAAGGAGATCCAGCGCATTAAGACGTCTGAGGGCGCAAGGCTGGGTCTCAAGGGCTCCGACGTTATGTGCCTGTACTATCTTGAGCGCAGCAAGGACGGCCTGACTGGCGCCGACCTGGCTCGCATGGCAGGCGTGACCCGCGCCGCCGTCTCGCGTACGCTGGCGCATCTGGAGGAGGGTGGCTACGTCGAGGTCGATGATTCGGGCGATGCCGCCGTTAAGTATCGTGCTCCGGTGCGCCTGACCGCTCTGGGCGGCGAGAGCATGAGCGAGGCGGACCGCATCATTCGCGAGGTGCTCGATACCACCGGTAAGGCTATGGGTGTGGAGCAGCGCGAGCAGATGTATGCGTCGCTGCGCACGATTCTCAACACCCTGCGCGAGATCTAAGGCCGCCAAGGCATTTGCTTCCAATTAACAACTGCATAGTCCCGTTTGAGTGCGTATGCCGTGCCGGGGCATTGCTGTCAAAATTCCCCGCGAGAGGTCCGCGAAAGAAAGGATTCGCTATGTCCATTCGTATTATTACCGATTCCGCGAGCGATATGTCGCCGGCTGAGCACCCCGCTCTGCGTGTTCTGCCGCTGTCCGTCACCTTTGGCACCGATGTGTACATGGATGGCGTCGACATCGATCACCAGCGCTTTTACGAGATGCTCGTGGAGCGCGATGAGCTGCCCAAGACCGGCCAGGTCAACCCGTACGCGTTTTCGCAGGCTATTGCCGAGGCGCGTGATGCCGGCGATGAGGCTGTGATTATTACCGTGGGCGCTAAGCTTTCGGGCACCAATCAGAGTGCCCGTACCGCACTTGCCGAGGCGCCGGGCGGCGACGTGTTCGTGGTAGATAGCAACAACGTCACCCTGGGCGAGCGCGTGCTGGTCGAGTATGCGCTGCGCTTGGTGGACGAGGGCCGTAGCGCGGCCCAGATCGCGGCGGCCGTCGAGGCCGTGCGCGACCGTGTGGTGGTTATCGGTCTGCTCGAGACGCTGGAGTACTTGGTGCGTGGCGGTCGCCTGTCTGCTGCTGCGGGCGCTGTGGGCACGCTGCTCAACGTTAAGCCCGTGGTGGCCGCCGAGGACGGCCTGATCGTGCAGCTGGGCAAGGCGCGCGGTTCCAAGAACGGTCGTAACCTGCTCAACCAGAAGGTCGAAAAAGCGGGCGGCGTCGACTTTTCCATGCCGCTGGCGCTGGGCTATACGGGCCTTTCGGACGCCGTGCTCAAGAAGTATATCGAGGACAGCGCGGCACTGTGGGCTGGACACACCGAGAACGAGCTGCCCATCCACACCATTGGCGCCACCATCGGCACCCACGTGGGCCCCGGCGCCGTAGCCGTAGCTTTCTTCCGCCCCGCCAACTAGCTTTCCGGTCAAAACCACCACAAAGGGGACAGGCACCTTTTTGGTGGTTTATGCTTGTTTCGGTTGAAAGAAGCATGCGATGGCGTCTGAGGGCTTTTTTTGAGCGGGTGTATGAGGTGGTCGAGCAGATTCCCGAGGGGATGGTTGCCACCTACGGTCAGGTGGCGCTGCTTGCCGGTCGTCCGCGGAGCGCGCGCTATGTGGGCTATGCGCTGCACAGCAACCCGCGCCCCGGCCAAATTCCCTGTCATCGCGTGGTGTTTGCCGACGGCCGTATCTGTGAGGGCTTTGCCTTTGGCGGCCCCGATGTCCAGCGTGAGCTCTTAATGGGGGAGGGCGTGACGTTTACCGATCCCATGCACGTCGACTTGGCCGCCTGTCGCTGGCCTGCCGGACTCTAACAGCTCTGCCGTGGCCGAAACCACCACAAAGGTGCCTGTCCCCTTCGTGGTGGTTTTAGTTTACCGGAGCTAACTTATGGAGAAGGTGTGGCGGCGCATATTGACACTACAAAGTAAACCACGGTGAACTATATTGTATTCAGCAACGGAGCAGGCAATAGGCGATGAAAAAGCCTGCCCTGTTGAGTTTGATTCGCATCCCTCCCCTCTGTGCGATTCAACGGTGTACTTCGGGAACAGGCCCGCTGGCAACTATCTGCCAGCGGGCCTGTTCCTGTTTGTCGGGAGAGTGTGATGGACGGAGCCGAAGCGGTCCGGCTCCAAAAAAGGCGGACGCCGTAGCGCCCGCCCTATAGCAATCGAAAGCTCAAGTCAGCAGATCGGTCTAGTACACCATACCCATGGCGTCCTGAACCTCTGCCAGGGTCTGCTCGGCGATCTCGTTGGCGCGACGGTTGCCCTCGTGCAGCACGTCCTTCACGTAATCCAGATCGTTCTCGTAGCGCTGGCGACGCTCGCGGATCGGTGCGAAGTACTCGTTGACGGCCTCGGTCACGTACTTCTTGAGCTGGCCGGAGCCGCCCATACCGATCTCCTCGGCAATTTCGACCTCGGAGCGACCGGTGCAGATGGCGGCCGTCGAAAGCAGGCCAGACACGCCGGGGCGGTTCTCGGGATCGAACGTGATCATGCGCTCGGAGTCGGTCTGGCTCTTCTTGATGCGCTTTGCCGTCTCCTCAGCGGTCATCGAGATGTTGATGGCGTTGCCGTAGCTCTTGCTCATCTTGCGACCGTCAAGGCCGGGCAGTAGCGGGGTCTCGGACAGCAGTGCCTCGACCTCGGGAAATACCTTGCCGTAGCGGTTGTTAAAGCGGCGTGCGATGGTGCGGGTTAGCTCGATGTGCGGCAGCTGGTCACGACCGACGGGCACCACGTTGCCCTTGCAGAACAGAATGTCGCAGGCCTGATGTACCGGGTAGGTGAGCAGAAGGCCGGTGAGCTCGTGGCCCGAGGCCTCCATCTCGGCCTTTACCGTGGGGTTGCGCGCCAGCTCGGCCTCGGACACCAGCGACAGGAACGGCAGCATGAGCTGGTTGGCGGCGGGCACGGCGGAGTGCGCGTAGATCATGGTCTTGTCGGGGTCAATGCCGCAGGCAAGGTAGTCCATGACCATGTTGTACACGTTGTCCTGGATGTGCTCGGTCGTGTCGCGGTCAGTGATGACCTGGTAGTCGGCGATGAGCACGTTGGTCTTGGCGCCCATGTTCTGCAGCTCAACACGGCCCTTGAGGGTACCGAAGTAGTGGCCCAGGTGCAGACGGCCGGTGGGGCGGTCGCCGGTGAGCATGGTGAACTTCTCGGGCGTCTTGGCCAGGCCCTCGCGAATGGCGTTGCTCTTTTGCAGCGCGACTTCGTAGCTGTTCTCGTTTGGCATGATTGCTCCTAACGTATGTTCATGGGTCAAGATGATAACGCGTTTATTGGAGGGGCGGTGCGTAAGTAGGCGAGGGGCGGGAGAGGGACGCGCGTGGTGCGGCATGTGCGATGGGTGTGGCGCGGCCGTGCTTGGCTAACGGTGCCTTGGCACATCCTCGGCAGCTTGCCCTAGAGCTTGTGGTGGCGCTCTTCTTTGCGCTCCTCGGCTGCCCGCTCCTCCTGCTTAAAGGCGGGGTCGTCGGGGGTGACGAGCTCGTCCTCGTGCGTACGCTTGTTGTAATGGTGGCGCAGCACGGGCTCAAACAGATGTAGATGCTTGGCAAAGGCCGCCGAGCCAATGGCGAGCACGGTAAAGATGAGCACACGCATGGGCACCTCGACCTGGTTAATCGCGGCGGCGCCGGCCGAAAGCATGATGCACCAGGCATAGATGAGCAGCACGGCCTGTTTTTGGTTGTAGCCTTCTTGGATTAGGCGGTGGTGGATGTGGCCCTTGTCGGCCTGCCCGATGCTAATGTGGGCGCGCCTGCGGCGCACGATGGCGCTAAACGTGTCGATGATGGGCACGCCGGCAACGATGAGCGGGATGATAAGCGAGGTGAGCGCGGCGGTGCGGCTCACGTTGAGCAGCGAGATGGAGCCCAGTGCAAAGCCCAGAAGCAGCGACCCCGAGTCGCCCAAGAAGATGCTTGCGGGGTTGAAGTTGTAGCGCAAAAAGGCCAGACAGGCGCCAAAGAGCGCAATGGAGAGCGCGGCGGCGTCGATGCGGCCCGAAAGAACGGCCATCGAAAACATGGTGAACGAGGCGATGCCGCAGATGCCCGTGGCCAAGCCGTCGAGGCCGTCGATGAGGTTAATGATGTTGGTGAATGCCACCAGATAGATTACGGTGATGGGGTAGGCGAGCCATCCGAGTATGATCTCGCCGGGGGCAAACGGGTTGACGATGACGCCGATTTTTAGGCCGCCGATACAGGCGATGAGCGCGGCGAGGACCTGTCCGGCCAGCTTTTGCTTGGGCTTGAGCTGGAAGACGTCGTCGATAGCGCCGGTCGCAAAGATGACAGTAAAGGAGAGCGCCAGCATGGGATAGCTAATGTGAAGGCGCGGGTGCGGCACCAGGACGGGTGGCCAGCCTAGGTGCCAGGTGCCTAGGATTTGCACAATGCAGGCAACGACCAGGCCCAAAAACACCGCCGTTCCGCCCAAACGCGGGATGGGCTTGGTGTTGATGCGGCGCTTAGAAGGATAGTCGACGGCATCGAGTTTAATTGCCAAGCGCTTGACCAGGGGCACCGCGAGGAAGGTCGTGATAAAAGCCGCCGCTGCCACGCATAGGTACGGTATGTAGCTCGGGGATGAAGCCATGAATCTAAAAACCGCCAAGCGTCGAAGGAAAAGGTCAGAAGAACGCCATGCGCAAAGGGCATAGCCGAACCATAATACTCGACCAAGGGGGGTGCATGTAATTGCACGCAGCGATAATCACGCGCTTACCAGATATTGGGATGTTGTCGATGGCTTGTCGGGATGCCGGCGGGGATCCATATGGACTGTATGGTGATTTTTGGCAAAAGAAAACCACCCCCCACGTTACGAAAATGAACCCACCTAAAACAGGTGGGTGCCCTCATCGACTGTTCCAGCGTCCTTAACAACGAAGGATACCTGTACTAGGTACGACTGTGTGGGCTCCCTAAATAAACGCGACGGTTCACCCAGTTGCTCCGCGGGGGGCGGAATACCTACATCATAAAGCGGCACTTTGTCGATTCCAGTCTTGACATTACAAAAATCGTGTCGGACGATTACGGCGCCTTGGGGCTTGAGCCGTCTACGCGGCCTGGCCCTTTATGTTTGAGCTGCTGAATTGTTGTTTTGGAGCATGTTTTTATGCCGACGTCGTTGACCGAACTTTTTTCGCCCGCCTGCCATTTGTGTCCCCGCCGTTGCGGTGCGGCGCGCGATGAGGGCGCGCGCGGCGTATGCGGTGCTAACGACACGCTCAAGGTGGCCCGCGCGGCGCTTCATATGTGGGAGGAGCCGCCTATCTCGGGCGAGGCCGGTTCGGGCACGATCTTCTTTAGCGGCTGCTCGCTTAAATGTATCTACTGCCAGAACCACGAGATCTCGACCGGCAATTTTGGCCTTGAGATTTCGCCTGAGCGCCTGGTCGAGATTATGCTGGAACTGCAGGACCAGGGTGCCAACAACATCAATTTGGTGACGGCGACGCACTATGCGCACCTGTTGCCTGCCGCGATTGCCGCGGCACGGGCGCGCGGGCTGGACATCCCGATCGTCTACAACACGAGTGGCTATGAGCGGGCGAGTGCCGTGGCTGCGCTCGGCGATCTGGTCGACGTGTGGCTTACCGACTTTAAATATGCCGATGCCGGGCTTGCGCAGTCGCTTTCTCATATTAAGGACTACCCACGTGTGGCCGTGTCGGGCCTGGCTCAGATGGCGCGCGAGATCGAGCGCCGCGGGGGAGAGCTGGTGGACGAGGACGGGCTCATGAAGCGCGGCATGATTGTGCGCCATCTGGTGCTGCCGGGTCATGCGGACGATTCGTGCCGCGTGCTGGACCTGGTGTGGCAGACGGTGGGTGACGTGCCGATTTCGGTCATGAACCAGTACACCCCCAATGCGCTCATGCGCGAGCAAGGCGGCGAGTTGGCACGCGCCGTGACGCGCGAGGAGTACGAGCAGGTGCTCGATCATGCCGACGACCTGGGCTTTACGACGATGTTCTGGCAAGAAGGTGGAGCGGTAGACGAGAGCTTTACCCCGGCGTTCGACACCACCGGTGTTCTTACTAGTGCAAAGTAGTGCATTTGCCGATGATTTTTCTGGGACGGGGATAAAAATCATCGAGAGGATCGCCTGCTCGAAAAGTTGTCAAAATAGCCGCGGGTTGATTTCCGATCTCAGCCGAACACATTAGGCGGACAGGCCGTTCCCGCAGCTAGCCGAACGCCCCCGAGGCCCCATCCGGGCCCCGGGGGCGCCGTTTTCCCAGTTGAAGGAACGGTGGAGATGTGTTTCGATGGGTCCGGTGGCCATGCTCCGCCCGCCGCCCGGCACCTCTTCCCAGACTCAACCGTACGGTCGGTCCGTCTATTCCGTTTTCGCCCTTAGGCTAGGCCAGCGGGGCATCGCCCCTCTCTGCGCGCGCCCTCTCGGCGGGGCCGGCGGGGCCGACCTGTCGGTCTACGACGGGTTCCTGAAGGGGGCGGTCGCCGATGGCAGCTAGCGAGGAGCTGGCCCGCAGGGTCGTGGAGGCCGGGCGGTCGTGCTCGCTCACCACCGCCGTCCTGGAGGAGTGGTCGAGGCTCGGCACCCCGAAGCAGGTGGAGTACCTGGCGGGCTACCTCGAGGCGGAGAGGTCCAGCCGCGAGGCCTCGAAGCGCGCGACGCTGCTCAGGCGCTGCGCGCTGCCGGCGCCCAAGACCTTCGACGGCTACGACTGGTCGGCCGTGTCGTGGCCGGAGGGCATGGGGCGCGAGTCGCTGCTCGCGCTCGACTTCGTCGAGCGCAGGGAGAACCTCGTGCTCATGGGCGACGTCGGCACCGGCAAGACGCACATGGCGTCGGCCCTCTGCGCGTTGGCGTGCGAGAGGAGGCTCGAGGCGCGCTTCTTCACGGCGTCCTCGCTCGTGATGCGCCTGAGGCGCGCCCGCGACGACGGGAGGCTCGACCGGGAGGCCGCGCTCATCGGCAAGGCCCGCCTGCTCGTCATCGACGAGCTCGGGTTTCTCCCGCTCGACGCGGACGGGGCGAGGCTGCTCTTCCAGGTCTTCGCCGACGCATACGAGAGGCAGTCGGTGGTAATCACCACGAACCTGGAGTTCAGCAGGTGGGGGTCGGTGTTCGGGGACGACCAGATGGCCGCCGCCGTGATCGGCTGCATCGTCCACCACGGGAGGCTCGTCCAGTTCCGCGGCGAGTCCTACCGCGTCCGCCATGCCCTCATGCAGGAGGGCTAGCCGCTCAAAAAGCGTGCGCGCTTCCGATGCTGCGACTGCTCAATTTCCGATGCTCTTTTTGCTCAAATCCTCTTGACGAAACACAGAATACGTGCGGGCGGCGCTTGCAGCCGATCGCACGGTACCGGCCGCACCCGTTGCAGCAGCGCGGCCACGCCGCCAGGCGCGGGCAGGCCGCCGACAGGTCGGCCGAGCCGTCGACGCGC
>UQLI01000029.1 GCA_900541715.1 uncultured Collinsella sp.
CGGTCGGTCTTCTCCCAGGTGAAGTCGGCGTCTTCGCGGCCGAAGTGACCGTAGGCTGCCGTCTTTTCGTAGATGGGGCGGCGCAGGTCCAGGTCGCGGATGATTGCGCCCGGGCGCAGGTCGAAGGTCTTCTCTACGGCCTCAACGATCTTGTCCTCGGCGACCTTAGCGGTACCGAAGGTGTCGACCATGATTGAAAGGGGCTTGGAAACGCCGATGGCGTAGGCAAGCTCGACTTCGCAGCGGTCGGCCAGGCCGGCGGCGACCACGTTCTTGGCGACCCAGCGCGCGGCGTATGCGGCGGAGCGGTCAACCTTGGTGCAGTCCTTTCCGCTAAAGGCACCGCCGCCGTGACGGCCGTAGCCGCCGTAGGTGTCGACGATGATCTTGCGGCCGGTGAGGCCCGTGTCGCCCATGGGGCCGCCCACGACAAAGCGACCGGTGGGGTTCACGTAGATGTCCGCGTTGTCCCACGGCATGTTCTCGGCGGCCATGACCGGGGTGATGACGTGCTCGATGAGGTCGGCCTTGATCTTGCCCATGTCCTCGATCTCGGCGGCGTGCTGCGTGGAGATGACGATGGTCGTGACCTCGACGGGCTTGCCGTCTTCGTAGCGCACGGTGACCTGGGTCTTGCCGTCGGGACGCAGATAGGCGAGGGTACCGTCGTGACGCACGGCGGCCAGGCGCTCGGCTAGGCGGCTTGCCAGGTAGTGTGGCATGGGCATGAGGGTCTTGGTCTCGTTGGAGGCATAACCGAACATCATGCCCTGGTCGCCGGCACCGATCAGGTCGATCGGGTCGGTGGTAGCGCCGGTCTGGGTCTCGAAGGACTCGTCAACGCCCTGGGCGATATCGGGTGACTGTTCGTGGATGAGGCTCATAACGCCGCAGGTGTCGCAGTCAAAACCGAACTTGGCACGGTTGTAGCCAATGCGGCGGATAACACCGCGGGCGATTTCCTGTACGTCGACGTAGGCCTGGGTGCGAATCTCGCCGGCGACGATGACGGTGCCGGTGGTCACGAGGGTCTCGCAGGCGCAGCGGACGTTCTCCACGTTGGCAGGCACGCCGTTGGGGGCGATGTAACCCTGCTCCTGGAGCTCTATTTCTTTGGCGAGGATTGCGTCGAGGACGGCGTCGCTGATCTGGTCAGCGATCTTATCGGGATGACCTTCGGTCACCGACTCCGACGTAAAAACAAAGGACCCGTGTTGGGGCGGGATGGAACGAAGTTCTTCTGACATGATTGTCCTTTCAAAAACGTGTCCCGGCGACCGTTACCATTCCGCCGGGCTCTCTATGCAAGGGCACATCATAGCGCGTAAATCAAACATTCACACCCTTTCCGCACCGAGCCATTGGTTAGCTAATTTGGGACGGGGCTTTTTTAGCTACCCAATCCGGAGTCTTCGGAGCCTAAGACCAATCTCGATATAGGGTAGCTAAAAAAGCCCCGTCCCAAAATTAGCTACCCAATGAGTAGGTCGGTGCCCTTTGTGCGGAGGTTGCTTTGATGCTTTATACTGGTGCGGTTAGACATCCATCCTGCAATCGAGGAGATTTCCATGGCATCAGACGTTCGCGTCCGCTTTGCACCCTCACCGACGGGCAAGCTGCACATCGGCGGCGCCCGCACCGCTATCTATAACTGGGCTTTCGCCCGTGCTAACGGCGGCACGTTCATCCTGCGCATCGACGACACCGACCCCACCCGCTCCACCGACGAGAACACGCAGATCATCCTGCGCGCCATGCGTTGGCTGGGCCTGGACTGGGACGAGGGTCCCGAGGTGGGCGGCGATTTTGGCCCCTACGCCCAGACTGAGCGCTTGGACCTGTACAAGCAGGCCGCCCAGAAGCTTTGGGACGAGGGCAAGGCCTATCCCTGCTTCTGCACCAAGGAGCAGCTCGACGCCGACCGCAAGGCCGCGCAGGAGCGCAAGGACCCCTTCCAGGGCTATCAGCGCCGTTGCCGCGATCTTGATCCCGAGGAGGCCCGCCGTCGCATCGAGGCCGGCGAGTCCTACGTCCTGCGTATTAAGGTGCCCGAGGACCGCGGCGACGTCGTCATCCACGACGCCGTCCACGGCGAGGTGACCTTCGACGCCAAGGAGCTCGACGACTTTGTCATCTTCCGCTCCGATGGCACGCCCACGTATAACTTCGCGACCGTCGTCGACGACGCCATGATGAAGATCACCCATGTCATCCGCGGCGACGACCACCTGTCCAACACCCCGCGTCAGGTCATGGTCTACGAGGCCCTCGGCGCTCCCGTGCCCACGTTCGCTCACATCTCCATGATCCTGGGCGCCGACGGCAAGAAGCTCTCCAAGCGCCACGGCGCCACCTCGGTGGAGGAGTACCGCGATGCCGGTTACCTGTCCGACGCCTTCGTCAACTATCTGGCGCTGCTCGGCTGGTCGCTCGACGGCGAGACCACGATCATCCCGCGCGAAGTCCTTGCCAGCAAGTTCTCGCTCGACCGCATCTCCAAGAACCCGGCTACCTTCGACCCCAAGAAGCTCGACTGGGTCAATGCCGAGTACATCAATGGTATGTCCGATGCTCAGTTTGCCGACGAGATCATGGTTCCCGAGCTGCACGAGGCAGGCCTCATCGAGGGTAATGTCGAGTACGGCGAGGACTGGATCGATGCGCTTGCCGCCATCGTCAAGCCGCGTACCAAGATGCCGGCCGACGCCGTGACCGTAGCCGCTCCCATCTTCGCTACGGCCGAGACGCTCGAGTATGACGAGAAGTCCGTCAACAAGGGCCTTGCCAAGGAGGGCATGGGTGCCATTCTGGACACCGCCAGGGCCGCGCTCGAGGGCGTGAACGAGTGGACGGCTGCCAACATCGACGCCGCGCTTGAGCCGCTGCCCGAGCAGATGGACCTTAAGAAGCGCGTGGTGTTCCAGGCCGTGCGCGTCGCCGTCTGCGGCAACATGGTGAGCCCCCCGCTGGGCGAGACCATGGCGCTCGTCGGCCGCGACGACTGCCTGGCGCGTATCGACCGCGCCCGCACGATGGCGCTGTAATCACTGCGCAAACGTTTGTATCCGAGCCCCGTTCACCCCGAGCGGGGCTCTTGTTTCTGTAGACGTATGGGATAGGAGGTGCTGGGGCCATGGCCGAGCAACTTTCGCTGTTTGGTTCGCCGGAACCGGAGGAGACTCCGGCGAAGCCCGTGCCTGCCGCTGCCTCGGCTCAGCCTAAGCTTGCACCTGAGCCCATCGCCGCCTATGCGAGCGTGGTTCTCGACATCCCGACGCGCGCGCTGTCCGAGCCGTTTGCTTACGGCATTCCTCGGTCCCTTGCCGACGAGGCGCAGATCGGATCCACAGTCCTGGTCCACTTTGGTAACCGTGCCGCCGCAGGCTATATCGTCGATATCGCGCCCGAGCTGGGCGACCTGCAGGGCAACAACACCCTCGATCCTGCGCGCATCAAGCCTATCGAGGCTATCCTCAGCAAGCCGCTCTTTACCGCCGAAGCCGCCCGTATCGCACGCTGGATGAGCCGCGAGTACGTCGCAACGCTTTCCGAGTGCCTGCGCCTGTTCTTGCCTCCGGGCGGCAGCCCGCGCGTGGTCAAGGGTGACGACGGCGTGTGGACGGTTGAACGTCCCGCCGTCAAGCCAATCCAAAACCGCTGGGTCATGCTCACGCCCGAGTGTTTCGACTATACGCCGCCCAAGACTGCAGTTCGTCAGCGTCAGCTCATTGAGGCGCTCCAGTGCGGCCCGGTCACGACGCGCGACCTCAACCTTCTCTATAACAGCATGTCGGCGACCATCAAGTCGCTCGAAAAACGCGGCGTCGTGGTTGTGGAGGAGCGCCGCGCCTGGCGTGGATGCAGCGAGCAGACCACGCTGTCCTCGGCAAGCGGCAAGGCGCCGGTCGCACTTACCAACGGCCAGCAGCAGGCGCTCACGCAGATTGAGCGCGCGCGCCTCGACGCTCATGGTGACGTTGTCCTTGTGGACGGCGTAACCGGCTCCGGCAAAACCGAGGTTTACCTTTCCGCCATCGAGCGTGTGCTGGCAGCTGGCCGTTCGGCCTGCGTACTCGTGCCCGAGATTTCGCTGACGGCCCAGACTGTCGGCCGCTTCCGCTCGCGCTTTGGCGAGACGGTCGCCGTGTTCCATTCGCGCCTTTCGGCCGGCGAGCGCCTGGACCAGTGGGATATGGTTGCCAGCGGTGCCGCGCGTGTGGTCGTGGGTGCCCGCTCGGCGCTCTTTTGCCCGCTCAGCGATCTAGGCCTCATCATCATCGACGAGGAGCACGAGACCAGCTATAAGCAGGGCTCTAGTCCGCGCTACCATGCGCGCGAGGTGGCGGCCGAGATGGCGCGACGCTACCGCTGCCCGCTCGTGTTGGGCTCCGCCACGCCTTCTGCCGAGGCCCTCGACCGCTGCCGCCGTGGCACGTATAACGGTGCCACATGGACGCGCGTCGAGATGCCCGAGCGCCCGGGACATGCTGTTCTGCCTACGGTTCGGATCGCCGACCTGCGCCGTGAGTTCTCGCACGGCAGCCGCTCCATGTTCTCAAAGCCCTTGATGGAGGGCTTGGAGCGTGTGGTCGAGCGACGCGAGAAGGCCGTGCTGTTGCATAACCGCCGTGGCTTTGCGCCATTCCTGATGTGCCGCGAGTGCGGCTGCGTCCCCACCTGCAACCACTGCTCCACCGCGCTTACGTATCACGAGCGCACGCACACGCTGCAGTGTCATACATGCGGTTCGTCTTGGCGCGTGCAGCCGTATCCCGCGCCTACGAGCCGTTGCCCCAAATGCGGCAGTCGCTACCTGGCAAAAATGGGTCTGGGCACGCAGCAGATCGAGGACGCACTGCACCAGTTGCTTCCCGAGGACGTCGCCATTATTCGCATGGATGCCGATTCCACGCGCGGCAAGGATGCACACAAAAAGCTGCTCGAGCAGTTTGATGCCGCCGATTGCGCCGTGTTGCTGGGCACCCAAATGATCGCAAAGGGTCTCGACTTTCCCGAGGTCACGCTTGTGGGCGTGGTCAATGCCGACTTCGCCCTCAAGCTGCCGGACTTCCGCGCAGGGGAGCGCGCCTACGACCTGCTGGAACAGGTGGCGGGCCGTGCCGGTCGTGGCGATTGCCCCGGCGAGGTGATCATCCAGACGTATCTGCCCGAGGATCCGGTCATTCGCGCCGTCGCTGAGCACGACCGTTCGCTCTTTACCGACTACGACCTGAACCAGCGCCGCGACGCGCTGTACCCGCCGTTTGTTCGCTTGGTCAACATTTTGGTGTGGTCGGCGAGCCGAGATGACGCGCAGGATTACATCGGACGCATCGCGAAGCTCCTCAAGCGCCGCTGGCATGTCTCCGCGCCCAACTTTTTGCGGGCGGGGAGCGCCGTGCCGCAGGTGCTGGGCCCGGCTTCGTGTGTAATCGAGAGAGCCAAGGACCGTTATCGCTTCCACCTGCTTGTGAAGTCGCCCGTGGGGTACCATGTCTCTGATGATATCGACGCCTGCCTCAAAGAGGTGGGCTCTGTGCGCGGCGTGAGCGTGAGCGTTGACGTCGACGCCTATGATTTGATGTAACAACCCGAAAGGATGGCCATGGAAGCCAACGGAATCGTACTGTCGCCCGACCCTCGTCTGCGCCAGGAGTGCGCCGTCATTGAGGAGATCACCCCGGCGATCGAGGCGCTTGCCGAGAAGATGAAGAAGATGATGTTCGAGAACGGCGGTTGCGGCCTGGCTGCTCCGCAGATCGGCGAGCTCATTCAGCTCGTCACTATCGACTGCGACTATAGCGACAAGAACGACTATGACCCGTACGTGCTCATCAACCCTGTCATTGTTGAGCAGAGCGACCATCTGGTGCCGTTTAGCGAGGGCTGCCTGTCCATTCCCGGCATTAGCTGCGAGATCGAGCGTCCCGATCACGTTGTCGTCGAGGCGTACGATCTGGATGCCAACCTTATTCGCTATGAGGCCACGGGCGACCTGTTCTGCGTGTGCCTGCAGCACGAGATCGATCACCTGCACGGCAATACCATGTTCGAGCGACTCAAGCCGATGCAGCGCATCAAGGCAGTCAAGGAGTACCAGGACGCCCTGGCCCGCGGCGCTCGACCGGGCGAGACCGAATAGGTTAATTGTCCGTCCCTGGGATGGGGCCCACACATATCATCCCGTGCTCAAACATTCTCGCTGCGCTGCGAAACTGCGCGCGGGACGATATGTGTGGGCCCCATCCCAGGGACTACGTTGTCGCTCTTCGTTTCGCCCGGGTGCCGTTGGGTCAGGGAGGGGCGTCTTCGCTGATAATTGCTTTGTTGGAAGAGCTGCTTTTATGCGGCTCTTTCTTTGTTTTTGGGTATATTTGTTTCTGTTGAATTGTTATTGCGGCTGGGTGCGCTTGCGACCTGGAACGCTTTTTTGTAGCCGTCTCGGCTCGTTATTGAGAGGAGACTATCTTTTATGCGTATTGTGTTTATGGGTACGCCTGATTTTGCTGTGCCTTCGCTGACTTCGCTTTTTGAGGCTGGGAACGAGATTGTGCTTGTCATTACTCGTCCCGATGCTGTTCGCGGGCGTGGTAAAAAACTGGAGCCTTCTCCTGTTAAGGCCAAGGCGCTCGAGCTTGGCCTGCCCGTTGTTGAGGCTAATCGTATGACGCCGGACGTTATCGATCAGCTCGAGGCTGCGGATGCCGATATTTTCTGTGTGGCTGCCTATGGCTGCATTTTGCCTGATGAGGTGCTGCATATGGCGCCGCTCGGCATTGTGAATGTTCATGCGTCCTTGCTGCCTCGTTGGCGTGGGGCTGCTCCTATTCAGCGTGCCATTCTTGCTGGTGACGAGATTGCTGGCGTTTCTATCATGCGCATTGGGCATGGTGTGGATACTGGTGCTTATTGTGCTCAGGCTTCCACGCCTGTTGCCGGTAAGCATGCCGAGGCGCTCACGATGGAGCTTGGTGAGCTGGGCGGTAAGTTGCTGGCCGATACGCTTCCCTTGCTTGCCGATGGCTCGGCTGTCTGGACTGAGCAGGATGAGTCGCTTGTGACCCATGCTGCCAAGATTCCTAAGCAGGAGATGCGTCTGGATCCGCAGATGGCGGCGCTCGATTGCGTTCGTCATGTGCTTGCCTCGTCTGATACCGCGCCTGCTCGTTGCGTGATTGCCGGCAAGACCGTGCGTGTGCTCGATGCTGCGCTGGCCGATGTTTCGCTTGGCGAGGGCGGCGTTGACGTTAAGAATAAGCGTGTTTTCCTTGGTCTTTCCGATGGTGCGGTTGAACTGCTCGAGGTTAAGCCCGATGGCAAGCGTGCCATGGCCGCTTCTGCTTGGGCTGCTGGGCTGCAAGGCGCCGATCTTATCTGGGGTGTTTTGTCATGAGCAAGCTGTCTCCCGCGCGCAAGCTTGCGCTCGATGTGCTAATGGAGGCCGATCGCCGCGGCATGTATGCGCGTGACGTGCTGTCCTCTCGCGCATCGGCCAAAGCTATTGACCAGCGCGATTCCGCTTTTGCCGCCCGCTTGGCGCTGGGTGTGGCCGCTACGCAGGGTATTTTGGACGAGCTGCTCGATCAGTTTCTCGATAAGCCTAAAAAGGTTGCGCCGCGTGTTCGCATGGCACTTCGTATCTCGGCCTTCGAGATGCTTTATCTGCATACGCCTGGTCGCGTTGCGGTGAGTCAGGGCGTTGAGCTGGTGCGCAGCGGAGCTAAGTCTGCCGCCGGTTTGGCCAATGCCGTGCTGCATAAAGTCGCGGACAACGTTGAGGACTTTGCCACGGCGTCCGACGTGGATGAATCCGAGCGCCGTCTTGTCCGTCTGTCGCGCCTGATGGGTCTACCGCGCTGGCTGTGCGCTCGTATTATGGCGTCGTTTGACCCGCCAGAGGGTGCGCTTAACTTTGCCGGCAATCTGGCCCCCGCGCCGCTGGCCCTGCATGAGAACGCCTTTGCGACCAAGCTCGATCCGTATATCTCGCAGCTCGTCGCGCCTGTCTTTCCGGGCTGTCATGCCCCGGTTGATGCGCAGGTTACCGTTGCTTCGGGTGTGTTTGAGCGTGCTGCCGCGGTGGCATCTGATCTCAACGCGCAGCTTATCGCCACAGCTGCCACGCGCCCTGGAAGCTGCCTTGAGATTGGTGCCGGTCGTGGCACCAAGACCTATGTGATGATGTGCCAGGCCAAGCGTGCGGGCTATGAGCGTCAGCATACGGCGCTCGATCTGCATGATCGCAAGTGCGATCTGAATCTCGCTCGCCTGCATAAGGCCGGTATTCAGGGCGTTCGTACGGTTTCGGGTGATGCCTGCGAGCTTGATGAAGTCCTGACGTCTTTTGATGCCATGCTTGGCAAGCCGGTTAAGTTCGACACGGTCTTTATCGATGCGCCGTGCTCTGGCACCGGAACCATGCGTCGTCATCCCGAGATTCCGTGGCGCCTGACCGAAAAGGATGTGACGGTTGAGCTGCCCAAACTGCAGCTGACGATGCTCAAGGAAGCTGCCGCGCGCGTGGCTGCCGGCGGCGAGCTCATCTACGCGACGTGCTCGGTCTTCGACGAGGAGAACACGCAGGTGGTGGATGCTTTCCTGAACTCTCCCGAGGGCGCCGGCTTTAGCGTGGCGCCGCTCTCCGAAGCACAGATTCTGCAACTCCCCGAGTTCGATCAGGCCAAGAAGCTCGTATCTGTACGCCAGAACGATCGAGGCCTCTTCCAAAGCGTGCCGGTAAACGCCGATTCCTACGACGGTCACTTCTGCGCCAGACTGGTCCGCAAGTAACTACTTAGTTGCGGTGAAATAGGGATTGAAAAGCCGCTTCTGCCCGCCAAACAGTCCTTATTTCACCGCAACTCATAAGGAAACCTGGGTAGATAATTAGCGACCTATAGCGCAAAGAAACAGCCCCGCGATCAACGCCGATCGCGGGGCTGTTTGGTTTCTAGTGGCTGTGCGGGCAGTTGGCGCAGCAGCCGCTTGTGGCGCTGGTGCTGGAGCCGCCGCTTCGCTGGTCGGTGTTGTAGAAACCGCTGCCCTCAAATTTAATGCCACTGGCCGAGAACGTCTTGGCCGCCAGGGCACCGCAGCTGGGGCATACGACCTCGGGGGTCTCGGACATGGGATGCTCAACCTCAAACACGTTGCCGCAGCTCGAGCACTTGTAATCGTAGCGCGCCATATTACTTCCTTTTCAGCACAAAGCGGGCAGATCGCTCTGCCCGCATAAATTCAAACAGCTGTAACTGTACCCTATATCGGGGGTTTTATCACGCTTCGCCCCAGAATCTATGGGTGTTGCGCAGGAGCTGTGCAGTTTTGCCCTCGGCGGCTGCAATGTCCGCCTCGTCAGCCTGCCAGGTCCAGTTGCCCGTGGCAACGCCCGGAACGTTCATACGTGCGTCGTCGCCAAGCCCCAGGACATCCTGCAGCGGCATCATCACCAGGGGAGCGTCGCTTGCCAGCGCGTCGCTCATCAGCTTTGCCGCCACCTCAACACCGCTCGGCTCGTCGCCGCCCGCAAAGGAGCGCGTGCACCAACCGGCGAGCGTCGACGTGTCGTGTGTCGAGGTGTACAGAATCTTGCCCGGCGTGGGATGCACACCGCAACGGACGTCGTAATCGCTAAACTCAAGAACGTCCATACCGGGGAAGCCGCAGGTCGAAGCCATGGCACGAACGCCGGGCGTCAGGTAGCCCAGGTCCTCGGCGATAAAGTTGAGCGGCCCCAGCTCGTCATAGGCAGTCTGGAACAGATCCTTGCCCGGACCCGCCAGCCAGCGGCCGTCGGCGCAGGCCTTGCCTGCGGGAATGCTAAAGTAGCTGTGGAATCCCAGGAAGTGGTCCAGGCGCACGCGGTCGTAGAGCGAGAACGCGCGACGCAGGCGGTCCATCCACCAGCGGTAGCCGTTCTCCTTCATGTGATCCCAACGGAAGGTGGGGTTGCCCCACACCTGGCCCTCGGGTGCAAAATTGTCGGGCGGCGCGCCAGAAATCTCAATCGCCTTGCCGGTATCGGACAGCCAGAAGTTCTCGGGCTCGCTCCATGCATCGGCCGAATCGTCCGAAACGTACATAGGAATGTCGCCGATAACCTCGATGCCCTTCCTGTGCGCATAGTTCATGAGCTCGCACCAGGCCAGGTCAAAGCGGTACTGCATGTACGCCTGCAGCTCTGCCTCGTCGTGGAAACGCTTGTCGTCAATCAGATGCTCGTTGTAGCGCGCGACATCGGCCGGCCAATCGTGACGCGATTCGCCTTCAAAGTGCTTTTTGACGGCCATGTATACGCAGTATTTCTCGAGCCAATCGGCGTTGCGATGCTTAAACGCCGTGTAGAGCGGGTCTGCATCCTCGCCGCCACGTGCTTTCCAAGTCTCAAAGTCTGCCGCCAGTTCCTCTTGGCTTTCGGGCAGCAGGTCAATATTGCCCGCAAAGGCCGAAGGCCCAGCGTAAGGGGAGCGGAAGAAGTCGGTCGGGTTGACAGGCAGAACCTGCCAGTAGCGCATGCCCATAGCGGCCAGATGGTCGATAAAACGACGCGTGGGTGCACCGATCGTGCCGGGCTTGCCGTCGTCGGTGGGCACCGAGGTGATATGGCATACGACGCCCGCGCCGTGATCGAGCGGCTCCTGCAGGCGCTGCTCGGCATGGTGATAGATGATCGACGAACCCAGCGGATACAGATCGAGCGTGACCGTACCGTTGTGGATCTCGCACTCGTGACCGCTGATCACGTCACTCGCGCATTCGCTGAGCGCCGGAATCGTCACGCGGTGCGAATTGCGCAGGCTGCGGTTGATGATAATCATCGCGGACTCTCCATCCTTGCCCGTGCGGTTGTATGCCAGCACCTCGTCGTTAAGCGCGAAGGCCTTGATCTCGCCGTCGATCATAAATGGCAGTGCGCGGCGTACGGCGGAGGCGTTCTTGACAATTGCCAGCGTGTCGAAGTCGTGCAGGTCTTCCTTCAAAGGCAGGGTGCGGCGGTTGCCCGGATCGGTTAGGCCCTCCAGGCCGTACTCGTCGCCGTAGTAGATCGAAGGTACGCCGGGGAAGGTCATCTGCATGAGCGTTGCAAGCCAAAAGCGGCTCTTGGCCAGGCCCATCGAGTTCTCGTCCAGGCGCCACTTGCTGCGCTCGCTCTCGGGCAGCTGCGACTCGTCGGGGCCGCCGCCGAGCACCGAGATAATGCGCGGACGGTCGTGGCTCGAAAGCAGATTAAGCGCGCAGGACAATGCCTCGCTCGGGTAGTTCTCGCGCAGGGTCTCGATATCCTCGGCGGCCTCGTAGGCGTTCTTGTAGCCCATCAAAAAGCCGATGACAATGTCGCGGAAGGGGTAATCCATGGCAGAGTCCAGCTCGGAGCCCTGCAGGTAGCGGCGCAGATGGCCGTAGCTAATCTTGTTGGATGCGTCTTCCCAGACTTCGCCGAGCAACAGTGCGTCGGGCTTTTCGGCAAGTACGGCCTTTTTGATCTCGGCCAGGAAGTCGTCGGAAAGCTCGTCAGCGACGTCCAGGCGCCAACCATGGGCACCGGCGCGCAGCCATTTGCGGATCACGCCGTCCTTGCCCAGGAGCTTTTCGCGCACCAGTTCGGAGCTCTCATTGATGGCTGGCATGTTGCCCACGCCCCACCAGCAGTCATACGAACCGTCCTCATGGAAGTAAAACGCATCGCGCCACGGCGAATCCTCGCTCTGCCAGGCACCCACGCCGGGGTAGTTGCCATAGCGGTTGAAATATATCGAGTCGTCGCCCGTGTGGTTGAAGACGCCGTCCAGGATGATGGAGATGCCCAGCTTCTCGGCTGCCTGGCAAAGCTCGGTAAAGTCCTGCTCGGTGCCCAGGATCGGGTCGATCTTGGTGTAGTCGGCCGTGTCGTAGCGGTGGTTGCTCGCGGCTTCAAAGATGGGGTTGAGGTAGATGGCCGTAAAGCCCAGCTCGGCGATGCGGGGCAGGTCTTCCTGGATGCCCTTGAGCGAGCCGCCGTAGAAGTCCCAGGTCTTGATGGAACCGTCCTCGGCGCGCTCGTACACGGGCGGCTCGTTCCAGTCCTCGACCATCCGGCGCTGAATGCCCTTGCGCGGTTTTTCGAGTTGGGCCATTGTGCGCTCGCGCCAATGCTCGTCACGGGCGTAGCGGTCGGGGAAGATCTGGTAGACCATGCCGCGCTCGTACCAGGTGGGGCGGTTCTCGCGGTGCTTGTAGACGGTAATCTGGAAGGACGGCACCTCGGCGTAGTCGTAGGTTACGCCCTCGCCGCCGGTGCGGCCCTGGGGCGCGCCCAGGCGAACCTCGGGCTGGCCCTCGATATTGCATATAAAGCTGTACCACACAAGACACGGTTCAGTGCATTTGAGCTCGCCGGTAAAAATGCCATCGCCTTCGTGCTCCATCGGAATCAGGGTCTCGCCGACTTCATCGACCCAGGTACGCAGGGTGAGTGTTGCCTGGTTGGGATCGGCATCCTCCAAAATAACCGAGAGTGCAACGGTAGTTCCTGTGGTCACAGCGCCAAACGGAGTGCGAAACTGCGGTAGGCGGCTGTTGTGTATCAATCTCATAGTACGGTCCAGTTCAATAGAATCACGGCCTACGGGCCATGGGCTTTACGCACAAGATATAAGTATATCTGTTGTACACAGGGTGTATAAACAACATCCGTTTACCATCGGCGAACGGTTGTCCTAGAAAATCGTTTTACCCATCTATAGAACAAGGGGTGTCACGCTGAATGACACCCCTAGTTTATTGAGGATTTGGTTTTGGATCGTCCGGACTAGCGGCGCTTGCGGGCGGCCGTGGCCTTACGGACGGACGTCTTCTTGGACGGGGCCTTTTCCGTTGCCGGAGCGGCGGGGGAGACCGGGGTCTCCTTGGCGGGCGCGGGCTTAGCCTCTGCCTTCGGGGCGGCCTTGACCCCGGCGGCCTTCGGCACCGGCTGGGCCTTTACCTTGGCCTTGGGCTCCTCTTTGGCAGCAGCGGGCTTAGTCTCCGCCTTGGGAGTTGCGGCCTTTGCCGTGGTCTTCTTAGCTGTCGTCGTGCGCTTGCGCGTGGTGGTCTTGGCGGCGGGCTTGGCCTCGACGGTTGCCTCCGGCTTGGACTCGGCAGGCGTCTCCTCGGCCTTGGCGGCCGGCTTAGCGGCCGCCTTGGGGGTAGCTTTCGTTGCAGTGGCCTTGGTAGCCGTCGCCTTCGTAGCTGTAGCCTTCTTGGCGGTCGTGCTCTTGGTCGCGGTCGTCTTCTTGGCTGCAGTCTTGGCCGGAGCCTTAGCGGCCGGCTGGACCTCGGCGGTCTCGACCTTTACCTCGGAGACTGCCTCGACCTCGGCGGCCTTCTTGGCAGCGGCGGTCGTACGCTTGCGTGTCGTCGTTGCCTTGGCAGCAGTCTTCTTTGCTGCGGTGGTCTTGGTGGCAGCGGCCTTGGTTGTCGTAGCCTTCTTGGCCGTCGTCTTACGCGTCGTGGTCTTCTTGGCGGCAGGCTTCGCAGCCGGCTTAGCCTCAGCCTCGGGAGCTGCCTCAACCGGCTTCTCCTCAGCCTTGGGCTCCTCAGCAGCAGCGGGCGCCTCAACAACCGGCTCGGCCTTGGGCTCGGGCTCAGCCACAACCGCGGGCTCGTCGACAACCGCCGCCGGGCGCTCAATCTCCGGGTGCATAAAGAAGTACAGGTCCAGATACTTGTCGGCCGAGCGCGTCCAGCTAAAGTCCTGGCTCATGGCCTGCGTGACCAGCTGGTTCCAGGCATCGCGGTTGTCCCAGAACAGGCGTGCCGCGCGGAATACGGCGTCGCCCATTTCGTCGCCGTTAAAGTTGCTAAACGAGAAGCCCGTGCCCTCGCCGGTAAACTCGTTATACGGGATCACCGTGTCCTTCAGACCACCGGTCTCGCGCACGATGGGCAGGGTGCCGTAGCGCATGGCGATGATCTGCGACAGGCCGCAGGGCTCAAACTTCGACGGCATCAGGAACATATCGGCGGCGGCATACATTCGCTGCGACAGCGCCGGATCGAACTCGATGCGCGCGGCCATGGTGCCGGGGTACTTGTCCTGGAAGTAGCGCAGGCCGTCTTCGTAGTCGCGGTCGCCGGTGCCCAGCACCGCTACCTGCACTCCGCCGGACAGGATGCGGTCGAGCGCGTACATGACCAGGTCCATGCCCTTCTGGCGCGTCAGGCGCGTGACCATCACCATGAGCGGACGGTCGTCGCGAACCTCGAGCCCCAGTTCTTCCTGCAGCTTGGCCTTGCACACGGCCTTGCCCCCACGGTCATAAACCGTGTAGTTTGCGGCAATGCGCTTGTCGGTCGCCGGGTCAAAGCCCGCCACGTCAATGCCGTTCAAAATGCCCTGCAGCGCATAGGAGCGCTCGCGCAGCACACCGTCCAGGCCCTCGCCAAACTCGGGCGTCTGGATCTCGTTGGCATAGGTGGGGCTCACCGTGGTAATAGCGTCGGCATAGCGCAGCGCGCCCAGCATGTAGTTGATGCTGCAGGCGTCGCAACGCAGCTGCGAGGCTGCCGCCGGAATGTGCGCCACACCCAGGATATCCTCCATCACGGTGTCGCTAAACTGGCCCTGGAACGCCACGTTGTGGATCGAGAACACAGTCTTTACGCGGTCGTACAGCGGCAGGCCCTGGTAGAACTCGCGCAGGAACACGGGCGCCAGTGCCGTCTGCCAGTCGTTGCAGTGCAGGATGTCGCACTCAAAGCCGGCCGGCAGGTGCTGCAGGCTCTCGGTGATGGCCTTGGAGAAGAACGCAAAACGCTCGCCGTCGTCAAAGAAGCCGTACGGATAGTCGCGCGCAAAGTAGCGCTCGTTGTCGATGAACATATAGGTGACGCCGTCGTGCTCGAGCTTCTCGAGCCCGCAATACTCGTTGCGCCAGCCCAGGCTCACGTAAAAGTCGGAGAAGTGCTCCATCTGCGCCTTGTACTCATCCTTGATGGTGGCGTACTTGGGCACCATCACGATGACTTCGGCGCCGGCGCGCACAAGCGCCGCAGGCAGCGAGCCCGCTACGTCGCCCAGGCCACCGGTCTTAACAAACGGTGCGCACTCGGCCGAGGCAAACACGATCTGCATCTTTTTGCTGGAATCAGCCATATTGTCTCCCTGTTGCAATTCGAGAATAGCCGCCTGGCGCAAACCGGGCGGCTATTCTACGTGTTACGAGCGATGTTGCGGTGCCAAAGCTAGCTCGCGTTGGTGATATCAGAAGTTAACGGGGCCTTTCCCAGCACCAGGATGTTCTCGGGCGTGCCGCGAAGCTCGGTGTTGGTGGGAACCACGTTGTTCTTGTCCAGGATGGCATTCTCGACGCGGGCGCCGCTCTTGATGACGCAGCTCTGGTTGATGATCGAGTTGGTCACCGAGGCGCCTTCCTCGACCACGACGCCGCGCGACAGGATCGAGTTGCGCACGGTGCCCTTGATGATGCAGCCGGCCGAGATAATCGAGTTGCAGGCGTGGCTGCCGGTCGCATAGCGCGAAGGCGGCACGTCGTGAGCCTTGGTCAGAATCGGGCGCTCGGGGTCAAAGAGATGGTCGGCCACGGTCTGGTCGAGCAGGTCCATGCTGCGGCGGTACAGCGACTTCTCGCTAAACACGCCCACGACCTCGCCCTTGTACTCGTAGCTGCAAACGTCGATGTTGCCAAAGTCGCCCTGGAGTGCCTCGAGCAGGTCCAGATAGTCGGCGGCCTGGTAGTGGTCGATGATCTCGAGCAGCGTCTCGCGGTTGACGATGCAGCAGTCCATAGACGCGTTGTCGCCGTACACGACGCCGGCGCTCACGCCCGTCAGGCGGCCGTTCTCGCCGATCTCGAGCTTGGTCTCATCCTCAACGTTGCGCGTGGCCTTGCAGTACACGACGGTCATCTGGGCGCCGGAGTTCTCGTGCGCCTCGATGATGGTGTTGAGGTCCATGTTGAAGATGATGTTGGTGCCCATCATCACAACATAGGGTTTGTCAGAGCGCTGGAACAGCGTCTTGTTGGAGATGATGTCGCGCAGCAGGAAGCGCATGCCGCCCTTGGTGGTGCCATACGCGTTACCGGGGACCATGAACAGGCCGCCCTTCTTGCGGTCCAGACCCCAGTCCTTGCCCGAGCCCACGTGGTCGATCAGCGAGCGGTAGTTACCCGGCATGACAACGCCGACGGTCTTGATGCCGGCATTCATCATGTTGGACAGCGGAAAGTCGATCAGGCGGTAGCGGCCCAAAAACGGGACGGACGCGATAGGACGGTCCTTGAGCAGCACGCTGCCGTAGGTCGAAGAGTAGTTAGCGGTGATGTAACCGATGGCCTTGCGATTGATCATCGGATCATTCCCCCTTCCCGATAACGACGTCATTTCCAACGACGGCCGTATCCTTGGTGGTATCGACAGAGCCGAGCTTCACGCCCTCTTCGACCGTGGAGTTCTCGCCCAAAATAGCGCGGCAGATGTGCGCGCCGCTCTTAACGTGCGCACCCGGCAGCAGCACGGAATCCTCGACCACGGCGCGCTCCTCGATGATGACATCGGTCGAAAGGATCGAGTGGCGAGCGGTACCGTAGATCTTGCAGCCGTTGGAGACCAGACAGTCGTCCAGGCGGCCGTCCGGGCCAATGTAGTGCGGCGGTCGCGTGGTGATGTTGGACATGATGGGGAAGTGCTTGTCGAACAGATCGAACTCGGGGTTGTTGCCCAGCAGGTCCATCGAGGTCTCGTGGAAGCTGGCGATGGTGCCGACGTCCTTCCAAAAGCCGTGGAACTCGTAGCTGTACAGGCGCTTGCCCTCGCCGAGCAGTTTGGGGATGATGTCCTTGCCAAAGTCGTGGCTCGAGCGCTGGTCCAGAGCGTCCTGCTCGAGCGCCTCGATCAGGACGTCGGCCGAGAAGATGTAGATGCCCATGGACGCGAGGTTCGAATCGGGCTTATCGGGCTTCTCGGTGAACTTGGTGATGCGGCCGTCCTCGGGATCGGTGGTCAGGATGCCAAAGCGGCTGGCCTCCTCCCACGGCACGGGCATAACGCTCACCGTGAGGTCGGCGTTGTTCTCAATGTGCGTCTTGAGCATCTTGCGGTAGTCCATGCGATACAGGTGATCGCCCGAAAGAATCAGGACGTACTTGGGGTCGTTGGCCTTGATGTAGTCGAGGTTCTGAGTAATGGCGTCGGCCGTGCCCGCATACCAGGCGCCACCGGTCTGCGTCTCGTACGGCGGCAGAATCGACACGCCGCCGTCGCGGCTGTCCAGATCCCACGCCTCGCCGGAGCCCACGTAGGCATGCAGCAGGTAGGGGCGATACTGCGTCAGAACGCCCACCGTGTCGATGCCCGAGTTGGAGCAGTTGGAGAGTGAAAAGTCGATAATGCGGAACTTGCCACCAAAGCTAACCGCCGGCTTAGCGATTTTTTGGGTGAGCGCCCCCAATCGGCTGCCCTGTCCTCCTGCGAGGAGCATCGCGATGCATTCTTTCTTACTCATCGATTTCTCCTTCTGTCATCGATGTTCCTAAACCCATTAGCGACGGGAGCGGCGCTCGGTCGCGCCCGTCGAGTAATGCCGTGCTGGCATAGGGGAGCTCGTGGCCTTTACGCGTGCCAGATCTCGTCGCGGTACTCGCGAATGGTGCGGTCGCTTGAGAACCAGCCGGAGGAGGCGGTGTTGAGCAGCGCCTTGCGGTTCCAGGTCTCCTGGTCGCCATAACTGCCCGTGAGCTTTTCCCATGCATCCACGTAGCTGCGGAAGTCGGCCATGACCAGGTCGGGGTCGTTGTTGTTCATGAGCTCGTTGTAGATGCTCTCGAAGTTGCCCGAAAGACCCGCGAAGGTGTCGTCCTTGAGCTTGTCCATCACGCGGCCCAGACGCTCGCGGTCGCCGTTGAGGGTATCCCACGCAAAGTAGCTGTTGGATGCCCAGAGCTGCTCGACCTCGGGGGCGGTCAGGCCAAAGATGGCCTCGTTCTCGCGACCGGCCAGGTCGGCGATCTCGATGTTGGCGCCGTCGAGGGTGCCCAGCGTAATGGCGCCGTTCATCATGAGCTTCATGTTGGACGTGCCCGAGGCCTCCTTGCCGGCCGTGGAGATCTGCTCCGAGATCTCGGCGGCGGGGTAGATGAGCTGGGCGTTGCTCACGCGGAAGTTGGGGATAAAGCAGACCTTCATGACCTCGTTGACGCGCGGGTCGTTGTTGATGACATCGGCCACCGAGTTGATCAGGCGGATGGTCTCCTTGGCGAAGGTGTAGCTCGAGGCGGCCTTGCCGCTAAAGATGAAGGTCGTCGGCGTCACGTGGAAGTTGGGATCGGCGATGCGACGGTTGTAGATGTCCATCACCTTCATGATGTTCATGAGCTGGCGCTTGTAGGCATGGAAGCGCTTCACCTGAACATCGAAGACGGTGTTGGGGTCGATAACCAGACCGGTCTCGGCCTTAACGTAGGCGGCCAGGCGCTCCTTGTTGGCGCGCTTGGAGGCACCAACGGCCTTCAGGAACTCGGTGTCGTCCTTAAACTCCTTGAGCTTCTCCAGCTCAAAGGCGTCCTTCAGCCAGCCATCGCCAATGGCCTCGGTCACGAGCTTGGCGTAGGTGGGGTTGGCCTCGGCAAAGAAGCGACGGTGCGAGATGCCGTTGGTCTTGTTGTTGAACTTCTCGGGCGTCAGGGCATAGAAGTCCTTGAGCACGATGTTCTTGATGATGTCGGAGTGGATCTTGGCCACGCCGTTGACGCTGTGGCTGCAGATCACGGACAGGTTGGCCATGCGAATCTCGCCGTCCCACAAAATGGCGGTCTGGCGCAGGCGCTCCTGCCAGCCCTCCTGCGTGGTGTCGAACGACTCGTGCCAACGACGGCTGATCTCGTCGATGATTTGGTACACGCGGGGGAGGAGCTTGGAGAACGTGCCGATGGGCCACGTCTCTAGGGCCTCGGGCAGGATGGTGTGGTTGGTGTAGCTCACGACCTGCGTCACGATGTTCCAGGCGTCTTCCCACTCGAGCTTCTTCTCGTCGATGAGGATACGCATGAGCTCGGGGCCGCACATGGCGGGGTGGGTATCGTTGGTGTGGATGGCCACAAACTGCGGCAGCAGCTCCCAGTTCTCGCCGTGCTCCTTCTCAAAGGTGTCGAGCAGGCTGTAGATGCCGGCCGATACAAACAGGTACTCCTGCTTCAGGCGCAGCAGGCGGCCGTGCTCGCCGGCGTCGTTGGGGTAGAGGATGGCGCTGATGGCCTCGGCCTCGGCGCGCTCGGCATCGGCCAGGGCATAGTCGCCGCGGTTGAAGGCCTCCAGATCGAAGTGCTCCTCGACCGGCTCTGCGGCCCAGACGCGCAGCTTGTTGACTGTCTCGCCGGCATAGCCCACCACGGGGATGTCGTAGGGGACGGCCAAGATGTCCTGCGTGTCCACCGTGCGGTAGAACGTGCGGCCGTTCTCCTCAAAGCCCTCAACATGGCCACCAAACTTGATGGTCACGGCCTTGTCCTGACGGCGGACCTCCCAGGGATAGCCATGGGTGAGCCACTCGTCGGTAGCCTCGACCTGGCTGCCGTTGACGATCTCCTGCTTAAACAGGCCGTAGCGGTAGCGCATGCCGTTGCCGTAGCCGGCGATGCCCTCGGCTGCCATGGAATCAAGGAAGCATGCGGCAAGACGGCCCAGACCACCGTTGCCCAGAGCCGGATCGGGCTCCTGGTTCTCGATGACGGACAGATCGAAGCCCATGTCATCGAGCGCCTCGGCGACCATGTCGCGCACGCCAAAGTTGAGCAGGTAGTTGTCGAGCAGGCGGCCGATCAAAAACTCGATCGAGAAGTAGTACACGCGCTTTTTGCCCTCGGCGGTGGCGCGGGCGTCACTCTTGGTGGCAACGGTGCGGGCCTTCTCGGCCACGAGCTTGGCCAGGGCGTTAAAGCGGTCGAGGTCGCTGGCGGCCTCGATGCTCTTGCCGCTGATGCTCATGACGGCATCGCGATAGAGCTCGGTAAACTCCTGCTTGTTGTCGAAGATCTTATTCATACGTTCCTTTCCCCCGGGGATGTTTCTCCCGGAACGGTTATGACATGTATCCTACGCCCCCACGGGGCGGGTAATTACAGTGGTAACGCCTTTGTTACGCTTTCTTGGCAGGAGCCTTAACAGCAGCTGCCTTAGCCTTGGGAGCAGCCTTTTTGGTGGCTGCCTTTTTGGCCGTGGTGGACTTGGTCGAAGCCTTGGCAGCGGGCTTGGCAGCCTTTGCCTTGGTCGGAGCCTTCTTGGCAGCCGCGGGCTTGGGCTTCACCGAGGACGTGCGCTTGCGCGTCGCTTTCTTGGGCTCCTCAACCACCGGCGGTTTGTAGCTGCTGGGACCGCGGCGCTTAAGGACCACGCCTGCCAGGCCGGGCACCTTGATCTCGATGGAGTCCATCTGCCCGTTCCAGGGATAGGGCTCGCTCGAGCAGGTGTAGGGCTCCTCGCCGGCATAGCCGCTGCCGCCAAACTCGGGACGGTCGGAGTCAAAGATGACCTCCCAGTCGCCCTCACGCGGCACGCCCACACGGAAGCTCTCATAGCTCGCCGGGTCAAAGTTGATCAGGATCACCAGGTCGTCATCGACGTCCTCGCCCTGGCGCACAAAGCTCACGATGGACTGCTTGGAGTTGTCCGCGTCGATCCAGGTAAAGCCGTCATCGGTGTAGCCGCGCTCGTACAGGGCGGGCTCGGCGGTGTACAGGTGGTTGAGCGCCTTGATAAACGCCTGATGATGCTTGTGGGTCTCGTACTCCTCGGTCAGGAACCACTGGATAGACTCGTAGTAGCGCCACTCAATAAACTGGCCAATCTCGTTGCCCATAAAGTTGAGCTTGGCACCGGGGTGCGTCATCTGGTAGAAGGCCAGCGTGCGTAGGCCGGCAAACTGGCGCCACCAGTCGCCCGGCATGCGGCCGATGAGCGAGCACTTGCCGTGCACGACCTCGTCGTGGCTCAGCGGGCAGATAAAGTTCTCGGTAAAGGCGTACATAATGGAGAACGTAAGCAGCCCGTGGTTGCCGGGACGCCACGGAAAATCGGTCTGCATGTAGTGCAGGGTGTCGTTCATCCAGCCCATGTCCCACTTGTAGTGGAAGCCCAGGCCGCCGTCCTGCGGCGGATAGGTCACGAGCGGCCACGCGGTGGACTCCTCGGCCATCATCATCACGTCGGGGTAGTGCGCCTCTACAGCGCAGTTGACCTGGCGGATAAACGCGCTGGCGTCCAGGTCCTCCTCGGTACCGTACTTGTTGAACTTCTTTTGGCCGGGATCGTCGATGCCAAAGTTGAGGTACAGCATGCTGGAAACGCCGTCCATGCGAATGCCATCCACGTGGAAGTTCTCGAGCCAGTACAGCACGTTGGAGACCAGGAAAGAGCGGACCTCGCCGCGGGCGAAGTCGAACTTGTGCGTGCCCCAGTTGGGGTGAATTTCGTGCTCAAACAGCATGTGACCGTTAAATGTGGCAAGGCCGTGGGAATCGGCGCAAAAACCGCCGGGTACCCAGTCCATGATCACGCCGATGCCCGCCTCGTGGCACGCATCGATAAAGTGCATGAGCTGCTGCGGGTTGCCGTAGCGCGACGTTGCGGCGTAATAGCCGGTCGTCTGGTAGCCCCAGGAGCCGTCGAAGGGGTGCTCCATGAGCGGCATGACCTCAATGTGCGTATAGCCCATGTCGCGCACGTAGTCCACAAGCTCCACCGACAGGTCGTCGTAGGTGTAGAACTCACCGCGCTGCGCGGGGAAGGGGTCCATGGGGCCGGGGTAGTTGCCGTACTCGTCCGGCTCGCCCTGCGGCGCGTCGCCGTGGCGCTTCCACGAGCCAATATGCACCTCGTAGATGTTGAGCGGCTGCGACATGTGGTTGTGGCCGGCACGGCGTTTAAGCCACGCGGCGTCGTTCCACTGGTAGCCATCGAGGGTCCACAGCACGCTCGCCGTACCCGGAGGGCACTCGGCCTTAAAGGCATACGGATCGGCCTTGTAGAGCTTTTCGCCCTCGTTGGTCTCGATGAGATATTTATAGAGCTGACCCTGCTCGGCGCCAGGAATAAAGCCTTCCCAAATAGCGCTCGTATGCATGGGCACCAGCGGGTTGGCTTGCTCATCCCAGCCGTTAAATTCGCCAATGACGTGGACGCTCTTTACGTCGGGCGCCCAAACGCAAAAGCGCCAGCCACGCGTACGGTTCTGCGTGTCGGGATGAGCGCCCATCTTTTCCCAGCTGCGCTCCCACATGCCAATGCCAAACAGGTAGACATCGTCCTTGGAGAGCTCCGGTGCGTGCGGGGCGGCTTTGCGGGTAGCAGGCTTTTTAGTTGCTGGCTTTAGCTTTGTATCGCTCACGTTTGATCCCATCATGACGCGGCAGCGTGTTGCCTTGGTGACTAGATGCGAAAGGTCCAAGGCTGCACGAATCGAAGGGACGGCGATAGTTCTATGATTCGTTCCACCTCGCGTGCTCGGTGGAACTTTCGGCAGAAACTACGATAACACCTGTGCGTTAGTTTTATGGACGAAAGCGGATTTGCGGGGGCGTTTAATCGGTAAGCGACATGTTTATACCACTGGCAGAATTGCCGTGGTAAAACTCTTGACAGTTTTACCAATTAGGGTTTCAAAACTGTTAGGCTTACGTTTGGTAAAACGTTTTTAGCAGGTTGTTTACCATTTGACATCGAAAGGCTCTTTTATGGACCACATCGCTGCCCCAAGTGTTGCTTTTATTTTCGATTGCGACGGAACACTGGTTAATAGCTCCCCCGTCTGGGGACATGCACAGACCGAGTTATTGCGCCGTCATGGCATTGATGTGACGGTCGACGATTTTGCCCAGTTTGAACATCTTTCGCTGGAGGATGAGTGCCAGGCCTACCACGACACGTGGGGCATTGGCATGAATGGCGAGGAGCTGTATCGCGAGCTGGGCGATATTTTGATTGATGGGTACTCCAAGGTGCTGCCGCGCGAGGGGCTCCTGGCATTTTTGGAGCAGGCGAAGGCGGCCGGTATTGCCATGTGCGTTGCCACGTCTACACCGGCCGAACTGGTGCAGTCCGCGCTCGCTAGTGCCGGGCTCGACGCTTACATGGAGTTTGTTACCACGACAGGCGAGGCGGGGCGCTCCAAGCAGTTCCCCGACGTGTACGAGCTGGCGTTGCGTCGCCTGGAGGAGCGCCACGGGCACAAGTTTGAGCGTGCGTGGGTGTTTGAGGACGCCGTCTTTGGACTTAAGAGCTCTGGCGCTGCAGGCTTTAAGCGCGTGGGCATCTATGACTCGCACGGCCGTATGGAGCGCGACGAGGTGCGTGCCAACTGCGACATCTTTATCGATAACTATGAGGACCTGGACCTGGCCCGCGTGCTTTCGTTTGAGGGCTAGGCGAGGGTCGTGGCATGCAAAGTATTAGTGGTCTGCGGCTCACCGGTGGTGGCGAGCGCGGATCTGTTGCGTAGGCTAGCGGGGGAGTGCGACCACGTTGTCGCCGTGGACCGCGGTTTGGACGCCCTGTTGGGTGCTGACCTGAGCTGCGACGTCTATGTGGGGGATGCCGACACCGTAAGCGATGAGGGACGCGTTCTGGTCGATGCCGCTGCCGATTTTGAAGCAGAACGCCACAACCCCTACAAGGACTACACCGATCTGGCACTGGCACTCGATTCTGTCTGCCGCCGTTGGCCGGGCGCCGAAGTGGTTGCGACCTGCGCTACCGGCGGCCGTCCGGACATGGCCTTGTCTGTGTTAGGGCTACTGGCAGGCTATGCGGACGCCCCCGTCTGGATCGAAGAAGACGAAGTGACGGCCAGAATCCTGCACCAGGACGAGACCTGGACCATCGAGGGCGCCGAGGGCAAAACCTTCTCCATCATCGCCATCGCTCCCAACACCAAGGTAAGCGAACACGGCCTAGAGTGGGAGTTAGATCACAGCCCCCTCGGCCTGCTAGCCGACACCGGCATCTCTAATGTCGTCAGGAAAACGGCCAAGATCCAAGTCCACCAAGGAACCGCAATCGCCTACCTCTACAAGTAAGGTGCTGCCGCGTGAGGGTTTTATCGGGACGGTGGGTTAATTGACTGATTTTGCCGAAGTCAAAATCAGTCAATTCAGCCCCGTCCCAGGAAAACCCGTAAGAAAAAGTTTCAACAAAAAGTCCTTGCATCAAAGGAAACATTCCCTTATAGTATCTCCACGTCACGGGGGCGTAGCTCAGCTGGGAGAGCGCTTGACTGGCAGTCAAGAGGTCAGGGGTTCGAT
>UQLI01000030.1 GCA_900541715.1 uncultured Collinsella sp.
CGCGCCGTTGCCGCGCCCCGCAGTGCCCGCTTCCCCCGAGAACAATTATCAGTGCTGGTAGAAAACTTATCGATTTTCAAAATAGCCGGCTATGGTTGACCTCTGCGGCTTAAACGTAGTAGATAGGCCCTATTCGTGGCACAGCACTACTCCATCCCAAATTGGCACCCCGAGCCCTCGTGAGTTGCCAACAAGCTGTTCGCCCAGCGCTTTATCCGCGCGGCATTTGGAAAATAGCACCACCGCAAAACCCGCGAGTAGCGCTTACTTTGCTATATCTTGCTATACTTTGCTATATCTTGCTATACTTTGCTATATCTTGCTATATCTTGAGCAAAGGTGGCTCACATGCAAACAAACCCTTTTAAGCCCACAGCAGGTAAAACACCTCCCACGATTATCGGCCGCGAAGATGTGCTCGAAGAATTCAATGAGGGCCTCGTCAACGGGCCTGGTGCCCCGGGGCGCCTAATGCGCATAGCCGGCGTCCGTGGAACGGGCAAGACGGTCCTCCTTGACGAGTGCTCACGTTTGGCGCAAAGCCGTGGCTGGACGGTCATAAAAGAGGTCGCAACCGAGGGACTTTGCCAGCGCATTCTCGAACAGCTGCAGCCCAAATTCCAGGCCAAACACGCCAGATTTGAGCCCACCGTAGCTGGCATATCCATCGGCAGCATAGATATTGAGCGAATCGGCCCATCGCTACGCGACGCCATGAGACAGACAATATCTAAGAATGGAAATGGCCTGCTCATCACTCTCGACGAGGTTCAAGACGCAGAGCTCGATGAGGTCCGAACGCTCTCCATTGCGATTCAGCAGGTTATCGGCGAAGACCTTGATATCGCCTTTGTTTTTGCTGGGCTGCCTTCGATGATTGAAGGCATCATCAACGGAAAGACACTTACGTTTTTGCGCCGTGCCCTCCCCTTTGATCTGAAGGCTGTAGCAGTAACCGAAGTGTCGTACTCCCTCGAGGAAACCATTGAAGCGTCTGGCATGGAGTTGCAGCCAGGTATTGCCGGCCAACTTGCCGAGGCAACGCAAGGCTATCCTTTCATGATCCAACTCGTTGGATACTACGCATGGCAGTTGGCGAGACGCGCACATACAGCGATTATTGGAGAAGAAGAAGCCGAGCGCGGCATTGCAACGGCACGCGAACGCTTCTGCGCCATGGTGATTGAGCCCGCGCTGCAGCGCATTCCGCCCACGTGCATCGCTTATCTGCTGAGCATGGCGTCTTTGGGGCAGACGAGCTCGACCAGCATGGTTGCCGATGCCCTAAACAAAACGCCTCAACAGGTGAGTTCCGTCCGCAGCCGCCTGTTAAGAGAATCGATTATCGAGGCTCCCTCGTACGGCAAGGTCTCATTTGCCATCCCCTACATGCGCGACTACCTCTACGAGCACAAAGCCGAACTGGAAGTTGAACTGTAGAAACGGCAACTGCCCTGCAAGACGAAAACCGTTTTCGTACGGATTTAAAGCAGACGTAAACGATTTTCGTCTTGATTTGCGTACGGAATTAAGACGTAAATTGCGCTTTCGTACGCTTATTACCAGACGCAAATTGTTTTCGTCCGGCCATGCGTCCCCAATCTAGACGAAAAGAGCCCCGAGCTCGTATTGGGCTCGATGTAAGTTCTAGGGTGTCAGAAGTTACATCAGCCGCTTACGCCCGCTCTGTCTATCTCTCCGAGCGGGACGGGCGCCGATGCCCTGATCTCTGCCATGTCGAGGTGCGAGATCAAATCCTTGGCGCGCTCGCCGGAGTGGTATGCCTTGTTCGGCGCCACCTTCCTGTAGAGCTTCTTGAGCTTCGTCTTCCCCTTGTTGCCCGGCGGCATCTCCGTCTCAGGTGGCAGCCCTAGGAAGGACAGGACGCCGGGCGGGTCGCACGGCATCACGTCCTCGATGTCGGCCTTGGCCGCCAGGTCGACGACTCTCTGCGCTGTCGGCGAGATGTTCGGGGTGCTGCTACCGCCCGCTGGTTCGGAAGCTGGCGGGCAGTAGCGGCAGTAGCGGTGTGGCTCGATAGGCCCGAATATCCGTAAGGAAGGTGCTCGCTCTCATATGTGCTGATATGCCTCGCCTCGCGAACCTTGGGATGCTTCCTGAGGTAATCCCTCAATTCGAGCCACTCTTTATGCTCATAACGCTTCGAAATCGTTTCCCCGTCGACAGTTTCCTTCACATAATGGTATGTTCGAACGCCTTCGAACTTGCCGAACCCGTTCTCGACGCTGAAGTTTCTGAACCAGCGCGAAAACCCATTCAGGTCCATGAAGTTGACTTGGGGATGCCTGTCTTTCGTTCGTTCGAATGAGTGGACGAGCGGAGTGCCTTTGACTTGTTCCAGGCCGAAGGCTTCCATTTCGCGGGCCTGCTCCTTTTTCCAGAATTCGAGATACGACGTCAGCGTCTCGCTTATCGAGATCCTCCGCACGCTTTTCTTGCTTTTGGGCGAGCGAACGCTTCGATCGGCCGCGAACTGCTGCTCAATGAGGATGCTTCTGTTCTCGACGGAGACATCGGACCACGTCATCCCGAGGGCTTCTGCCCTTCTCATGTCGGTGTCGAGCATGAGCATCACGCATGTGATGTGCGCGTCCGGTTCTCGATTGAGTAGGATGTCGAGTAGGCGAGCGGCGTGATGGTTCCTTCGCGGTTGTCGTGGAACTTTTTTGCGTACGAGCCGACGGTGTCCCTCGATTTTTGGACGTAGGTGCCGCTGTTGAGTTCTGCCTTGTAGGCTTCGAGTGCGGCGTCGACCTCTCGGCTTTTGGTGGTATGTATGGTCTGCCACGGCGAATAGCGGTATTTGCCCGTGACCGGATCCTTGCCGAGGCTGTGACGGTAGCGCCACGTGTATTTGTCGCGGCGTTGCTTCGTTCCTTTGCCTATGACGAGAGGTCGGTCGTTCATCGTGTTCCTTGCCTGAAGTGCCTGAGAATCGCGCTCGGTTGCGCGGAATGGCGCAAAGGGCTGGGGCGGGCGGGCATTACCCTTGGTGGTGGGCCCTGCGTGGGGTCACACCCCAAGGGTAATGCTCCGCCTGACCGCTTTCAAGCTCGTTGTGGGTCGAATTTGGGTCGAATTATTCCGCGTACTTTTCTTTCGTAAATCTATGAAAACATCAAATGACCTGGAGTTATATTGACTTCAATTTGGGTCGAAATGTCTGAATGAAACAACGTCGTAGCGACCTCATAACCCGAAGGTCGGTGGTTCAAATCCGCCCCCCGCGACCATGAAACTTCAGGTCGGAAGCATAAAAGCTCCCGACCTTTTTCTTTGTCTAGGGGTTTCGGCATCTCTCGTTCTTTGGGTATCTCGAGGCGGGCAATCAGATAGATGCTTACGAGTATCATAGGGTCATTTTACGTCGCGGTCGTGTCTCGTACTGGTGCGCCGCTCTTTGTGGGACGTGTCACTTTGCCATAGGTTGTCCGGCGGCGGGGCGCAGGTCGTTCCCCGTGGCGTCGCTCCTTTCGACGCTACGCTGCCTGGCTACTCGTTCCACTGGTGCTTTTTCATGTCGACGCAGCCGTTGTCTCGGAAGGCGACTCCTTCCTCCGTCAGTAGTGCTCGCTGGTCGGGGAAGTTTCGCGCGAGGCGTCCCGCGTGGTTGACGACGCGGTGGCAGGGATAATCGCCGTAGCGATCCGCCTCGCTCAGCACCGCTCCGACCAGGCGAGAGTTTTTCTCCCCGCCGATGAGGCGCGCTATCTGACCGTACGAGGCGACGTATCCCGCCGGAATCTCTGCCACGACGGAGAGAATCTCATAAACCAAATCTTCGTCCAGGACTTTTCCCATCGTATCGCTCCCGTGTTCGCTTTTGCCTTCGGGGGCGCGGCGCCGATCACCCGTGCTGCGATTTTCGCAGCTCCCCTTACCGAAGCATCGAGGGAAAGCGCGTGCGTGTCAAGGTTGTCTGGTCCAGTTCTGGCTCGATGCCTCGAGATGTTCGCCTCAAGTGCGACCTGCCCCTATTGGAAAAGGATGCCGAAGATGTATTTGGTGATGGCGGAGCGGCGGATGACCCCCACGAGTTTGCCCTCGTCATCAACCACAGGAAGCTTCTTGAACTTCTTCTTCGCCAGCAGCGCGGCGACGCGGGCGATGCTCTGCTCGGGACGGGCACACACTACCTGGCGCGTCGCGAAATCCATGACGCAGCGATCCTTCAGGTCTTCGATGCGCTGCTCAAGGCTCTGATCGTCGAAGTACAGCATGGACGCATCGCCGCCCGTGAAGATGGTGTGAGCGCGATGCTGCGCGATGGCTCCCATGACATCGCCGTCGGAGATGAACCCGACCACCTGGTTGCGCTCATCGATTACGGGCATGCTGCTCACCTCGTTTTCGGCGAGCATGCGCACCACGTCGGAAATCGTGCAATCCTGCGTGCAGGTGAACGGCTCTTCAATCATGATGCTCGAAACGGGCGTCCCCTCGAGCTCGAGCGGGATGCGCTCGGACAGAATCTCGGACATCGCTTATGCCTCCTTCGTTTTCGGTGCGGTTTTCTTGGTGCGCACGCTGAATATGGCGCAGATAAGGGAAACGAGGCCGATTGCCGCGCACACCTTGTAAGCGACGCCCGCGCCCACGGCGGTGGCTACTTGGATGCTCGCATCGACGCCGGCCGACGCGGTGACGCTTGTCATGACCGTGATGATGAGCGCCGTGCACAAACCGCCGGCGACCTGGCGGCCGGTGTTCGCGATGGCGTTGCCGTGGGCGATCATGTCATTTTTCAAGGCATTGACACCCCATGTGTTCACCGGCATGTTCGCGAGCGACTGGCCGGCGGACTGCAGCATGCAGAACAGCGCAACCACCAAGATGGGCGTGTTTACCGTCGAAAGCGAGAGCAGGAACAGGGCGCCGGTCATGAGGGCCAGGCCGACGATCGAGATGGCACGCGGACCGAACTTGTCGAACACCACGCCGGAGATAGGGCTGATGATGATGCCCACCGCCGCGGCGGGAAGCATGGCCATGCCGGTTTCGAAGGCCGAAGCGCCAAGCGAGGTTTGCAGCAGCAACGGCAACAGCGTGTTGGTGACCAGGCATGCGGCGTTGATGAGCGTGACGATGATGGCGGCCACGCGGAACTCGCGCGTCTTGAGCGTGCCCAGTTGAAGCAGCGGGTCCTCGATTTTGCCCTGGCGTACGACGAACAGCACCAAGCACACGACACCCGCGACGATCGAGCCGAGCACCACGGGGTTGCCCCAACCCATCGACGAGGCGCTCGAGAACCCGTAGAGAAGTCCGCCGAAGGCGATGGTGGAGAGGACGACCGAGGGCAGGTCGAGCTTGGGGTTCTTCAGCTCGCCCACGTTTTTCAGCATGAACACGCCCAGCACCAGCACGAGAATTGCGAGGGGGACGATGGCGCCGATCATGGTGCGCCAGCCGTACGTGTCGATCACCGCGCCGCCTACGACGGGGCCGACCGCGGGACCCGCCGACATGACGATGCCCGCCATGCCCATAGCCGTTCCTCGTTTCTCGACGGGGAACACCAGCATGGGAACCACCGAGACAAGCGGCATGAGCACGCCTGAGCCCGCCGCTTGCAACACGCGACCGATGATGAGGAACAGGAAATCAGGGGCTGCGGCGCACAGCAGCGTGCCCAGCGCGAACACCAGCGTCGCCCCGAAGAATAGCGCGCGGGTGCTGAACTTGTCGATAAGGAACGCCGAAACGGGGACCATGATTCCGCTCACCAGCGGGTATATGGACATGATCCACTGGGCAGTCGAGGCATCGATGGCGAAATCGGACATGATGACCGGCAGCGCAGGCGACATCACCGTTTGGTTCAGTAGCGCCAAGAAGGCACCCAGGACGACGACCGCGACGATGCGGATCTGGGTACCGGTAATGCGCCCATTGGCGGGCACGACCGTACAATTATCAGACATAAGCTTCCTTCGTATCTATTCGATTCTTCGCCGAAGGCGCGCCGGCCCACGGGCGAAATAACATGCACGTGCTATGCGTGCATCAGATACGACAGGAAGAAAGCGGCTGCTCAGAGCGCACTTGGGGAACAACAGGAGAGGCCCCGTATACCAGGGGCCGCCGAATTGCGATGTATGCTTTGGTCAAATCCTTCATAGCGGGGAGGTATTCTAGCAGCCGTCTTCGCCCCTTTCAAGGGATGTAACCCAGACGTTGATTTTCTTCACCGAGGCGCCATCGTTGACGGGTGGCGTGCTTCTCTGTCGCCACACCGCGGGGCGAGGGAACGCCGCGGCGAGCTTGTACATCGGCTATGTGTGCAGCTGCGAGCGTGTCGCCGGCGCGCGCTGGGCGCCAGTCCGATCCGGCCGACTCTTGCCGACGGTCGGTCGCCGTCCTCCTCCATCTCCGCCTGCTCTGTTTTTGCTCGGCTCCCTTGTCGTATCATGGACGGACGAGAATTGAGCGAAGGCGGTACGTATGAACATCCAGATATTCGGCACGAAGAAAAGCTTCGATACTAAGAAGGCGCAGCGCTATTTCAAGGAACGTCGTGTGAAGTTCCAGTTCATCGACTTGAAGGAAAAGGGGATGAGCAAAGGCGAGCTCGAAAGCGTGGCGCGCGCCGTCGGCGGGATCGACGCTGTGATCGATCCAAAGGCGAAAGATGCCGACACGGTTGCGCTCGTACAGTATCTTGCTGCCGACCAGAAGTTCGAAAAGGTGCTCGATAACCAGCAGATTCTTCGTGAGCCCATCGTTCGCAACGGCCGCCAGGCAACCGTTGGCTACGAGCCTGACGTGTGGAAGGGCTGGGAATAAAGCGGCTGGGAATAAAGTGAAGCGCCCACGCCCGTGGTTTTATCCACGGACGCGGGCGCTTGCGTAAGACGTCTCTTGTCGTTTGAGTGGAGCGCCCCGGCGGCGCTGAACAACGCGCCCCGGTGACGTGGCTGAACTCGGGGCTCTTTGTGCCGCACATCTATGAGAGGAGAAATTCGATGCGTACGTGCGCTACTCCATGTAGCCACCCTGAATGGCGGAAACTGCATGCTCGGTAAAGAACTTGAGCGTGCCGGAGGTGTAACGATTAGCCTTGGGCTTCCAAGCGGCTCGGCGCTCGGCCAGGACGGCGTCGACCTCGGCCGGCTCCATCTCCTTGCCGGCGATGCCCCACGATGGACAGCGAGCGCTCGGGGATGTTGATTCGGATAAGGTCGCCCTCCTCAATCAGGGCAATCGGACCGCCCACAGCGGCCTCGGGCGAAACGTGACCGATAGCCGGGCCCTTGGAGGCGCCGGAGAAGCGGCCGTCAGTGATCAGGGCAATGCTCGCGCCCAGCTCGGGGTCGCTGGCGATAGCTTCGGTGGTGTAGAACATCTCGGGCATACCGGAACCCTTGGGTCCCTCATAGCGAATGATAACGGCATCGCCGGGCTTGACCTCGTGCGTCAGGACGGCGTGAATGGCGTCCTCCTCGCAGTCGAACGGACGGGCCTTGAGCGTAGCCTGGAACATCTCGCGCGGAACGACGGTGTGCTTGACGACCGCGCCCTCGGGAGCAAGATTGCCGTGGAGGATGGCGATGGAACCGTCGGTGCCGAAGGCCTGGTCAAACGGACGGATGATGTCCTCGCGCTTGAGATTCCACTTCTCAAGGTAACGACCGCACTTCTCGTAGTAACCGTTGTTCTTGAGGTCCTCGAGGCTCTCGCCGAGAGTCTTGCCGGTGGCGGTCATAACGTCGAGGTGGAGCATCGACTTGATCTCCTCCATGATGCGCGGCACGCCGCCCGCATAGTAGAAGAACTGCGCCGGCCACTCGCCTGCGGGGCGAACGTTGAGCAGGTAGTGGGCGCCACGGTGCAGGCGATCGAAATCGTCGGCGGACATCTCGATGCCAAACTCGCGGGCGATCGCGGGAATGTGCAGCAGCGAGTTGGTGGAACCGGAGATGGCGCCGTGGACCATGATGAGATTCTCGAAGGACTCCTTGGTCACGATGTCGCGGGGGCACAGGTTGTGCTCGGAGAGCCACACGGACTGACGGCCAGCCTCGCGCGCAAACTCACGCAGATCGGAGCTGGTTGCGGGCAGCAGAGCCGTGCCGGGGAGCATAAGGCCCAGGGCCTCGGCGGTAACCTGCATGGTCGAGGCGGTACCCATAAAGGAGCAGGCGCCGCAGCTGGGGCATGCGTTGTGCTTGGCAAACTCGAGCTCCTCGCGGGAAATCTCGCCGCGCTCATAGCGGGCCGAGATGGCGCCGAGCTGCTCCAGGGTCAACAGATCGGGACCGGCATCCATGACACCGCCGGTAACGACGATGGAGGGGATGTTGATGCGGCCCATGGCCATAAGGTTCGCAGGCAGGCCCTTATCGCAGCTGGCAACAAAGACGCCGGCGTCGAACGGGGTGGCCTTGGCATGAATCTCGATCATGTTGGCGATCATGTCGCGACTGGGCAGCGAGTAGTTGATGCCGTCGTGGCCCTGGGCCTCGCCGTCGCAGATATCGGTGCAGAAGTAACGGGCACCATGACCGCCAGCCTCGGCAACGCCGGCACGGACCTCCTCGACCAACTCAAACAGGCCGGCAGAACCCGGATGCGAGTCGCCGAACGTCGACTCGATAATGACCTGCGGCTTGTCCAGATCCTCGATGGACCAGCCAGAGCCCAGACGCAGCGGGTCCATCTCGGGGCTGATGGTGCGGAACTTGCCGGAACGCGGCTGCAGCTTGGCAACCAGGTCGGCTGCCTCCTGCTGAATCTGTGCCTTGGTCTTCTCGTCCATGATGCTCTCCTCTTTTGATTTGAACGGTTGTGCCAATCGCTGGTTAATGAATCAGGTGTAAATGGGTACCGAGCGATGCGCTCGGCAAAAGATGCTTAGCCACGCGAACTAGGCGAAGAACGAAATCACCAGGGCGCAGGCAAGACCCGAAAGGCCGATGAGCGTCTCCATAACGGTCCAGGACTTGAGGGTGGTCTTCTCGTCAATCTCCAGGAACGAGGAGCACATCCAAAAACCGGCATCGTTGACGTGCGAGAGGGCCGTGGCACCGCCGCAGATAGCACGCATGGCGGCCGAGCGCGCAACCAACGACCAGGTCGTCTGTATCAAAGAGCTCTGCGACGAATCCGAGCGCCTGGCCGAGGCCGGTGAGGATTACTCCGCCGCCGACACCGCGTTCCACAATGCCATTGCCGAGAGCTCCGGAAACCTCGTCGTTCCCCGCCTGATGGGCGTGTTCAAGGCATCCGTCCCCCTCTTTATCGACGTGACCGGCAAAAAGCTCGTCGAGGAAACTATCCGCATGCACCGCGATGTGGCCGACGCCATCGCCGCGCGCAATCCCACCGCCGCGCACGACGCGATGTATCTGCACCTGGTGTATAACCGCAACATGATTGCGGAGGGAGCAGAAGCAAAAGGCATTTAGGGCCCGACAATAATCTTTCTTTGGCAAAACGCAGGCGGCGGCTGCCCAACACACAGGGCAGCCGCCGCTTTTTGCAATCGATTGGTGCAAAGGGGTTGACTAGAGCTCGCAGGCAACCTTGTAGCCGTCGCCGATGGCATCGCGGATGTTGCCGCACTTGTTGGCGTCGCCCAGCACGTGGGTGGTAACGCCGGCAGCGGCAAGGTCGTCGGCCAGCTTGGTATTGGGACGATAGCCCATGGCAAGCACCAGTGTATCGGCACCGGCGATGGTGTGGACCTCGCCGTCCTTCTCGTAGCTGATGGTGTCCTCTGTGATTTCGGTCACCTTGGCCTCGGTCAGCACGTGGACACCCTTGGAGAGCATGCGCGTGATGAGCACCGCGCGACCGGCGCCGCCCTCGTTGGCGGCGAGCGTCTTGGTCATCTCGATGACGGTGACATCGCGGTTGGCCGGCGACAGGTCGTTGACCAACGGGGCCAGGTAATCGGCCGTCTCGCAGCCAACGGTGCCGCCGCCCACAATGACGATCTTCTTGCCCGGGAAAGCCTTGCCACCCAGCAGGTCATCGGCCGTCATAACCTGCTTAAAGCCCTGCATGAAGGCCGGAGCGATGGGCTCGGCGCCATAAGCCAGGACGACCTCGTAGCCCGCGTAGTCACGCTGAATGTCCTCGGCCGAAAGCTCGGTACCAAAGACGCACTTCACGCCCGCCTCAGCAAGACGGCGATACTGGTATTTGATCACGCGGGTGAGTTCCTGCTTTGCCGGCGGAACGGCTGCGATGCGCATCTCGCCGCCCGGCTCATCCTGCTTATCCACGAGCACCACGTTGTGTCCGCGCTTGGCGGCAATATAGGCAGCCTCCATACCCGCAGGACCAGCGCCCACAACGAGCACGTTCTTAGCCTCGGCGGCAGGCTCGTAACCAGCCTCGTCGCGTTCCACGTCCGGGTTGACGGTGCAGGAGATGCGCTTGCCGAACATAATGCCGTTCAGGCAGCGCAGGCAACCGATGCAGGGACGGATGTCGTCGGCGTTGCCGGCAGCGGCCTTGTTGCAGAACTCGGCATCGCACAGATTGGCGCGGCCCATCATGCAGATGTCGGCAGCGCCGTCCTCGATCAGCTCCTCGGCGATCCAGGCCTCGTTAATACGTCCGACAGTGGCGACGGGAATGTTGACGTGCTTTTTGATCTCGCGCGAGCAGGCGGCATGCGAGGCCTGCTGGGTACCGGCGGCGGGAATCGCGGAGCCGCGCTTGATGGTGGTACCGCCCGACACGTGAATCATGTCGACACCGGCCTTCTCCAGACGACGCGAGACGTAGATCATGTCGTTGAGGGTCAGGCCGCCATCGGTGTACTCATCGCCCGAGATACGGACGTCGATGATGAAGTCCTTGCCGCAGCGCTCGCGAATCTCGGCGATGACCTCGAGCAAGAAGCGCATGCGGGCGTCGAGCGAGCCGCCGTACTCGTCGGTGCGTTTGTTGTAGAGCGGAGTCAAAAAGCCGCCGAGCATACCGTGGGCGTGCGCTGCATGGACCTCGACGCCATCGACACCGGCCTTCTGCATACGCACGGCAGCGTCGCCAAACTGATGCGTGAGCTCGTGAATCTCATCGACCGTGATGGGGCGCGGCGCCTCGCGGGCATAGGACGGGCCCACAAAGGACGGAGCGATCAGGCGCGGCGTACCCGGAATGTTAAAGGCCATGTAGGCGGGGTGGAAGAGCTGCGGCATGATCTTGCAGCCGTACTCGTGGACGGCTGCGGCGAGCTTTTCCCAGCCGGGGATAAACGTGTCGTCGTAGCAGCACATGTCACCCGGCAGATAGGTATAGGTGGGCTCGACCGTCACGACCTCGGTAATGATGAGGCCCACGCCGCCCTTGGCGCGGGCACGGTAATGATCGACCAAGTCGTCGGTCACATAGCCGTGATCGGCCAGGTTGGTGGACACCGGCGGCATAAAGACGCGGTTCTTGACCTCGGTCGTACCGACCTTGATCGGGCTAAAGAGCATCGGGTAGGCGGATGACTCCATACAGGCTTCCTTTCGTTTGAGCCGCTCGGCGGCAGTTGCTAACGTACCTATCGTATCAGTATCCGCCGCATTCGCACTCGCTCGCACTCCCCACCTTCAATCCCGACCCTCACAAAAAAGTTGCGGTGGAGTACGGAGTAGATAAGGCTTTTGACAGCCAAAACAGTCCGTATTTCACCGCAACTGATGGGCGGGGTGGAATTGAGGGCTCAGATAGTCAGTCACGCCCTCATCCGCCACTCCCTCACCTACAGCGCGCCGTCCAGCATAAGGTTCACCTTGAGCACGTTGACCGTGGGCTCGCCGAAGACGCCCAGGAATCGGCCTTTGGTGCACTGGGCGATGATCTCGCGCACCTCACCTTCGCTCTTGCCCGTGGCCTTGGCAAGGCGCGGGACCTGGTACTCGGCGGCATCCGGAGAGATCTCCGGGTCGAGGCCGGACCCCGAACACGTCACCAGCTCGACGGGCACAGCGTCCATATCGGCATCGGGGTTAGCGGCGCGGATCTTCTCGACGCGCGCGTCCACAAGCTGTCGGTACTCCTCACTCGCCGGAGACAAATTGGACGGAGCGCCGTAGGCCATGGGCTCGCCGTCGTCGCCTTCGACAATTGACACGTTCTGGATGCGGCCCCACATATGGCCCTCATCCTCGAAGTTCTGGCCGATGAGCTCGGAGCCCACAACCTTGCCGTCGACCTTGATGAGCGAACCGTTCGCCTGGTACGGAAACGCAAGCTGCGCGATGCCGGTCACGACGAGCGTATAGCCCAGGCCGCAGACAACGGTAAACAGCGCGAACACGCCCAGTGCGCGCGATGCAACACCTTTGAACATACAAACCTCCACTTACATAATGCCGCAGAACGCGAGCAGCATGTCGATGAGCTTGATGAATACGAACGGGGCAACGATGCCGCCCAGACCCCACACGAGCAGGTTGTGGATCAGCAGCTGTCCGGACGGCACCTCGCGGTACTTAACGCCCTTCAGCGCGGCCGGGATCAGCGCGACGATAACGAGCGCGTTATAGATGATGGCCGAAAGAACCGCGGACAGCGGGCTTGCCAGACCGAGGATGTTGAGCGCGCCAAGGCCCGGGTAGATCGGCGAGAACAGGGCCGGGATGATAGCGAAGTACTTCGCCATGTCGTTGGCGACCGAGAAGGTCGTGAGCGAACCGCGGGTCATGAGCAGCTGCTTGCCGATACGCACGACCTCGATGAGCTTGGTGGGGCTGGAGTCGAGGTCGACCATATTGCCGGCCTCCTTGGCAGCCTGGGTGCCCGTGTTCATGGCCACGGCGACATCCGCCTGCGCCAGCGCCGGCGCGTCGTTGGTGCCGTCGCCGGTCATGGCGACCAGGTGGCCCTCACGCTGGAACTCGCGGATCTTCTCGAGCTTGCCCTCAGGGGTGGCCTCGGCCAGGAAGTCGTCAACGCCGGCCTCGGCGGCGATTGCCGCGGCGGTGAGCGGGTTGTCGCCCGTCACCATGATGGTCTTGATGCCCATCATGCGCAGGTCGGCGAACTTCTCCTTAACGCCGGACTTGATGATGTCCTTGAGGTACACAACGCCCAGCACGCGGCAGTTCTTGGTCACGACCAGCGGGGTGCCGCCGGCCTTGGCGATGCGCTCGACGGCCTCGTCGCACTCCTGGGAGAACACGCCGCCGGCTGCCTCCACATAGGTGCGCACGGAATCGGCAGCGCCCTTGCGGATCTCATTGCCCTCGTAGTTCACACCGGACATGCGGGTCGCCGCGGTGAAGGGGATGAACTCCATACCCTTATCCTCGAGTGTGCGGCCGCGCAGACCGAACTGCTCCTTGGCGAGCACGACGATGGAACGGCCTTCGGGGGTCTCGTCGGCCAGCGAGGAAAGCTGGGCGGCATCGGCCAGCTCCGCGGAATCGATGCCGTCGACCGGGATGAACTCGGCGGCTTGGCGGTTACCCAGGGTGATGGTGCCGGTCTTGTCGAGCATGAGGATGTCGACGTCGCCGGCGGCCTCGATGGCGCGGCCGGACATGGCCAGCACGTTGGCCTCGTTCAGACGGCTCATGCCGGCGATGCCGATGGCGGAAAGAAGGGCGCCGATGGTGGTAGGAGCCAGGCACACGAGCAGCGCCACGAGCGTGGTCACGGCCGTGGGGTTGTCCATGTCGTTAAGACCGACCGAGAAGCAGGAGTAACAATACAGGGCCAGCGTGACCAGGATAAAGACGATGGAGAGGGCCACCAGGAAGATCTCCAGAGCGATCTCGTTAGGGGTCTTCTTGCGCGCGGCACCCTCGACCATCGCGATCATTTTGTCCAGGAAGCTCTGGCCGGGCTCACTGGAGATCTTGACGATGATCCAGTCGGACAGCACCGTGGTACCGCCGGTAACGGCAGAGCGGTCGCCGCCGGCCTCGCGGACCACGGGGTCGGACTCGCCGGTGATGGCGGACTCGTCAACGGAAGCAGCGCCCTCGATGACGTCGCCGTCGCCGGGAATCTGCTCGCCGGCGCGTACGATCACCAGGTCGCCGCGCATGAGCTCGGTGCCGGGAACGACGGTGAAGTGCTCCTTGTCCTCAACGGACTCGATGCGATGGGCCTCGACATCCTTCTTGGCCGCACGCAGGGAATCGGCCTGGGCCTTACCGCGGCCCTCGGCAAGCGCCTCGGCGAAGTTCGAGAACAGGTCGGTAAGCCACAGGATGACCGCGATGGCGACCACATAGTAGGTGGGCACACCCGCGTCCTGCACACCGAAAATGGAAGCGACGGCCAGGACGGAGGTCATGACGGCGGAAAGCCACACCAGGAACATGACCGGGTTTTGAATCTGGACGCGAGGATCCAGCTTGGCAAACGAGTCGCGGACCGCGCGGCCCATCATGTCTTTTTGCATAGTCATAAATCTGCGCCCTCCTTTACGCAATCATCTGGAAGAACTCGGCAACGGGGCCAAGCGCCAGGGCCGGAAAGAAGCTCAGGGCACCGATCAGCAGAACGATGAACACGAGCAGGAATACGAACATGCCGTTGGTGGTAGACAGGGTACCGGCGCTCTCGGCGACCTTGCCCTTCTTGGCCAGCGAGCCGGCGATAGCCAGCGTACCGATGATGGGCATGAAGCGAGCGAACAGCATCTCGAGGCCGAGCATGACGTTGATCCAGGGAATGTTGCAGTTCATGCCTGCAAACGCCGAGCCGTTGTTGCCGCCGCATGAGGTGAAGGCATACAGCGCCTCGGAGAAGCCGTGCGCGCCACCATTGTTGAGCTGGTCGGCAAGACCGGGCACCATGCAGGCGATGGCCGAGCACACCAGAATGGCAAACGGAGTTGCCAAGCACAGGACAACTGCCCAGCGCATCTCGCCCGGCTCGATCTTCTTGCCCAGGAACTCAGGTGTGCGTCCGACCATGAGGCCGGCGATGAACACTGTGAGGATGGCGAAGCCGATCATGCCGTACAGGCCGCAGCCCACGCCGCCGAAGACGACCTCGCCCAGAGCAATCTGGAGCATCTGGACAAAACCGCCCAGCGGGGTGTAGGAGTCGTGCATGGAGTTAACCGAGCCGTTGGAAGCAGCCGTCGTGAAAGCGGACCAGGTAGAAGAGGAGGCGATACCGAAACGGCTCTCCTTGCCCTCCATATTGCCGCCGGCCTGGCCGTCGGTCATCTCGATATTGACCGCTCCGCCATCGGCCAGCTGCGGGGTGCCCGCATGCTCGTTGACGGCGATGATGCCGGTGAAGATCACCAGCAGGATGAACATGGCGGCAAAGATGGCCTTGCCCTGCTTGGTGTTCTTGACGCCGATACCGAAAGCGAAGCAACAGGCGGCCGGGATCAGCAGCAGGCTGGTCATCTCGATGATGTTGGTGAAGGCACTGGGGTTCTCATACGGATGGGCGGAGTTCACGCCGAAGAAGCCGCCGCCGTTGGTGCCGGACTGCTTGATGGCGACCTGAGGAGCCGCGGGACCCTGGGGCAGGAACTGCTCGGTGACCACGCGCGCGCCCTCGACAACCTTGCCGTCGACCTTGACCGTGTCGCCCTCAATCTGGGCGCCGTCGATGACGCTCCAGCCGCCGTCTGCATTAGGCTGAACAGCGACGGGTTCTACGAGCTCAGCCTTCTGAGCCGGCTGGAAGTTGGAGATGACGCCACCGGCAGCCAGGCAGATGCCGAACACGAGGTTCAGCGGGATGAGCACGTACAGGACGGTGCGGGTGAGGTCGACCCAGAAGGAACCCAGACCCTGCTCCTTGACCTGACGGAAGCCGCGGATCAGCGCGAACATGACCGCGATACCGGTGCCAGCGGAAACGAAATTCTGCACAGTGAGACCCATGAACTGCACAAGGTAGGACAGGGTGGTCTCACCGGAGTAGGACTGCCAGTTGGTGTTGGTTATGAAGGAAGCAGCCGTATTGAACGACAGGTCCCATGACACACCCGGCAGGTGCTGGGGATTGCCCGGCAAGAAGGACTGAAGCGCCTGGAGTGCCACAAGAGCCACGAGGCCGATCCCCGAAAAGACCAGCACGCTTGCCAGATAGCGCCTACACCCCATCTGCTCTGCCGCGTCGATGCGAAGCAGACGATAGACGCCACGCTCCACAGGAGCAATCACAGGCGACAGGAACGTATGCTCACCATCCATGATATGGGCCATGAACCGACCGAGCGGAACGGCCAGGACGACGAGCACGGCAAAGTACAAGATATACTGAATCGCAGCGTCCATAGTTTACGAATCACTCCTCATCAGAATGTAGATGTAATAGATAAAGAGTCCAATGCAGACGACTCCGATGATGGGAATGAGGATGTCCATTTACCGCCCCTTTCACGCGCGGTCCGATGTCTCGGACGCCTGCTCTCGCAAGCGTCTGGGGACAGTAAACGCTTCTAGGGATTAAAGAGGCGTGAGGGCCGGGGCTCACGTCCTTAAGATGCCGTAAAGATGCAGGTAGAAAGCACTATTGCGGCTGCAGTGCGCCTATACTCGACCTCACGAGCATACAGTGGCGTCCTCACCGCGTATGCACGCATGGACAACGCTTCAGAAAGGCTACGCTATGCAGCGCGACGCATCGGACACTCGCGTCAATCCAGACCTCATCCTCAAGGCAATTGAGAAAGACGAGGTCGCCGATGACGCTCGAACCAGCCGGGGACACCTCAAGATTTTCTTTGGCTACGCTGCTGGCGCAGGCAAAACCTATGCGATGCTTCAAGCCGCCCACGCCGCCAAGCGGCGAGGTGTCGACGTCGTCGCGGGATACATCGAGCCGCACGAACGTCCGGCAACTGCCCATCTTGCACAAGGGCTTGAGAACGTGCCCTGTAAACTCATCGAGCACAACGGCATTGCGCTCAGCGAGTTCGATCTAGATGCGGCTATCGAACGCGCCCCTCAGCTCATCCTTGTCGACGAGCTCGCCCATACAAATGCGCCGGGGTCTCGCCACGACAAACGCTATCAAGACGTCGAGGAACTTCTACATGCGGGCATCGACGTCTATACGACCGTGAACGTTCAGCATATCGAGAGCCTAAACGACATGGTTGCATCCATCACCGGCGTTGTCGTGAGCGAACGAATCCCCGACCGTATCTTCGATGATGCCGACCAGGTCGAGCTCGTCGACATAGAGCCCGAAGACCTACTTGAGCGCCTTCGCGCCGGCCTCGTCTACCGTCCCGCACAAGCCGACCGAGCGCAACAGCATTTTTTTACCGTCGAGAACCTCACCGCACTCCGAGAAATCGCGCTGCGCCGCTGCGCCGATCGCACCGGTCACCTCACAGACGCCGCACGCGTGCTGGGAAACCGTGACTACTACACCAGGGAGCGTATCTTAGTCTGTGTCTCCCCGGCGCCGACCAATCCCCGCATCGTCCGTGCCGCCGCACGCATGGCGAAAGCGTTTCGCAGCGAGCTCGTCGCCCTGTTCGTAGAGAGCCCGCGCACGCAAGCCATGAGCGATGATGAGCGCGCCAAGCTTGCAGCCAATATCGCCCTAGCCGAGCAGCTCGGAGCACATATGGAAACCGTCTATGGCGACGACATCGCGTTTCAGATCTCCGAGTTCGCGCGCCTGTCGGGTATTTCGAAGATCGTCATGGGGCGCACGGGCGAGCGCAGCAGCGTCCGTCAGGCCCTCTTCGGCCGCAAATCTCTCGTAGAACAGCTCATAACATTCGCCCCGAACCTCGACATTTACATCATTCCAGACCAGTCGACTCCGCCCTCCCGGCCCAAAGGACGCCGCCGTGCGCTCGCCCTGCAGCCGCCCAGCAGCCGAAACGTGCTTCGCACGCTGGCTCTCTCTTGTCGCCACGGCGATCGGCACGGCTTTCCGCCATCTGGGATTTGCCGATTCCAGCATCATATCCCTCTATATCCTCACGGCCCTGCTGACCGCCGTCACCACGACGGGGCGTATCTGCACGATCGTATCGAGCGTGCTCTCTGTAGTGCTTTACAACTTCTGCTTCGTCACGCCTCTGTTTTCGCTCGCCAGCTATGACCGAAGCTATCTGGTCACGTTCGGCATCATGTTCGCTACCGCTATGGTCGCCGGCGAGTTAACTGCGCGCATCGCCGACAACGCCCGTACCTCCGCCGAGAACGCATTCAAAACGCGCGTACTCCTCGAAACGAACCAGCTCTTGCAGCAAGCCCATAGCGCGGAGGAGTGCGCCCGCGTCGCCATGAACCAACTCGTCAAACTGCTAAAACTCGACGTGGTCTTCTACCCCGCCGAACACGGCACGCTCGGCAAAGCGCTCTATGAGTCCGCTGGCACCGAAAACCGATCCGCGTCGCTGCTCACCGACTACGAGCGCGCCGTTGCAACCTGGACCTACACCAACAACAAGCGCGCGGGCGCAAGCACGCGGACCCTGCCTGAGGCGCGCTGTCTCTACCTCGCGGTTCGCACCGGCGACAAGGTATTCGGTGTCATCGGCATCGCCCTAGAGGGGCGCGAGATCGAAGCCTTCGAGCATTCGATCGTCCTATCTATCGTAGGTGAATGCGCCTTGGCGCTCGAAAGCGACCGGGCGGCGCAAGAGCGCGAAGAGGCTGCGGTCTTGGCGAAAAACGAGCAGCTGCGCGCCAACCTTTTGCGCTCCATCGGCCACGATTTGAGGACACCCCTCACGGCTATATCCGGATCTGCGGCAATCCTTCGGAAGAGCGACGAGAAGCTCAGCCTCGAACAACGCTGCGATCTTGCCGATGCCATCTACGACGACTCCCTCTGGCTTATCGATACCGTGGAAAACCTCCTCGCCATCACACGCGTCGAGGACGGCACCATTCGCCTCAACTTAACATCCGAGCTCATCGACGAGGTCATCGAGGCCGCCCTCAGCCATGTCGCCCAAGCATCGCATGGACGTGCCGTCACCATCGAGCACACTGACGACATCCTGCTGGTACGCATCGACGTCCATCTCATCATGCAGGTGCTTACGAATCTCATCATGAACGCCTTCAAATACACGCCCGAGGACTCGACTGTCACCATCAGCGCACGTCGCGAGGGTGAGTTCATCGTGGTGGACGTCGCAGACGATGGGCCGGGTGTAGCAGACTGCGACAAGCCTCATATCTTTGAGCGCTTCTTCACCTCAAGCAATACGCGGCCCGTGGATTCGCGTCGAAGCATCGGCCTTGGGCTGTCGCTCTGCCGCTCCATCGTGGAGGCGCATGGCGGCGTCATCGAAGTTCGCGACAACCACCCCCATGGGGCCGTCTTCCGTTTTACCCTACCCGCCGAGGAGATCGAGATTCATGAATAATGCCGCTAAGCCACGCATCCTCCTGGTCGAAGATGACCTGACCGTTCAAAACCTCGTTTCGACCGCGCTTGACCTCCACGGCTATGTCGTGAGCAAGGTTTGCAACGGCCAGGCCGCCATCATGGATGCGGTGTCGCACGGCCCCAGCCTCATCATGCTCGACCTCGGCCTTCCCGACATTGACGGTATCGAGGTCATCACGAAGATCCGAAGCTGGTCGGCAGTCCCCATTATCGTCATTTCGGCGCGCACCGAAGATTCCGACAAGATTGCAGCACTTGACGCAGGGGCAGACGACTACCTCACCAAGCCCTTTTCTGTGGATGAGTTGCTCGCGCGCGTCCGTGCGAATTTGAGGCGCTCCTCGATGGCGTCAAGCGAGTCGACAGAAGCGAGCACGTTCGACAACGGTCCGCTGCATATCGACTACGCCGCGGGATACGCGACGAAAGACGGACGCGAGCTCTCGCTTACCCCAACCGAGTACAAATTGCTCGTCCTTCTAGCGAAAAACGTCGACAAGGTGCTCACCCACACCTTCATCACCCGCGAGATATGGGGCACGAGCTGGGACAGCGATCTGGCGAGCCTGCGCGTGTTCATGCGCACCCTGCGCAAGAAGATCGAGGCAGACCCCTCTCACCCCAAGATGATTCAGACGCACATGGGTGTCGGGTACCGCATGCAGCGTCTCTAGCCCACCCCACAAAAAGTGAAAAACACCCCGCGAACGGATGCTCGCGAGGCGCTTAGATGTCTGGACCTTATTTGATACCGCGGCCCAAGTCTTCGGCGATTTTGTCTACGCCCTTAAGTGCGGCGCACGTCTTTTTGTTGGAGCAATGCCCCGTGCAAACGCTACCCTGAGCGCAGTCGGCGCAGGTGCCCTTGCGGTAGATGCGCACGCATACCGCGACAAACGCAACGCCGATAACAGCCAGTACAACAATATCGATAGGTGCCATAGCAAGCCTCCTCTAGTTAACCATCACTTACTTTACCCCATTCTCCACCTACCAAATAGGGACGGTTTATTTTGGTCGGTTTTATCTGCGGAAACGCCATATCTCCCCCACCAAAAAGCCCGAGTGTCGCTGGGACACCCGGGCTCGTGGAAAGGGGTTAATCCTTATTCGGACTTAAGCGGAAACTGCGGCGGAAGCAGTGTTGGTCTCGTCCTCGTCGGTCCATGCATGCTTGGGCATGGGACGGAAGATCTGGAAGAGCATCGCAACCAGCAGCACGATGGCCACAATCGTCCAGATACCAAACTGTCCAAGAACAAGCAAGTTGTAGAACTGGTTGATGAACAGGCCGATGACCCAAGCGAAGGCGCACTCGTAGCCGATGGCAATCGCGGTCCACTTGCCGGAGTCCATCTGGTTGCGGATAGTGCCCATGGCGGCAAAGCACGGAGCGCACAGCAGGTTGAAAGCGCCAAAGGCAACGCAAGCGCCCATAGTCGGGAACATGCCGGCAAACGCGGTCCACAGGCTCGGGTCGGTCTCGGCGGCGTCGGCAACGGACAGCAGCGAGCCGGCGGTGGCGACGACGTTCTCCTTAGCGACGAGACCCGAGACGGTCAGCGCGGTGGCCTGCCAGGTGCTAAAGCCGAGCGGGGCGAAGATCCAAGCGACCAGGTTGCCAAGCATGGCAAGCACGGAGTAGTCCATGAACTCCTCGGGGATGCCGTCCATCGCAGGCAGGAAGCCAAAGGAACCGTTGTAGCTACCAAAGTTGGACAGGAACCAAACCACGACGGTGGATGCGAAGATGACCGTGCCGGCCTTCTTGATAAAGGCCCAGCAGCGCTCCCACACGTGCAGCGCCCAGGAACGGATCGCCGGGAAGTGGTAGGCAGGAAGCTCCATAACAAACGGCGTCGGGCGACCGGCGAAGAGCTTGGTCTTCTTGAGCATGAGGCCCGAGGCGATGACGGCAAAGACGCCCAGGAAGTAGAAGAGCGGGCTGATCCACGCGGCGGTGGTGGAAGAATCGCCGATGATGGAGCCCATGAGCAGGGCGATGATCGGCAGCTTAGCGCCGCAGGGAATAAACGTGGTGGTCATGACCGTCATACGGCGGTCCTTCTCGTTCTCGATGGTCTTGGTAGCCATGACGCCGGGGACACCGCAGCCCGAAGACACGAGCATAGGAATGAAGGACTTACCGGACAGGCCAAAGCGACGGAACACGCGGTCCATGATGAAGGCGACGCGGGCCATATAGCCGCAGTCCTCCAGGAAGGACAGCATGACGAACAGCAGGAACATCTGCGGGACAAAGCCGAAGATGGCGCCCAGGCCGCCGACGATGCCGTCGCAGACCAGCGAATCGACCAGGCCACCGTCCTCGGTGCCGCCCGCCACAAGGGCGTCGTGGACCATGGTGGTAATACCAGGAACATAGGGGCCGTACTGTGCCGGGTCGACCGAGTCGGCATTGTCGCCCGCAGCCTCGACGGCCGCGTCGTAGGCGTCGCGGCCCTGACCGAGCACGTACCAACCGTCGGTACCGAAGAGCTGGTCGTTGGTGAAGTCGGTCACCGTGCCGCCCAAGGTAGAAACGGCGATGTAGTACACGCAGAACATGATGACCACAAAGATCGGCAGGCCCAGGATACGGTTGGTAACCACGCGGTCGATCTTCTCGGAGGTGCTCATCTTTGCCGGAGCCTTGGTGAGGCACTCGTCAATGATGTGGGCAATCACGCCGTAACGCTCGCCGGTGATGATGGACTCGGCGTCATCGTCGCAGTCCTGCTCGCACTGAGCGACCAGACCTTCGACGCGAGCGGCCTTCTCCTTGGTGAGGTTGATGAGCTTGCAGGCGTCCGCATCGCGCTCGAACAGCTTGACAGCGTAGTAGCGGCGCTTGTTGGCGGGAACGCTCGCCGGCAGATTGTTCTCGATGTGGTCCAGAACGTCCTCGATGGAGGAATCGAACTTGTGCTCCGGCACCTGGCCCTTGGAAGCAGCGGACTTCTTGACCTGCTCGAACAGCTCCTTGATGCCCTTGTTCTTAAGGGCCGAGATCATCATGACCGGACAACCGAGCTTCTTGGAGAGCTTGTCCGTGTCGATCTTATCGCCGTTCTTCTCGACCAGGTCGGCCATGTTGAGGGCAACGACCACGGGCAGGCCGGTCTCGATAACCTGAAGCGCCAGGTACAGGTTACGCTCGAGGTTGGTGGCGTCGACCACCTGGACGACGACATCGGGCTCGCCGCTCATGAGGTAATCGCGCGAGCACTGCTCCTCAGGGCTGTAGGGGGAAAGCGAGTAGATGCCAGGGAGGTCCGTGATGGTAACGTTCTTGTCGCTTAGGAGCTTGGCCTCCTTTTTCTCAACCGTGACGCCGGGCCAGTTGCCAACGTAGCCGTTGGCGCCGGTGATCAGGTTGAAAAGCGTGGTCTTGCCGCAGTTGGGGTTACCCGCCAGCGCGACATGGATCTGAGAATCCGCCATTCAATCCTTCTTCCTTGTGTGCCTGCGCTGCTTTCTCCGCGCAGGCTGGATAATGTGCTTCAAAGATGCTGCATTAAGTTAGAAAAACCTAACTTTATCTGCAGATATATGCGCCGCGAGCCCTTACTGGACCTCGACAACGGCAGCCTCCTCCTTGCGGATGGAAAGCTCGTAGCCGCGCACGTTGATCTCGACCGGATCACCGAGCGGTGCAACCTTCACGACCTTGAACGAAGTGCCCTTGATGAGCCCCAGGTCCATAAGGTGACGGCGAAGCGCACCCTCACCGTGAAGCTTGACGATGGTAGAGCTCTCGCCCACCTTAACGTCACCCAACGTCTTCATCCTCTTGTCCCCCTTTCAGTTTTTATGAAATGCTGCGGACTAACCGACGGTCATGATGTGCATGGCAACCTTGGAATCGATGCCAAAGCGTGCGCCCAGCACCGTGACGATGATATTGGCGCCACTCGAGCTCACCACGTGGATTTCGTTGCCCTCGACAAAGCCGAGGTCCTTGAGGTGGTGCTTCATGTCCTCATTGCCCTTTACACGAGACACGCGCACGGTTTCGCCCGCTTTTACCATCGAAAGCGGCATGGCCGGCATCTGCGGTCCGCAAGACATGAGTGGCTCCTAACGTCAGTTCGTCCTCAACATCGACGCGATAAAAGTTAACCACGTCTATGTTCGCTTTAGTAAACTAGCACGTGGTTAACTTTTTGGAAAGGGTCCCTATTCAGATTTCGAAAAAGTTTCCTATATGAAACAAAAAGGCGCGGCAAAGAGCTGTCCTTTGCCGCGCCCTGTCATGCTTAGAGCGAGAGGTTTCTGATCGACGTAACGCAGGAAGCCTCGTCTACGCCCGAAACGCGAAAGATGATGTCCTCGCCGCACTCGCCGTAGAGAGCCATGAGGCCCATGACATCGCGACCGTCGGTATGGCGGTCGCCGATGCTGACCGACACGTCGCTACGGTGCTTGGCAATGATGTCATAGAGCAGCGCAACCGGGCGGGCGTGTAGTCCCAACGGATCTTTAATCGTCTTTGTAAACTCGACCATGTCCCCTCCCACGACATCACACATTCGGCCGGCAAACCCAGCCACGTGGTAGTTATTGTAGCGTTAGATGCTTATCGAGGGCCCCTCCGGATACCCCGTGGTCAAAAAGTGGCAAATATGAGTACTGTCACAAATTTAGTAGCAGCAAAATCGAGAGCAAATTGCCTAGCTTGAGCGATTCGAAGAGGTTGAAAGCCGTCAAACGCCCTTTAAAGGGGGTGGCGCGCGCAGACGTGGTGTAAGAGTGTCCTGAGGTCCGTCGCTGCAAGCCCCGATGTTACTCCTTCTTGAGACCGCGCTTCTCGACTATCTCGTCCACTATCTC
>UQLI01000031.1 GCA_900541715.1 uncultured Collinsella sp.
ATAGCCGTGGGTGTCCGAGATGATGTCGATACGCTTGGCGCTTGCACTGTTCATGGGATCCCTTCCGCAAAAAACGATTCGGCAGATACATACAAAAAGGCCCCACGGCTCCGCAGACGATGGGTCTACAGGGCTGCGGGGCCAGTGTGCTAGAGACTCAGAGCCTTCTTGAGCGGCACGACGCGACGGCGCGAAACCGGCACGCGCTCGTCGACGCCCGTAATGCCCAGTTGGATGGCACCCGAGGGCACCGTCTCGACATCCGTGACGCACGCCAAGTTGACGATATAGCGGCGGTGAACACGGAAGAAGCCAAAGTCGCAGAGCTTGGCCTCAAACTGCGCCAGCGAGGTTGTCGACAAAAAGCGATCATCGACGGTATAGATGCAGGAGTAATCGTCCTTGGCCATGATAAAGCGAATGTCGTCCACGGGAATGAGCACCTTGCGGCCGCCCTTTTCCACCGGGATACGCTCGATGGTCACCTTGCTGTCCGTAACCGGCTTGGTGCGTTGCATGACCTTCTCGATCGCGCGATCCAAGCGAGCTTCCTCGACCGGCTTCATCAGATAATCGACGGCATCCACGTCGAATGCCTCGACCGCATGGTCACTATACGCAGTCACAAACACGATCGCCGGCGGATTTTTGAGCTTATGCAGCGCCTCGGCAAGTTGCAGGCCCGAGGCACCGGGCATCGAGATATCGAGAAACACGACATCCACGCGACTTTCCATAAGCATCTCGATGGCGGAGCGGACGCTCGACGCCTCCGTGATCGTGCCGATCTTGCCCGTTTGCTCGAGCAGGAAGCGAAGCTCCGAGCGAGCCGGCGCCTCATCATCCACAATCATCGCACGCAGCATAGGGATAAAACCTTTCGTCAACTAACTACGCCGGGCATCCGTCGCATGACGTTGAGCCCGTAGCCTTTTATTTTACTCTTGAATGTCGAAGATGCTCTCTGACAAATCAAGATGAAGGAGCACTTTGGTGCCCTTGCCCGGCGCCGATTCGACACGCGTATAGGAGTGCGGCCCATAAAAGCGATGGATGCGCTCCGAAATATTGTGCATGGCCACACCGGCGCCGCCACCCTGGGGAGAGCTGGCGTCGGGACGGGCAGAACGCTCGTCAAACAGTCTGGCGGCGGTACCCTCATCCATGCCCACGCCATTATCGGCCACGGCGATCAAGATTGCATCCTCGCCGTCTTGGTGAACGGTCACGTCGATCCTCAGGGCGTCGTCATCGCCCATACCATGACGTACGGCGTTCTCGACAATCGGCTGGATCACGAACGCCGGCACCAGCGTGTCTTCCACGTCCTCGGACACATCGAACGTCGCAAGCACGCGGTCCTCGCCAAAGCGGGCCTTCTCAAAGGTAAGGTAGCGCTTGGTCTGTGCGACCTCGCGCGAGACCGGAATAAGCGATCCCGAGTTGTCGAGCGTGGCACGATAGAACGATGAGAACTCACGAAGCAGTTCGCGGGCCCGCAGCGGGTCGGTGCGCGTAAACGATGCAATGGTGTTCAGCGTGTTGAACAGGAAGTGCGGGTTAATCTGCGCCTGCAGCGCACGCACCTCAGCGCGCGCTGTGAGTTCCTTTTGCACCTCGAGCTCGTGGATGGCGAGCTGCGTGGACAAGATCTCGGCAAAGCCCGAGGCAAGCGCGTACTGGGTACGGTCGACGGCGCGCGGGGTCTTGTAGTAGAACTTGAGCGTGCCGACGGTACGATCGCCTACCTTGATGGGGGCGATAATGCCGGCGGGGACTTGGTTGTGCGAGCCGTCCGAGCCCACGACGTCCACGACGCGGTTGAACGACTGCACGATGCCATGTTCGATAACGTAGCGTGTGGCAAGCGTGTGGATGGGAGAATCTGGCAGTAGTTTTTCCTCAAACTCTCCCGCGCAGGCAAGCACGTTGCCCTCGTCGGTGATGGCCACCGTCATGGCGCGCGTCTCGGGCAAAATGCGCCGGCACACCAAACGCGCCGACTCCTGCGTCAGACCGCCCTTAATGTCCTCGAGCATGGCCGAGGCCACCGAGAGCGTCTCCTCGGTGTACTGGGAGCGCACCGAATCGGGATTGAGCGTCAAAAAGATAAAGATGCACAGAAAGATGCACAGCAGCGCGCAGGCAATCACCGTGGCGATCGGCTCGATACCGGTCACCAAGGCAAAAATAAAGTACACCAGCACGCAAATGGCGCAGGCAACGGCAATGATGCGAAAGATTGATATTGAACTATCGCGCTGGGCGCGGCGGTCGATCATTCGGCCCCCTCCAGGATACTGATCAGTTGTGCGTCACGCCAAAGCCCGTCCATGATCTTGGGCCAAAAGCTCTGGAAACGCAGGTAGCTTGCAGCGTTTTGGCGCGCATAGGCCTTTGCCTCGTCGATACCATGGCGCCAGATGCGCAGGTAGCCCTCATGCTCGCGGGTAAACACGCTGCGGACCATAGCGGTCTTGCGCACGCGGTCGTCGAGCTCGCGCGAAATCCACGGGCCCGGGTAGGGCATGAGTGATGCCGCCGTAACGGGAATGAGCTCCTTTTGATGCGCGGCGAATGTCAACTTGGCCCGTTCATAGTACCAACGGTATACATCCTGCATAAAGCGCGGTGAGCGCTTTTCGGACTCCGGAGGCAGATGGCGCACGGTCCACTCGTTATCGAACCACACGTCGTAGCCAAACATGCGCATGTTAAAGAGGTAATCCAAGTCCTCGCCGCGGGTGATAAACGGGTCAAAGGCCACACGCGTAAAGGCGCGGGCGTGCAGGGCCATCAGGCCGCCGCACACGTAGTTGGAGCGCGAGATGCGAGTGCCCGAGAGCGCCTTTTTCATCCAACGGTTGAACTCGATGCGCTTGGTCCACCAACGATGGCAGATGCCCGCCTTGTCCGTGGGAGCCAGCGGCGAGCCGTCGCGATCGTAGAAATAGCCGCTCTTGACCAAGATCGGCAAGCCCTGACGCGTCTGCTGCCCCAACGCATAGGTCGCGCGCTTCATAAAGTCGGCGTCGATGACAGTCTCATCGTCATCCAAAAAGATAACCGCGTCATGCCCCAGCACAGCGGCACAGGCTAGCCCCATATTGCGGATGGCACCGTAGCCTCGCAGGCTCACGCACTCGCCCGAACCCTTGGGCGCGATCTGAGCAACCCGGTCTGCGATATGCGAGGCCTGGGTGTTGGTGACAACGGTGACCTTGAGCGTGGGATGCGCGTCGACAATCTCGTGCACGCGCAGCGACACATCGGCTGTGGCAGAAACGGGACAGACCACCAAGAGGATGATGCGCGGGATGTCACGTATCTGCTCAAGCGAGGCCAGGCAGCGGTCGAGTTCGGGATTGTCGGCGTTGAGTCGCGTCGAATGGTCATAGGTGCCAGGGGCGTTTGCGCGAGCGTCATCGCCCGCCCAATACGTTGGAATCACGACCGTGGCGTTCATGCCTTACCCTCCCTGCAACACAAAAACGGGACGCCGCCAAACACAGGCGACGCCCCGCGACCTAGCTGATTCCATCATACCCACTTGGGCAAATCATTGCTCGCAAGTCGCAATGTTTATTGCGGATAACCCCAAAAGAGTACCGTGGACAGGCACAATAGCCGCTCGCTCCTATGCGGCATGCTCTGCCGCCCGAGTCATGCGGGACAGGCGGACCAGCAGCATAAAGCCAACGATCAGCAGCACGCCAATGGAAAGGACGCCCAGCGACGGGTTGCCGGTCAGCGAGGTGACGACCGACACTAGGAAAGTGCCCATAACGCTTGCGTAACGGCCAAAGATATCGAAGAAGCCGTAGTACTCGTTGGACTTTTCCTTGGGGATGATGCGGCCAAAATAGCTGCGGCTGAGCGCCTGCACGCCACCCTGGAACAAGCCGACCAAAATAGCGAGCACCCAGAACTCAAAGGCGGTCTTTAGGAAGAACGCGGCAAAGAGCACGATGCCCATATAGGCGGCGACGGCCACCAAGATCATATTGAGTGTGCCCACGCGACCGGCGAGCTTGCCGTAGATGATGGCGGACGGGAAGGCCACAAACTGCGTAACGAGCAGCGCCAGCACCAGCTGGGTCGAATCGATGCCAAGAGCCGATCCGTAGCTGGTTGCCATGGAAATAACCGTGTGCACACCGTCGATGTAGAAGAAGAACGCGATCATGTAGACCAGCACGGTCTTGTTGTGGGCGATCTCGCGCATGGTGTGTCCGACCTCGGAGAACACGCCGCCCACGATGTGGCCGATGGTGTCCTGGGGACCGCGCTCGCGACCGTACTTTTGCTTATAGGTGCGAATGAGCGGCAGGGTAAAGATGAGCCACCAGGCACCGGTGATGACAAACGACAGACGCGTTGCCAGCATGGTGGGGACGCCAAGAGCGGGGCCACCCATGATAAGCGCCAGGCAGATGACGAACGGCACGGTGGAACCGATGTAGCCCCAGGCATAGCCCGAGCTGGACACGGCGTCCATGCGCTCGTCGGTGGTAATGTCGGGCAGCATGGCGTCGTAGAACGTCATAGAAGAGTTAAGGCCGATGGTGCACAGCACGTACACGGTCAAAAATGCCATGGCGGACATTGGGATAGCCTGCGCCAGGCAAAGAACCAGGCCCGTGAGGAAGAAGCCCAAGAAGAACTTGATCTTGTTGCCGGCATAGTCGGCAAGCGCGCCCAGAATGGGCATGAGCATGGCGATGACCAGCGAGGCGATCGTCTGCGCATTGCCCCAGGCGACCACCAGGTCGGCTGAGGAAGCACCGGTATTGATGGCGTTAAAGTAAATGGGCACCACCGAGGTATTGAGCAGCACGAGGGCCGAATTGCCCACATCATACATAACCCAGTTACGCTCGAGCTTGGTGTATTTCATGGACAGGGACCCTTCGTATTCGCCCGATATGCAGTTAGTTCATCGTACCCTAATTGTCCAGAACCGCCGGTAAGGATTCGGCAAAGGGGCACGCACGGGCCCTATTCCTCGCGGTCGAACTCCTCATCGGCTTCGAGCACGCGACCGCTGTAGTTGACGTGACTGGTCACGGCATCCATGTCACCGGTCTCGATAAAACGTGCGACCGTGCACTCGTAATCGACCAGCGCGCGATCAAAGACCTCGGGGAAACTCTCGTTCGAGACCTCGTCGGTAAAGGGATTCTTCCATGTCAGATAGCCCAGGTTACCGGTGCGCTCGGGCAGCTCCGTCGTCACGCGATGGGCAAGGCCGTCGAGCAGCGAGTAGTCGTGCACCAAGCCCTCAACCAGCGAGATCGCGCGCGTCTTTACGGAGCCGGCCGGCTCAATCGCGCGGTAAAGTCGCTGCATATTGGCAACGGCAGCACCGTACTCCCCCGCCGGAATGTCAATGCCGTACACGCGTCCGGCAACATAGCTCATCAGCACGCCGGCCACGCGATTGATGCGATCGGTGGTGACGATCTCGCCCGCCGGCGGGTAATCGTCGACCGTAGCGCCGGCGCGTTTAAGCTGCAGCATCAGTACATCCAGGTCGCTCTCGATCACGGCATGAACTTGACTGCTCGAATCCTCAAGCTCTGAGTCGGATTCCACGATGCCAAACTGCTGCTCATAGACAAAGGGATGGGCGTTGCGGTCGAGCACGTAATGAGACAGCAGGCCCAGCGCAAAAGCGCGACCCAAGCTGGCGTCGCGCGGCAGCAGATGCGACACGCCGTCGCGCAGGCACGCGAACTGGCGAGACATGCGCGACCGATGCATGACCTGCGCCAGCAGCGTGCAGTCGGAAACACGCGGTGTCAGAATGTGAAAGAAAAACGGGTCGGGGCCTTGGTTGCCCAAGATAAAGGCAATGCGCTCTTCATCGGACGTGATGACGCCCTGCGGAAGACGGTCGATGCTTTCCTCGCCAAACAGATGATGGGTGATAAGCGCGGGCATAATGATCCTTTCGATTTCATTCGATGCCACCCATTATGCCCACCGCGCGCCCATGCCAAACCTGCGATGGTAAACGACGGCACGCAAGCCTCTTACGCAAGCCCCAGGTGCGACTTGACCTCGGCGGCGCGACGACGGGACACCGGTACCGTCGAGTTCACGCGGTCGAGCCTGAGCTCCATCAACCCCGTGGAGCCAATCTCGACATTGTGCACGTCTTCCAAATTGACCAGATAGCTGCGATGAACGCGAATAAAGCCCTCGGAGACCAAGCGACGCTCGAGCGAAGAGATCGACTCATTGATCAGGTACGTTCCCTCGGCGCAGATGGCGTTGCAAAAATCGGCGCGCGCCTCAAAGTAGCAGACGTCTGCGGCGGGAATGAACACCTTTTTGCCCCCGCGGTCCACCGTCAGACGCAAAGGCTGGCGCGGAGCGTGGGCAACACGACGGGCACCCAAGGCTGCCTCGATCTTGTCGAGTGCCTTTGACAGGCGTGCGTCCTCGACCGGCTTGACGACATAGTCGACGGCATCGAGGTTGTAGGCATCGGCGGCATACTCGGCAAACGCCGTCACAAACACCACCACCGGCGGGGTCTTTAGGTTTTGCAGCGTCCCGGCAAGCTCAATTCCCGAGCGCCCGGGCATCGTGATGTCCAAAAACAGCACGTCGGGCTTGTTCGACAGGATCGACTCCACGGCCTCGGTGACATTGCCCGCCTCGGCAATGTTGCCCACACGCGCATCCTTTTCCAACAGATAGCGTAGTTCGGCCCTAATAGGAGGCTCGTCATCAACCACCAGGATGTTCCAGCCCTCGGACATATGCGCTTCCTCTCTTCTCAATACATTTGCGCTACACCGTCAGCGGTGCCGGCTCATGCGGCTCGCCGTTTAGCTCGACGATGACCTGCGTCCCCACGCCCTCTTGGGACTTCACGCGCATGCCGGAATCTTCTCCGTAAAAGAAATGGATGCGCTGAAGCACGTTAAAAAGCGCCAGGCCGCACCCTCGCTTGATGGAGCCGTCGGCGGTAATGCTCTCGGGCTCCTCTCGACGATGCTGCTCAAACAGGTGTGCACAGACTTCTTCGCTCATACCAATGCCGTCGTCTTCGACGATGATCTCCAAACCGTCATCGGTCTCGAAAGCCCTAACATGAATAGAAAGCGGCTCGGTCTCGCGCTGCGCGTGCTTGATGCAGTTTTCGAGCAACGGCTGCAAGATAAACGGCGGCACCATGCAATCGCGCACCTCAAAGTCGATATCGACCGAGACGCGCAGACGGCCGTCGCCATAACGAGCCTGCATAAGATTGATATAGCGAGTGCCCTGTTCCACCTCGTGCTCGAGCGTTGTGAGGGTATCGGAATCAGAAAGCGTCTGACGGTAGTAGTTGGAGAAGTCGATCAGCAGCGACCTGGCCTTGTCCGGCTCGGTACGCACGAGCGACACGATGGTGCTGATGGTGTTAAACAGAAAATGAGGATCGACCTGCGATTGCAAGGCGCGCAGCTCCACGCGGGCCGTAAGCTCGTCCTGGCGCTCGAGCTCAAAGCTCGCAAGCTGCGTGGAAATGAGGTCGGCAAAGCCCGAGGCAAGCGCCGTCTGGCGCATATCGATGCTGCTCAGACGGGGATAATACAGCTCGAGCGTGCCCACGCAATGCCCGCGCACGGTAAGCGGTGCAACAATACCGGCGCGCAGGCGCGGAAAGTAGCCACCTGTCTCGGTCGAGGCATCGCGCGAGAACACGCTTTGCTCACCGCTGTTGATCACGTTGAGCGTAGTCCGCAGCACCACCGGGGTGCCCGCGGGGCATTTTGCCGAGTCCTCGCCCCAGCTTGCCAACACCTGCTTGCCGTCGGTAAAGCAGATGGCAGAGGCGATAGTTTCGGACAGGATGATCTTAGAGGCGCCTAGGGCAGCTTCGGGCGTAAGGCCGCGCGACGTGTAGGCGAATATTTTTGAAGCGATGGCGAGCGTGCGGTCGGTTGCGCTCGATGTGAGGTCGTCGGGAACGACAAAGACGTACGAGAAGAAGAAGCACAGCATGACCAAGCCGGCAATGACGACAACGGCCGGAACGGGATTGGGATTATCGGTTAGATCCCAGATGAGCAGCAGGATAAGCAGCGGAACGACAATACCGAGCAAGATGGCTTGAACCACATGCTGAGCGGTACGAAAGACCTTGGTAGAGTTGTAGCTCTTGCCCAGAATCAGCCTATTGAGATCCACCGTCATCTCCTTCTTACCGACGCACCCCATAGCAATAAAGAGGGCCGCAAGCGACCCTCTCCATTGCATTATGCAATCAAATACTGTGTTTTACATCAAGCCATCGATGAACGGTAGCTTAGGCGCTGTACTTGTTTGCCTCGCCGAAGGTGCCGCCCTCGACAATCCAGCCGTCCTTCATGATGACGTCCATGTTGTCGGTGTTGAGCACGTGGATGTCGGCGGCGACGTCACCGTTGACGACCAGCAGGTCGGCGCACTTGCCGGCCTCGATGGACCCGGTCTCGTCCTCGATGTGGCACATCTTGGCACCGTTGAGGGTGGCACAGGTGATGGTCTCGACCGGGGTGAAGCCGATCTTGTCGACGAACTCGTACATCTCCTCGATGGAGCAGGTGCCGTACGGGGTGACGAAGGAGAAGGAATCGGAGCCGATCGTCATGACGACGCCGCGCTTCTTGGCCTCGCGCAGGCAGTCGTAGTTGCGCTGCAGCTCCTTCTCGACCAGGGTGCCCTCGTACTTGTCGTGCAGCTCGGGGACGTAGACGGGCGGATAGGTGGCGTACCAGGTGGGCAGGAAGGCGATCGTCGGGGTGAAGAAGGTGCCCTGCTCGGCCATGAGGTCCATGGTGCGCTCATCGATATCGAAGCCGTGGATCAGCTGCTCGCAGCCAAAGCGGACGGAATCGTAGGCAGCGGCGTGGTTGTTGTAGCAGTGGCTCCACACGGGGATGCCGACCATCTTGGCCTCTTCGACCACAGCCTGAATCTCCTCGGAGCAGTAGTGCTGGTCGCGGCCGGAGTCCCAGCGCCAGATGCCGCCACCGGTAGCCCAGATCTTGATGGCATCGGGGTTCTCGCGCAGGCGACGACGGACGGCCTTGCGCAGATCCCAAGGACCGTCGACCTGATCGCCCCAGGGGTGCGATTCCTTGTTGAGCTCCTGGCTGCAGTGGTGGGAGTCGCCGTGGCCGGCAACGCGGCAGAAGCCAAGGCCGGTGGCCAGAACGCGCGGGCCCTTGAAGACGCCCTTGTCGATGCAGTCACGGATCTGGATACCAAAGCGGCCGATCTCGCAGACGGTGGTGAGGCCGTGGGTGAGGCAGTCGTAGGCCTGCTTGACGGCGACGGCCTGCTTCTCGAGAAGCGGCTGCATGACCCAGTCGGTGTCATCGTCGGTCAAGTTGCCCGAGAAGTGCAGGTGGGTGTCGATCAGGCCGGGAAGGACGGTCTTGCCGGCGGCGTCGATGACCTCAACGCCCTCGGGAAGGTCCTGCATGGCGCCGGCGTACTCGATCTTGCCGTTGTCGTCGACGAGAACGAGGGAGTTCTCGACCGGCTCGGCACCGGTACCGTCGATGAGCTTGCCGCCAACGATTGCATACTTAGTGGACATGGTTCCTCCTTATGGATCCATATAGTGGGCGAGGCCGTGTTGGGTTAAGGCCTCACAAAGCTACCCAAGTGGCGCCGGGTTCGGCGCGCGGAAGAGAGGGTCCCGCGCACCTGATCCGCCCCGGCTCGGCGTTACTTTTTGCGGGAATTGGTGAAAGCCATGAGGGCCAGGCCAATAGCCAACCAGCCGATCACGATGCTCCACTCCACCATGTTGAGGGAGGCGGGAGAGAACGGAATCACAAGCAGGCCGATGATGATGGCGCAGGCAGCGATAGCGAGGGAGATACCAAACTTGCCACCGGGCACCTCGTAGGGACGAGGCAGGTCGGGCTCGGTGAAGCGCATGCGCAGGCAGGCGAGGGCGACCATGCCGCAGGAGAAGATGAAGGCGAGAGCCGACACGTTGGTCAGAGGGATAAGCATGTTCTTGCCCAGGAACGGACCGACGACGGTGATGACGCCCAGAACAACGCAGGCGAGCTTGGGAGCGCCGGACTTGGGGTCGACCTCGGCGAACTTCTCGGGCAGCTGGCCCTTGCGGCCCATGGCGAGCATGATGCGGCTCGTTGCGCCGTAGAAGGAGTTCATCGGGCCCATGGGTCCAAGCGTGGCGATGACGAGCATGGCCAGGTACAGGAGCATGTTGATGCCCTTGAGACAGGCAAGCGCGGGAACCGGGCTCTTAACAAACTCATGCCAGTCGAGAATGGTACCGAACGAGTAGATGCAGACCATGTAGAAACCGCCGGCGGCCAGCAGGGCCAGGGAGATGATCTTGCCGAACTTGTTCCAGTTGAGGCCCTCGGCTGCTTCCTCAGCCTGCTGAGGAATGGTGTCGAAGCCGGCGTAGAAGAACGGGGTCAGAACCAGGACCGACACGATGCCGGCAAACAGGCTGGTGCTCTCGGTAGCGGCCTTGCCGCCGCCAGCGCCGGTGACCTGGGAGAACACGGGCATGGCGTTGTCCGGCGAGCCGGTGAACAGCGAGACGCCCATGGCGAGCAGCATGCCGCAGAGCAGGGCCTTGGTCAGGAAGGCCTGGAGCTTGGCGGCCGAGCTGGCGCCGCGGAAGTTGAGGAAGATGACGTAGACTGCAAAGCCGAGCGCGATCAGCGTCGGGAACAGGTAGACGTCGGCCCCCAGGATGGTGTAGAGCTTGACGGCGCGCAGCCACTCAAGACCGGGTAGGCTGCCGAACATCTCGGACACGAGGGTCGAAATGGCGATGGCCTCCCACGGGCACAGGATGCCGTTGCCCAGGGCCAAAAGCCATCCGGTGATGTAGCTCAGTGTACGGCCAAAGCTACGATCGACATACTCGACGATGCCGCCCGAGATGGGGATAGCAGCCGTGAGCTCACCGAAAACAGCTCCGACGGGCACGAGGAAGATTGCACCCAAGAGGAATGCGATCATAGCGGGAACGGGACCGCCGCCCACGACCATCCAGTCGCCGACCTGCAGAACCCAACCGGTACCGATAATGGCACCAAAGCCGATGGTGAAGAAGTTCCAGAGCGAAAGCGTTTTCTTCATGCCGCCGTTATCCTCGACTGCAACTTCTGCGTTCTTGTCCGCCATTGTTCCCCTCCTTTCCTTTTTGACGCCCTTGGCGTCACCCCTTGCGCGGTCCGTTTTGCCGCGCGCTTTTATTCCATGGCTTTAAGATACGGCCTTGGCGCAGCAGCGCCGCTCGCAGCTCGACCGAAGGCAGAACTGCAAAACGAGCGGCACCGTTTTTGGGACGAACGGCACGGTTTGCCGCTCATTGTTGCCGCCCGCCCGACGGGCGTACGCTCATCGGGCGCATATTGAGATGTTTTTGAGGCCGTGCGTTTTGCGCCTTTCGTACCGTTTACCGAGCTTTTGACGCGCAGGCCCATTTGTTGCACATCTTTTTTGTAGGATAGACGGGTTATACATGAGACAAGGCGGTACGAATGGCATACGGATACAACGACGGTGATCAACGGCGACAAAGCGTTCGCCTTGCTGGCCGTACCACGCCTACGCCCAGAAGTGCCACGAGCAGCAATCCGCAACGCCTCCAAGAGCAACCCAGGCCTTCGTCTCGGCAGCAGGCAAGCAGAACACGGCAGAGTGGCCGTCCGAGCACGGGCACAAGCGCGCAGCAAGATAGCCGCTTGGGCGCACGCACTCGACAGCGTCAGGCCGAGGTTCCGCAACTGCGCCGCAACGGCGCACGTCAGCCCGGCATCCATATCAACCGCTTCTTTTCGCATCCCCAAGGCGGACGCGACGGCAAGCCCTACCGCTCGACATCGCACGTGAATGCCCCGGCCCTGCCGGCTCGTCGACTCCGCCTCGCACTGTGCTCTATCCTCACCTGTCTGGTCTTTGTGCTTATGAGCTCCTGTATGTCCCACGGCTCGGCCGGTCTCGAGCCCACCGTCGAGGACAAGCTGCTCAAGGCCCCCGTCGCACCCGGCTATTCGTTTGCGTTTTCGACCCCGCGCTCGCAATGGCAAGCCGGCACGATGCCCCATATGTATCAGATCGACCCTGCGTGGTCGGAGCTGCCTTACGCCGGCGGCACCATCCGCCAAAATGCCTGCGGGCCTACGTGTCTCACCATGGTCTATATCTTTAAGACGGGACACACCGATATGACCCCCGTCGATATGTGCGCGCTTTCCGAGGCGGGCAATTACGCCCCCACCGGTGCAACCGAATGGTCGTTTATGACGAGCGGCGCGTGGCAGTTGGGACTTAACGGAACGGAGCTCCATAACGATCGCGACTCGATGACTCAGGCGCTGCGTTCGGGAGCGCCCGTCATCGCCGCCGTTCGGCCGGGCACCTTTACCAGCGTTGGACACTACATTGTGCTTTACGGTATTGACGACGCCGACCAGATTGGAGTCTTCGATCCCAACTCGGCCAGCCGCAGCGCCCGCCGCTGGGGCGCCGTAGAGGTCCTTAACGAAGTCGAAGCCATGTGGGCCTACTACTAGTCATTGGGGACAGACTTAAATGAGTAGCCCCAGGCTGCCAGGAACTGCCGACACGGAAAGCGCATCCCATTTTGGAGCTCAATAGCGGGATGCACTTTCCGTTAGCGGCCCGTTTGGGAAACTACGTTCCACTTTCCGGCAACATTCCGGGATGCATTTTCCGGTTGAGGCCCTCAAGGGAAACTATGTCCCATGTTGGACGCTCATTCTGGGATGCGCTTTCCGCAGTTGATTGATGCGGGCTTTAAGGACTGTTCCAAGCTGCCAGCAGAAAAGGAACGTCCCCAAGTGCCGGGTTTCCGCAGTCATTGGGGACAGACTTAAATGACTAGTCTTTTAAGAACGTCCCCAATGACTACCCACAGAATGAGGGTCTCATCGGGGACTAGGTAAATAGCAAAAGCCCCCGCGGCCGAAACGGGCCGCGGGGGCAGCAGGCTTGCAAGGGTTAACTCAAGTCCTCGCCATTTGATGCAATGACCTTTTGATACCAGCAGAAGCTGTCCTTTCGGTAGCGATCGAACGTGCCTTTGCCCGTATCATCGGCATCGACATAAACAAAGCCATAGCGCTTCTTCATCTGCCCCGTCGAGGCCGATACCAGATCGATACAGCCCCACGGCGTGTATCCCATCAGGTCAACACCGTCCTCGACAATTGCATCGCGTAGCGCAAGAATATGCCTGCGCAGGTAATCAATATGATACGCATCGTGGACTTTGCCGTCTTCCAGCGCATCGAGTCCGCCCACACCATTCTCAGCGATAAAGAGCGGAAGATGGTAACGATCGTGGTAGCCGGCAAGCGTCACGCGCAAACCCAGCGCATCGATCTGCCATTTCCAGGCAGTCTCTTTATCCTTGAGGTACGGATTGCGCAGCGTCGGGAACACGTTGCCCTCCGCCTTCTCAGCGATCACCTGGTCATCGGCGCACACCAAGCGCGAGCAATAGTACGAGAACGAGATGAAGTCGACGGTATGCTCGGCCAGATACTCCGTATCGCCCGGCTTAAAGGGCACGTGAACACCCTCTTTCTCGAGCGCACGCAGCTTCCAAGTAGGATAGGCGCCCGCAGCCATCACGTCAGTGTAGAAGTAGCGGCCGCGGTCCTCCTCATACGCAAGCCATACGTCCTCGGGCGCACAACGGTACGGATAGGTCGCACCGGCAGCGATCATGCAACCCACCTTGTTTGCGGGATCGATCTTGTGCAGGATCTCGACAGCGCGAGCGCTCGCCATAAACATATGGTGCGAAAACGCCGCGGTCACGGCTGCACGGTCACGCTCATCCTCGAGCGTGACGCCCGCGTTGAGATAGGACAGCGCCACGCTGTTGATCTCGTTGAAGGTGAGCCAATAACGCACGAGGCCCTGGTACGCACGTCCGACGGTCTCGACGTAGTGCGCATACCGCTCGATCATCTCTCGGCTTTGCCATCCACCATAACGCTCGACCAGAGCCAACGGATAGTCGTAGTGCGACAGCGTCACGAGCGGCTCGATTCCGTGCTCGCGCAGCGCCTCGAATACCTGACGGTAAAACTCCAAGCCCTCACCGTTGGGCTCGGCCTCCATCCCTGTGGGAAAAATACGGCTCCAACAAATTGAAAGACGCAGGCACTTAAAGCCCATCTCGGCAAAGAGCTCGACGTCCTCGCGCCAATGATGGAAGAAGTCGTTGCCCCAACGGCATGGATACAGCCTGTCCGGATCATCCACGGGTTTTTGCCTGCCAAACATCACATCCCAGCGGTCGGGACCCTGTGGAATCAGGTCGGAGTGCGACATACCGCGGCCGCCCTCGTTCCAGCCCCCTTCGGCCTGGTTGGCAGCGAGCGCGCCGCCCCACAAAAAGCCATCGGGCATACCGGCAGCAGACATTCTGTCAAAGTAACCCATGCTACTCAGTATCCTTGGCAGAAGCTGCCGCGGCGTTCTCCTGCTCCTGTGCCAGGAGCTGGTTGTCGTACACCTTAAAGAACGGGTACCAGACCACAGCCATGACCACGATCAAAACGATCGTAAATACCCAGATGCGCGGGTCGAGGCACTGGATAAAGCCCTGAACGAAGATGGGGAACGTGCCGCTCACCAAGATGTAGAAGTTAGAGACAAGACCCAGTGAGATTGCACCCCAATACAGCAGGGCCGAAATCATACCGCCCAGCACAAACGGAATCATGAGGATCGGGTTGAAGATGATGGGTGCGCCAAAGATCGCGGGCTCGGAGATACGGAAGAAGCTCGGCACGATCGATGCCTTGCCAAATGCCTTGAGCTGCTGCGACTTTGCCCTAAACGCGCAGAGCGCCACAAAAGAGAACGTATTGCCCGTGCCGCCGATGAGGTTGATGACCATCGACATGAGTACCGGGTGGAACTCAAGCGGCTGCCCAGCAGCGTAGAGTGAGGCGTTGGCAGCAAAGGCGGCAAGCGTGACCGGGGCGGTGATGGGCATCACGATCATGTTGCCGTGGACGCCAAAGCACCAAAACAGCAGCGTCATGAAGCAGATAAGCAGTGCGCCGGGCACAGAGTCAACTGCGACGGAAAGCGGGGCAGCGAGCAGCTTCTCGATAACCGAGGGGATGGACAGCGTGGGATCGATCATCTGGATCAGCAGGTTGCCACCAAAGAAGATGAGGATGTTGGCGAGCATAGGCACGATGGCGCCAAAGGTTTCGGACAAAAACGGCGGCACGCCATCGGGCATCTTGATGGTGATGCCCTTGGTCTGGCAGAAGCGCGTGACCTCGACGGAGACCAGGGCAACGATGATGGCGGTAAACAGGCCCTGCGCACCCAGATAGGTGCAGGGGACCGCCTGGAGCACGGACTCATCAGCAAGCTGGTAGTAGGACGACGGCGCCGCGGCGATCAGGAACATCACCAGCGAGGTCATACCGGCGTTAAGCTTGGGCATCTTGTAGGTGCCCGCCAGGTTATAGGCGATTGCGAACGTCACGATCACCGACAGTATGCCCATCGTCATGTTGAACGGGATGAGCAGCGTGAGCTTATTGGCCGTGGCAAAATCGAGCCAAGGGCCAAAGACGGACCAGAACCCGCCCTGCGCCACCAGGTCGGCCGTGACCGGCGGGTTGGCGATGATCATAAAGACGGCAGAGACCAAGATGAAGCTGATCGAGCTCATAAAGCCCTTTTGCATGGAGGCAAAGTGGCGCTCGGTGCCGCAGAAATTGGCAATAGGGGTCAGTTTTTCCTGAAGCAGGGTCATGAACTTTTCCATGGTCGCCTCCTAGCCCAACAGCGACTGGGCGAGTGCCAGCACGTTGGCGGCGTTGCCCATGCCGTAGTCCTGTGCGGGGATGACCGCGGTCGGCTTACCGCTCCCCTGCTTGACGGTGTTGAGCTGGTAGGACACCTGCGGCCCCAAGAGCAGCACGTCATAATCGGCGCAGGTCTCCTGATACTCGCCGATACCCACCGCATCGATATCGAGCTCGATGCCGTTTTGCTCCGCGTATTTCTCGAGTTTCTTCATCAGAATGCTTGTAGACAGGCCAGCTGCGCAAACAAGAAGGATCTTCATAAGGGATTCCCTTCGCATTGATTGGTTGGATAGTCGCCGCACGCCGTTAGGCGTTCTTGGCTGCAGTGCGCTCATACAGGCAGATCAGCTCCTGCACGAGCTCCTGAGCAAGCATGGAGCACATGAGGTGGTCCTGAGCATGGACCAGCAACACATCCACCGACAGATGCTCGCCCGCCGCCTCGGTCGAAAGCAGCTGCGTTTGGATGTGGTGAGCCTTGATTCCCACATCCTTTGACTGCTTCATGAGTTTGGCGGCAGCGTCAAAATCCCCCGCCTTTGCCTTTTCAAGGGCTTCGAAGGCAAGGCTGCGCGCCTCTCCCGCTGCAGCGACCAGCTGAAACGAAACCATCTCGGTTCCCTGATCGTCCATAACGGTCTCCTCTCCCGTGATGTTTGGTTTGTACTTGAATATTCGAAACGCCTATCTCCCACCCGCAATCCTCGAGGTTTATTGCAGGCAGGCAGGGTTTTCGACAAAAGAAGCCTTAAGCCGTATGCGCTTGCACAAGCGCCATCAGCTCATGCCAGGACCGGCGCTCGCGTAAGCGCTCGACCCCCTGGCGGTCCATAAAGATCTCAGCGAGCAGCGAGCTCAAGATCCGCGTCTCATCGCCGCCCGACCGGGCAAACGACACCATAAAGACGATATCGACCTCATGGCCGTATTCGTCCCAAAGAATGGGATGTTCGAGCAGGCCCACGGTAACAAAGGCCTCGGCGCTCAAAGGATGCATCCCATGGGGCATGGCCACCCCATTGCCAAACGAGGTGGCACTCGCGCTCTCGCGCTCGGCAACCTCTTGGGCAAACTGGGCATCGACACGGCCGCTCTCGACGGCGCGCTCGGAGAGATATCGGAGAACGGCCTGCTTCGACGACGCCTCAACGCGGTTGAAGAACAGGGCACGGCTAAAGAAAGCGCTCAGGGAGTCCGATTGCGCAGCGTCATCACTCAGCACCTTGCGGATAGCGTTGACATCGCTCGTCTCCAAGAAGAAATCGGCCTCGCGGACGGGCACAGGCAACTTGACGTTGAGCGGCACCGTTGTGAACACGTAGTCGATGTGCGAAGAGTCGAGCGTTCCCACGCGGGCGACGTCGCATGTCTCAATCGACTCGATATACATACCAAACTGCTTGCGGTACTGGTGCTCGAGCATACGGGCGCTTCCCGCTCCCGAGGCGCACACGATCAGGATGCGTTTGCGACGCGGCTGGTCGGCTTGCTGCTCGAGGGCCAGGGCAAATGCCATGGCGATGTAGCCGAGCTCCTCATCAGAGGGCTGGCTGCCAAAATGACGCTCGAGTACCTGCGAGGTGCCGGCCGCCATCGAATAGGCCAACGGAAACCTCGTCTTGATATCGGGCAGCATGGGGTTATCCATATGCATGTGATATTCAAGGCGATAACCCAGAGGGCCAATATGCCGAGCAAGGTTCATGCGAAGTTCAAGATCGCTGCTAAAGTCAAACCTAAACTCATCGTTGACCGCACATACCATCTCGGAAGCGATCTCCCACATCTCGTCCGAGATAACGGCCGAGCCCTTCTCGGGCACGCCCGTGCCCCTGCCGAGCAAATGGATTGCGATAAAGGCAACCTCTTCTCGGGGCATGCTCACGCCCAGGGCATCCTTGATGTTTGCGGCAATCTGGAAAGCCGCAGCGTATTCGCGCGTTCCCTCCAGCTTTAAAACGTCCGATTCTGCAGCCGGGACATAGCAGCCCTGCTCGATGCGGCCAAGAGCGATGTAAAGATGCATGATGAGATTGCGGGATGCCAGCGAGCTCACCGTGACGGGCGAGGCAGTCAGGGCATCGTCCACACATGCGGCGATGGCCCGCAGGCGCTCGGCGAGCTCTGCATCGTCGGTGTCGGGCAACACGGGCCTCACCAGTGAGGCCAGACACAGGCGCCGTTGCGACTCCCCACCCGCAACGCGGATTCCGTAGCGAGGGCGCTTTTCGAGCATCAAGTCAAATTGGGCGAGTTTCTGCTCTACCAGACGCATGTCATTGGACAGAGTTCGCGCCGAAACGTAGAGTAAATCCGCATACTCCTCAATCGTCACCCACTGGGACCGCATGAGAAGGTCGTTAAGAAGGAAGGACACACGGCCGTCGCGCGTATCAGGAATGCCCGGATGGGCCAGAGCCGCACCGTCTAGCAAGCGAGCAAGCTCATCTGCATGTGCAACATCGATACGATATTGCCCTTTGCTGCCAACGATGCGTGCAACCCCCGCAAGCTTGTCGTTTGCGCGATGGATATAGTTTCTCACGGCGCGCTCGCTTACCTCGAGACGCTTGGCAAGCACCGCGACAGTGACAGGCTGATCGTCCTCGATCATATTTACAAGCTGCTTAACGCGAGCATCCATGTCCTCCTCCTTTCCCTGCGTCTAGTCTAACGCGGTAAAGAATGACACTCCACGTCGCGCTCGTTCCGCCAACGCGGAACAGGTTGCGGGGAGTCCAGCTGAACTTATAGGGAGCACGGAGAGAGGGCCCGAAAGCAATGCGTCGGTGTGAGATGCGCTTTCCGCAGTCATTGGGGACAGATTTAAATTAGTAGTCATTGAGGACGTTCTTGTTTGACTAGTCGTTTAAGAACGTCCCCAATGACTAGCCTTTAGGGACTGTCCCAAGCTGCCGGCAGGAAAGGAACGTCCCCAAGTGCCGGGTTGAAACAAAAGCCCCGCAGTCGGAGCGGACTGCGGGGCTCATGAAGAGAGGCTAGTTTGTGGGCGCCTTGCCTGGCGCCCACGAGAGAGGCAATGGAGCAGAGGCTACTCGTGGATGCGGGTACCGGAGAGGCCGGCCATGGTCTCGGCGGCCTTGTCCAGGGCGCCGATGATGCAGGTGCGGCCCTTGCGGGAACGGGCGAACTTGATGGCGGCGCGGACCTTGGGCTCCATGGAACCCTTGCCGAACTGGCCCTCGTCGGCCAGGCGCTCGGCCTCGTCGGCGGTGATGTCCTCGAGCTCCTCCTGGTTGGGCTTGCCAAAGTTGATGGCGACATGCTCAACGGCGGTCAGCAGGAACAGAACGTCGGCGTCGCAGTCCTCGGCCAGCAGCTCGCCGCCCAGGTCCTTGTCGATGACGGCGGGGACGCCCTTGTAGCAGCCCTTGTTCTCATAGTCGCGGACGACGGGGATGCCGCCGCCACCGCAGGCGATGACGATGAACTCGTTGTCAAGCAGGTTGAGGATGGAGTCAGCCTCGACGATCTTCTTGGGATCGGGGGAAGCGACAACGCGACGCCAGCCGCGGCCGGAATCCTCGACGAAGACCTTGGAAGGATCCTCGGCCATGAACTCCTTGGCCTGCTCCTCGGTGTAGAAGGGGCCAATCGGCTTGGTCGGGTTCTTGAACGCGGGATCGTCCGGGTCGCACTCGATCTGGGTGACGACGGTTGCGGCGTGCCAACGCTTATAGCGCTTGTGCATCTCGCGGCCAATGCCCTGCTGCAGGTGATAGCCGATGTAGCCCTGGGACATGGCGCCGCACTCGGGCAGCGGCATCTCGGGGGTGCCGATGGCGTCGTGGGCGGCGGCGAAGGCGTTCTGGATCATGCCGACCTGCGGACCGTTGCCGTGGGTGATGATAATCTCGTTGCCCTGCTCGATCAGGCCGAGGAGAGCGTGAGCGGTGTTGCTCACGGCCTCGATCTGCTCAACGGGGTTGTTGCCGAGGGCGTTGCCGCCCAGGGCGACGACGATACGATCGGGCTTGCCAAGAGGCTTAGACATTGCTGGAATCCTTTCTGTAAAAGGCCTACAACCCATTAATAACCCGCGCCCGTGCGATACGCGAGTTTATTAAGGTTTATATTCTCTTTATCGCTCATTTTATTCATTTTGAAAATAGTTGAACGGTGAACGGTCGCTTTTACCCGCTCAGCGTAAAGAAACCCAGCTCAAGCATATCTACGTCATTTACGTGCAACTTTATTTTAATAGAGCAGGGATTAGACCAGATTATGCAAACTTTATCTTTGCTAAACATAAAACAGACAGCGCAAAATCTTACTCGCACTATACGAGATTCTATGCACTTATTGGACGAGTATGCAGCCCTGCAATAACATGGCGTTTTTCATCCAACTTAAGGAATAGACGAGCGCCCATACCGCGCGTCGGCCGGCAGCCGGCGAGCCGTCTCGTCGATTGCCGCTTCCAGAAAATCAAAAACTGATATTGCGCGCGCAATTGCTGCATGGTACTTTAGCGAAGAACAGCGCGGGCTGGGGCGACAGAGATCTGTCGTGAAGTTTGGGTTCGGCGACCCCGCTGCTGTCTTCTCCTTATCCGCCAGCGAACCCCTTGAGCGACGGATTGAGGAGGTCCTTACTATGACAAAAATGCTCAAGATCACGCTAAATGGCGAGACGTTTCTCGCCGACATGCTCTGGGACAAGGCTCCCGAGGCATGCAAGCTGTTCGAATCGTCCTGTCCGGTCGAGTCACGTATCTTTTCGGCCAAGATCTGCGATGCCGAGGTAACCTATCCTGTCTCGGGCCCCATCGCCAATTACGAGCACATCGAGAACCCCGTCTTTCACGAGCCAGCGGGCGCCGTGAGCTGGTATGGCGGATGGTCGTCAATCTGCATCTTCTTTGACGTGTGCGAGCCCTTTGGCACCTGCAACATGTTCGCCCGCATCTGCGAAGCCGACCGCGAGCGTTTTGCCGCCGCCTGCCGCAATGTCTGGGACAACCAGGGCATGTACATTAAAAACGAAATCGTCGAGATCGAAACGGAGGCCTAAAGATGATGGATATCAACAATCTGCTCACGCTCGACCTTGCCGAGTACACCACTGCACTTGAGGCCCTCGCCGATCAAATGATGCTCGAGGAACCGCGTGACATCGACTACATGCGCCGCCGCAAACTCGACACCGGCCGCGAATTCGCCGTCTGGAACTTCACCGTCGGTTACTGCATGAACGCCGCCGACGCCCTCTCCCTCCTGCGAGCCCAGGCCAACGAAAACGCCAACGACGGCACCGCCGACCTCGCAACGATCAAAAACAGTGCCGCACGCCTGTGCGACTGGTTCTCGGGCGCCTTCGACGTCACCGGCAAAATGGATGACACCACGGCAATCCTCGCCCACAGCCGCGACCTCTACGCCCAGGTTGAGACTCACGAACAGTTCGCGGCCCTCACCCGCGCCACCGAGCGCTATCTGGTCCAGCTCCAATTTTGGGTCGACCGCCAGATTCCCTGGCCGGCTATTAGCGACCTCGTCCACGGCTACCGCCTACGCACAGAGAGCGGCGAGACAAGGTAACCAAGCAAGCAGCACCGACAACACCCCACCATCGAGATCCAAAGTAAGAATCAGAGGGCTGGAGACGCACCCAACAGCGTCCCCAGCCCCTTCGCAAAGTAGAGCACTGTTTCAGTGGCTTTGAGGCCTATTCGAACCTTTGCTATCTCCCAATTTTTGTATATTTTCGACATTATTATCTGACAATTTTTGTATGATTTTAGGCGATTCTATCTGTCAATTTTTGTCATTTGGAGGTTTAATGCTACGCCGTAAGGTCACTGATAAGCTTTTGAGCTGGAAGAATAACTCCAATAAGGCATTACTCGTTACTGGTGCGCGTCAGATTGGCAAGAGCTATGCGATTCGCGCGTTTGGAAAAAGCAACTACGCGTCGTATTTTGAGGTCAATTTACTACTCGATGTCGAAGCAAGGAATGCACTTGTTGGCGCAAAGAACTCCGTTGACTTTATCAACCGCGTAGCCCTTCTTGCGGATGCGCCGCTTGTTGAGGGCGATACGCTTGTCTTTGTCGATGAGATTCAGGAGTATCCGCAGATCGTTACACTCATGAAGGCGTTGGTCGAGGATGGGCGCTTTAGCTATGTCTTCTCGGGGTCTATGCTTGGGACTGAGTTTAAGGGGATCTCTTCTTTTCCGGTGGGGTATGTAGAGCACATTGTTATGCGCCCGATGGATTTTGAAGAGTTTTGTTGGGCAAACAGCGTCAGCGAGAATGTGCTTGCAGGCATTCGCAGCTGCCTTGTCGAGAAACGTCCTGTCGAAAACTATATTCATGAGGCGATGCTCAAGAACTATAGAGCTTATATCGTTTGCGGCGGTATGCCGGAGGTCGTTCAGAACTATATTGATTCGGGTTATTCGCTCGTGAGAACGCGTGTGCTTCAAATTCAGCTAGTCGATCAGTACAAAAGCGATATCTCTAAATATGCATCGACTCGAGCGTTTAACGTTCGCTCCATTTTCGAGCAAATTCCCGTTCAGCTTGAGGCGGAGTCCCATCGCTTTATCGTCTCGTCTCTAGGCGAGGGAGCTCGTCTTCAAAAATACGAGCAGGATTTCCTATGGCTGGTGAACGCAGGCGTTGGATTGATGGTCCCCCAGGTGACGGAGGCCCGGAGTCCTCTTAAGAGGACAGAGAAGGCAGCCGCCTTCAAACTATACGAGTCCGATACAGGAATGCTCGCATCGCGATATCCCGGTAGCACGGCACGCGCTGTATATCTAGATATGAAAACCCCCAACCTCGGCGGTCTCTATGAAAACGTGGTCGCGCAGGAGCTTGTTGCCCTCGGAGCAGATACGTGGTACTACCAAACACGTGAGGTCGGTGAAGTCGACTTTGTAATCGAAGGCGCCCGAGGACATGTTGTCCCAATCGAAGTCAAATCGGGCAAGAAAGTTCGAGCACATGCGGCCCTCGATCGCCTGATGAGTGTGGGCGAGTACAAGATTCCCGAGGCCGTTGTGCTGAGCCACGAAAACCTTAGCGAAGAGGGCAAGATCCTGTACGTTCCAATCTATATGACATTCTGCCTCGATGAGTTTATGGAAAAGGACGACCCCAACAACGATTTCTCATTTGCACCCATATCTCTCTAGATCATCTGAACCAACAACCAAGCCCCCTCCATAACCAAAGTAACGCGTGGTTTCGCGGCCGCGCCGCGAAACAGCGACGGGGACAAAAGGCCCCCACAACCACGTCCCTCATGCAGCTCCACAATCCGAGGACGTAGTCGTAGCAGGATCTGAGGGCTGACCTTCGCGGACATTCCGCACTGATATCTTCTGTATTGAAGACGTCGATGGTGCACCCGTATACCATTGACGTCGACACCATCAGATGCGGACCGCGCGGTGACCC
>UQLI01000032.1 GCA_900541715.1 uncultured Collinsella sp.
CAAACGTGACATGATATTGATGAATGAAACAAGAAAAGTTGCCCCTAACGTAAAACTCCCCCATAAGCAGACCTTTGACAGTCTAACTCATAGGGGAGTAATTCGTTATGCCTTAATTATTTTCTTATCTTATCGAGCGTTTGCTGCGCCTCGGAAGATCGTGCCGCGGCTGGCATCAACGGTAACGACTTCGCCGTTATTCAAGGTATCCGCAGCATGTTCTGCACCGACGACGGTCGGAATGCCGAGAGTGATGGCAACGATGGCCGATTCACTGGTAAGGCCTGCTTCTTCAGATACGATAGCGCTGGCGCGTTTCATATATTCTACAAAGTCAGCACGAGCGGCGCGGAGAACCAGGATGCAGCCGTCCGTGAAGTTCTTCTTCAGGTCTTCCAGAGATTCGGCAACGCAAACTTTACCGATAGCCGAGTTGCGGCCAATGCCGGTACCGCGAAGGAGGACGTCGCCGACAACCTGAACGCGGATCATGTTGGTCGAACCGGCTTTCGCAACAGGGACACCGGCCGTCAAGACGACGAGATCACCGGCTTTGATGAGGTCGTTATCGAGGGCTGCAAAGATAGCATTGTCGACGACAGCATCAGAGTCAACGGCTTCTTTCCCGTTAATGGCCTGAACGCCCCAGTTGAGCTGTAAGCGGCGAACGATGGCTTCGTGCGGAGATACGGCAACGATGGGGCAGTCCGGACGGAATTTAGAAATCATCTGGGCTGTGCCGCCGCGTTCGGTCGAAGCGATGATAGCTGCAGCATGGAGGTCTTTGGCAATCTTAACGACGGCTTTGCCGATGGATTCGGTCGTCGTAGCCGATTCACAATCGTCATCTTCAAAAGGTCTCGACGTAAAGTTGCTTTCCGTAAAGGTAGCGACGCGAGCCATGGTTTCAACGGCTTCTACCGGATAGAGACCGCCGGCCGTTTCGCCGCTGAGCATGATGGCATCGGTGCCGTCGATGATGGCATTGGCAACGTCACTCGTTTCAGCACGAGTCGGACGAGGGTTGTTGCACATCGATTCCAACATCTGAGTTGCCGTGATGACCGGTTCACCGGCTTCATGGCATTTGCGGATGAGGACTTTCTGGAGCATCGGGACTTCTTCTGCCGGTACTTCGACACCAAGGTCACCACGGGCGACCATGATGCCGTCGGAAGCCTCGAGGATCTCGTCGAAGTTCTCGACGCCCAGGGCGCACTCAATCTTCGGGAAGATCGTCACGTGCTCGCCACCGTTCTCGCGGCAAAGCTCGCGGATGCCGCGGACGGACTCGCCGTCACGAATGAAGGAAGCGGCGATGTAGTCGATGTTCTCGGTCAGGCCAAAGAGGATGTCCTGACGATCGCGCTCGGTGATGGCGGGCAGCGAGATGTTGACGTTGGGCATGTTGACGCCCTTGCGCTCGCCAATCAGGCCGTCGTTCTTGACGACGCAGGTCATGTCCTGGCCGTCGACGGACTCGACCTCGAGGGCAACCAGGCCGTCATCGATCAGGATGAGGGAGCCCTTCTCGACCTCGGAGGGCAGAGCCAGGTAGTCGAGGGAGATGTGCTCAGCGGTGCCGTGGAAATCCTCGGACGTGGGCTGAGCGGTGACGACGATCTTGTCGCCGGTCTTGACGGCAACCTTCTTGCCATCGACCAAAAGGCCGGTGCGGACCTCGGGGCCCTTGGTGTCGAGCAGGATGCCGACGGGCATGCCGAGCTCCTTGGAAATACGGCGGACGCGCTCGATGCGACCGTGGTGCTCGTCGTAGGAGCCGTGCGAGAAGTTAAAACGGGCGACGTTCATGCCCGCCTTGATCATCTCGCGGATGGTCTCGTCGCTATCGCAGGCGGGACCCATGGTGCATACAATCTTGGTGCGCTTGTACATTCAGACCTCCATCTGACATCGTCTTGCGCTGATAGATAAACCATAAGAAATAAAACTGAGATGATTATAACGAAATGCCGACCGAATACCCCAAAAAATCGACCGTATGCCGAATTAGAAGTTCATTTTTTGCGGAAAAACGGTATATGCAAAAACTTTACCAACCGTTCTAACCGCTGCTATCTGGGCGATATTTCAGTTTGATGATGCACCGAAGAAAAAACGTTTTATCAATGTTGAACATCATACGGTCTGCATCGTTGCGAATGGACCCTATTTCCAAATGGATTGTTTTGGCTAGACGCGTTGCTTTGGGGTACCATAGCTCCACTATCAACTGCCGCTCAGCACGGCAGCCTTGATGAGCCCTTGCCCTTCTCCTGGGAATTATGATCGGGCATCAATCTGCTGAGTGGCCCGAATCCCAGGAGGGGACTCTATATGCAAAAGGAATACCTGTCCGCCGCGGCGGAGGTACTCAGCGACCAAGGTGTCGATGAGAACCTCGGCCTGAGCAGCGACGAGGCGTCGTCGCGCCTCGCCAAGACAGGCCCTAACAAGCTTGAGGAAGCCGAGAAGACGCCGTTGTGGAAGCGCTTCTTTGAGCAGATGGCCGACCCCATGGTCATCATGCTGATCGTTGCCGCCGTCATCAGTGCACTCACGGGCATGGTCAAGGGCGAGGCGGACTTTGCCGATGTCGCCATCATCATGTTCGTCGTTATCGTCAACTCGGTGCTGGGCGTGGTCCAGGAGGCTAAAAGCGAGGAAGCTCTCGAGGCATTGCAGGAGATGAGCGCCGCGCAGTCCAAGGTTCTGCGCGACGGCAAGCTCGTGCACCTGCCGAGCGCCGAGCTCGTGCCCGGTGACGTGATCATGCTCGAGGCGGGCGACTCCGTCCCGGCCGACTGCCGCGTGCTCGAGAGCGCCACGATGAAGATCGAGGAGGCCGCCCTTACCGGCGAGTCCGTGCCCGTCGAGAAGCATGCCAACGTGATTGAGCTCGCCGCCGGCACCGACGACGTGCCGCTCGGCGACCGCAAGAACATGTGCTACATGGGTTCCACCGTGGTATACGGCCGCGGCCGCGCCGTCGTGGTCGGCACCGGCATGAACACCGAGATGGGTAAGATCGCCGGCGCCCTGGCCGAGGCCAAGGAAGAGCTCACGCCGCTGCAGGTGAAGCTTGCCGAGCTCAGCCGCATCCTCACCATCATGGTTATCGTCATCTGCGTCGTTATCTTTGGCGTCGATATCATCCGCCACGGCGTGGGCAACGTTCTTACCGACCCGACCGCCCTGCTCGATACCTTTATGGTCGCCGTCTCGCTTGCCGTCGCTGCCATCCCCGAGGGCCTGGTCGCCGTCGTGACCATCGTGCTGTCGCTTGGCGTGACCAAGATGGCCAAGCGTCAGGCAATCATCCGCAAGCTCTCTGCCGTCGAGACTCTCGGCTGCACGCAGACCATCTGCTCCGACAAGACCGGTACCCTTACCCAAAACAAGATGACCGTCGTCAAGCACGAGCTCGCCGCGCCTAAGGAGAAGTTCCTGGCCGGCATGGCTCTGTGCTCCGACGCCCAGTGGGACGAGGAGCTGGGCGAGGCCGTGGGCGAGCCGACTGAGTGCGCGCTCGTCAACGACGCCGGCAAGGCGGGCCTCACTGGCCTGACTGCCGAGCACCCGCGCGTGGGCGAGGCCCCGTTCGACTCGGGCCGTAAGATGATGTCCGTGGTCGTCGAGACCCTGGACGGCGAGTATGAGCAGTACACCAAGGGCGCGCCCGACGTGGTGATCGGCCTGTGCACCCATATCTACGACGGCGACAAGGTCGTTCCGCTGACCGAGGAGCGTCGCGCCGAGCTCGTGGCCGCCAACAAGGCCATGGCCGACGAGGCCCTGCGCGTGCTGGCACTGGCAAGCCGCACCTACACCGAGGTCCCGAGCGACTGCAGCCCCGCTGCGCTCGAGCACGACCTGGTCTTCTGCGGCCTGTCCGGCATGATTGACCCGGTCCGCCCCGAGGTCGCCGACGCCATCCGCGAGGCCCACGATGCCGGTATCCGCACCGTCATGATTACGGGCGACCACATCGACACCGCCGTGGCCATCGCCAAGCAGCTGGGTATCGTCACCGATCGCAGCCAGGCCATCACGGGCGCCGACCTCGACCGCATGAGCGACGAGGAACTCGACGCGCACATCGAGGACTACGGCGTGTACGCCCGCGTTCAGCCCGAGCACAAGACCCGCATCGTCGAGGCTTGGAAGTCGCGCGACCAGATCGTGGCCATGACGGGCGACGGCGTCAACGACGCCCCGTCCATCAAGCGCGCCGACATCGGCGTTGGCATGGGCATCACCGGTACCGACGTCACCAAGAACGTCGCCGACATGGTGCTTGCCGATGACAACTTCGCCACCATCATCGGTGCCTGCGAAGAGGGCCGTCGCATCTACGACAACATCCGCAAGGTCATCCAGTTCCTGCTTTCGGCAAACCTTGCCGAGGTCTTCTCGGTGTTTATCGCCACGCTCATCGGCTTTACCATCTTCCAGCCGGTGCAGCTGCTGTGGGTGAACCTGGTTACCGACTGTTTCCCCGCGCTCGCGCTGGGCATGGAGGACGCCGAGGGCGACATTATGAAGCGCAAGCCGCGCAACGCTAAGGACGGTGTCTTCGCCGGACATATGGGTCTGGACTGCGTGGTCCAGGGTCTGATCATCACCGTGCTGGTGCTGGCGAGCTTCTTTGTGGGCGTGTACTTTGACATGGGCTACATCCACATCGCCGATATGATCGCCGGCAATGCCGACGAGGAAGGCGTGATGATGGCGTTCATCACACTCAACATGGTCGAGATTTTCCACTGCTTCAATATGCGCAGCCGTCGTGCGTCGCTGTTCACCATGAAGAAGCAGAACAAGTGGCTGTGGGCTTCTGCCGCGCTGGCACTGGTGCTGACGGTGATCGTGACCGTGCAGCCGACGCTTGCCGAGATGTTCTTCGGCCCTGTGACGCTTGAACTCAAGGGCGTTCTTGCCGCGCTGGGTCTGGCCTTCCTAATCATTCCGCTGATGGAGATCTACAAGGCGATCATGCGCGCTGTGGAGAAAGAGTAGCGTACTCGTCCGGGCCCGCCCCACGCCCTTTCTCCCTCACTGGTCCTCGCGCTTCGCGCTGCGGGATCGTTCGGGAGAAAGGGCTTCCGGGGCGGGCCCTGCGGTATCCTTGCTGGCTTTTCTTCCGTGCGGATGAAAAGGGCTGAGGGAAAGTTTGTGAGCTGGTCGGGCTTTGCCCGGCCAGCTCTTTTTGATTTAAAATACCTGCTCAGTTGTGATTTATGGTGCTGGGAGGCGCTTGTGGGCAAGGCGAAGGCTAAGGCGAAGAAAAAGACGACGGGGGCGCGGGCTAAGCGCGATCGTCGTCGGAAGCTCGCGACCGAAGCGCCCGTGTCTGCCGAGGAGTTGTTGGCGAGCGTACCGGGGCTCGATGCGCTGCAGGACGTTCCGGCGTTTGATGACCTGCCGGTCGATGAAGCCCAGCAGACTGCCTTTGATGATTTCTGCGCACATGCCGAGGAGCCCGAGCAGATGCAGCTGGGTGCCGTTATTCGCCTGGATCGCGGGTTTCCGCTGGTGGCCACTGCCGACGACACCTTTCGCGCCGAGCATGCCGTGGGGTTTGCCAAGTCGCGCGGCGAGGACGAGGTCCTGCTGCCTGCCGTGGGCGACCGTGTGGCGGTGCGCCGCGCTCCCGGGCACGATATGGGCGTGATTGAGTGCGTGCTGCCGCGCCGTACGAGCTTTGAGCGTTGGCGCGGCCGTGCCCGCGGAGAGCGCCAGGTGCTCTGCTCCAACGTGGATAGCGTGCTAATCGTGCAGGCGCTCGGTGCCGGCGAGGTACTGCTCGACCGCGTGGCGCGCTCGCTGGTGTTGGCGCTTGACTGCGATGCCGAGCCGGTGGTGGTGCTCACCAAAGCTGACCGCTGCGATGCCGAGGAGCTCGAGCGCGATCTGGACCGCGTGCGCCGCCTGGTGGGTCCGGACGTGCGCGTGATCGTGACGTCCTCTGCCGAGGGGCGCGGCCTGGACGAGGTTCGTTCCTGCGTGCCTGCCGGGAGCTGCGCCATGATTCTGGGCGAGTCGGGTGCCGGCAAGTCGACGCTGCTCAATGCGCTGCTGGGCCACGATACGTTGGCGACTGGCGGTGTGCGCGAACGCGACGACCAGGGCCGTCACACTACCGTCGCGCGCGTGATGGTGGCACTGCCGGGCGACGCCGGCGTGATCGCCGATGCCCCGGGCCTGCGCAGCTTACCGCTCGTGGGTCACGAGCGGGGTCTGGCGCGCGCCTTCCCCGAGATTGTCGAGGCATCGCGCGCGTGCCGGTTTGGCGATTGCACGCATACCCATGAGCCGGGTTGTGCCGTTCGCGAGGCCGAGGACGCCGGGCAGATCGACAGCCTGCGTTTGGAAACGTTCCAAAACCTGGCGTCATCCATGCGCGTGAGTGCTCAAATGCTCGATCCCGATGTCCACCTGTAATTGATTTTTCCTATGACAGCCGTCTTCCAACTGTTCGGGAGACGGCTTTTTTGCTGCGGAAAAGCCTCGAAACATGCAGTTTGCTGACGTGCTGACCAAAACCTTGCCACGAGCTTGACGGGCTGGTTAGTTTTTGGTCAGCGATTGGTTTGACATCGAAAACCGAGATCGCGATTGCGCCGCTTTGCACTCTGACCGCCCAGACAATGGTGGTACGGGCATTCGCCCGGCACTGCCATGAGAGGAGCGGCCGTGAACAAGAGCAAGCGCATCGCCATCAGTCTGGTCGCGGGCGTGCTCGCTGCGCTGCTCTGCATGGTTTACGGCTCGTCGATTCGCTCGCAAGCCGAACAGGTCCAGGCTGAGACCTTGGCCAAGTACGGTGGCGATCGCGCCGAGGTATGCGTCGCGGCGCGCGATATCGATGTGGGCGAGACCCTCGATGAGACCAATGTCATAACCCAGGAATGGCTGACGAGTCTGCTGCCGCGTGACGCGGCGACCGAGCTGCGCCAGGTGCGCGGCGACGTGACGACTTCGCGTATTCCCAAAAACGCCGTGATCTGCAATGTCTACACCAAGGCCGAGAGCCACAAGCTCGAGGTGCCTAAGGGCAAGGTCGCCGTTTCGGTGGCGGTCGATGCCGAGCACTCGGTCGGCGGTGCTACGGGCGTGGGCAGCTACGTGGATGTGTATGTGCAAAAAGACGGCGTAACCGATCGGTTGTGCGGCGCGTACGTGATCGATACCAGTGAGGATTCCGGTGCCACGCGCGAGGGCAAGATCGAATGGGTGACGCTGGCGGCTGACCCCGAAGACGTCAAGGAACTGCTGGGGGCATCGGGCAAGGGAACGGTCAGCTTGACGATTCCCGCCACGGCGCGCGGCAAAAAGAGCGGAGGCGACGAGTGATGAAGGCGATCTGGCTTGCGTGCTGCGCGTGCGGCGATTACGGGCTGTTGCAGCGGGAAGTCGAGGGCCGTGATACGGGTGCACAGGTGCTTCGCGTGGGTGACCTGGACGGGCTGGTTTCCATGGCGCGGGCGTTTCCGTCGCGCCGCGGAGCTGCCATCATCGCGGCGTCTCTGTTTGATACCGAAGATGTGCGCAAGACTGTTGCGCGCCTGACGGCCGAAGGCCGCGTGAGTCGCGTGGTCGTGTTGATAGAAGCACTCGATCCGTCGGATATCGAGGGGCTGTTTCGCGCAGGGGCGACCGAGGTCATCGCTGCGCACAGTATATGCGGCAACGGGCGAGCGGGCGAGGGAGCGGTTGATTCCGATCGGCGCATGACGATTGAGCCCGATGCTTTTGTTGATAGGGAACCCGGGGCGCCTCGCGCTACAAGAGGCCCGCGTGTTGATGATTATGGAAAAGCGGAAGCCGAGCATGGTCGGCGCCCCCGGAACCCCCTTGTATACGATGACGCTGGAGGACCGGCGCAGCATGCTGGCGACTCCCCGGCTGTAGATATGGGATACGTGCGCGGCGTGAATCTGGCGGATGAACTCGACGAAGTTGAGGGCTTTGCCGGGTGCGGCGAGTTGTCGCTGATGCAGCATGAGCAGATTGCGCAGAACGAGCCTGCCTCGCAGACCGAACAAGCCGCCATGCCGGCTTGGACGCAGCGTGTAGTTGCGGCGGGGGAGACGGGGACGCTGTCACCGACGCCCGCCCCGCCGCCTCCGATGCCGCCGGCAGACGCTGCCGCTTCGCCGCATCGAGCTCCGGTCATCTGCGCCATTTCGGGTTCGGGCGGTTGCGGCAAGTCGACGATCGTTGCCACCATGGCACACACATCGTCGCTGTTGGGCTTGCGTGCCGCCGTGCTCGACCTGGACCTGATGTTTGGAAACCTTTACGACTTGTTAGGCGTCGATGCTCCGCACGATATGGCGGCACTTATCGAGCCGTCGGCGGCGGGCACGCTCACCGAGCCGGATATCGTGGCCGCATCGATGCGCGTCGCCCCGGGCGTTACGCTCTGGGGTCCCGTCGCGGCGCCCGAGCAAGCTGAGCTCATGGCACGTCCGGTGGAGCTGCTGCTCGATGTCCTGCGTCGCGAATCCGACGTGGTCTTTATCGATACCTCGGTCTTTTGGGGCGATGCCGTGGCGGCTGCGGTGGCGGCGAGCGACCGTTGCCTGGTCGTTGGCGATGCGGCGGTGTCGTCCGCGACATCGGCGTCGCGCGTCATTGAACTGGCAAGTCGAGTAGGTGTGCCGCGCACGCGCATGAGCGCCGTGTTCAACCGGTTCGGTGCGCGCGGGGCAGACGAGGACGTCGCCATGCGCTTTGAGATTGCCTGTGCGTTGAGCTCCAAGATTCGTATCGCCGATGGCGGGCAGGATCTCGCCGCGCTCATGGCGTTTGGGCGCGCCGACGAGGCAGTGGGTCAGACGAGCGCTTTTGCGACCAGCGTGCGCGAGGCCACGCGCGAGATGCTCGTGGAACTGGGGTGCGCCGTCGGCCCTTGGAGCGATATAGTCGCCGACCGTGCAACGCGTACCGAACGCCCGCGTATCCGCCTTCCCTGGTCGCGCGAGGGTGATCAGCGATGAGCCTGCAAACGAGGATTAAGGCTGCCGGCGCTGCAGCGGCGGCAGCTCCTGTAGATGCGGGGCGTCGCCGCGCGGTGAAACGACGCACTAAGCGCGCCGTGATGGACCGCATGGGTTACGACGAAGTGGCGCGTATCAGCGCCTATATCGACCCGGTACTTGCCCGCTCGGAATTGCGTCCCGCGGTGGAGGCGGCGCTCAATGTTGAGGAGCCGACCGATCTCGCGACGCCCGAGCGCGAGACCATCATCGACGAGATTTTGGATGACGTGGTGGGCTTGGGGCCGTTGCAGCCGCTCATCGAGGACGACACCGTTACCGAGATCATGATCAACGGCTGCCGCTCGGCCTTCTTTGAACGCGGCGGCGTCTTGTACCCCATCGAGCATGCGTTTGAGGATGATGAGCAGATCCGTGTGCTTATCGACCGCATCATCTCGCCACTTGGCCGCCGTATCGACGAGCGCAGCCCCATCGTCAACGCCCGCCTCAAAACGGGCTATCGCGTCAACGCGGTGATTCCGCCTGTGGCGATTGACGGACCGATTCTCACCATCCGAAAGTTCTCGGACCGCATCTGCTCGCTGGACGAGCTTGTGGGGCTGGGGTCGCTGCCGCTTTGGTATGCGCAGCTGCTGTCATGCGCGGTGTCGCTGAGACAGGACCTGGCGGTTGCGGGAGGCACGGGATCTGGTAAGACCACCCTGCTCAACGCGTTGTCATGCGAGATTTCCACCGGCGAGCGCATCGTGACGATCGAGGACTCTGCCGAGCTCAAGTTTGCGCATCATCCGCACGTGGTGCGTCTAGAGGCGCGCGAGGCTTCAATTGAGGGCGAGGGCGCGGTGACGATCCGCGACCTGGTGACCAATGCCCTGCGCATGCGCCCCGACCGCATCGTGGTGGGTGAGGTGCGCGGTGCTGAGTGCTGCGACATGTTGCAGGCCATGAACACGGGCCACGACGGGTCGCTCACCACACTTCATGCGGGCTCAGAACAGGAGACCGTGGTGCGTCTGACGTTGCTTGCACGTTATGGCATCGATCTGCCGAGCGAGCTCATCGAGGAGCAGATTGCCATGGCGCTCGACGGCATCGTGATGTCCGAGCGCCACGCCGATGGCAGGCGCTTCGTCTCCTCGTATTCGGGGGTGCGTCGCGCCGCGTCGGGCGGCGTAGAGCTCGAGCGCTATGTGACTTTCGATGCCGCCGAGCGCACCTGGACGCTTGACCGCGAGCCGCCGTTTATCGCAGAAGGCCTGCGGTCGGGGACGCTCACACAAGAGGAGGTGGACGAATGGAGGTCGCTGTGCCCCTCGTCGTAGGGGGTTTGGCAGGGTTTTCTGTCGCGACGGCGTGCGGGGCGGAACCTCGTGTGCCGCAGGTGCCGCCGGCGGAGCTGGCGCGTCAGGCGCTCGAGACGGTGGCAGAGAAACTGCCGCGTGAGCTGGTGGAAAACGATCTGCTGAAAAAGATCGCCCGTTCGTGGGCATCGCTGGCTCCGGCGCATCGCCTTGGCCTCGTGATCGAAGATGCTTCGGGGCGTTTGGCGTTTCTGCTGCTCTCGAGCGGTGTCTGCTGCATTTTACTAACGATGGTGTCGTTATCGCCCCTCGGATTTGCCTTGGGACTTGTTGCTCCGATTGCCGTTGGCGCCGCTCGGGATGGCTTTGAGAGCCGGCGCGAGCAACACGATGCAGAAGAGGCCATGCCCGAGGCGTTTACCGCACTTTCCATGTCGCTTGCCTCGGGACATTCGCTGGCTCAGGGCATGCGCTTTGTGGGCGCTCATGCGCAAGAACCGGTGCATACCGAGTTTTTGCGGGTGGCGGCGGCGATCGATTGCGGCATCTCGGCGACCGACGCGCTCGATGACTTGCTCGTGCGCATCGACGCCCCCGGTCTTTCGCTTGTGACCTTGGCGCTTAAGGTGTCACAGCGCACCGGCGCTCCGCTTGCCGACTTACTGTCCGAGGCGTCGAGCATGGTGGGGGAGCGCATTGAGCTCAAGCGCCGCCTGGATGTTAAGACGTCGCAGGCCCGCATGTCTGCGCATATGGTCGCGGCGATGCCGACGGGCATGTGCGCGGTGTTGGCGCTGCTTTCGGCAGATTTTCGTCGCGGTCTTGCGACGCCTGCCGGCGCGGGCGCTGTGGTGCTGGGTCTTGCCCTCAACGCCGTTGCCCTGGTGGTTATCAGGCGCATTATGCGGGTGGAGCTATGAGCGCCCCGGTTGCAGTTGCGGCTTGCCTGTGCGCTCTGAGTGTATTTGTCGCGACGGGTTTGGATCGGGCGGATGCACGCAAGATCGCAGAGGCCTGCAAGCGCGAGGCGGTGCTGGTCGCTGCCGCGGGTCGCTCGGTGGTCGATGCTCTGACCGCGCGAATGAAGGGCGCGGTTGGAGCGGGCGGCCCGGCGCGAGTGTCGCTCGGCGAAGTGTCCGAGATGATCGATGTTGTGCGCTTGGGTCTTTCGGCCGGTCTTTCGTTTGATGCGGCGCTTGAGATTTTCTGCGCCAACCGCCGGTCAGTGCTGGCTCTTCGACTTGAGCGGGCCTGCATGGCGTGGCAGGTGGGCGTGGGCACGCGTGAGGACGAGTTGTTGGCCGCCGCGCGCGACCTGGACGTGCGAGCGCTCGAGACCTTTGCCATCACGGTGGGACAGGCGCTCGCCCTGGGTGCCCCACTTGCCGAGACGCTGGCCGCTCAAAGTCGCGAGATCCGTGCGGCTCATCGCGCCGCGGTCGAGCGCGAGATCGAGCGTGCGCCCGTCAAGCTGCTGATTCCCACCGGCACACTCATCTTGCCGGCGTTGCTTCTGTCCATATTGGGCCCGCTGTTGGGAGCAGGCGGGATGATGTAGGGAGGAATACATGAACACGATGACTGACGTTGCTGGCAAGGTCTGGAGCTGGGCTGTTTGCCAGTCAATTCGCGCTCGCCAGCATGCCGGGGAGCTACTGCAGGAGGAGAGTGCGCAGGGCACCACCGAATACGCCATCTTGGTCGGCGTGCTCGTGGTGATCGCCATCATTGCCATTGTCGCATTTAAGGGCAAGGTCCAAGATCTATGGAACGCTATCAGCGAGGGCATCAACAGCCTGTAGAGGGCGAGCGCTCCATCGGGGTGCTGCTGGTGTTTGCTTGCCTGATCGTGGCGATGGCGGCGGTGCTTTGGGGGCTTAACGCCGCGCGGCAGCAGCGTCCTGGGGCCGCCTTCGATTCGGGCTCAGATTCGGCGGTGGCGTCTCAAAAAGATGAGATGCGAGATGCGGACGATTCGGATGTCGCTGTCACGGCGCAAACCTTTCTGCGGACGCTCGACAAGCGGTCTGGCACTACGACGGATTCGCCTGAGGACAACGCGATCGCGGTTCGGCTCGCATGGTCCGAGGACCGGCCGATGACCGAGGCGGCGGCAGACCTGTTGCGCGCCTACCGCGAGGTGCCCACGGCCCAGCTCGCCCTGAGCGGCTATCTCGATATTAAGGGCAACGTATGGGGCGCCATCGTGCGCGATGGGCGAGGCTGGGTCGATATGGTGACGGTTGCTGCGGATGCCGGCGATGCCTCGTGCCGCCTGCGTGCCGTGCGTCTGGTTCCGCAAACAACGGAGTCAAAGGAGGGGTCGTGAAATGCATGATGTCCTGCGTGAGGAATCTGCTCAGTCGACCGTCGAATACGCCATCGTCACCGTGGCGCTGTTATCGATTGTGCTGGCGATTGCGGGGCTTTGGCGCGCTGGCGCCGATGGGCGCTTGGCGGCACTGGTCGAGCGGGCGGCGTCTCATGGCGTCGCCCCATCGTCGGTTATCGATGCCGCGACGGGTGCCAAGGACATCGCTCTGTATTGATATCGCGTGCGAGGATCGGGCGCAATCTACGGTCGAGGCCGCCTTTTTGCTGCCGACGTTTTTGACACTTATCTTGCTCGCGTTGCAGCCGGTGTGCCTGCTCTATACGCGTGCGGTCATGGAGTCTGCCGCCGCCGAGACCGCGCGGCTTATGACCACGACGACGGTGGAGGACGACGATGACCTTAAGGAGTTCACTCGCCGCAGACTTGCCGCGGTGCCCAACGTCTCGATTTTTCATGCCGGCGGGCCGCTGTCGTGGGATATCGAGTTGGGGCGGGCCGGTGCCGGTGGCGTTTCGTCCGTGTCTGTTGCCGGCGAGGTTAAGCCGCTGCCCGTGATCGGTGCATTTGTGCAGGCCATGGGCAGTGCGGGTGAGGGCGGCTATGTCGAGCTCAAGGTCGACGTCTCGTATCGATCGCGTCCCGAATGGCTGGAGGGAGATTATGATTCATGGATTGCTGCATGGGATTAGGCGCTGCCTGTTGCGGGCGACGCAAGGGTTTGCGGCTCGCCGTCGACCAGGCGCTCGCCGCAAGCGGGGCGGCTTTATGGGCCGTGCCGGTATCGACTTGTTTATCGAAGACGGGGCCTATACCACGCTCTCCTCTGCGGTTGTCATTCTGGCGGTGCTTACGCTGCTGTTTTCGTCGACCGCGGCGATATGGAGCATGTCGCGCGCCGGAGATACCCAGGTGGCGGCCGATAGCGGTGCACTGGCGGGCGCCAACGTGGTGTCGTCCTATCACACGGCCGCCACGGTGGTGGATGCGAGCATTTTGAGTTTGGGCCTGGCGGGGTTTGCCACGATCGGCACCGGCTTGGTTGCCATTCTTATTCCGGGCGCCGAGGTCGTTGGCAGCGATATCATCGATACGGGAACCCAGATCATTAAAACACGTAACAAGTTTGCCAAAAGTGCGGCAAAGGGCCTGCAAAAGATTGAGACCGCCTTGCCGTACCTGGTTGCCGCGCGTGCCATGCAGGCAGTATCGGCGCAGGATACCGACGGTGTGACCTATACCGGTACGGCGCTTGCCGTGCCCAGGACATCCGAGTCGGATTTTGTTGCGCTCGAAGGATCCGAAATCTCGACCGATGCCATTAAAGATGCGTCGGAAGATCTGGAGCGCGCGGCCGAGGAGCTACAAAAAGCATCGGAGGAGACGGCGAAGGCCAAAGAGCGTGCCTGGCTAGCGGATTGCGGTGGATCGGATAAAGGTTCGGTCGGCAGCTGTTCGTGTATGTGGGAGCGCGCAAAAAGCCTAACGGATCTCTCCGGTGTTCAAAATCCGCATTACTCATCGAGCGTTACGTGGGAGCCTCAAGTTGCCCTTGATCGCGCGAAGGACTACTACCATTGGCGTCTGACAAATGAGAAGCCCCAAGGCTCGAGTGTCGAGATGAAGGCCGAGTCTGCGGCGCGTAAGGCGTTTTATACCTATGCGAGCGCGGAGGTCGATCGGGCATATATAACCGAGAACGGAGACAGGGTTTCCTCCTATATTCCGCTGCTGCCGCGCAACTCTGATGAGGTTCGGGCGACCGAGCTCTACACCGATGCAGTGTGGCCGACTAGCGTGAACGATGGCAAGGCGTATCTGCATTACGGAACGACCTGCCCTAACTATAAGAAAGGAACGCCGAGCGGATTTGCTTCGGTTGCCGATTACGATGGGCAGGATAAATGCAGCAAATGCCATTTTGGCGTTGCGTCGCTTGGTGCTGTTGCGGCGCCTTCAACCTCTATCAAAAACGGCTTCGAGTATCACTTTGACAAGTTTAAAGACGCCCTGGAGGACTACGTCGACTGTCGCAACAAGGAACTCGAACTCGAGCGTCAAACCGAGGACGAAGCCGACCGTGCGGGCAATGCGTTCGATACCGCCATCAAAGAGCTTTCGGGCGAGCGCCCGCGCATCGCCCCGCCCGGTCGCAACGGCGTGGTCGCCTTTGCGGTCTCGGGCGGTGTCACGAGTCCCGACGAGCTCAACTCTTCGTTTAACACGGCAGTTGAGCTTGGCGATCGTGGTGCAATTTCTGCTGCAGTGCTGGCGCCCGACGATGCGACCGCGCGGAACAACGTGCTCGCGCGTTTCTTCTCGACGCTGGAGGAGCGTTCGGGCGGCGTTGCCGGCGTGCTCGACGGCGTTATGGATGTTTGGGGCCGCCTGCTTGTGGGGTACGGAGACATCCAGGGTGCGGCTGACGAGCTTATGGGAGAGCTGATCGGTGGCTTGGGAGGGGGTAGCGGCGCGTTGGGCTCCATCGCGTCCTGGCTCGGTGACACCGTTTCGTCCTCCGTGGCGGCGCTGGGACTCGAACCGTGCGATTTGCGTCTGAGAAAACCGGTGCTGACCGATACCGCCAATGTCATCAAAAGTCCGGGGTCCGATATCGCAGGCATCTCCAAAACTCAAGATATCCTGCGAAAAATCCCCTTGGGTGTGACTGACCCTAAGGCACTTTGCGAGGCCTTGGAATATCACGTCGAGCGCACCATCAGCAGCGCGGTGTTCACGCTTGCGGAGATCCCGCTGCCCGGTGGCCGCTCCATCCCGCTCACTGTCGATGTTGCCACGCTGGTGGGAGCTTTTGGCGGTGGGTCGTAATGGGCATTCGCGCGGGCTTGCGCGAGGAGCGTGCCCAGGCGACGGTCGAGATGGCCGTGGTCACGCCTGTCCTGCTCGTGCTGGCTCTCGTCGCGTACAACGTCATGATCTTTGCAGGCGCGGTCGCGCGCTTCGACCGCGTGGTGCCCGACATCGTGCTTGCGCACGCTGTGGCGCCGGGCGGGGAGGGTGACGAGAGCTCCATTGACGCTTCCGCGACCGTTCAAGCTCAGATTCAGGATGCCATGGAGGGATATGACCTACAGGTCGAGGTCTCGAGCGAGCAAGGCACGGCGTCATCGGATGGTAGTCTGCTCTCTCTTTCTGGCACGTTTAGGACCTATACCTGCACCATGCACTACGAGCCGTGGCCGAGTTTGCTGAGCATCGCCGGCGTTTCCCTGGGGGCGCCGGCCGTGCTCACGCATGAACGTGCGGTGACGGTCGATCCATGGCGTCCGGGGGTGGTCATGTGACCGCGGTCTCGTCCTATATCGCCTACGCGCGGGCGCTCAACAGGTTGGGTTGGACGCCGGCCGAGTTTGTGGTGGCGGAGTCGTTTACCGTGCGTCTGCGCGGCATGCTGGGACGGCGGCCAATTGCCGCCAGCGGACTGCCGCTTGTCATGGCGTTTCCGCGCTGTTCCTCGGTTCACACCTGCTTTATGGCCTATCCCATCGACATTGCCTTTATCGATCGCAGCGGCAATGTCCTCGCATGCTACGAAAACGTACGCCCTTGGCGTATGTGTTCCTGTCCCGGTGCCTGGGCGGCACTCGAACGCCCTTCACTCATTGTTTCGCCCCCTGTTCTCCAACGCGTGCCGGCATAAGAATTGGCGACAGTGGACTTTCGTCATACGAAATTGGGTAAGATGGAGGAGAAGATGCATGGATGTTGAGATCCATCCCAACGCCAAAAAATACCTGACGGAAGGGGTCGATGATGGGCGAGACATATACGACCGCTAGTGGTCAGGTTGTAACGGATGAAATGATTGACGCGTGGTGTGAGTCGTACGAGCGCGGAGAGTTTCCGGATGGTGAACACACCGTTGGTGGAATCGTGCATGGACGGCCTCCACTCTCAGGTGAGGGAACGGCAACGCTATCGGTCAAGATTCCTCTAGGGATGAAGGAAGCGATTCGTCGACGGGCGGCGGCTGAAGGAATGACGCCAAGTGAGTTTGCCCGTGCGGCCCTGAGTGAAAAACTTCTTGCGGCCGGTTGATACTTCTGATGTGCCGTTCTATAGCAGCGAGATCGTGGCCGATGTCGCGCTCAAAAATTTTTTTAAAATTCTCGGTTGACCGGAGCGTGTCCTTGGTTATACTAATCAAGCCTTGAAACAAGGCACACCTCAAATGGCTGGGTAGCTCAGTTGGTAGAGCAGAGGACTGAAAATCCTCGTGTCAGGGGTTCGATTCCCTTCCCCGCCACCTTGAATTGACTAGGACCTCTGCAAAGGGGTCCTTTTCTTTTACCGAGGGCTCCTGCGGAAACTGCATCCCGGAATTTGGCTTCAGAGCGGGATGCGCGGATTCCGCCCGCCCGGACATTTCTCCCACTTTTGCGCCACTTTGTAGACCGTTCGGTCGCCTGTCCGCACGCGCGGGTATACTCAAAACGATACTTTTCCTATGCAATACGATGCAGGTTCGGCCTGCGCGATTCGAAGGGGGCCGTGATGGAGAGGATTCTCGGCGTTAATCTCTCTGGCTGGTTTATTCCCGAGCCCTGGGTGACCCCGTCGCTCTATGCAGCGACCGGAGCATCCAATGCAGCCGAGCTGCAGGAGGCCATGGGCACCGCTGCCTATAACGAGCGCATGCGTCGCCATTACGAGACGTTTGTGAGTGAGGACGATTTTCGCCGTATGGCGCAGATCGGTCTCAACGCCGTGCGCCTGCCGGTGCCGTGGTATGCCTTTGGTTCGCAGGAGTCTGACGCTTCCTACATCTCGGTCGTCGATTATATCGACCGTGCTATTGAGTGGGCCGACAAGTACAACATCCGCGTACTGCTCGATCTGGCGACGGTGCCGGGCGGCCAGGGCGATTCCAACGATTCGCCCACGACGCCGGAAGTCGTCGCTGAGTGGCATTCGTCCACCAATGGCCGTCACGTTGCGCTCGATGTGCTCGAGCGCCTGGCCGATCGCTACGGCGAGGCCGAGAGCCTGCTAGGCATCGAGCTGTTGGATACGCCGCAGATGAGCGTACGCAAGAGCCTCTTTACCATGACGGACGGTATTCCGGCGCACTACCTGCGCAACTTCTATCGCGATGCCTACGAGCTCGTCCGTTCGTATATGCCCGAGGATAAGATCGTCGTCTTTTCCTCTTCGGGACACCCCGGCGAGTGGAAGCACTTTATGCGCGGTGCCAAGTACAAGAACGTCTACATGGACCTTCACCTGTACCATTACCGCGACGAGTATGCGCTCGACATCACGAGCCCCCGCGGTCTGACGACGGCGATTTCGCGCAACAAGCGTGAGCTCAAGGAGGCAATCTCGACCGGATTCCCCGTTTTGGTGGGTGAATGGTCGGGTGCGGCGATTTTTGCCAACTCATCGGTTACGCCCGAGGGCCGCAATGCCTACGAGCGCGTGTTCATCGCCAACCAGCTGGCATCGTTTGCGCCGGCGGCTGGCTGGTTCTTCCAAACATGGAAGACCGAGAAGCGTATTGCAGCATGGGACGCCCGCGCGGCGCTCGGCACGCTCGAGCGCGGCATGATTGAATAGGTTGATATGACGCAAAACAGCGCCCACACGGGCAAACTTTATGTGGTCGGTACGCCCATCGGTAACCTGGGCGACCTGTCTCCGCGCGTCGGCGAGGCATTTGCTGCCGCCGACGCCGTCTGCTGCGAGGACACGCGTGTGACCTCAAAGTTGCTGATGCACCTAGGCATCTCCAAGCCGCTCGTTCGTTGCGACGAGAACGTGATCGCAAGTCGCGCAGCCGGCCTGGTCGACCGCCTGCTGGCGGGGGAGACCCTTGCCTTTGCCTCAGACGCCGGTATGCCGAGTGTGTCTGATCCCGGCCAGGCTTTGGTTGAGGCGGCGCGCGAGGCGGATGTGCCTGTCGAGGTTATTCCCGGCCCCTCTGCTTGCGTCACGGCGCTCGTGTCGTCCGGTATTCCCTGCGAGCATTTCTTCTTCGAAGGCTTTTTGGGTCGCAAGCACGGCGACCGCGTGCGCCGACTGCAGCGCCTTGCCGTCGTCCCCGGCGCGCTCATCTTCTACGAGTCTCCACATCGCATCGTGGCGACGCTCGAGGCCGTGGCGGAGGTCTTTCCCCAGCGTGAGGTTGCCGTCTGTCGCGAGCTCACCAAACTGCACGAGGAAGTCTTGCGTGGATCTGCCGCCCAGCTAACCGAGGAGCTGCGTGCCCGTGGCGAGGTAAAGGGCGAGATCGCGCTGGTCATCGCGCCGCCGAGTGAGGACGAGGAGGCCGGTATCGCGCCCGTTGGAGCCGCGGCAGCGGATCCCGACGAGGCCCTGCGCGAGGATATCCACGCCGCGCTCGAGGAGGGGGAGCCCGCCTCCGCGGTGGCAAAGCGCCTGTCGCAGAAGTATTCGCGCCGCAAGCGCGATGTCTATGCCATGGTGCTCGATATGCAATAGATGGAGGATATCCAGCCCTTGCGCTAGAATCATCCCCTGTATGCAACGTTTTTCTGGAGGACAAACCCCATGGATCAAAGCAAGCCTTCGTTCTTTATCACGACTCCCATCTACTACGTCAACGCCGATCCGCACCTGGGTACGGCTTATTCCACCATCATCGCCGACGTCCAGGCTCGCTATCGTCGCTCTGCCGGCTATAACGTCAAGTTCCTGACTGGCATGGACGAGCACGGCGAGAAGGTCGCCGAGGCTGCAGCCAAGCACAACATGACGCCGCAGGAGTGGACCGACAGCCAGGCTCCGCACTTCAAGGAGCTGTGGAGCAAGCTCGAGATCTCCAACGACGACTTCATCCGCACCACCGAGCCGCGCCAGCATCATGCGGTGCAGTATCTGTGGGAGCGCATGAAGGAGTCCGGCTACCTGTATAAGGGCAGCTACGACGGCTGGTACTGCGTGCCCGACGAGACCTACTTTACCGATACACAGGTCCAGAAGGGTGACGAAGAGTACGGCAGCGTCGGCCAGCACCTGTGCCCCGATTGCCACCGTCCGCTCGAGCGCGTGCAGGAGGAGTCCTACTTCTTTAAGCTCTCTGCGTTCCAGGACAAGCTGCTCAAGCTTTACGACGAGCACCCCGACTTTGTTGAGCCCACGTTCCGCATGAACGAGGTGCGCAGCTTTGTCGAAGGCGGCCTCAACGACCTTTCCGTGAGCCGTACGAGCTTTGACTGGGGCATTCAGGTCCCGTTCGACGAGGGTCACGTGACCTACGTGTGGTTCGATGCGCTGCTCAACTATATGACGGCCGTCGGCTACGGTGTCGACACCGACGAGGCCCGTGCCGAGCTGGCCTATCGCTGGCCCGCGCAGTTCCACATCGTGGGCAAGGACATCATCCGCTTCCACTGCGTCATTTGGCCCGCCATGCTCATGGCCATCGGTGAAGCCCTGCCCGAGCACGTCTTTGCCCACGGCTTCCTGACCGTGCGCAACGCCGAGACCGGCAAGGCCGAGAAGATGTCCAAGAGCCGCGGCAACGCCATCGCTCCGCAGGACGTTATCGACATGCTGGGCGTTGAGGGCTATCGCTATTACTTTATGACCGACGTGGTGCCCGGCACCGACGGCGCCATCAGCTTCGAGCGCATGGAGCAGGTCTACAACGCCGACCTGGCCAACAGCTGGGGCAACCTTATCTCGCGTTCGCTCAACATGAGCGGCAAGTACTTTGACGGTTGCGCGCCCGCCAAGCCCGCATCGTTCGATGCGTTCGACAACCCGCTGGCAAAAATTGCCGATGGCCTGGTCGATCGTTACATGGCCAAGATGGACGTGCTCGATTACGGTGGAGCTAAGGACGAGGTCATGGAGCTCATCCATGCCGCCAACCACTACATCGAGGACTCCGAGCCTTGGGCACTTGCCAAGGACGAGGCCAAGGCTGACGAGCTGGCGTTTGTGATCTACAACCTGCTCGAGGCCATCCGCATTGCCGCTCACCTGCTGATGCCGCTCATGCCCCAGACCTCTGCCGAGGCCCTGCGCCGCCTGTCCTGCGAGGACGAGGCCGCGAGCGACGACCTCAAGGGCATTTGCGCTTGGGGCCTGCTTGCTGGTGGTCAGCCCGTCGAGAAGGGCGAGCCGCTGTTCCCGCGTCTGGGCTAAGACGCTGCGCGCCATATCGGCAATTTGCTGTTTAGATGTAAGGGCATGGCCGCAACGGTCCATGCCCTTTTGCTTTACGATGCAGCCACCATGTTAAGGAGGCAACCATGACAACTTCGCCTTTGGCAAACCCCACGGCAACAAGGGAGCTGCTGGAGGAGTTTGGCCTTGCGACCAAGCATCGCCTGGGACAGAACTTCCTGATCGACAACCATGTGATTGAACGCATCTGTGAGCTCGCTGAGCTTGCGGGCGATGAGCGCGTGCTCGAGGTCGGCCCGGGTTGCGGCACGCTGACGTTGGCCCTGCTGCAGGAGGCGGCGTGCGTTACGTCGATCGAGGCCGATCCCGAGCTTGAGCCGGTGCTCGACGCCCACGCCGCCGACTATGCCAACTTCCGCTTTATCATGGGCGATGCGCTCAAGGTGACGCCGGAGCAGATTGAGCAGGCCGCCGGTGGTGAACCCACGGTGTTTGTCGCGAATCTGCCCTATAACGTGGCGGCGACGATCATCCTTCAGTTCTTCCAGACGATGCCCGCGCTTAAGCGCGCTGTCGTCATGGTGCAAAAGGAAGTTGCAGATCGCATTGCCGCAACGCCGGGCAACAAGACCTATGGCGGCTACACGGCAAAGCTCGGCCTGTATGCGCAGGTGACGGGGCGCTTTGAGGTGCCGCCGCGTTGCTTTATGCCGGCGCCGCATGTGGATTCTGCCGTAGTGCGCATCGATCGCGTTGACGGCGTGGTACCCGAGGGTATCGACCGCGAGTTTGTGGCCCGTGTGATCGACGCCGCGTTTGCCCAGCGCCGCAAGACGATCCGCAACTCCATGAGCGCCAATGGCTTTGCCAAGGACGCGCTCGATGCCGCCTTCGAGGTCTGCGGTATCGCACCTACCACGCGCGCCGAGGCGCTCGACGTCGCCGCCTTTGTCCGCTTGGCTCAGGAGCTTTCCCATGACGCCTAATGTCGAACGCGTGACGTTTACCAAGAAAAAGAAGACGGTTGCTTGTCCCGTGCCCTTGGCACCGCTTGCCGACACGCATGCGCATCTGCTTTCGTTCTGGGGCAAAGAAGTGCCCGAGACGCTCGTGCGCGCTAAAGCCGCGGGCGTCGACCTGCTGGTGACGATGTTCGACCCCATCGCCGACAAGCGTAGCGTGACGGACTATAGTGACTGGCTGGTGCGCGAGATTTTGCCGATGCGAGATATTCCGCAGATTAAGTATCTCGCCGGCGTGCACCCCTATGGCGCACCGGACTACACCGATGATATCCATGCCCAGATTGTGACTGCGCTCGACGATCCGTTGTGTGTTGGCATCGGCGAAATTGGCCTGGACTACCACATGGATTACGACGACGATATTGCGCCGGCGCCCCACGACGTGCAGATCGACTGCATGGCGCGGCAGCTGGAGCTTGCCGTACGCCGCGATGTGCCGGTAGAGCTGCACCTGCGTCATGAGGACGCGGACGAGGAGCGCACCTCGCATGTGGACGCCTACAACGTGTTGCGCGAGGTCGGCGTGCCCCAGGCCGGTTGCGTACTGCACTGCTTTGGCGAGGACCGAGCCACGATGGAGCGCTTTGTGGATTTGGGTTGTTACATCGCCTATGGCGGCGCGGCTACCTTTAAGCGCAACGACGACGTGCGCGAGGCATTCGCGGCAACCCCGCTCGACCGTATTTTGTTCGAGACGGATTGTCCCTATATGGCGCCGGAGCCCATTCGCGGTCTTGAGTGCGAGTCTGCAATGATTTCCATCACAGCAAATGCGCTGGTCAACGACCGCGTCGATCGTACCGGCGAGGACGCTGAGGCAATCGCTCGAGCCGCCTGGGAAAATGCCTGCAAACTTTTTCAAAAATAGTTCTTGCGTTCGCGGTGGCGCTCCGTTATTCTAATTCCTGCACGCGGGCGTGGCGGAATTGGCAGACGCGTACGGTTCAGGTCCGTATGGGGGCAACCCCATGAAGGTTCAAGTCCTTTCGCCCGCACCATTAAATGAAAGAGCTCCCAGCAATGGGAGCTTTTTTGTTATGGGCCCATCGCGGGGACTTGAACCTGCGAAGGAGCGAGCGTCAAGAAAACGCGGAGCGCTTTTAGCGAGCTGGCGAGGACGCCGGCAGGCGGCCGAAGCCGGTGCGGATCCGCGAAGCGGATACGCGGACGTCCTTTCGCCCGCACCATTAAATGAAAGGGTAGCGCGCAGAGATGTGGTGTAAGAGGCGGGGCATGCCCCGCCTCTTCTCTT
>UQLI01000033.1 GCA_900541715.1 uncultured Collinsella sp.
GCCACCGCGATCGCCACCGCGACCGCCACGGTCGCCGCCACGGCCACCGCGATCACCAAAGCCGCCGCGACCGCCACGGCCACCGCGATCGTCACGGCCGCCGCGAGGACCGCGGTCCTCGTCCAGGCCCATGGCGACGAGCGGAGCGATAACCTTATCGAGAGCGGCCATCAGCTCGGTGGCCTCCTCGTAAGAAAGCTCGGGCAGGAGCTTCTCCTTCTTGTTGGCAAGCTCGACCAGGCCCTCAGCGGCATCCTCGGCAGCGAAGACAACGATCTTGCGCATATCGCCCTCGGCGTCGTCGATGCGGCCGACCAGATCGGCAGCCTCGGCCTCGGCCATCAGGCCATCGAGCTCACGAAGGCGCATGCCCAGTAGGTCGGACATTTCCTTCTGCTCCATCTTGGGCTTGAGGTCAAGAAGCTTGATGGCGCGCTCGATGTTCGCCATGCGCTCGGCCTTGGCCTCCTCCTCCTTGGAAATAGCAAAGCGACGGCTACGCAGCAGGCGGGCGGCCTTCTGCATCTTGTCCATCAGCTCTTCGTCATCGTAATCAACGGCGGCCTCGGCAACCTCGGCCTCCTCCTCGGCGGAAACCTCGTCAGCAGCCTCAACCTCGGCAGCTTCGGTCTCCACGGTCTCGACTGCCTCAACCTCGGCAGCCATGGTCTCGTTCTCGGTCTCGTTCATGATCTCTTCGTTCTCAGACATGAGACTCCTTCTTGGCCCTCTCGGGCATCATCGCCCCATTCGCGGGGCCCGTCGCGCACTCTTTGCGCTTTAAACATTCATGCCTCTCGGCAAAACGTCCATTAGTTTATGGTGTCGCCATTCAATCTAGCTGCAGAATCTATGTGCACACATTAATGCGACATGTGCGACTCGCGACGAGCGTACACAACCGATACCACAAATCCGACCACGGCAATTACAGCCGCCACACGCACGGCTGCCGCAAATCCAATCGCCTGGGCAACGTCGGGCGCAACGCCAACGACGCCGGCAGTCGCCGCAGAACTCGATAGCAGGCCGATAAACAGCGACGGGCCAAACGATGCGGCAATCATGTTCCACGTGTTGAGCAATGCCGTTCCGTGAGGATGCTCAGCGACAGGCAGCGTCTCCAAGCCGGCCGTTTGCGAGGGGCTCAGCACCAAACCGACTCCGGCATACACCACAACGGTCAGCGCCACGACGAGGCCGATGTTCATGCTTGCGGCCGTCATCGAGATTGCAGTCTGCCCCACAGCAATCAGGGCAAAGCCGACCGGCAGCAGCGGCCATGCGCCACGGGCGTCCATCACGCGTCCGCCCACAATCGAGGTCACAGCATTGCAGGCAATCGCCGGCAAAATGAGCAAGCCCGCAACAAGTGCGGTCATGCCGTATGCGCCCTCAAAATAGAGCGGCAACAAAACGCTCATCGAGAACGTCGTCATCATCGATACCACCACAAGCAAGCACGCAGGCCAAAAACGAACACTCGCCATGGGACGCACGTTAAGCACCGGATGCTCGAGCTTGAGCTGGCGGGCCGCAAACAGGCCGGGCAGCACAATGGCGGCGAAGAGCGTCGCGATGCCGGCAATCAGATTGGTCGAGAACTCGCCTACGGAATACACAAATGCCGTAATACCGGCAGCGAGCAAAACCACCGACAGATTATCAAGCGTGGTGTTCGAACGCTCTCCGACATTCTGGACAAGCTTTACGCCCGCCGCAGCGACCACAATGCCGCCCACCAGCGGCACTACGAACACCGCCCTCCAGCCAAACAACGTGCACATAAGACCGCTGATCACGGGCCCAAACGCCGGCCCCAGCGTAATGCAGGCACCGCCCAGGCTCAGATACAAACCGAGCTTCTCGCGCGGGGCGCAAGACAGTACCACGTTCATCATGAGCGGAAACAAGATGCCCGATCCCGCAGCCTGCAGGATACGGCTTGGCAGCAAAACGCTAAACGACGGAGCGACCAGGCACAGGACTTCGCCGGCGACCATGCATCCGCATGCGAAAAACAGCAGCTTGCGCGTCGAGAAACGGCCGGACAGAAAGGCCATGATGGCCGTAAAGATCGACGTCACGATCATGTAGCCCGAAACGAGCCACTGCGCCGTGGTGGCACTCACCGAAAAGGCCGCCATAATGTCGTGCAACGCCACGTTAATGATGTTCTCGTTAAACGCGGCAACAAAGGCTCCAACATACATTACGACGAGAATCGCCGAGGCTGTCGACGGTGATTGAGTTTGCTTTTGGGATTTGGTCCCCATGAAATTCCTTCCTCTTAGAACGACAATCGCATCGCCCCAGAGGAACGGTCCAGGGCGAAAATGAGCCCTAGACTTACGCCAGACGCCGTACACGACGAATCTAGCAACATGGTCCGACGTCGAAAGATTGTAACGCGGACGTGCAGCTTTCCTTTCGCGCTATTATTAAAAGTCCACGAAAGCATAAGACATGAGGAGCCCGCCATGATTAAGCCCATCATGAAATCCGAGTTCTTTTTGCGTCTGCCTTCCGAAGACGCAGGACCCGACGATGCCGCGACCGGGCAGGATCTCCTGGATACGCTCCACGAGCATGTGCACGAGTGCGTGGGCCTCGCCGCCAACATGATCGGCGTGCGCAAACGCATCATCTGCGTAAAGGACGGCAGCAAGTCGCTGCTCATGTACAACCCGCAAATTCTTGAGCAGGTCAATGCCTATCAGACGAGCGAAGGATGCCTCTCGCTGATCGGCGAGCGTCCCTGTACCCGCTATCGCCGCATTAAGGTTGAGTATTTGGACGAAAACTTCGTCCACCGCATCAAAAACTTCTCGGACTACACCGCCGAGATCATCCAGCACGAAATCGACCACTGCAACGGGATCGTTATATAGTTCCGCCGATTCAAGAAAGCTCCCCGCAGCAAAACAACTGCAGGGAGCTTTTCATAGTGCGGAGCTTCTATCCCACTAGCTCTGGCGGTAATGATCAAAGAAGTCGGCGAGGTCTTCGAGCGACTCTTTGAGCACTTCCATGCGCGGCAGATACACGATGCGGAAGTGGTCGGGCTCGGCCCAGTTAAAGCCGCCGCCGCGCGTGATCAGGATCTTCTTCTCGTGCAGCAGGTCGAGAGCGAACTGCTCGTCATCGGTGATGTTGAACTTCTTCACATCCATCTTGGGGAAGATGTAGAACGCCGCGCGCGGCTTGACCACCGAGATGCCGTCGATCTTGTTGAGCGCCTCATACACAAAGTTGCGCTGCTCGTAGACACGGCCGCCGGGACGGATGTAGTCGTTAACCGACTGATGGCCGCCGAGCGCCGTCTGGACGATCGACTGAGCCGGCACGTTGGAGCACAGGCGCATGTTGGAGAGCATGTTGATGCCCATGATGAAATCGCTCATACAGCGCTGGTTGCCCGAAAGCACCATCCAGCCAATACGATAGCCCGCGATCATGTGCGACTTGGAAAGGCCGCTAAAGGTGACACAGGGCAGATCGGGAGCGAGCGAGGCAATGGAGACGTGCTCGTAGCCGTCCATGCACAGACGGTCGTAGATCTCATCGGCAAAGATCATGAGCTGGTGCCTGCGCGCAACCTCAACGATACCCTCGAGCACCTCACGCGGGTAAACGGAGCCCGTGGGGTTGTTGGGGTTGATGATGACGAGGGCCTTGGTCGCGCTCGTGATCTTGGACTCCATATCCTCAAGATCGGGATACCAATCCGCCTGCTCATCGCACAGATAGTGCACGGGATGACCGCCGGCAAGGGTCGCGCACGCCGTCCAAAGCGGATAGTCGGGGCTGGGGATCAGAATCTCGTCGCCATTGTCGAGCAGCGCGTTCATCGAAAGCTGAATGAGCTCGGACACGCCGTTGCCCGTGTAGATGTGCTCCATCTGAACGTTGGGCAGGCCCTTGATCTGCGAGTACTGCATAATCGCCTTGCGCGCAGAGAACAGACCGCGCGAGTTGGAATAGCCTTCGCAGTCGGGCAGCTGCTGGCGCATGTCCTTGATGACCTCGTCGGGCGTGCGGAAACCGAAGGGCGCCGGGTTGCCGATATTGAGCTTGAGGATGCGCTCGCCCTCGTCCTCCATACGGGCGGCCTCGTCGACGACGGGACCGCGCACATCATACAGGACGTTATCAAGCTTGGTGGATTTAGAAAAAGTACGCATGGTGGTGCTCCTTGGAATTTGAGCTGAGGGATGGGGTTCGGGCTTGGAAACGTTACGGGGCGATGATGCCTCGCCTTGATCGGCGTCACCGGCAAGCAGCCAGGTAACATCGACCTCCAAAATGCGGGCGAGCAGCTCCGCCACATCGCGCCGCGGAATCGTCTTGCCGCTCACATATTGGCTCATCTGACTCTTGCCGAGTTTTTTGCCGAGCATCTCCGATGCGCGGATTACGTCCGACTGGCGAACGTCGCGATCGGACATAGTCTGTCGCAGGCGATCGCTAAACGTCTCTTGGGCCACTAGAACCTCCTTGCTGGCAAAGTTCAATTTATAGAACACGAATTGAACCAAAGTTCAATTTAGCAAGCAGTATAGCGCCGTGCCTCATTCGAAAGTTCAATTTCATAAGAAAATGTACCAGACTCCGAGATTTGCCCAAAGCGAACAATGACGTGTACACGTTTAGAGATATTCAAGGAAGCGAGCCGCCGCAAGCGAAACGTCAGCGGTGCGGTATATTGCGTTGATCTGCCGATGGGGACGTCCCTCGAGCGGGCGCACGGCGACATCGAACTGGCGGCGGCGCAAGATGAGCGCCGGAAGAATGCTCACGCCCAGGCCGTCCTCGACCATAGCCATAATCGCATAGTCATCCCAGGTCGACAGTTTTGAGCGCGCTGTCAGCCCCGCGCGGCGAAACAGCGGCGTAATCTCGTCGTCGCTACCCCGTTCCAGCAGAATAAACTGCTCGTTGGCCAAATCGGCAAGGGAAACGACCTCCGCGGTGGCAAGCGAGGAGTCCGCTGGCACCACGGCCATCAGCTCGTCTTGCACCAACGGCCGCGACGCCATACCGGCGTCGCGTGGCTCGCGCGGAATAAAGCCCAGGTCGCAGCGGCCTTCCGCCACCCATTGCTCAATCTCGGAGTAATCACCCATCAACAGCTCGTAATCGACATCCGGATGATCAGCGCGAAAGCGCGCAATCACCGGCGGCAGCACGTGGGTCGCCACACTCGAAAACGTACCGATGCAGATCTTGCCGCGCATGAGCCCACGCATCTCATCCACCCGTCGCTGCAAGCGAGTGAATTCCTCGCAGAGCGCCTCGACTGCCGGCATGACCTGCCGCCCGTCGGCAGAAAGCACTACGCCCTCGCGGCTGCGATCAAGCACCTTAAAACCCCAGTCTGCCTCAAGGTCGCCCACCATGCGGCTCACGCCCGACTGCGAATAGCTCAACCGCTCTGCAGCACGCGTAAAGCTGCCGGCACGCACCGTCTCGAGCAGCACTTGCATCTTTTGGATATTGGTCTCCACGGCACGTCTCCACCTTTGCATGAGTTTTTATCATGTTTGCCATGCATTATATTCGCTTTTCTTCTAAAGCCAGTTCACCCATAGTGAACATGCTCGGATATAGAGGGGATGTCAGCGCATGAACAACGGACTGTTTACGTACTTAGCAGCATTACTGTTGTTTGGTTCTAACGGCATCATCGCCGCAGCTATCGCACTGCCGAGCTCCGATATCGTGCTCTTGCGCACGTTTTTGGGCGCGCTCTCACTCGTTGTCATGCTCGTCACTACGCAACGCCATAAGTTGCAGGCGCCGTCTCGTCCCCGCGAAGCCGCAGCCCTCCTCCTTTCGGGAGCCGCGCTGGGCGCTAGCTGGATTTTTCTGTTCCGCGCCTACCAGACGATCGGCGTCGGTATATCCTCGCTGCTGTACTACTGCGGCCCTATCATTGTCATGGCGCTCTCCCCGCTCATCTTTGGCGAAAAGCTGACCGGTGGCAAAATCGCCGGGTTTATCGCCGTCGCCTGCGGCGCTTTTCTCATTGCAGCGCAAGGTTTAGGCGGCAACATGCCCATTGCGGGCATCGTCTGCGGCATCGCCTCGGCATTTTGCTATGCACTGATGGTCATCGCCAGCAAGGGTGCACCGCACATCGAGGGTCTCGAGAACTCCGCGCTCCAGGTAAGCGCCGCCTTTGTGACCGCGCTGGTCCTTACGCTCGCCACCCAAGGCGTCCCCTCGTTTTTCTCCCCCAGCATTGCCGCCGGCATCGATTGGCGCGCCGTTGCCATGCTCGGCATTGTCAACACCGGACTCGGTTGTCTGCTCTACTTTAGCGCTGTCGCCAAGCTGCCCGTCCAGACCGTCGCGGTCGTCGGCTACCTCGAGCCGCTTTCGGCGGTCGTGTTCTCGGCCGTCCTTTTAGACGAAGTCATAACACCGGTCCGCCTGATGGGCGCCGCACTTATCATCGGCGGCGCGCTCTTTTGCGAACTCGCTGGCAAACGTGCAGACGCCAAGGCTGGCATAGCCCAGACAGCACGTGCTTAATAGCCCCTGCTTTGAAATGCTACCTGCGTACGTAAATAATCCCCAGCTGGGGATTATTGTCTAAAACACCCCGATGTGCCAAACTGCTCTTATATGTATAAAGATGGCATAAAGGTCTGCTGCTCGTGGCAGAGGCCAGATGTCCAAGGGAGTCCACGTGGCACACAACAAGCTGGAGGCAAGCCCCCAAGACCAGCGTAGTCAAGGCGGACATGGAGCCATTCCCCTCTCCGCTGGCATGCTACTCGTAACGCTCGGCGTCGTATACGGCGACATCGGCACGAGCCCCATGTATACCATGAAATCAATCGTCGCCAACAACGGCGGCATCGGTACCGTCAGCGAGGACATGATCCTGGGCGCGCTCTCGCTCGTCATCTGGACCATGACACTCGTGACCACGGTCAAGTACGTGGTAATCGCCATGAAGGCCGACAACCATAACGAAGGCGGCATCTTCGCCCTGTTCAGTCTTGTGCGCAAGGTGGCGCCGTGGCTGATTCTCCCCGCCATGATCGGCGGCGCGGCGCTGCTCGCCGACGGCATCCTCACCCCCGCGGTCACGGTTACCACGGCCATCGAGGGCTTGCGCACCATCGAGTGGGGCCACGCGCTTTTGGGCGACGGCCAGACCAATGTGATCATCATCACCATCATCATTATCTGCGGTCTGTTTGCCATGCAGCGCGCCGGCACCTCGTCAATCGGCAAGCTGTTCGGCCCGCTTATGACGCTATGGTTCCTGTTCCTGGCGGGCGCCGGCCTGTTCAACATGCTCGGCAACCTGTCCATCCTGCGCGCCCTCAACCCCATCCGCGGCATCATGTTCCTGTTCTCGCCCATCAACCACTCGGGCATCATGGTGCTCGGCTTCGTCTTCCTGTCGACGACCGGCGCCGAGGCACTCTATTCGGACATGGGTCACGTGGGCAAAGCTAACATTTACGCATCCTGGCCGTTTGTTAAGGCGGCCCTTATCTTTAACTATCTGGGTCAGGGCGCCTGGCTGCTCGCCAACAACTCCAATCCCCAGATGCTCGCGATGGATATCGTCAACCCGTTCTATATGATGCTTCCCGAGCCCCTGCGCCCCTTTGCCATCGTGCTTTCGGCCGTGGCGGCCATCATCGCCTCGCAGGCGCTCATCACCGGCTCGTTCTCGCTGGTATCCGAGGCAACGCGCCTCAACCTTATGCCGCACTTGCGCATCCACTACCCCAGCGACACCAAGGGCCAGCTCTATATTCCGCTCGTCAACAACATCATGTGGGTCGGTTGCATCTTCATCGTGCTGCTGTTCCAAAACTCCGAGCGCATGGAGAGCGCCTATGGCCTCGCCATCACCGTGACCATGCTCATGACCACCACACTGCTGACGAGCTACATCGCCGGCATCCTCAAGCACAAGCTGGGCGCCTGCGTCTTCGCCCTGCTCTTTGGTGCCATTGAGCTGTGCTTCTTCGCCTCGTGCCTCACCATGTTCTTTGACGGCGGCTATGTGATGATCTTCTTGGCCGCACTGCTGTTTGGCCTTATGTATGTGTGGCGTCGCGGCACCGCCATCGAGCGCACGCAGACGATTCTGCTGCCCGTCTCCAAGTACATCGACCAGCTCAATCGCCTGCGCAATGACGAGACCTATCCCGTGCTCGCCGACAATCTGGTGTTCCTCACCAACAGCCCCGACCCGCTCACGCTCGACCGAGACGTGCTCTATTCCATCCTGGACAAGCATCCCAAGCGCGCCAAGGCATACTGGTTCATCAACGTGCACGTTACCGACGAGCCCTATACGCACGAGTATTCCGTCGAGACCTTTGGCACGGACTTTTTGTTCCGCGTGCGCTTGGACCTGGGTTTTAAGGTCAATCAGCGCATCAACGCCTACCTGCGCCAGATCGTTGGCGACCTGATGGCATCGGGTGAGTTGCCGCCGCAGCATCACACCTACTCCATCTACGAAACACGCGGCAACGTGGGCGACTTCCGTTTTTGCATGCTGCGCAAGATGCTTGCCCCCGAAACGGACATCAACCGCAACGACCATCGCGTCATGGCCATCAAGTACGCCGTCCGCCGCGCCTGCGGAAGCCCGGCACGTTGGTACGGTCTCGAGAACTCGGCCATCATCATCGAGTACGTGCCGCTGTTTGCCCGCATGCGCCCGGCCGTTAAGCTCGTGCGTACCCAGGTGCCGCTCGAGGTTCAGATCGAAGAGGCCGAGGAAATGGAAGTCGACATCTTCTCGGACGACTTGGTCAACGGCAACGAGGCCGGCAAGAGCATGAACGTCGATCCCACCGAGCTGCTCGAGAGCGTCGCCGATACGCCCGAGCAACAGCAACTCGACGGCCTCGAGAGCACCCAGCTCAACGACGCCAACTTTTAGCGACGTCATAAATCAACGACAGCGGCCCTGCACCTCACGAGAGACGCAGGGCCGCTTTGCATTGCAGTAAAGCTAACGGCTACGAACGACGCGGCTCGGGAACCACGAGCCTATCGGGGCTTGCGCCCTCGGCATCCATCAGGCTCACGTAGCGAATCGACGGATCATCATACATCGCGTAGTAATAATTGCCCGTGCGCGCGCTAAAGCATCCGGTGTAGATAGTCTTCTCGAACTTGCCATCGCCCATCCTGGACGCCCCCTCAATCATCACCACGCCCTCAAGTGAACGGAACATGCGGACGACGTTTTCGGTCTCGCTCTCCTTTTGCGGGTAATTGGCATTGAGGTACGCCGCCTTTACAAAACGGCTCGGCGAATAGCAGTCACCCGGAATACCGCGCATGCCGGCGCCCGCGCCATAGGGCTTGAGCTCGGCGCCACGCCATGTCGCCGTCTGCGGAAAATCACTTGTGGCCGTGATATAGGTGCGCAGGTTTTCCATGTGCCACGGGAAGGTGGGCTGATTGGCAAGGGTGTCGACCGGATCGTCGTATACATGCAGGCCGTCAGCCATCATCTCGACCACGATGCTACGCTGGCTGTCGCCGATAATCCAATGGAGCAGCGACACGCCCAGCCCCTCTCCGGCAGATTTGGCGACAATCACCGTATCGCGCAGCGCAGCCTCGACCTCGTCGACCGTCGAGAACGTCGCTGCCACCCACAGGGGAAACTCATAGGCCGCGATATTGGTCTTTCCATCAACCGGTCCCTCGGCATACTCGGCATAACCCGGGAAATTGAGGCCCGCCACGGCGAGGCCCGCATCGTTGCCGCAATCGAAGAACATAGGGTAGTTCTTGTAATCGATGCACATACCGATCACCGCGTGTGCCGCTGTCGCGTCGTCGATAAACGAATATGGAATGTGAAACCCGCGCGGCATCACGCGAACCTGTTGGCCGTAGTCAAAGCTCCAGTCGAGGTTGCGTCCCAGATACATGTGGCCGGAATCATCGGTAAATCGAATACTCGTGCACATAGCGCCTCCTAGCCTTACGTTCTTGCTAAGCTTATTGTCACCAAACAAAAAGGCGCTAAACACAAAAGCCCGGACATGACAACAACGTCATACCCGGGCTCAAAGACCGCAAATTCGGTCCCCAATTGAACCGCTCTAGACGAGTTTGCCTAAGCAGTGATCAATCATGTGTTGAATCATTTGAGCCTCGAAGCCCACAAAGTCCTGCTTGCGCTCGCGCATCTTGCCGTCGACGATCTGGTCAAAGGCAACCTTGCACTTGATGTAGCGCGTGGACTTGGTGACCTCCTCGTACGTCAGGCAGCTCTCCTCCATCTTGCTGGCGCCCAGACCAAACACCAGACGGGGGTTGTAGAGCACATGGGGCTCGCCGGCATCGTCCAGGTAGACGCAGACCTTCTTGGTGACGCCAATCTGGTTGGCGGCAAGGCAGCCGGCATCGTCGAGCGACTTGATGGTATCGATCAGGTCCTGTGCCACCGACTCGTCCTCGACGGTCGCGACCTCGCAACGCTGGGACAGAATAGCCTCGTCGTGGCAGAGCTCTTTAATCATACGTTCCTCCATAGGGGTCGTTGTAACTGCTTAAGTATACGGTACCCACACATTTTCATACGGAAAATACCGCCCGTCCGCTACAAAGCGCCGAACATCAACATGTGAGGAACAGCAAGGTTGTAAAGGCGATATAGTGAGTGAGTTCGTGTCAATCGGCCTAAACTCGGGGCCGAACAAGGAAAGGGTATGCATGGACGAACTATTTCACGTCAGCGAGCGCAAGTCCACAATCGGGACCGAACTTCGCGCTGGACTGACAACGTTCCTGGCAATGGCCTACATCATTGCCGTCAACCCCGCAGTGCTCTCGGGCGCTGGCATCGATGCGGGAGCGCTCGCCTGCGCCACCTGCCTGGGCGCCGGCATCATGACCATCTGCATGGGCATCTTCGCCAACCGCCCGCTCGCCTGCGCTTCGGGCCTGGGCATCAACGCCATGATCGCGGGCATCGCCACCACCATGTGCGGCGGTGACTGGCACGTGGCCATGAGCGTTATCTTCCTCGAGGGTATCGTCATCTTGCTGCTCGTCCTGTGCGGCCTGCGCGAGGCCATTATGGACGCCATCCCCGTGGTCCTGCGCCACGCCATCTCGGTTGGCTTGGGCCTGTTCATCGCCATGATCGGCCTGTGCGACGCCGGCATCATCACCGCTGGCGCCGGTACGCTCGTCGGCCTGGGCAACATCGCCTCCCCCACCTTTATCGTCGGTATCATCTCCATCATCGTGACGGTTGCCTTGGCTTCCCGCAACGTGCCGGGCTCGCTGCTCATCGGCATCATCGTCGCCGTTATCGCCGGCATCCCGCTGGGCGTCACCCACGCCCCCGAGGGCCTCATCGCACCGCTCGACTTCTCGACCTTTGGTGCCCCGTTTGCCAGCACCGCCGACGGCAACATGGCCATCGTGAAGGTTCTGACCGACCCGATGCTGCTCGTCGTTGCCTTCTCGCTGCTCATGAGTGACTTCTTCGACACCATGGGCACCGCGATGGCCGTCGCCAAGCAGGGCGAGTTCTTGACCGAGGACGGCAATGTCGAGGACATCCGTCCCATCCTGGTCGTCGACTCCGTGGCCGCTGCTGCCGGTGGCTTTATGGGCGTCTCCTCCATCACCACCTTCGTCGAGTCCACCTCTGGCGCTGCCGACGGTGGCCGCACGGGTCTCACCTCCGTCACCACCGGCGTGCTGTTCATTCTCGCCGCGTTCTTCTCCCCCATCGTCACCATCGTTTCCAGCGCCGCTACCTGCGGTGCTCTGGTCTACGTCGGCTACCTCATGATGAGCGAGGCCTTCGAGATCGACTGGTCCGACGTGTCGCAGGGTTTCCCGGCGTTTATGATTGTCGCCGGCGTGCCCTTTACCTACTCCATCTCTGCCGGCATTGGTCTGGGCTTTATCGCCTACGTGATCGTCGCGCTCTTTAAGGGCGAGGCCTCCAAGATCAAGCCGCTCATGTGGATCGCAGCCCTCGCCTTCCTCGTCTACTTCTTTGTAGCGTAGCGGCAAAGCTGCCAAAGCAGAACACCAAAGCGCGGAGTCGCATCGAGCGGCTCCGCGCTTTTCTTTTAAAGCCAGGCAACGCACGGACGCGCGATGTTTTGTTTCCCAAGTTTTGGACATTTTGCCCTCCAAACGGCACTACCGCCGGCTACATCCTGCAGATATGCTGAACTTAATCGCATAGGCCCTATGAGGATGGGAGTAACCATGGCCGCCTTGTTCACGACCCCCAAGCGCAATGACAAAACCTCTGGAGCCCATTTTGTCGAGCCCGACGTGCGCCGTCGCACGCTGCTCGCACACGGCAGTTGGCGCCGCGTGACACGTCGCATCGTCGTGGGCGCCGTATGCGCGCTTACGGTGAGCTCGCTGCTCATGCCGAGCGTCTCGCTCGCGGCCGAGCGGGTCAACGTCGGCGACACCTGGTATGAAGCTGGCGCCGCGGTAGGCGACGAGGCGGGCACCTGGGCCTGGGACGGCGCCGACGACATGAAGCTCAACGGCTATAACGGCGGTGCAATCGAGGCCGAGGGCAAGCTCAATGTCAATTACTCGGGCAACAACACCGTCGCCAACGACAGCGGCTGCGGAATCTCGGTTACGAAAGACACAGACGGAAACGCCGAGCTCAACATCCAGGGCGACGCGTCCAGCACGCTCAACGTGACATCTTCTAGCGACGCCATCTGGTCCGAAGGCGACATCAACATCGACGAGGCCGGCACCGTCAACGCCACGAGCGCTGAGGGCGACGCCATCGATGCCAAGGGCGGTCTCGCCATCAAGGGCTCGGGCAACGTCAATGCCACGGGCGAATCGAATGGTATCAGGGCACACGACGACATCACGATTGACAACAGCGGCACCATCGCCGCCAAGGCTACCAGGAATCCGGGCATCAACGCTCATAATAGTCTCACCGTCAAGGGCGACGGCAAGGTCGAGGCAAGCTCTATCGAGGACAATGCGATTTGGGCCGACGGCAATATCGAGATTTCGGGCGGCAGCCAGGTCAAGGCGAACTCTGAGGAAGACAGCGCCGTCATTTCCACGTACAAGCTTACGGTCACGAACGCCTCCCTTAACGCAAGTGGTGCTAAATATGGCGTCCATGCCTTTGGGGTCGTTACATTCGATCACGCGACCGTGACGGTCCGTGCAAGCACGGGCGGCGGTTGGCAAACTATCGCTCTCATCACTGACGAGGACGACATCGTCATCAAGAACGGCTCGATCGTGGATACGTTCGCAGAAGGCCAGTTCTCGACCGCAATCTTCACCAGAAACTACTACCCCAACGAAGCGGGTGGTCACATCTACATTAGTGACTCCGTTGTCAAGGCTATAGCCCGCTATGTCGAGTCCGGTAGCGACGGCCCCGATCACTACAGCAACGACCAAAGTGGCGCGGTCATTCCCGAGCATAGGGGCATGAACATCGGCATCTTTGCCCGGACCAAGGAGGGCATCACGCCCGCGACCATCTCGATTGTCCGCAGTAAGGTCACAGCTGAGGGAGACACGGCGGCAATCTTCGCCCTTGCCGTGAGCGCGGACGGCGAGACAATCGGCACCATCGAGATCGAAGGCGCTCCCATACAGACGCCCACAGGCGGCAAGATCATTGGCTATCGCAACAAGGAAGAACTCGATGACGGCATCTTCTACGTGGTGGGTCAAACCATCGGCACGGGCGACGCTGTGATCGACTCCCCCTATAACGAAGCTGTCGCCAAGAGCACGGTCATCGCGCCTCCCGAGGAGATCAAACCCGAGGAGAAGCCAGGCGAGACCAAGCCCGAGGGTTCCAAGTCCGAGGGCACGAAGACGACCAAGACCGTTGCAGTTGCAGCCACGGGAGCCAAGATCGCCGGCAAACTCGCAGCAACCGGCGACGCCTCGAGCGCAGCCATCGTGGCAGCCGCCCTTGCGGGAACAGCCGCCATCGCCGCGGGCGCCGTGGTGAGCCGCAAGCGCTCGTAAACACTTTTTCGCACGGGACGGGTGGATCGCGGCCCTTGCCTTCCTCGTCTACTTCTTCGTAGCGTAAGGGCAAGGCTGCAAAAGCTGAACAATAAAGCGCGGAGTCGCCATGCGGCCCCGCGCTTTTCTTTTAGCGCCGGTCCCTGCGCCGGCGTGCGGCCTATTTCTCCCCCATTTTGGCCATTTTGCCCTCCAAACGGCACTACCGCCGGCAACATCCAGCAGATACGCTGAATCTAGTCGTATAGGCCCTATGAGAACGGGAGCAACCATGGCAGCCTTGTTCACGACCCCCAAACGCAATGACACTACCGCCGGAACCCATGTTGCCGAACCCGACGTTCGCCGTCGCATAGGACTCGCGCACGGCAGCTGGCGCCGCGTGACGCGCCGCATCGTCTGCGGCCTGGCCTGCGCGCTCACGGTGAGCTCGCTGCTCATGCCGAGCGTCTCGCTCGCAGCGGAATGGGTCAAGGTCGGCGGCAACAAGTACAACACCGCGGCGAGCGACGAGGCCGGTACCTGGTCGTGGGACGGCGCCGACGACTTGAAGCTCAACAACTATAACGGCGGCGAGATCCAGGCCGCAGGCAAGCTCAACGTGAATTACTCGGGAACCAACATCGTCACTGCCGAATGGATCGAAAGCATCAACGTTTCTCATGGCACTAACGAGAATGCCGAGCTCAATATCCAAGGCGACGAGGGCGGCACGCTCAGCGTGACATCTACTGAGGACGCTATCCTCACCACGGGTAATATCAACATCGACGGAGCCGGATCCGTCAACGCCACGAGCACTGGGTTTGATGCCATCAATGCCGGAGGTGATCTCGCTATCAAAGGTTCGGGCAACGTCAACGCCACGGGTGCATCGGATGGCATCAGGGCAAACGGCAATATCACGATTGACGACAGCGGAGCCGTCACCGCCAGGGCTACCAAGGACAAGGGTATTGGAGCCGACAAGAACCTCACCATCAAGGGTGGCGGGACGGTCGAGGCAAGCTCAGCCGATGGTGAGGCCCTTTGGAGCGGCGACAATATCAACATCTCGGACGGCAGCCAGGTCAAGGCAAGCTCCGAGGAAGACGCTGCCGTCGAGGCCAAGGGCAGCCTCGCAGCCACAAACGCCTCCCTCAACGTAAACGGTGTTGAATATGGCGTCTATGCCCACAAGGGCATCACCCTCGATCATGCAAACGTGACGGTCCGTGCAAGTAAAGGCAGATACGGTGGCGCCAACGCCCTCTTCACCTACCAGGACGACATCGTCGTCAAGAACGGCTCCACCGTGGACGCGTTTGCGGAAGGCGAGGTTTCGGCTGCATTCTCCACCAGAAACGATCGACCCAACGAGAAGGGCGGCCACATCTACATCAGCGACTCCGTTGTCAAGGCCATAGCCCGCTATGTCGAGAACGGCGACGGCCCCATCCCCTACAGCGAAAACCAAGATGGCGAGACGAGGCGCGAACCCCAAGGCGAGAACATCGGCATCATCGCCCAGACCAGCGAGGGCGTCACACCCGCAGTCATCTCGATCATCCGCAGCAAGGTAACGGCCGAAGGAGATACAGCGGCAATCTTTGCCCGTGCCATGAGCGCTGACGGCAAGACAATCGGCACCATCAAGATTGAGAACGCCGCCATCCAGACGCCCGAAGGCGGCAAGGTCATTGACTATCGCAAGCTCCGTGACGGCATCTACGAGGCAGGCCAAGCCATCGGCATGGGCGACGCCACGGTCGACTCCCTCTATATCAAAGCAGTCGCCAAAAGTACGACCATCGCACCTCCCGAGGTAGCCAAGCCGGAAGACCCCAAGCCCGACGAGACCAAGCCCGCAGAAAGCAAGCCCGCGGAGTCCAAGCAGAACCCCAAGCCTGAGGGCTCAAAGCCGACCAAGGCCGTTGCGGCTTCAACCACGAAAGCCAAGACTACCGGCGTGCTCGCGGCAACCGGCGACACCTCGGGTGCGGCCATCGTGGCAACCGTCCTTGCGGGAACAGCCGCTATCGCCGCAGGCACCATGGCGAGCCGTAAGCGTTCTTAGACGCCTCTGCGCACATGGCAGCTCCCGCGAAGGCCCCGAACCCCAGCACCGTTTAACAACGCCACCGCCGAGCTCCCCTCCGGCGGTGGCGTTTTCCATATGCGTCCGCAGGGGATGCACGAGATTGTCTTTGGTCTAGCCCAACCGGCATACGCTGGCGTGCGACAATTGGGGCTGCCGATATCACAACACTGAGAGAAGCCCGTCATGGAAGCGCATCAAAAGCAGATAACCGTTTATTCGAATCATACGGAAAGCGCGCCTGTCATCTACCTTCCTGTGGTCGTGGGCGACGGCAGCGAGGTTTATAAGTGTTGCCGAGAGCTCGACTGTCCGCCATTCGCCCTCGTCACCATTGGCGGGCTCGATTGGAATCGCGAGCTGAGCCCCTGGGCATGCGACGGGACCGTACGCGATGCCGAGCCTTTCGGCGGCCAAGCTGCCGATTTTCTTGATGAGCTGCTGAATCAGATAATCCCCCAGGTCGAGTCGTCGCTTCCTCAGCCGCCCACCTGGCGCGGCATTGCCGGCTACTCGCTCGCGGGCCTCTTCGCACTCTGGTCCCTCTGGCAAACCGACGCCTTTGACCGCGCCGCGAGCGCATCGGGGTCGCTATGGTTTCCCGACTTTGTCGACCGTGCCAGCACGGCCCCTTTTGCCGGCAGCCCGCAAGCCGTCTACCTGTCACTCGGCAAAAAGGAAACCAAGACGCCCAACCGCATGATGCGGCATGTACTCGACGACACACGCGCGATGGAAGCGTTGCTCGTCGAGCGCGGCATTCCAACAACGCTGGAGCTCAACCCCGGCAATCACTTTGCCCAAACCGACTTACGCATGGCCCGCGGCATCCACTGGATACTGACGCATTAAAAATGGTGCCCACACGCATATACGCATGGGCACCATATCTTGTTTTAGCTGAACGCAGCTGCTACTCAGCAGCCTCCTCAAGCTCGGAGACATCAAACTCAAAGTCGTTACCCGGCAGGATGGCGTTGAGCACGATGCCCACCAGCGAGCCCACGGCAATGCCGGACAGCGAAATGGTCACGCCGCCCAGCTCCAACACGATGGCGCCGGCGGTGCTGTACGCGATGCCGAGCGAAAGCACGAGCACCAGCGCGGCAACCAGCACGTTGCGGTTGTTCTGGAAATCGACCTGGTTCTCGATGAGGTTGCGGACGCCCACAGCGCTGATCATGCCGTAGAGCACGAGCGACACACCGCCGATAACGCATGCCGGCATGGCGGCGATGACCGCGGCGAACTTGGGGCAGAACGAAAGCACGATGGCGCAACACGCGGCAATTCGAATTACGCGCGGGTCGAACACGCGCGTCAGGGCGAGCACGCCGGTGTTCTCGCCATACGTAGTGTTGGCCGGAGCGCCAAAGAGCGAAGCCAGAATCGTGGCAAGGCCGTCGCCGAGCAGCGTGCGATGCAGACCGGGATCGGCAATGTAGTTGCGCTCGCAAGTCGAACCGATAGCAGAGATATCGCCGATATGCTCGATCATGGTCGCGAAGGCCAGCGGCATGATGGTGATGATGGCCGTCGTGGCAAGACCGTTATCGAATTGCGGCCCAAAGAGTGCAAACACGGTGTTGTCCCACACGATGGGCAGACCGACCCACGGAGCGGCGGCAACGCCCGAGAAATCAACCTCGCCGAGCGCAGCCGCAACGGCATAGCTCACCACAACGCCCAGCAAAATCGGCACGATCTTGACCATGCCACGGCCCCAGATGTTGCAGATGACGATAACGGCAACGCCAATGACAGCCACAAGCCAGTTGGTCTGGCAGTTAGCAATAGCGGAGCTCGCCAGGATCAGACCGATCGAAATGACGATGGGGCCAGTCACCACCGGCGGGAAGAAACGCATGACACGCTTGGCGCCAAAGGCGCGGAAGAGCGCCGCAAGCACCGGATAAAGCAGGCCGGCGCAAGCAACGCCCAGACAAGCGTAGGGCAAAAGCTCGGTCTCGCCGTTGGGCGCGATTGCGGCATAACCGGCAATAAAGGCAAACGATGAGCCCAAAAATGCCGGCACCTTACCGCGCGACAGGAAGTGGAACAGCAGCGTGCCCAAACCGGCAAACAAAAGCGTTGCCGAAACCGAGAGACCGGTGAGCACGGGCACCAGCACGGTGGCGCCAAACATGGCAAACAGGTGCTGCAGACCGAGCAAAAACATGCGCGGGCGGCCGAGCGACGATGCGTCGTAGATGGCATCGCTGGCGGCGGGCGTCGAGGACTGGGACATGAGAGTCCTTTCAAAATGGAAGGGCGCTCGAGCATAGCGGATTACCTGCCCGAACGATACGATCCGAACCATTGTACGCGATGCGCCATGTCTCGCACGCGCCGTCACCTGCGAACGTTACCGCTATTTCCAAACGCGCTCGGCAATACGCTTGACCAGCGCGATCTTTGCCCATTGCTCGTCCTCGGTCAGCTTGTTGCCAATCTCGCAGCTGGCAAAGCCGCACTGCGGAGACAGATACAGGTTCTCGAGCGGAACATACTTTGCAGCCTCGTGAATACGCTCGACGATGGCATCCTCGTCCTCAAGCTCAGCGGCCTTGGTGGTCACCAGGCCCAACACGACCTTCTTGCCAGGGGCAACGTACCTCAACGGCTCAAAACCGCCGGCGCGCGGCGTATCGAACTCCAGGTAAAATGCGTCAACATCCTCGTTTGCGAACAGGTATGGCGCGATGGGGTCATAGCCACCCTCGAAGGCATAGGTAGAGTGGTAGTTACCGCGGCACACATGCGTGTTAATGACCAGGTCGTCGGGCTTGCCCTCGATAGCGGCGTTGTTGAGCGCCACGCCCAGCTCACTCACCTTTTGCAGATCAACCGGGCTCATGCCGGTCTTGGACACAAAGTCGGTATCGCAATAGATGCCCCAGGTGCAGTCATCAAACTGGATGTTGCGGCAGCCTGCAGCGTACAGGTCGGCGATCACCGTACGATAAGCGGCTGCGATGGCGTCGGCAAGTTCCTCATCGGTCTTATAGACAGCGCGCAGGCTCTCCTGCTGGCCATCGCAGCGGTCGAGCGTGACCTCAGAGAACGTCTGGATAGGCGCCGGGATGGTCTGGCGTGCAACGTGGTCCTCGCCCTCAAGTGCCTTGACAAACTTAAAGTGCTCGACGAAGGGGTGGTTCTCGCCGCTGATGGAGCCAGTCACCACGGCGGTATCGGCCGTGGTCTCCTCGTCGTGGAACATATATCCCGTACGCGAGGTGCGACGCTCGACGCCGTTCAGCCCCCACATAAAATCGAGGTGCCAGTAGCTGCGGCGGAACTCGCCATCGGTGATCACCTGCAGGCCGGCGGCCTTCTGCTTGGCCACCAAATCGCGAATGGCATCGTCCTCGACGGCCTTAAGGCCGGAAACGTCGAGTTTACCCGCGGCATAGGCGGCACGGGCGTCCTTTACAGCCTGCGGACGAAGAAAGCTGCCGACAATATCGGCGCGAAACGGCGCGTTCGGTTGAATCGAAGTGCTCATAGATATCTCCCTTTGCATTGGTTGCTTTACTGGGACAGAGTATGAGCGCTCATATGACCATCGTAAAATATACGTTTATAACAGTTTGATATAGATGCTTCCTATATCAGTCTGGACTGCCATAAAGAGACTTGAACTGTGCGGAGCACAGCAGCCTAGATATGCTGACGAATCGCGTCGATATAGGCCCGACCGTAGCGCGTGAGCGTCGTGTTCTTGCGCGTGATGATGCCAATCTCCATGTACTCGTCCACGTCGAGCGGAATCGAGATAATGCCGGGGCCGTTGAGCTCGTGGCTGATCACGCCCGAGCATACCGTGTAGCCGTTGAGGCCCATGGCCAAATTGAACAACGTCGCACGGTCGCGCACGCGGATATTTTTGCGACGCTCGAACGTCGAGGTCAGCTCCTCGGAATAGTAAAACGAGTTGTAGCTGCCCTGCTCGTAGGACAGGAACGGGTAGTCTTCCAGATCCTCGAGCGTCACGCTGGAGCGGTCCGCCAGCGGATGGTCGGCGCAGACGAAGACATGCGGCGTGGCGCAGAAGAGTCCTTCGAACACGAGCTCGTTGGCCACCAGCATGCGCTCGATGACCTCGCGGTTATGCTCGGATAAGTACAGGATGCCCAGTTCGCTTTTCATATGCGCGACATCCTCGATAATCTCGTGAGTCTGCTCCTCGCGCAGGGTGAAGTCGTAACGCGCGGCATCGAACTCGCGGATCACGTCGACAAACGCGTTGACGGCAAAGGAATAATGCTGGCAGCTCACACTAAAGTGCGGCACCTGCTCGGATGCGCCCTTGTACTTGCCCTCGAGCAGGTCGGCCTGGTCGAGTACCTGGCGCGCATAGCCCAAGAAGGTCTCGCCTTCCTCGGACACAATGACGCCCTTGTTGGTGCGCTCAAAGATGTGCACACCCATCTCGTTTTCGAGATCGCGAATCGACGCGGTAATCGAAGGCTGCGACACAAAGAGACGGCGCGAGGCCTCGGTAATGCTGCCGCATTCGGCAACTTTGACGACATATCTGAGCTGCTGGAGCTTCATGGCTGTCTCCTTAGCTGTTCGCGAGATTCGCGTCGGCTGCACCCTCCTGACGCATAAACGACGGCATCTCCCCCGTCGCGGCGCAGGCGGCAATCTGATGCAGAGCCCCGGCAACCGCATCATCTGCCGCAGCGCCGATATGCCAGCGTGCGGCAGCCGTGACGGCCTCGTTGGCATTGGCGACTGCAACGGAGTTGGGAACGGCATCGATCATGGGCAAATCGTTATCGGAATCGCCGAATACGGCCACCTCGTCGGGCGTCAGGCCCAAAGCGTGCGCCAGCTCCAGCGCAGCGCAGCCCTTGTCCCAACCATCCGGAAGGATGTCGAACAGGCGCACTCGGTTGTTGGGAAACACGAGCGAGAGTTCCGGCACCTCAGCGGCAACGCGCTCGCGTAGCTCCGCGAGCTCCTCACGCGAACGGGCACTCCAGATATTCGCCTTAAACACCGGCGCGTCATCGACGACGGGACGGCACGGGGCCTCTTCGCCTTTGAGCCACGCATTGCCGCCCGACTCCATAGCGCGACGCACACGCTCGGGATTGCTCGTCACGCAATAGGCATCGTTGCCCCAAAAGTCATCGCCCAGGCTGTAGACTTTTAGAAATGTATCGTCGGTCTCTTGCTCCAGATAGTCGGCCAAACGCATCAGAGCATCGTTGTCGATTGCGCGCGAGGCGACTACTTCGCCGTCGACAAACATCACCTGGCCGTTACAGAACGCACCGGTCGAAAAACACTCGGAACGGTTTTTGAACATCCAGCCCATCGCGGACGGCTGACGACCCGAAACCGGCCCAAAGTGCAGACCCGCCGCCTGCATGGCATGAATACCCTCAATGGCGTAGTCGCTGGCGCCGTCATGCCCGGCTGGAATCAGCGTATCGTCCATATCGGTCAGCACAAGTTTGATCATAGAGTCCCCTCGGTCATTCTTAATCCCATCTATTGTACCGACCTGCCAAAAAGGGACAGGTTTATTTTGGCAGGTTTTATCTGGGAAAACGCAAAGTCCCAGTTGTTACCTGCCAAAATAAACCTGTCCCTTTTTGGCAGGTGCGCTAGTATAGGGAACAACAGATTCGATGCGGGAGTGCCGGCGGTGCAAACCACAAGGCTGAGAGGGCATGGGGCCCAATCCTTTGAACCTGTCAGTTAATGCTGGCGTAGGGAGCATGCCGCCTTTACAGGGGCGCTGTCTATGCACAGCGCCCCTTTTCTATGCCAAGGAGGCATGTGCAGTGATTGATTCGGAACAGTTTAAGCAACATATGGTCAAGGCCGTGGAGGAGATTCGTGCCACCAATCCGATGGCCGGCTCCATCACCAACACGGTGACGATCGACTTTGTCGCCAACGCGCAGCTCGCTGTGGGTGGATCGGCCGCCATGGTCTATCTTCCCGACGAGGGCGAGGCGCTCGTTGCCGGCGGCGGCGCCATCTATCTCAATATGGGCACGCTCTTCCCCATTTACGAGCAAACGATTCCCCGCGCGGCCAAGGCGGCACACGACGCCGGCAAGCCCTGGGTACTCGATCCGGTGGGCCTGGGCATCGGCAGTCTGCGCACCCAGTTGGTAAACGAGCTTAAGCAGTACAAGCCCGCCATCGTGCGCGGCAACGCCTCCGAGATCATCGCGCTCGCCGGCCTGT
>UQLI01000034.1 GCA_900541715.1 uncultured Collinsella sp.
CCGTTGCCGCGCCCCGCAGTGCCCGCTTCCCCCGAGAACAATTATCAGTGCAGGTAGACGAGCCGTCATTTTGCGGAAAACGAGAGCATGGACGGGGTTTCCGGGTTTAGCCCCGTAATCCGGCATAGTTTTGAAATGGCATTAAATCGGTGGCAGCAATTTTGCCATGCCGAAGTGGTTGGCCGTTGGTTGATTACCCTCGCAGGTAGGCGATGGCGATTTGGGTGCGGTTGCGCAGGCCCATTTTGGCCAGGATCGAGCTGATGTGGTTGCGCACGGTGCCTTCGCCCATGTAGGCGGTGGCGGCAATCTCCTTGTTGTCGAGACCGCGGGCGATGAGCTCGGCGACCTCGAACTCGCGGTCGGTCAGGCCGGCAAAGGCCGCAGGCCGGTGGGGCGTGCCTGCTTTGTCACCCATTTCGTCAAAGTCAATATCCTCGATTGCCTTGCCCTCAAGCACACGTTTGCCATCCATGACCTGCGCCAACGCTGGTGGGATGGCGGCGACATCGGTCTTGATTAAGTAGCCACGGGCACCCAGTTTGAGCGCCGACACAATGTACTCGTCATCCGAAAACGTGGTCAGGAACACCACGCGTGCTGCGGGGTCGCGCTCGAGGATCTCGCGTGCCGCCGAAAGGCCGTCACGCCCCGGCATCTGGATGTCGAGCAGCGCGATATCGGGTGCGTGTTCGGTGTAGAGCGCGACCGCGTCGTTGCCGTCGGCGCCGGTGCCCACGACTTCGATCTGCGGCTGGGCACCCAGGATAATCTTGAGCGAATCGACCACCAAGCGGTCGTCGTCGACAACAATGAGCCTCATCGGGCCTCATCTCCTTGCTGTTTTGGGACGGTGGCAAACACGCGCCAGCCGGGGGCACCGGCGCGTGGGCCGGCGGTGAAGGTTCCGCCAAGCGCCTCGACGCGCTCGCGCATGGAGCCGAGTCCCATGCCTTCTGCGGCGTTGCGGCTGTTCACCGGGGTCGCGCCGGTGCCGTCGTCGGTAACGATGAGCTGGTAAAACGACGGATGCTCCATGCATCGCACGGTCACGTTCTGAGCACGGGCGTGGCGCATGGTGTTGGAGAGCGCCTCGCGTAGGATCGCCGCAAAGCAGTTGGCGATGTTGGCGGGTGCATGCTCGGTTAAAACCTCAAGCTCAATCTGCGGCCCGCCATCTGAGCGCGCGCCCTCCACGATGCGCTCGAGCTGTACGGATAGATTGGCCGCGTTGTCGTTGAGCGCGTGGACGCTGGTGCGCACGAGCTGAAGCGCTTCGTCCACGGCGCGCTTGACGTCAGCGAAGTCGGCGGCGATGCCGGGCTCGTTGGCGTGGACCACGCGTAGGGCCTCGGTTTGCAGCGAGGCGCGCGTGAGCTGGTGCCCTACGTTATCGTGGATCTCGCGCGCGATGCGGGCGCGCTCGGCGAGCGTTGCGAGCTCGACCTCGTAGTCCTGGCGGTCGGCAAGGTCGCGGTTGCGCGCCTCGAGCGCGAGGGCTCGTTCCTGCAGCTCGTCGCGGGTGCGACGCATGCGTTCCTGCTCGCGCTCCAGCTGGGCGGTGCGCAGCGACAGTAAGGTGGCGGCGACTGAAAGGATGGCGGTCAACAGCAGCGCACGGGTGGGAAGCGCGCCGGCGTGGGCATATGCGACGAGCGCGCAGGCAAAGATGGCGCCGGCGCCTAGCGCGACCCAGGCGTGCTCACGGCGCACGTATCGCGCGATGTCATAGAAGGCGAGGGGCGCAAACGGCACAAACGACGGCACAAAGACGGCCACCATAATGTAAGCATAGCTCGCGGCCTCACCGACGCGGCGGGCGCGTTCCCCTTGCGCAATTTCCGTAAGCGAGGCGACTGCGACGCCAAGACAAAACGCCGCGACCAAGCAAGCATCCACGGCAAGGCCCAGAGCGGCCGCGATGCAGCACGCCAACACGATCGATTTGTCGAATAGCCTGTTCATACGGGTATTGTACGCGATGGCGCGCGCGACAATTGCTCAGGTGCCGCAACCGTGACATTCCTCCCGCCCGCCCCCGCCGCACTTGTGACAAAGCTCACTGGTGCGCGCCGCCCGCACCTGCGATGATGCAATCGTACCGGGCCGAAATCAACAGAAGGGCCGCCTCATGACAGACATCGTCCACGTCGAAAATCTCGTCAAGCGCTATGACGATCTTATCGCGCTCGACCACTTTAACCTGAACATCGCCCCCGGCGAGATCTTTGGCCTGCTCGGCCCCAACGGCTCGGGCAAGACCACGTCCATCAACTGCATCCTGCAGCTACTTGCCTACGACAAGGGCACCATCGAACTGTTCGGCGAGCCCATGACGCCCGCCCGCTACGACCTTAAGCGCCGCATTGGCGTGGTACCGCAGCAGGTGGCGGTGTTCGACGAGCTCACCGTGCGCGAGAACATCGACTATTTCTGCAGCCTCTACGTAAACAATCGCAAGCGCCGCCGCGCGCTGGTGGACGAGGCGATCGACTTTGTCGGCCTGGGCGACTTTATCAAGTTCCGCCCCGGCAAGCTCTCGGGCGGCCTGGCGCGTCGCCTCAACATTGCCTGCGGTATCGCGCACAAGCCCGAGCTCATCTTTTTTGACGAGCCCACGGTGGCGGTCGATCCACAGAGCCGCAACGCCATCCTGGAGGGCATCTGCCGTCTGCGCGACGAGGGCGCCACGGTGGTGTATACCAGCCATTACATGGAGGAAGTCGAGCAGATCTGCAGCCGCATCATGATTATGGACGGCGGCCGCGTATTGGCGCAGGGCACCAACGACGAGCTCAAGCGCATGATCCAGATGGGCGAGAAGATCGTGATCGAGGTCGGTGAGGTGCCGAGTGCGGCACTCGCCGCCGTTGCGAGCCTGCCACATGTCCTGGACCTGGCGGCGACGGCAGGCCAGCTCACGTTCTCGTGCGAGGCGAGCCCGCATAACCTGACCGACATCCTCGATACGTTGCGCTCGCATGACGTGCCGCTCGGCCGCATCTACTCCGAGCCGCCGACCCTCAACGACGTGTTCCTCGAGATCACCGGCCGCGAGCTGCGCGACTAGGGGGCGGCCATGTTCAACACCATCATCACCACGCTCAAGACGCTATTGCGTCGACCGAGTACATGGGTCTGGGGCGCGATCTTTCCCATTGCACTTTCAACGATGTTCATGTTTATGTTTGCGAATCTGAGCTCCGACGGCAAGGTCGACCCGGTGCCGGTAGCCGTTGTCGCTGACGAAGCCTGGGGTGCTTCGTCCTTTAAGGACGTGGCGACCTCGCTTGCCAAGGAGGGCGACGATCAACTGCTCGATGTGAGCGAGTACGAAGACTTGGCTGCCGCGCGCAAAGCGCTCAAGGCCGGCGAGGTCGCGGGCATCTATATGGACGATGCCGCGGGCACGCCCAGGCTCACGCTGCTATCGAGTTACGACAGCTCGCGCGCCTCGTCGGTGCTCACCGACCGCAGCATCCTTGAAACGGTGGCAAGCTCGTATACGCAAAATACCGAGCTCATGGCTCAGATTGCTCAAGATGACCCGGCGGCGCTCGCCGACCCGGAGGCGGTTGCGCGCGCTCTGTCGCTCGAGGGCGGAACCCGCCGCGTGAGCCTGACTCGTGCCACGCCCGATGGCACGGTCATCTACTATTACGCGCTTTTTGGCCTGGTCGCGATGATGTCTGCCGAGTTTGCCGCCTTGAGCGTCGTCGATTTGCAGCCCAATCTGTCCGGCCTCGGCGCGCGCCGCTGCGTGGGCGGTCTTTCCAAGACGGCGTCGCTGGCCGGCATTTTTGTCGGCTCGTGGCTGGTTTCCTTTGCATCGATGGCGGTTGCGATCGGCTACGTGCGCCTGGTCGTGGGCGTCGACTTTGGCGGGCGCGAGGGGTTGTGCCTGCTGGGCGGGGCTGCATCCGCGCTTGCCGCCACGGGCCTGGGGCTTTTTGTGGGCACGCTTCCCGTTAAGGGCGGCAAGGCATCCAAGTCGGGCATCCTCACGGGCTTTGCCACCACGTGCGCCCTGTTCGCCGGCCTCTACGGCGAGCCGGCGATGGCGCTTGCCGACGACGTCGCCCGCGCTTGTCCGGTCGAGTGCTGGCTCAACCCCGTCAAGCTCATCTGCGACATGTTCAATCGCCTGTATTTCTTTGAGGACCTGGGGCCCTTCGCTGTTCGCGCCGGCGCGCTCGTCCTGATGGCCCTGGTGTTTGTCGCCGCCGCTACGCTGATCTTTGGAAGGAGCCGCTATGAGCACCTTTAAGACCGCGCTTCGCATGGCGCTGGCGCACCCGTTCTACCTGCTCATCTATACGGTGTTCATCTCGCTCATGGGCGTATTCATCGCGGCTTCGGTGAGCTGGAACTCGTCGCAGCTTACCGAGTACAAGCCCTACGACACCAACGTGATCGTGGTCGACCGCGACAATAGCGACCTTTCGCGGGCGCTTACCAAGCACCTGGGCTCACGCTTTGACCTGGTCACGGGCGTCGGCGACGACACATACGACCTTGCCGACGCGCTCTCCAAGAGCAACAGCGCCAAGGGCAGTGCCGATTGCGTGTTCTTTATCCCGGAGGGGTTTGAGGACGATCTTGTTGCAGCCGCCCGTGCGGGGGAGGCCCTGCCCAAGCTCGACGTGACCTATGGTTCCGGCACCATGGCGGCGGCGCTTTCGTCCGCCGAGGCCTCGCGCTGGATCTCGCTCGCGGGCGCTGCGGCGGCGCTTGAACCCGCTGCCTCCAACGGTGACGTCGCAAGGGCCGCCGAGCACGCGGCCGCAAAGCGCGCGGAGGTCCAGATCGAGCAGGTCAAGGTCGACTCGACTGCTGCTACCACGCTCGAGTCGTACTTCAACTTTGGCGCGTACGCGATCATCTCGTCGGTCATCGTGTCGGTGGGACTGGTGTTTTCGGGCATGAACGAGCCCGAGCGCGTGCGCCGCATGGATGCCAGCCCGGTCTCTGAGCGCCAGCGTTCGCTCGCTGTGTTCGCGGCCGCCGCCGTGCTCACCGTCTGCATCTGGCTCGTGTCGAGCATGATGGGCGTCGTGGGCTTTGCCAGCGCGGTTGCCGAGGTCGGCGTGGGTCGCGTGTGCCTGGCGCTGGCGGCAACGTTTGCCCTGGCGTGCACGCCGCTGGCCGTTGGCTTTACGCTGTCGAGCCTGGGCGCTCGCGAGGAGTTGCTCAACGGCGTGGGCAACTTGCTCGGCTTGCTCATGACGTTTTTGGGCGGCGCCTGGATGCCGCTGTCGCTGATGGGTTCGGCCGTGCAGACGGTGGCGCACTTTGTGCCGACGTATTGGGTGAACGACGCGATCGGCAAGGCGCTCGCCGCGGACCTGACGTCCACCGTGCTGGGCGACATCGCCTGCGACCTAGGCGTCACCGTGCTCTTCGCCGTCGCCATTGCCGCCGTAGGCCTGGCCCTCTCACGCGCCAAATCCCGCGCCTAGTCTGAAATAAATCCTAGGCCTCGCCCCAAAATAGTTCGCCAAGGTTTACTATTACGTTCATAAAGTAGTACGAGGCTAACAATGGGGGATACCATGGCAACGCAGGAAGCCTACGTCCAGGTTAAGGATCTCAAAAAGCACTACGGCGACGGTGATGCGCGCCTGACGGTACTCGATGGCATCGACACGTCCATCAACCGCGGCGAGATCTGCGTCATGCTGGGGCCCTCGGGCTCGGGCAAGTCGACCTTTCTCAACCTGATCGGCGGCCTGGAGGATGCCGACGGCGGCTCCATCATGGTGGACGGCTGCGACCTCACGGTGCTCAAACCTACCGACCTGGGCGAGTATCGCCGCCGTGAGCTGGGCTTTGTCTTCCAGTTCTACAACCTGGTGCCCGATCTCACCATCAAGGAAAACATCGAGGTCACGGCGCACCTGTCCAAAAACCCGCTCAATGTCGACGATCTCCTGCGTTCGCTGGGCCTTTACGAGCACCGCAACAAGTTCCCGCGCCAGGTCTCGGGCGGCCAACAGCAGCGCTGCGCCATCGGCCGTGCGCTCGTCAAAAACCCGGGCCTGCTGCTGTGCGACGAGCCCACGGGCGCGCTCGACTATAAGACGTCCAAGGAAATCCTGCAGCTCATGGAGGATGTCAATCACGAGTACGGCTGCACCATCATCATCGTCACCCACAATGCCGCCATCGCGCGCATGGCCAATCGCGTGCTGCGCCTGCGCGACGGGCACATCGTCGAGGATGAGCTCAACGAGTCGCCCGTCGCGGCCGCCGAGCTCGATTGGTAGGCGGCGCCATGACACCTCTCGCAAAACGTCTCCCGCGCGAGCTGCGCCGCAATATCGGCAAGTACCTGGGCATCTTTTTGCTTATGTGCGGAAGCATCGCTCTCACCTCGGGCTTTTTGCTCGCAGCGCATTCCATCGGCTGCCTTATCGACGACATGCGCGATGCGTACACGATTGAGGACGGCCGCGTGACCACCTCCTTCGAGGCCACCAAAGACCAGCTCAAGGCGGCCGAGGATGCAGCCGGCGGCGTCGGCGGCGTTACGCTCTACAAGAATTTCTCCATCGACGCCATCATCAAAAAGACCGCCGGCGACGACGGCACCAAGCGCACGCTGCGCACCTATGCGCACCGCATCAAGGTCGATATCGCGTCCTACTGTGAGGGCAAGGAGCCCAAGGCGGACGATGAGGTAGCCATCGACCGTGTCTTCGCCACCAACAACGACCTCGCCGTGGGCGATAAGGTTGAGCTTGAGGGCCGCACCTACACCATCTGCGGCATCATGACCCAGCCCGATAGTCAGGCGCTGTTCCTCAACAATTCGGACTTTACGGTGAACACCATCACCTATGGCGTGGCCGAGGTCACCGATGGCGGCTTTGCCGCGCTCGAGGATGCCGGCGGCGCACCCGCCTACACCTACTCCTTCACCTTTACCGATCGCGATCTCTCCACCGCAGACCGCATCGACGCCGAGCAAGATATGGTGGAGGCGCTGACCGATGCCGATGCGCGCGTGGACGATCTGATCGATGCCGATTCCAATCAGGGCATTGGCTATGCGCGCGACGACGTGGACGGCGACTCCATGATGTGGATGACGCTGCTCGACATCATCATCGTGATTATGGCGTTCGTCTTTGTGGTCCTTACCGACGCCACCATCGAGGAGGAGAGCGCCATCATCGGCACGCTGCTCGCCAGCGGCTATCGTCGACGCGAGATCGTGCTGCACTACCTTGCGCTTCCCGCCATCGTGGGCGTGATCGCGGCGCTTTTGGGCACTGCGCTCGGCGTTGTGTTCTTTACCGAGCCCATGCGCAGCCTCTATTACGGTTCGTATAGCCTGCCGCCCTTCCAGGTGTACTGGAGCTGGGAGATCTTTGTGAAGTGCGCCGTGGTTCCCGCCGCCGCGCTCATCCTCATCACGCTGGTGGGCCTGCTTCGCAAGATGGGCAAGACGCCGTTGCAGTTCCTTCGTCACGAGGCGAGCGGCAAATCGGGCACCAAGCGCGGCTTGCAGCTGCCGGAGCGCATGGGTTTTGTTTCCCGCTTCCGCCTGCGTATCTTCCTGCGCAACCTGGGCAACTTCGCCACGCTCTTCGTGGGCATTGCGTTTGCCTCGCTGCTGTTGCTCTTTGGCTTGGCGATTCTGCCCACGATGACGCACTATGCGGACAACCTCGAGACAAGCCTGGTCGCCGAACACCAGTACACGCTCAAGGCGCCGCTGGAGCTCGAGGGCACTGCCGAGGAGCGCGAGCAGTGGTCGGCACTCGAGCGCTTGCAGTCGGTTGACGGCGCGCTGCTTTCCGCCGCTCAGGATGCCGATGACGAGCTTGACGACGCGGCCGATGCTGCGCAGGCGGCAGCCGATGCCGCGACCGCATCTCCGTCTGCCGAGAGCCTGACCGCAGCGCAGGATGCGCTTGCCAAGGTCCAGGACAAGAAGGGTGCGCTCTACGCGCGCCTCGATGACCTTGCCGATGCCCTCGGCTGTGACCGCGACGAGGCTATCGACCTGATCGACAAGGCCTCTAAGATCGACACCGACAACGACGACATTCACCCGGTTAACACGACCGATAACGGTGCAGACAAGATTGCGCAGACCGAGAAATATGCCGTTTACCAGCTGCAATACGACCGCGGCGATGGTAATGGCGAGGAGACGATTTCCGTCTACGGCATCTCGCCCGATTCGCGCTATTGGAAAGACCTCAACGTCGGCGACGGCCGTGTCGTCTTTGGCGGCGGCCTACTCGACAAGTTTGGCTGGAACGAGGGGCAGAAGGTTAAGCTTCGCGACAAGTACGAGGGCAAGAATTATTCCTTTGAGTACGCGGGCAAGGACTGCGTTTGGGGCTCCAAGTCGGACATGAATATCTATATGAGTATCGACGACTTTAACAAGCTGTTCGACAACGACGCTGCCTACTTTAACGGCTATGTGAGCGACGAGAAGCTCGACCTCGATGCTCGTTACTTTGCCGGCGACACCACGCCCGACGACATGCGGGCCGTGGGCGACCAGTTCATCGGCATGATGAGCAAAATGATCGGAATGATGATCGGGCTCGCGGTGTTTATCTTCCTGCTGTTTATGTACCTGCTGACCAAGGCGGTGATCGACCACAGCGCCCGTTCGATCAGCTACATGAAAGTCTTTGGCTATCGCGATAGCGAGATCTCGCATCTGTACATCCGCTCGATCACGCTGTGCGTGGCGGCGTCGCTCGTGCTGAGCCTGCCGGTCATTATTGGCTCGCTCACGGCCATCTTCCGCTCGATGCTGCTCGCCTACAACGGCAATATCGAGATCTACGTGCCCGCTTGGTCCATGGCGGCGTGCGTGGGTATTGGCTTTGTGACCTACCTGGTCGTGGCGCTGCTGCACGCGCGCTCCATCAAGCGCGTGAGCCTGGCCGAAGCCCTCAAAGTCCAAGAGTAGTCATTTAAGAACGTTCCCAATGACTAGGTGCCGTACTTGACTTTAACTCTGCTTTAACTGGTACCATCCTCTTATGTCTGTAACGCCATATAGACCGAGGGGATAGATCTATGACCGCAACTGCACCCGCAGCACCCGCTAAGGTGTACTTCACCAACCTGCGCACGCATGCTCGCGAGAGCCAGCTCGACAAGCTCAAACGCCTCATCCGTCACGCCGGTATTGAGCAGATCGACTTTGAGAACAAGTTCGTCGCCATTAAGATTCACTTTGGCGAGCTGGGCAACCTGAGCTTTTTGCGCCCCAACTACGCTCGCGCCGTCGCCGACGTGGTGAAGAAGCTGGGCGGCAAGCCCTTCCTCACCGACTGCAATACGCTCTATGTGGGTAGCCGCAAAAACGCGCTCGAGCACATCGATACCGCCTACCAGAACGGTTTTACCCCGTATGCCACGGGCTGCCAGATCATCATCGCCGACGGCCTCAAGGGCACCGACGAGGCGCTCGTCCCGGTCGAGGGCGGCGAGTACGTGCGCGAGGCCAAGATCGGTCAGGCTCTCATGGACGCCGATATCGTGATCAGCCTCACCCACTTTAAGGGCCATGAGCAGGCCGGCTTTGGCGGCGCCATGAAGAACCTGGGTATGGGAGGCGGCAGCCGTGCCGGCAAGATGGAGCAGCATGCCGCCGGCAAGCCGAACGTCGCGACCGAGCACTGCATTGGCTGCCGTGCCTGCGAAAAGATCTGCGCGCACAACGCTATCTCGTTTGACGACACCCGCGAGCGTGAGCTTGCCAGCGGCGCTACTCGCACGGTGCACGTGGCCGCTATCGACCACGATCGCTGCGTGGGCTGCGGCCGCTGCATCGGCGTGTGCAACCAGGACGCCATCAAGCCCGGCTATGAAGCCGCGGCCGACGTGCTCAACTGTAAGATCGCCGAGTACACCAAGGCCGTTGTCCAGGATCGTCCCAGCTTCCACATTTCGCTGGCTATGGATATCAGCCCCAACTGCGATTGCCATCCCGAAAACGACACGCCTATCGTCAACGATATCGGCATGTTCGCGAGCTTCGACCCGGTCGCCATTGACCAGGCCTGCGCCGATGCCGTCATGGCATCCGAGCCGCTGCCCAACACCGAGCTCACCGATAGCGCGGCCAAGATGGAGCACAACCACGAGCATCTGGAGGGCGAGCAGGCCAAGGATCCCTTCTGCATCACGCATCCCGACACCGACTGGCGCGCGTGCATCGCGCACGCCGAGAAGATCGGCCTGGGCACGAGCAAGTACGAGCTCATCGAGGTCAAGTAGCGCCTAGCTATTGGACAAAACAAGCGCCTTGTAGCGTAAGTTGAGCAAAAGCCGCCCACGAGCACAACGCTTGCGGGCGGCTTTTCAGAAGTGCGGTGAAAAATCGAATACCGCCGACTACAAACCGATTTTTGGCAACAAAACCCCAGACGTTGCTTTTTGCCTAAAAATTCTTGTCGAGGAAGTTGTCGACCGTGTTCCAGTAGAGTTCGGGGTCGACCTGCGCGCTCTTGGCGTGGGTGGCGCCATGGATAGTGAGCTTTTGCTTGACCTTGCTGGCGCACACGTCGTAGTTTTGGTCGAGCATGCTGTACGGTACAAAGGTGTCCTGGTCGCCGTGGATAAACAGCATGGGAACCGTCGCGTGTTTGAGTTGCTCCACACTGCTCGCCTTATGAAAGTCGTAGCCCGCGCGCACGTTGCACACCAAGTTTGCTACATCGAGCAAGGGAAAGCTGGGCAGGCCAAACACGTCCTTGAGCTGCAGAGAAAACTCGTCCCAAACACTTGTATAACCGCAGTCCTCGATAATGCATTTCACGTTTGCGGGCAGAGGTTCCCCCGCGACGTTCATGGCGGTTGCCGCACCCATCGACTCGCCAAAGACCAGGATGCGCGCCTCGGGGTCAGCCTGAACGATTCGCTCGATCCATGCGACGACATCGAGCCGCTCGGGCCAGCCCATGCCGATATAGTCGCCGCCGGAGCGCTCGTGGGCGCGTGCGGCGGGTGCGAGTACGTTCATGCCGCGGTCGTGGAATCGCTTGACGTATCGGGCCATACCGATGGGCTCGTTGGTATATCCATGCAGGCAGACGGCGTAGTCGTGCGCGCTCTCCGACGCAGCAAAATACCAGGCGGCAAGCTCGGTCCCGTCGTCCGCGGTGAGGTTGCTGCTCTTGCGGTTCTCTTTAAACCATGCCCGCGCCTCGGTATCCTCGGCATCCGGCTGCTCACCTTCTTTGTCGTTCTTGCTATCCTGCATCATCTTCATGGTGTATGGCGCGCGGGGATTCAGCGCGAAGTCAAACAGAAAGTTGCCGGCAAATCCGAGCAGCGCAACGACAACCACCAGTGCAACGATGCCGGCTATCTTGAGCTTTCGATGGGAACGTGCGTTTTGAGCCATGCGGTATTCTCCTATAAGATGTTAATACATCAACATTTAATGCAAGCGCATTATGGACGTTCGCCGTTGATGCGTCAACAGGCAAAGAATGGGTAAACAAAGGGTCACGTATGGTGCAAATTTCGCACGTACCTAGACGCTTTGATATAGTGTTGAGAACTCTTTACGTTGGAGGATGTAACCGGCATGTCCGATTCGAGCGACAGTTCTAAGCCGCGACCCAAGACCGCGGCCGTTCCACACTACACGGTGGGTGAGGAGATCATGAACTCCGTCACCCATGGTGTCGGCTGCCTGCTGGGTATCGCGGGCCTGGTGCTCCTGATCGTATTCGCCGCCCTGCGCGGCGGAGGCCCGGCCCACATGGCCGCGGCGATTGTCTATGGCGTCAGCATTATCCTCGAATACCTAGCCTCCACGCTCTACCACGCGATTCAGCCCGCGCGCGCCAAGCGCGTGTTTCGCATCATCGATCACAGCTGCATCTACCTGCTCATAGCCGGCAGCTATACGCCGTTTTGCCTCATCACGCTCGCAAACGACGGCGGCGCTGTGCTGTTCTTTGCCGTATGGGCCATCGCCATCATCGGCATCGCCCTCGAGTGCTTCCTGCGCGAGCGCCAGCCGCATTGGGTAAGCGGCCTGGTCTATCTGCTGATGGGCTGGCTCGTTGTCTTTAAGCTGCCCGAACTTGTTGCGCTGCTCAACCCCGTGGCACTTGCCCTGCTCGCCGTCGGCGGCGTGTGCTACACCGCGGGCGTGCCGTTCTATATCGCCAAAAACGTGCGCTATCTTCACAGCGTGTTTCACCTGTGGGTACTCGCCGGCAGCATCTTCCAGTTCATGGCGGTGATTCTCTTCGTAATCTAGCGATCGCGCCTGTGCCCGCGGGCCCATCCAAGCGGCCGCCGGGCGCAACTGCCCTATCCGCCATCAACGTTTTAATCCGACGTCCCGAATCTTGGAGGTTCGAGAAACTCCCGATGGACATAACCATCTCCCTTATTACCACGCTCGTCCTGACGCTTATCAACGGCTACTTCTCTATGTCCGAGATGGCGCTCACCACGGCCAAGCGCGCCGTGTTGGAGCACGAGGCCGAGGAAGGCGACAAGCGCGCCGAGCGTGCCATTAAGCTGGCTGCCGACTCCGACCAGCTGCTCGCCACCATCCAGGTTGCCATTACGCTCGTGGGCTTCGCCTCGTCCGCCGTCGCCTCGACGAGTCTGTCCGACCCGCTCGCCACGTGGCTCATGAGCTTTGGCATCGCGCCGCTCTCCGCCATCGCGCGCGGCCTGGCGCCGGTCATCATCACCGTCGCCGTCGCCTTTGTGTCCATCGTGATCGGCGAGCTCGTGCCCAAGCGCATCGGCCTCGCTAACGCCGAGGGCGTATCCAAGCAGGTCGTGGGACCGCTCTCCGTGTTCCAAAAGATCGCCCGTCCGCTCGTGTGGCTGACCGGCGCTTGCTCCGATGGCCTGGCCCGCATCCTGCGCATCAAGAGTGCCGACGACCGCCAGAACGTCTCGGAGGAGGAGATCAAGTACATGGTCTCGGAGCAGGACGACCTGCTCGACGAGGAAAAGCGTATGATCCACGAGATCTTCGACCTGGGCGACACCGTTGCCCGCGAGGTCATGGTGCCGCGCGTTGACACCACCATGTGCGAGGACGACGAGACGGTCGCCGACGTGTTGTCCACCATGCGCCAGACCGGCTTCAGCCGCATCCCCGTCTATCACGAGGATCCCGACAACGTCGCCGGCATTGCGCACATCAAGGACCTGATCCAACCCGCGCTCGACGGCAAGGGTGACCAGCCCATCGCCGGCTTTTTGCGCGACGCCACCTTTGTGCCCGACACCAAGGACATCCTGCCGCTACTGTCCGAGATGCAGACCTCGCACGACCAGATCGTGGTGGTCGTGGACGAGTACGGCGGCACGGCCGGCATTATCACCATCGAGGATATCGTCGAGGAGATCGTCGGCGAGATCGAGGACGAGTTCGACCCCGACAACAAGTATCTCACGCGCCTTTCGCGCCGCGAGTGGCTCGTTGATGGGCGTTTTTCGTGCGATGACGCGATTGAGCTTGGTTGGCCGCTCGAGGAAAGCGATGATTATGAGACCATCGCCGGCTGGATTTTGGAGCTTTGCGACTCGGTGCCCGACATCGGAGAGGTATTTGAGGTTGCGGGGTACAAGTTCAAGGTGCAGTCGATGCGTGGCCAGCGCATCTCGCTCATTCGCGTGATCGCTCCGGCCGAAACCGATAAGAAGGATTCCGAGTCTTCGGCAGAGAAGCCGGCGGCGTCGGGTGCGGGTTCCGCGAATCCGCACGACGGCGACGAGTAGGACAAGGAAGAGTAGGGGAGAGTTATGGCAGGCCTGTTCAACATCCTTAAGGTCACCGTCAGCGAGGACAAGATCTGCGCGCATGTGCTGGTGAACCCCGGCATGCCGCTCATGACCTCGGAGGATATCGAGGCCACGGCGCGCGTGTATTACCTGGTGCCGGCGATTGCCAAGCACTTGTGTCTGGGTGATTCCGGTCGTGAGTTCCAGGACTGCATGGGCCAGACCGAGCTTTGCCACCTGCTTGAGCACGTGACGGTCGAGCTCATGAACGAGACCGGTCTTGCGGGCAGCATTTCGTGCGGCCGCACCCGCGTGAGCGAGCACGACGAGCGCGTCTTTGAGATTGAGCTTTCGTGCCCTGATGATGCGCTGACTATCGGTGCGCTGTCTTCGGCCACCTTTATGATGGACTGGGCCTACCTGCACGCCGACCAGCCGGCTCCCGACGTGGAGGGCACGGTCGCGGGCCTGCGCAACCTGGTGCTGGGCATGCGCGCCGAGGCCGAGGGCAAAGATCCGCACGAGGCCGTCGCCGTCGCGAACGGCGAAGATGCTGCCGAGGACGAGGGCGCTGACGAGGGCGATGTGCCGGTCGACGCCGAGCTCGTTGCCGATGCGACCGCCGAGCCCCAGGGCGTCCCCAACTTTGACGACGAGCCCCAGGTGGCGATTGATACCGAGGGCGCGGTTGCCGAGAACCACGAGGCCTCCGCTGCCGTCTTTGGCGGTGCTGCGACGGTTCCGGCAGGACCTGCGCATGAGGGCGGCCTGCCGCTCGTGGACGGCGCCGGCGAGGACCCGGGTGCCACGGTGGCCATGCCGGCTATGCCCCAGGAGTAGGCCTACGCATTTATCACCATCACGTACCTGCGCCTTTGCCGTACGCAGATGAGCGGAGCGGCAAGTGATGCGCTGCGGGTATAATGGACAGCATTCAAACGGTGGGCACCGACGTGCCCGCAGGAGAGGAATGATCATGGGTAAGACTTTCAGCTTTGTCTCCGGCGCACTTTTTGGTGCCGCTGCCGGCGCTATTGTCGGCGTTGCTCTGGCCCCGCGCTCGGGCGCCGAGACCCGCGCCATGGCTGCCGATATCGCCAACGACGCCTGGGACAATATGCGCGACACCTACGAGCACAGCGCCGAGGAGGCCCGTGCTGCGGTGAATGACTTTGGCCCGATGGTCGACGCCAAGACCGACGACCTGCGCGCCAAGGTCGACCTGGCCCGCGAGCGCATGGACCAGCTGCGCGAGCAGCTCAACGACGCCATTTCGGGCGGCAACGTGACGCCTGCCGCCGACGTCGTGGTCGAGAACGCCGTCGAGGCTGATACCGAGGCTGCGGAGCCCTCGACCGAGGCATAATGCGCGCCGGGGATTTTGTCGGCGCCAAGATCTATCGCAAGCCTACTGAGGACAAGCGTACCAAAAAGGACGGCACACCGCGCAGCCCTAAAAAGCTCGGAAAGATTCACTTTCCGGTCTTTACCCCGGGCGGTACGCGCGTGGTCGGCTTTATGGTCCGCCAGTCCGATATCGCGGGTATGATCGAGCGTCCCGACCGATTCGTAGCGCTCGACGCCATTGGTGTCTACGAGGGCGCCATCGCGGTTGACGACGTCAAGGGCACCTACGATACCGCTGCGGCCAAGCGCCTCGACATCAACCTGGACGATTGCATCATCTGGGTCGGTATGGACGTGCGCACGGAATCGGGCGACGTCGTGGGCTATTGCTCGGACGTTGAGTTCAAGCCGCGCTCGGGCATCGTGCAGGCATTCTATGTGACCGCCGGTGCTGCTTCGAGTGTTTTGGTTGGTGACACGCAGGTGCCGCCGACGATGCTGCGCGGCTACGAGAACGGCGCGATGGTCGTCTCGGACGAGGTCAAGTCGCTCGGGTATTCGGGCGGCGCCGCCGCAAAGGCTGCCGAGGCAAGCGTCGTGGTGGGCGATAAGGTCAAGAAGGGCGCCAAGGTGCTCGACGACAAGGGATCGGTTGCCGTGGACAAGGGCAGTCGCGCACTGGGCAAGCAGCTCGGCAAGACGCGCGGCATGTTCAAGGCCTTTAAGGACGAATACCAAAAGGCGAGCGGAGGCTCGTCAAAAGCTACAAAATAGCGACGTACCAAATGATGGGAGGCAAGCCGGAGACCTGTTGCTCCGGCTTGCTGTGTTTATGGGGGAGGGCACATGCGCCAAAACGGATCCAACTTAAACGGGCGTTCGGGTACGCGTCCGACGGCGCGCCGCGACCTGGGGCAGCTGCCCAGCGGTCAGCGCAAGCGTCACCGTAAGCCCGGCGCGATGTATCTCAACCATAGCCGCGGCTTTAGCGATCGCAGCGCTCGCATCGGCAACAGCCGCACACCCCGTCGTTCGTCTCGCCTGCCCTATGCGCTCATCGCCGTGGGTTGCGCGCTCGTGCTGTTTATCGCTGCCGTCGTGGGCTACGTCAACCGCAGCGTGGACGTGGAACTTAACGGCCAGAAGACCGCGGTGCGCGTGGGCTCTACGCTGCAGAATCTCATCGACGACCAGGAGTTGACTGACACCTACGACGCAGGCGACCTGCTGGCCGTCGATGACAGCGTGCTCAAGCGCCATGGGGGCGAAAAGCTGTCGGTGAAGGTCGACGGCAAGCGCGTGAAGCAGGGCAAATGGGATAGCCGCGAACTCGAGGGCGGCGAGAAGGTGACGGTCAAGGATGGCCGTAACACCTACGAGAAGCACGAGGTTCAGGCTACGGTTATCGAGCCCAAGCTCAAGGTCGAGGGCACGGGCGCTATCGAGTATGTGCAGACGTGGGGTGTCCAGGGCCGCTCCGAGGTGTGGGTTGGTGAGCAGTCGGGCAAGACGCAAGACCGCGGCGAGGTTGTGCCCGCCACCGATTGCGTTGTTGCGTGCGCCAGCGTGGCGCCCAAGGGCAACAAAAAGTACGTGGCGCTGACGTTTGACGAGGGTCCGAGCGGCGCCACCAAACAGATCTTGCAGGTGCTCAAGGAAAAGGGCGTCACCGCGACGTTCTTCCTTTCGGGCGATGCGGCCGAGGCCTCGCCTGCCACGGCCAAGGCGATTGTCGATGCCGGGTGCGAGATCGGATCCAACAGCTACAGCGACGATTCGCTCAAGGGTCAGGACCGTGAGGCGGTACGCGAACAGATCACGAAAGGCACCGATGCGATTAAGTCGGCGACCGGCGTGAAGACGATGCTACTGCGTGCTCCCTACGCTGCCTTTGACGAGCAAAACTGGATTGATGCGATGGACCTGGTCTCCGCCGTGGTCTCGTGGAATATTGACTCGGGCGACTGGCTGCTCAACGGTGCCGACGAGCAGGTCTCGACGGTGCTCGATTCGGTGACGCCGGGCAATATCGTGCTGCTCACCGATAGAGACGAATGCGCCGAGCAGACGCTCGAGGCGCTGCCGCAGATTATCGACGGCCTCATTGCCGACGGCTACAAGATCGTGACGCTCAGCGACCTGGTCAAGACGGACACGTCGCTGAGCAAAAAGCTCACCTCGCTGACGAAGGTCACCATGCCCAAGGACGCCGTGTTCCCCCAACTTGCCGAGGACAACGACACCACAGAGTAGTCATTGGGTAGTCGTTTAAGAACGTCCCCAATGGCTATGTCACGGATGCGTCAGCGTTTGGTATGCCTGCAATGTGCAGCGCATAAATTCGATGCCGCAGGGCGATGCTGATGCTATAGTTACTGCGGTTAATGAGGGTCAAGAGAAAGGTTACAGGTGAAATCCAAACCTCGACCATACAGTCGATGACCCCATGCAGGTGCTTTTTGCGCATGCACGGGGTGTAAGCGTCGAGCGGCGTGCCGCCCGCGCATGCGTATACATATCCAGAAGCCTCCGGACGCCGCACATGCGGCCGCGTCCGGAGGAATAATGATGGGGAGCACCATTGAATTATCTGAGTGAGATGCTCAAATTGCCGGTCTTGGACGTCGACGGCGAAAAGCTCGGCGTGGTGAACGATTTTGGCATTGCTACCGGCGAAGTTTTTCCGCACGTGACGTCGCTCGCGTTCCGCGGACCCGGCAAGACGCCGTTTATGATCAGCTGGCGCAAATGGGTCGACCGTATCGACGAGACGGGTGTACACCTTAAGACGTCGGCCACCGAAATCCGTTTTTCGTACCTGCAGCCGACCGAACTCTTGCTTGCCCGCGACGTGCTCAACAAGCAGATCGTCGACACGCAGGGCATGAAAGTCGTGCGCGTCAACGACATCAAGTTTTCCATGTCGGGCGAAAATCAGCTGCGCCTGCTGGGCGCCGAAGTGGGCGCCCGCGGTCTGCTACGCGCGATCAGCCCCGCACTTGAGCATATCGTCGAAGGCTTTATGAAGCACCTGGGCAAGCCGCTCAGTGAGGACATCATCGCTTGGTCCTACATGGACCTGCTCGACCGCTCGACCAAGAACATTCAACTCTCGGTGTCGCACAAGACGCTCGGCGAGCTGCACCCTGCCGACATCGCCGACATTATCGAGCAGCTCGACCCGCGCCTGCGTGCGCAGGTGTTTGCGCAGCTCGATACTGCCCAGGCCGCCGAGGCCATCTCGGAGTTCGATGACGACGAGCTTATGACCGAGATGCTCGAGGGCCTGTCCGATACCGACGCATCGTCGATGCTGGCCATGATGGACCCGGACGACGCTGCCGACCTGATCGACGAACTCGATTATGAGAAGGCCGAGAAGCTCCTGCGCCTGATGGGCGTCAAGGAGGAGAAGGCGATTCGTAATCTGCTGGGCTACGAGGACAACACCGCCGGCCGCATCATGACCTCGGAGTTTGTCTCGCTGCCCGCCACGGCGACGGTCGGCGACGCCATCGAGGCGATTCGCAAGCTCGACGAGGACTTTGAGAGCGTCTATTACGTCTATACCGAGGACCCGAGCGGCATGCTGACGGGCGTGCTTTCGCTGCGCACGCTGATCGTGGCCGACCGCGACGCCACGCTGGGCCAGCTCGCCTATCGCGATCTGGTCTACGTGTCACCCGACGAGGACCAGGAAGACGTGACGGACGAGATGACCAAGTACGACCTGGTTGCCATCCCTGTCTGCGACGAGAACCGTCATATCCTGGGCATCGTGACCTTCGACGACGCCATGGACGTTATTGCCGAGGAGCATCAGGAGGACCTGCAGATCGCCGGTGTCGGCTCGGGCGATAGCGCGTCGGACGACTCGACGAACGTGCTCAGCTGGTTCGTGCATCGTCAGTACTGGGTCGTCGTGTGGGGCATCGCCTCGTGCATCATGGCAACGGTGCTGGGGACGGCGCTGGGCTCCGCGCATTTGGTGGTGTTCCCCATGTGCGCCATGCCGCTCGTGTTGCTGGCTGCCTCGCGTATGGTGTCGTTCGTCAAGAACTACTTCCTGGAGTATGACGGTCACGACGACGAGCCCAAGCCGTATCTGGGGTTCTTCTTCCAGAGCACGGGCATGGGCCTGATTCTGTCACTCGTGACCTATCTGTGCGCCCAGCTGGTGCGCACCGCTGCGTTCCCCGATGCGCCCATGTTTGAGGAGCAACTCTTTACCGGGTGCTTTAATATCGCTGCCATCATTTGCCTGGTTGGCAACATGAGCGCCGTGATTTACCTGATGGTGCTGTTCTGGCGTGACGAGCATGACCTCAACACGTCGGGCACCGCCATGAACGTTATTGCCGTCATGATCTCGTGCGTAGCGTACTGCGCCGCTGCGGTGCTGCTCACCATGTCGGTCATGGGTTAGGTGGTCGCGTGCAAAATACCAAGCAAAAGTCGGGCACCAAGCAAAAGTTGACCATCGCGGCCATCTTTGGCGCTATGGGTCCCGGTCTGCTGGCGGCGCTTTCGGGCAATGACGCCGGCGGCATTGCAACGTATTCCAGCGCGGGTGCCAGCTATGGCTACAAGATGCTCTGGATGCTTCCCGTCATGACTGTGCTGCTCATCGTGACGCAGGAGACCGCGGCACGCTGCGGCTGCGTCACGGGCAAGGGCCTGGCATCGCTCATTCGTGAGCGCTTTGGCGTGCGCAAGAGTGTACTTGCTATGACGGCGCTGTTGATCGCCAACACGGCTGTGACCATTTCGGAGTTTGCGGGTATCGCCAGCGGCCTTGCTCTCTTTGGCGTGCCGGCGAGCATCTCGGTGCCGTTGGTGGCGCTGCTGGTGTGGATGCTTACCATGTCGGGTAGTTTCCAGCGCATCGAGAAGATTCTGCTGCTGGTAAGCTGCGTCTTCGTGACCTATATTGTCGCCGCGTTTATGGCTGGCCCCAACTGGGGTGAGGTCGCGGTCGACCTGGTCGTGCTTAACATTCAAAATGACCCCAGCTACGTGTCGCTCGTGGTCGCAACGATCGGTACCACCATCGCGCCGTGGATGATTTTCTTGGCGCAGAACAACGTGGTCGATAAGAACGCGGGCGAGGACGACATCGTGCTGCAGCGTATCGATACCGTGAGCGGCTCGCTTGCTGCCGATGTCATTGCCGGCTTCATTATCATCACGACCGGTACGGTGCTGTTCCCGGCGGGTATTCAGATTAGCGATGCCGCCGATGCTGCCCGCGCGCTGGAGCCTATTGCGGGTCAGTGGTCCACGGTACTGTTTGCCTCGGGCCTGGTCGCGGCGAGCTTCTTGGCCGCCTGCGTGCTGCCGGGCGTTACGTCGAGCGCTATCTGCGAGGCATTTGGCTGGGAGCGCGGTGCCGACCGCAGCTGGGACGAGGCCCCGGTTTACCGCGGCATCATTACGGCCATCATCGGTATCTCTGCCGTGCTGGTGCTTATGCCCGGCGTCGATCTGTTCCAGATTATGATGACCTCGCAGGTCATCAATGGCGTGCTACTGCCCGTGGTTCTGGTGTTTCAGGTGGTTATCGCCGCCGACCGTCACATCATGGGTGCCAACCGCAATGGCCGCGTGTGGAACGTGCTCACTTGGGCGACTATCGCCGTGATTACGGTGCTGACAGTCGTCATGTTTGTGCTGCAAGCGATGGGCTACAGCGCTTAACGCCCACTTTTGCTTCCGAACAGGCCGCAGCGATGGGCTGCGGCCTGTTTTTTGTCTGCTATAGGGTGTTAGTTATATAGCAATGGACAAAAAATGCCAAATATGAGTACTGTTGCTAAGTGAATAGCATTTACATCCTAAAAGATAATGAACATAGCCTTTAGTATGTTCATTAAAATTGGCTCCAATACGCCTTAAACCAGTCAGGTTGGCTGCTTTAGGGGGTTGTAGGGGTCGCTCGGACGTCATTTTGGGTGGTTTTGGCTGCTACTAAAATGGTAACAGTACTCATATTTGCCCTTTTTTGCCCACAGACCTTTGAGGGTGCGGCGAAAAGGGCTTGTTTTGGGTAGCGCGCAGAGATGTGGTGTAAGAGGCGGGGCATGCCCCGCCTCTTCTCT
>UQLI01000035.1 GCA_900541715.1 uncultured Collinsella sp.
GAGACGGCGGTCGACGAAACTGGAGAGGAGGTATTACGAGCTCCTGTGCGAATTGAAGGGAGCGCTCCCGCAAACTGCCTATTGACAACTTATAGGAGCGTCGGTTTTATATTTCGTTTTCCCGGCATAGTTGAGGGTACCCAATTAAACGTAGTAGATAGACCCGTTTTGTGGCATACGACCCATTCAAGCTCAATCTCGAAGGCTGAAGAGAGCCTCTCATCCATGCCTGCGAGCGAAAACCAAATAGAATGAAAGGCAAATGGAAAGCCCGTTTGACGAGCGGAGGACATATGCGCGACGTAGCCGAAAGCGACTGGAAGCTGTTTAAGAAAATGCTTCCCCAATGGCAAGAACGTTATATGGAAAAGCTCATCGGCCAGTACGTTGAGATGCTGAACGGCGACAGCGAAGCGTCCAGTAGATTTTGGGCACTGGAAGAGCGCCTCAATAGAGACAAGCTGTCCTCAGGCGTAATTGCAAACGACATTCGCCGCAGCACAATGCACCGCGAGATAGCCAATTTGCTTATCGACAGCGTGATCACCCTTGACGACCTTGACGGTTTTACCGAGGACATTAAGAGCTGTGCGCAACACTGGATTGGCCAGTAAGAGCACTGAACGACAGACATCCCCAGCAAAAACGGGGCAAACGCCGGGTCGCCCGTAGGTGCCCGGCGTTTGGCCGGGTAAAACCTGCCAAAATAAACCTGTCCCTTTTTTGCAGGCTACTCGGCACTCTTGAGGGCGCCGACCATGTCGATCTTGTTGAGGGTACGATTGGTGGCGAGGTTGACGATAAACGTAAAGCCAAAGGAAAGCACCACGGCAAGCACATAGCTCAGCGGCTCGACCTCGACGTCAAAGTACAGCGACGGCATCTGCAAAATGTAGGTAAAGCTCTCGGCCAGCAAGCCACCCAGTGGCACGCCCAGTGCGGTGCCAATCGCCGTGAGGATCAACGTCTCCTTGTTGACGTAGTGGTGCACCTCGCCGCGACGGAAGCCCAGCACCTTAATGGTCGCCAGCTCGCGCTCGCGCTCGGAGATATTCGTGTTGGACAGCGTAAACACCACCACAAACGACAGGCACGCCGCCATAAAGGTCACAAGCACCACGACTGAATTGATGATCGCAAAGTTCGCCTCGTAGTTCTGCCAATGTTCGGCCGTGCTCGAGATGGTGAGCCAACCGTCGCTCTTAATTTTCTTGCTAAACGCAATCTGGTCGGCCGACGAACCCTTAAGCAGCACAAAGATGCCGTTGAGGCGTGCGCTTCGACCGAACGCACGTTCATAGGTGCCCTGCGTCATGTAAAGCGTGTTGCCCAGATAGTTAAGCGAAATGTCGCTGACTTTGACCTTGGCAACATTGAGCGACGAATCCTGGACGTGAGCCGTATCGCCCGGCTGAATCCCCAGCACCAGCTGTGAACTTTTGCTCAGATACACGTCTCCGTCACGCAAAGACAGCGGTTCTTTGGACTCATCCTCCAGGCGCACGTAATCGCCCAAGTCACCCGTGCGGTCATCGGGCACCACGATCAGCTGCACGGTCTCGCTCTTTCCGCCGAATGTAAAGGTGACGTTGTCGGTCATGATCGGCAGCGTCGAAGTTACGGTCACACCGGAATCCTTGACCGCGCTTCGCTCGTCGAGCGCCGCGCACGTCTGCGAAAAATCGTCGGGATTGGCAACCGCCAGCAGGTCGTAGCGTGTGATGTGGCCGTACTGCTTGGGCGAAAGCGCGACCGACGTATCACGAATGCCCATGCCGCAGATCACGAGCGCCGTGCAGCCGGCGATGCCGAAGATGGTCATAAAGGCGCGCTTTTTGTAGCGGAACAGGTTACGCGCTGCCACCTTGTTCAAAAAGCCCATGCGGCGCCAGATAAATCCGATACGCTCGAGCAGAATGCGTGAGCCGGCACGCGGCGCCTTGGGGCGCATGAGCGAGGCAGGGGTCTCGGCCATCTCGTGGCGGCAGGCGATAATCGTGGCGCCCACCACGCCCACGGCAAACAGCGCCACCGAAACGATCGAGGACACGATGTCGTACGAAAGTAGCATCTGGGGCAGTGAGTACATGTCGTCGAACACCGTAAACAGGAACAGCGGCAGGCCCACAAATCCGATGATGTTGCCGAGCACGCCGCCGATCAGACAAGCCCACAGCGCATAGTCCACGTATTTGGACAGGATGCGCCCGCGCGAATAGCCGAGCGCCTTATACAGGCCGATGAGCGTGCGCTCCTCCTCGACCATACGCGTGGCGGTGGTAAGGCTGATGAGCACGGCGACGATAAAGAAGATGAACGGGAACACCGTGGCGATAGCCTCAATTGACGAGCTATCGCTCTCCACGCTCGAGTAGCTTGCGATATTGCCGCGGTCCTGGATGTACCAGGTGCATTCGCCCAGATCGGAAAGCTCGGCGCGGGCATCGGCAAACTGCTGGTCGGCGGCGGCGCGGCACTGATCCAGGTCGGTCTGCGCTTGCACGCGCTCCTCGCTGCCCTCTGCCATGCGATTGATGTTGTCCTGCTCAATCCCAAAGAGCATATTCGCCTGACGCTCAGCCGCGTCCAAGCTCGCCGGCGTGTCGACCGTCAGCTCCTGGGCGCGCGCCTTCTCACGCTCCTCGCGGATCTTCTCGATATTGCCCTTGACCTCATTGATCTTTGCCGCGTAGGAATCCGAATAGGAGTTGAGGCTCTTGGCTCCCTCGACGATCACGTGGACCGCGGAGTAGGAAGAAGATGTCGCGGCGTCCTCGCTCACATAGAACTTATAGTCCGCCGCCGAAGCAGCGCGAAAGGCGTTGACTGTCGAGTCAGAACTTACATCAGTGGGGTCGAGGACCTCAGCCGTAATGGTGTAATCGCCCGCGGCAAACTGGTCCTTGGCGCTTTGATTGGACGAGCTCGCGTCATTGGCGGCAAAACTCACCGTATCGCCGATTTTCTTGCCCGATGCCTTCAGGAACTTCGAAGTCACCGCGACTTCATCGGCGCTCTCGGGCAAATCGCCGTTCACGAGCACCGGCTGATCGATGTTCTCCTTGGAGAGACTCTGCACGACCACGCGCTCGCGCGTTGTGCCCACGGCGGTGTAGGCGGTCTCGGTGTAGATGCCCTCGGCCGTTTCGACGCCATCGACCTCTTGTATGGCGTCGAGATCATCGTCAGTCAGGCCATAGGTCGACTGCACGTTAATGTCATAGACATTTTGCTGGTCGAAGTAGGCATCAACCGAATCACACAGGTCCTCGCAACCCGCCTTAAGGCCGCACATCACGCTCACGCCAAGCGCGGTGATGACCACGATTGACAAAAAGCGCTTAAGACTGCCTCGGATTGTGCGGTAGATGCCACGGCGAAAAACCGTCGGCACCATATCGTTTGAGCTTTGGGCAGTGCGGTAGGTCGTAAAATCCTGCTCGCGCTCCGTGTTCTGCGCGTCGCGGCGTAGGCTGTTTTGGCGGTCTTGGTCCATGGGCGCTACCACTCGATCGTCTCGATAGGCACGGGATTTTGCTGGACCGTCTCGCTCTCCACGCGACCGTTCTTAAAGCGGATCAGGCGATCGGCCATGGGCGCCAGCGCGGAGTTGTGGGTGATGATGATGACCGTAATGCCCTGCTTGCGGCAAGTGTCCTGCAGCAGCTGCAAGATCTGCTTGCCGGTTTTATAGTCAAGTGCGCCCGTGGGCTCGTCGCACAAAAGCAGCTTGGGGTTCTTTGCCAGTGCGCGGGCAATGGACACGCGCTGCTGCTCGCCGCCCGAAAGCTGCGCGGGGAAGTTGGCGAGGCGCTCACCCAAGCCAACCTGGCAAAGCGTTTGCTCGGCATCGAGCGAATCAGGGCAGATTTGCGCCGCAAGCTCAACATTTTCGAGCGCCGTCAGGTTGGGGACCAGATTGTAGAACTGGAAGACAAAGCCGACGTCGGCGCGGCGGTATTCCACGAGCTGCGCCTCGTTAGCGGAGCTCACATCGCGCCCGTCCACCGTCACGGTGCCGGAAGTCGCCGTATCCATGCCGCCCAGAATGTTGAGCGCCGTGGTCTTGCCGGCACCCGAAGCACCCAAAATGATGGCGAGCTCGCCGCGCTCGACCGTAAAGCTCGCGCCGTCGAGTGCGTGAATGCGGGCGTCGCCCTCGCCGTATGCCTTGATGACGTCTTTGAATTCGATATAAGCCATCGATCGGTTCCCATCTGGTCGGATAACTCTTTAGTATTACCCATTTCGCACCGACTAAAAAGGGACGGGTTTATTTTGGCAGGTTCTATATGGGGAAACGGCAGCTATAGATGAGGCGCCGGGGAGGCAGAGAAATCATCGATGGGGTCAGGCCGACCGCCAAACACAACGCACGCATCTCAATCTGTCAGCCAAATCATTCGAACAGCTGTTCGTTTCTATGATATGATTCAGCTATCTAAGTAGGCCAATACGCAGAAAGGCGGCCAACATGGCGTTCGACTTTAAGAAGGAATGCAAGGAGCTCTACAGACCTGCGAGCAAGCCGAGTATCGTAACTGTCCCGCCTATGAGCTACGTTGCCGTTCGCGGAAAGGGCGACCCAAATACCGAAGGTGGCGAGTATCAAAATGCCCTGCCGCTGCTTTACGGCATCGCCTATACCGTCAAGATGTCAAAGAAAGGCTCAAGGAGTATCGAGGGCTATTTCGACTTTGTGGTACCGCCGCTCGAGGGCTTCTGGTGGCAAGACTCCCCGAGCGGCGACATCGATTATGTACGCAAGGACGATTTCAACTTTATCTCGTGCATCCGCCTGCCCGATTTCGTCACTCAGGATGACTTTGACTGGGCGGTCGCGGAAGCCACGGCCAAAAAGAAACTGGACTTTTCTGCCGTCGAGCTGCTTAAAGTTGACGAGGGTCTCTGCGTTCAATGCATGCATACCGGACCCTACGACAGCGAGCCGGCAACCGTAGACGCCATGCATGAATATGCGACCGAGCAGGGCTATGTCCCCGACTTCTCAGACACCCGTTTACATCACGAAATCTATCTTTCCGATCCACGCAAGTGTGCGCCGGAGAAACTTAAGACTGTGGTTCGTCATCCTATCAAGCGCGCTGAATAGCGTGGAGCGTCATTTCACGCGCTGGGTTTTAAGCCAGCCAACCAGCCGCCTCCTAGGCCGTCCGGTAATTATCTTGACGCGGCCCGTCGCATCTTATAAGTTTGTTTTGCTAAAGCTGGAAAGCCTCTCAACGATGCGCAACTCCAGCTCTTTTTCTATCAAGAGGCTTAATGAAATACCAGAAGTCGCGGATATCCATCAACGAACAAATAGCACTATTGACAGAAAACAAGGGTCTTAAGTGCTCTGATCAAAGCGAACTCGAGCGAGCTTTGGTCGAAGCCAACCACTACAGACTGTCGGCCTACTGGTTTCCCTACAAAACCAAATGCAAGTCCGGGATTACCATCTTTCGCGAAGGCACAACATTCGAAACCATCATCTACACGTATGAATTTGACCGAGCCCTCCGGCAGTTAATGTTTGATGCGGTCGGCAGTGCGGTCGGCAGAATTGAGATCTACCTCAGAAGCAGAATTGCCTATCTTGCCTCTGAGGAACGCGGGCCTTTCTGTTACCCAGATGTCGCCATAACGAGGCTCAACTCGGCATGCCCGTCGAGCTCTGCGCCGCACTGGGCTACGCAGCCGTCTTTGGCAGCGCCACCAATACGTTGCTCGCACCCATCCTTATTGGCTGCGAAGTCTTCGGCTTTGGTAACTTGCCGATGTTCATTATTGTCTGCGTTGTGGCTTACCTGTTCAACATGGATAAGTCCATCTACGCCCTGCAGGAGCGGGCGTAGATCGATGTCCAGGCAGGTGGTCTCAGCCGGAAACGGTGTCCCACTCTGAGGCTGTATTCCGGGACACGGTTTCCGCTTGGAACGCCATTCGGAAAGCGCATCCCGCTTTAAAACGGAATTCCGGGACGTAGTTTCCGTCTGAGCCTCCATTCGGAAAGCATGTCCCGTTCTTTCACGGCATCTTGGCTATGCAAAGCGCTCGAGTGTTACTCCTCGTACGCGCCCTCAAGCCGAAGCAGCCACTCCTTGCGATCAAGCCCGCCGGCATATCCGTTAAGCGAGCCGTCGGCCGCCACCACGCGATGGCATGGCACAATAATCGAAACAGGGTTGCGAGCGACCGCGGCCCCCACGGCACGGGGAGACACAACGGGTGTCTCATTTCCCGGCACACGATGTCGAGCCGCAACACGCTGGGCGATCTCGCCATACGTAGCGACCTCGCCACGCGGAATAGAAAGCAGCTCGTACCAAACTTCACGCTGAAACGCCGTGCCAATCAAATGCAACGGCGGCGTAAACCGAGGTTCCTGCCCTGCAAAATAAGCATTCAGCCAAGCCCACGAACGCTCAAGCACCGAAGAAGCCGCACCATTTGCAGGACTCACCGACGACATGCCGCCAGCACCAGAAACTGCATCGGCGCCTTCAACATGTTCAGGATCTTCTTTGAGAAGCGTGGAGCCAAAATGCTCCTGTCCCTCAAACCAAAGCCCCGTCAGACCGCGGCCATCAGCGGCAAGCAAGATTTCGCCCAAAGGCGAAGCAAACGTCGTCGTGACCACCAGCGGCTCCTTTCAAAACTCCGCAACATAATACCGCGAATTGTGCAGACAACCCCAATCGACCCCAAAGTCACCCAAGGCAGCAGGCGCGCAGCGCCGAGGCCGCCGCCGGGACCAGGGCCCGCAACAGCCACGCGCCCCCACATCAGCCCAGCGGCCTCAACCAACAACGACCCCATCGCAGGCCGCTTGCAGCAGCGTCACCGCAGGCGGGGGCCGGGCTCAGTTTTCAGAACACTCCGCAGACCAGTGTGGCGCCTTGTCCGCGGCTCCGAAGGAGCAGGACAAGGCGCCACACATGGTCGAGGACGTTCTGAAAACTGAGACCGGCCCCCGCCGGACAGGTCACACTACTCGCAGAGCAGCTTAGCGATCTGGACGGCGTTGGTTGCCGCGCCCTTACGGATTTGGTCACCGCAGCACCAGAAGGTAATGCCACGCGCGGCCTCCGGGTTCGAGATGTCGCGGCGCACGCGACCGACCCAAATCAGGTCCTGATCGGACGTATCCATCGGCATGGGGAAGCGGTCGTGCGCATCCTCGGCGCTCATGTCGTCAACCAGCTTCACGCCCGGAGCGGCAGCCAGCGCAACACGGGCCTCGTCAACCGTAATGTCACGCTCGAACTCGAGCGTAATGCTCTCGGAGTGCGAGCGCAGCACAGGCACGCGCACGCAGGTGCAGTTCACGCGCAGCTCGGGCAGGTGCATGATCTTACGGCCCTCGTTTTGTAGCTTCATCTCCTCAGAGGTAAAGCCCTCCTCCTTGACGCCGCCAATCTGCGGAATCAGGTTGCTCGCCAGCTGGGCGGCAAATGCGCGCGGCTCGGGAATCTCCTCGCCACGGCCCAGGGCAGCAAGCTGCGCTTCGAGCTCGGCCATACCGGGAGCACCGGCACCAGAAGCCGCCTGATACGTCGAGACGATCATGCGCTTCACGCCGGCAAGCTGATGCAGCGGCCACGTGGGAACCAGGCCGATGATGGTCGCGCAGTTGGGGTTGGCGATAAGGCCGTGATGCCACTTGATGTCGTCGGCATTGATCTCGGGCACGACCAGCGGCACCTCGGGATCCATGCGGAAGGCATGGCTGTTGTCGACCACGACGGCGCCGCGCTTTACGGCCTCGGGCAGCAATTCCTTGGCGATATCGTCGCCGGCAGCGCCAAGCACAATGTCACAGCCCTCAAAGGCCTCGGGGCAAGCCTCTTCGATCACGATTTGCTCGCCGCGGAACTCGACGGTCTTGCCCGCGGAGCGTGCGCTTGCCAACAGCTTGAGCTTGCCGACCGGGAACTCCTGCTCGTTGAGGCACTCGAGCATCTGGGTGCCCACGGCTCCCGTCGCGCCCAAAATAGCAACCGTGTACTGTTTCATGCTTCCCCCTTTAAAGGTTGTGGCTTTTGCCCGCACGCCGAGCAGGCCGATTATTGTTGCCAGTTTATACAAGAACAGGGCGGGCATGAAACCCGCCCCGTCGAAACGAAACCGAAACGAAACGCCCCGCCGTAGATTTTTGAGACATGACCCAAAAATCTACCGAGCAGTCGCTACTTTTTGAGCGCGGCCAGAGCGGGATCGACCGGCGCGGGAGCCTCCAGGTCGGAGACCTTCACAATGCCGTTCTCATCGGAGAAGGCACGGTAAATGGTCCGAATCGCTAGGTCGAAGTCCTTCTCCTCGACACCGATAATGATGTTGATCTCGTCACAGCTCTGCGAAATCATACGCACGCTCACGCCGGCCTGGCCGAGCATGCCAAACAGATGGCCCGAGATACCTGCACGACCGCGCAGGTTGCGGCCGACGGTAGCGATGAGCGCCAAGCCCTCGACAACCTCGATCTCGAGCGGTTCGACCTCCTGCTGGATGTCGCCCACGAGTGAGTACAGTGAATCGTGCACATCCTGCTCCTGCACCACGGCGCCAAAGCGGTCGACACCGGTGGGCATGTGCTCGACGGAAACGTCATAGCGCTCGAACACCGAAAGCGCACGGCGCATAAAGCCGACGCGGGGCTTGGTGCGGTCGCGGGCGACGTTGATGGCGACAAAACCGCGCTTGCCGGTCACGCCGGTAATGATGGGCTCCGCCTCGCCTTCATCAGCCGTCTCGCTAATGATGGTGCCGGGGTCCTGCGGCGCATTGGTGTTCTTGATGACCAGCGGAATGCCTGCCTCGCGCACGGGAAACACGGCTTCCTCGTGCAGGACGCTTGCGCCCATGTACGAAAGCTCGCGCAGCTCCTCGTAGGTAACGCGCGCAATGGGCTGAGCCTCCGGAACAATACGCGGATCCGCAGAATAGAAACCCGAGACGTCGGTCCAGTTCTCGTATAGGTCGGCGCCCAGGCACTTAGTCAAAATCGAGCCCGAGATATCGCCGCCGCCACGATCGAGCAGCTTGATCTGGCCCTCGCGCGTCGCGCCGTAGAAGCCAGGCATAACGAAGCCGCCCTGCTGGCCATACTCCTGCACCAGCTCGGAGGTGCGATTCATGCTGAGCGTACCGTCGTGATGGAACGCCACAACCGTCGCGGCGTCCAGGAACGGTAGGCCCAGGTACTCAGCCATCAGGCGAGCGGTAAAGTACTCGCCACGGCTCACAAGCTCCTCGGTGGAGTAGCCGCCCGAGCGGGCGCGCTCGGCAAAGGCCGCGAACTCCTCACGGATGGGATAGGTGAGCTCCAACTCATCAGCGATATCAAAATAGCGCTGGCCGATGTCCTCGAGCAGCTCCTCACACGACACGTGGTACTTAACGTGCGCATTGACCAGATAGAGCAGGTCGGTCACCTTGGTGTCGCCCTTAAAGCGGCGGCCGCAGGCGGAAACCACCACAAAACGGCGGGCAGGGTCGGCGTCGACGATGGCCTTGATCTTTTTGAAGTGTTCGGCGTCGGCGACCGACGAGCCGCCAAACTTGGCAATCTTAATCATGGGCTGGAGGTTACCTTTCTAAAAAGCCTCTGCGAACCTATTTTGCGCGCTCTGATACCATGGTTTCACCGATTGGGACCAAGGCATCCGAGGAGCAGTGTTATATGGGAACTTATCATAGTACACGAGGACGCACTTTATCGTGCTCAAGTAAGGTGGCAATCCGTACCGGCATCGCTCCCGACGGGGGTTTGTTTGTCTCGGACGAGCTCGGCACCCAGCAGGTCGATATCAGCTCGCTTGCAGATAAATCGTACTTTGAAATCGCTCAAGATGTGTTGGGAATGTTACTGAATGATTACACGGCCGAAGAAATTTCGGCGTGTGTCGACGAGGCATACCGCGGCACGTTCGCGAGTGAAGAGGTTACGCCACTCGTCAAACTCGACGCTGCGCCGGGCGCTGACGCCCCTCAGACCTATGTGATGGAGCTCTTTGGCGGTCCCACGAGCGCCTTCAAGGACGTCGCCCTGCAGATGCTCCCCCGCTTGATGGCCCGCACTTCCGCCAAGGACGGCGGCGCCGAGCGCATCATGATCGTCACCGCCACGTCGGGCGACACAGGCAAGGCAGCACTCGCCGGCTTTGCCGACGCCCCGGGCACGGGCATCACCGTCTTTTATCCCGAGGGCAAGGTCAGCCGCGTGCAGAATCTGCAGATGTCCACGCAGGAGGGCGGCAACGTCGCCGTCTGCGGCATCCGCGGCAACTTCGACGACGCCCAGAGTGCCGTCAAGCGCATCTTTGCCGATAAGGAGCTGGCCGAGCGCCTGGAGGCCGCCGGCACCGTGCTTTCGAGCGCCAACTCCATCAACGTCGGCCGCCTGGTGCCGCAGGTCGTCTACTACTTTGCCGCCTATGCGCAGCTGCTGCGCGCCGGCGCCATCGAGGCCGGCGATGCCGTGGAGTTCTGCGTACCGACCGGCAACTTTGGCGATATCCTGGCCGGCTACTACGCCAAGCGCATGGGTCTGCCCGTCGCCAAACTCGTCGTGGCCAGCGACAAGAACAACGTGCTCGCTGACTTCCTGACCACCGGCGTCTACGACCGCAACCGTCCGTTCTTCACGACCATTTCGCCGTCGATGGACATCCTTATTAGCTCTAATCTGGAGCGCATGCTCTACTTCCTGTCCGACGGCGACTGCGAGCTCGTTGCCGGCCTTATGGAGCAGCTTGCCCAGACCGGTCGCTACGAGGTGCCTGCCGAGCTGCTGGCCAAGATCCAGAGCGTATTTGGCTGCGGCTGGGCCAGCGAGGACGAGGTTCGCGCCGCCATCAAGAGCTGCTGGGATGTCAACGGCTACGTGATCGACCCGCACACCGCTTGCGGCTATCACGTCTTTGAGCAGGTCGCCCCCACCGAGGGCGCCAAGGCCCGCGTGCTGCTTTCGACCGCCAGCCCCTACAAGTTCCCGCGCGCCTGCTGCGATGCCCTGGGCCTCGACGTTCCCGAGGACGACTTTGAGGCCATGCGCGTGCTCGAGCAGGCAACCAACACGGTCGCCCCAGCCCAGCTCGCCGAACTCGAGTCCAAGCCCGTCCGCTTCGAAGACGTCTGCGACGTCGATGAGATGGCCAGCTACGTAGAGCAGGCTGCAAAAAAGATAGCAACCAACTAAACCCCTTATAAGGCGCCGGCGAAAGCCGGCGCACCTTCTTTTATCAGATACCTACCGGGATGATGACGAACGTGCATAGCGTGCCTGGCTGTTTAGTTCGTCGCGAGTTCCGCACGCAAAGGAAAGCACTTAATGTGCTTTCCGTCTTGCGCAGGACTGCCCGAGCAGCGAACTAAACAGCCAGGCACGCCAGGAGGACTCACATGATCAAGATCACCGTCCCAGCAACAAGCGCCAACTTGGGCATTGGCTACGATACCCTCGGCATGGCCGTCAGCCTCTACTCGCACTTCACCTTCGAGCGCGCCGACAAACTCACCATCACGGGCTGCCCCGAGGAATTCCAAAACGAGAACAACCTGGTCTACGTGAGCTTTGTCGATGCACTGGCTGCATGGGACGAGCCGGCTTTTCCCGTTGCCATCGACATCCAGACCGACGTGCCCGTCGCCCGCGGCCTGGGCTCCAGCTCCACCTGCGTCGTCGCCGGCATTATGGCCGCCGCCGCACTGACAGGCCACACCGTCGACCGCGCCGAGCTGGTTCGCATTGCCACCGAAGTCGAGGGCCATCCCGATAACGTCGCCCCCGCTATCCTGGGCGGCGCCGTCTGTTCCTTTACGCCGACCGATTCGCTCCCCCAGTGCCTGCGCTACGAGGTGAGCGATCGCCTGCGTTTTATTACCGTGATTCCGCCCTACGAGGTGCATACGAGCGAGGCGCGCAAGGTTGTGCCGCAGGAGATTCCACTCTCCACCGCCGTGTGGCAGATGGGCCGCATCGCCGGCATGACGCGCGGCTTGGAGACTGGTGACCTCGACCTGATTGCCGCCGCCAATGACGACCGCATCCAGGAACCCTATCGTCGCCGTCTGATTCCCGACTACAACGCCGTGCGCGACACCTGCCTTAACGGCGGCGCCAAGACCATCTGGATCAGCGGCTCGGGCTCGACTCTCATGGCCGTGACTGACGACACCATCGTGGCAAAGTTCCTGCAGGTCAAGCTGCGCGAGCAGTTCCCTAAGTGTGATACGCATATTCTGACGTGCGACACGGAAGGCGCCCAGATCGAATACCTGTAGTCGCCGTCCCGTATACTCGCCGGGGAGGCCAGGGGGCTTTGCCCCCAAATCGTCCTCGGACATGGCAGGACCCCCGCTGCGCACTTCGTGCGGCGGGGGTCCTGCCGTCCTGCGGAAAGATTTGGGGGCAAAGCCCCCTGGCCTCCTCTATGTTAACTTCGCCGGCGGCGGCTACAGGGACCTACGCTCTGGAAAGTCGCCGGGCTGATAGTTTGGCTTTTTATTGGTAGGGGCTCTTGCTAGGCTGGAGCACTTCCTAGAGGCGGGCATCGGCTGCGTGCCTGGTTTAGGCGGCGCTGGTTTCTTTGTATTCGAAGACTGGTTCTAGGAGGTCTTCGATGTTACAGTGGAGGGCTTTTGCTATAGCTCTTACGGTTGTTACCGAGGCTTCGTTGATGTTTCGTTGGCGCTGTTCGTACATTTGGATTGAGCGGAGCGATACGCCTGATTCGTATGCCAGGTCTTGTTGGGTTTTCTTAAGCTTCTTTCTTGCTAACGCAAGTTTTGTTTGCCTGGACGCTTTCTTCGCCATATCGCAGACGAGGCGAACCACACGTTCCTCCGAGGCTTCGTGCCAGGGGTAGTACAGACTGCGTAGCACATCAAATGGAACGACATGCAGCAAATCTTCGAAAGACTCTCCTAGGCGCCACTGAAGGTATGCCAATATCCAGCCTGCCCAATATTCCGGTGTCTTTTCGAATCGGTAGGTTCGATTTGGCATCGGCCTTGATTGATAGCCCGACCTTTCGGCGATAAGCGCGAACAGCTCAACGCCCGATTTTCCCGACACTACCCATGCGTTGCCGCGTTCGAACTCGCGAGCTACGCCGCTCAGGCAAAAGAGTTCCGCAACTTCCGATCCTTCTGCTCCATAATCGTTAACGGCATAGTCAAAGCAGTCGCCGAGGTTGTTCATTGCATCCTCGAGGTAGTAGACGGGATATGTCCTACTCGGCCCACGATCTGTTAACTCTTGGATCATTTAAATCAACCCTCCCTGCCATTAAATCCCTAATGTCGATACCTTCGGAATCGAACCCATTGACCGTATCCAAATATTTGCGTCGAGCATTCTGCTCTCGCTCAAAACGCTTGGGATAATACTCAGGCCCCGAAGCCTGCTTCCAATCGCGGAACCTAATCGCCGAGAACGCACGCTCACTCATAAGCGCATATTGAATGCCCAAATCCCCCAAAAACATAATGCGCTGCAATTGCCTGAGCGAAATCATGCCGTTGACAAACTGTCTTGCAAACGAGAAATAGGAATCGTCTGCACGATAGCCTCGAATAACGTCATAAGGAGATGTATCAATTAAACAGTTATCAAGTAGATAACGAAGCCCCTCGCGTGCTACTGGCGTCGAAACATTGAACTCTCTGTTGTTCGCCAGAATTGCAAGCCAATTGAGGATTGAAAACTCCCCAGACTCCAAATCCAAGACCGAAAGGCCATCTAAATCAAGCTCATATCGATTGGCAACGCCATCAGACTCGGTCCGGCATGCCCATTCCATCGCCATTTCCTCATGTGGCGTGCAATAAAACCCGCGCCCATAGTCATTGAATTGTCTGCATTTATCCAACGACGGACGTTCGACAACAACCTCCGACCCGTGCCAAAGCTCCATATCGACCTCCAAAAAAATATCACCTCAGTGATAGTTTACCAATAACTATCACTGAGGTGATATAGATGAGAGCTTTTGAGGGGTTGCAGCCCGATTAGAGGCAAGCCTCAGCGATGCGCTTTTTGAGTTCGTCGATGCCGGTACCGGTTTGGGAGCTTGTGATGATTACGTTCTCGGCCGGGACGTTGAGCTGCTTTTTGATGGCTGCTGCCTGGCGGGCCTGCTGGGTGCGGCTGAGCTTGTCGGCCTTGGTGAGGCAGACGATAAAGTTGAACTCGTTGCCCTGCAGGTAGTCGATCATGTCATGGTCGAGCTTACTGGGATCGTGGCGAATGTCCACCAGCGATACAACCAGGTTAAAGCTGCGCTCGGAGTCGAAGAAGTCGCCGATAAGTTCTGCCCAGCGGTCACGCTCGGCCTTGGAACGGCGAGCGAAACCGTAGCCCGGCAGGTCCACAAAGTGCACGTCGTCGGCCTCGAAGAAATTGATATTGCTCGTTTTGCCCGGCGTGCTCGAAACCTTGACGAGGTTCTTGCGGCCGAAGAGCTTGTTCATGATGGAGGACTTGCCCACGTTGGAGCGGCCCACAAAGCTCACCTCGGGACAGGTGGACTCGGGGATCTGCGAAACCTTGCCATAGCTGGCGACGAACTTGGCAAGCTGGTAGTTAATGGAATCGGCCATGGACACTCCTTGGTCGTAGGTTTTTACAAAACGGGCGCGCTATTACGCGGCGGCGATACGACGAACGATGTCAAGCGTGATGCCGCTCGCGGTACGGGCGTACTCATCCAGATCGAACTCGCGCTCGCAAATTGCATCGTACGCCTCGTCACAATTATCGCTGATAGCGCGCAACACCAGGCAATCGACACCATTTTTGGTTGCGACATGGGCAATTGCCGCGCCCTCCATGCCGACACAATCGGCATGCGTCGCCTCGATAGCGTCGTTGCGCATGGTGGCGCCCGTCACAAAGCGGTTACCCGTGGCAATCGTGCCGACCAGGAACTGCTTGGTGCCCTCATTCGAAGCGACTGCATTTGTCGAAGCGTCAACAAACCCACGCTCAGCAAGCACTTCGGCGGCAATATCGACCAGCGCGGGCGTCGAGCCAAACTCCTCGAGCCCCGGTGCGGACTCGGCGATAAGCGCGGTATCGGTATCCAGATAGCGCAGGCGTTTGCCAATGACCACGTCGTCGATATGGAGCTTGGGGTTCAAACCGCCCGCAATGCCCGAAAACACAACAGCCTGCGGAGCATACTTGCTAATGAGGTGCTGTGTTGCAGCGGCGGCGTTCACCGTGCCCATGCCCGCCGTTGTGGCGACAACTGTCAGGCCGTCGAGCTCACCGCTCACAACGGTCAAGCCTGCCTCCCGTGCCTCGCAAACGTCGCTCAGCTCTTCCTTAATCTGCATGATCTCTTTTTCGAGCGCACCGATAATCGCAATGGTAGCCATGCCATTCCCCAAACCTATTCGAAATTCTCAACCACGGTATGGTACCAGCATTTTGTTTGACCTCGTCAAACGAACACGCTAAGCCAGTGCAGCTCGCGTATCAAACAGAGCCTTTGCAATCGCGGCCGTAACCTCGCTCGAGCGGTCGCTCCACGGCATCGATGTCATGATACCCATGACATAGGTACAGCCATCGATGTCGATAAGGCCCGCATCGCATGTCGAGTAGTAACCATCCTCGCTAATCCAGCCTGCCTTGTTGCGCACCAAAACCTGCTCGTCCGCAATGCCATCGCGAATAAACGAGCGCGATGTTGATGCCAGAAGGCCCGACAACCACTGTGAAGTCTCGGTATCCATGCTCAGATACTCGCTCATCTCACGCCATAACCTCGCAGAAGTGCGCGGGCAGTAGGTCGGAAAATCACTCATCGGATTCAGTGCCGTTTCGTCATCAACACCCAGATTGGCAATCCAATCCTCATAGCCATCATGGTCAAACGCCGCGCGTAACGCGATAAACGAATCGTTGTCCGAGTTGACGACCGCGGCCTCGATAAGGTCACGCACTGTCTGCCAGCCCATGCTGTAACCACCATACGTGGCTAAAGGCCCATCGAGCGACACCTGCCCCGATTCGACCAACATCTCGCAAATATAGAGTGCATACAGCGCCTTATAACTGCTCGCTCCATACACCTCAACATCGGCGTTATACGTCACGCCCCTACCACTCGATAGGTCGTAGAACACTACACCCACGTCGCCCAGCTCCTGCGCCCGACACAGGGCATCCTGGAGCGAGGCAAGGCTCTCATCCTCCAAGGCAGGAGTCTTGTTATCCACCAACGAGAAGGTCCGAACGGTATCACCCGAAGGGATATCGTTGAAGTCCGCCTTCGAAAGTCTCGTCTTGAGATCTGCCGTCGACAGAGCTTGATCTGCCGACGCTTTGGACTTTGAAACCTTCTCGTTTTGCAGCTGTACCGTTGACGCATCTGGGCGCCCCGTTCGCTCCGAGGCGTAGGTTTTAACGGTAATTCCGAGGATAATAACCGCCGACGTTAGCATCCCAATAGCGGCAATCTTCCTCACGCGGATGCGAGCGCCGGCAAGGCCACGCGAAGACGTGCCCTTCGTCTTATATCTGCTGCCATGCTGCGGCACATACTCGTCCCGCGATGCGATGTTTCGCACGTGGTCTCCTGACTGCCACCGTTTATATACGAGCAGCATGATACCGAGCAGGCATTTCTTTCCAAAGATATTCAGCAGCGTTTAAGGTGTCTTTAAAGAAACCACAAGCGTATTTATCCAAATGGCACGATTCTGTTGCGCATCTCTACCCAAAACGAAGTTGCGGTGAAATGGTTCCTGTTTGGGCGACATGGGCCTAAAAACAAGAACTATTCCACCGCAACTCAGCTGGGAACGAGGGGATATGAGGGCTATGGCATGCTATCCGATAGCGTTTTTGAGCTCCGCACGGCGCTTTTTCATACCGGCCATAACGGCATTGCGCAGCTCGGGCATGCGCGCGGTATCCATCTGGGGCACGCCCTCGAGCTTATAGGGAATGCCCAGTTGCTCGTACTTGACGACACCCATCGTGTGATACGGCAGCATTTCCAGGCCCACCACGTTGTGCCATGGAGCGATGAGGCGACCGAGCTTCTCGCACTCCTCCGCCGTGTCGGTAATGCCCGGCACAACCACGTGGCGGATAACGACCTTGATATTGCGACGTGCAAGCTCATCGCCAAACGCCAGGATGCGTGCGGGATCACAACCGGTCAGCTTTTTATGCTCGACCGGGTCGGCATGCTTAATATCGAGCAGTACCATGTCGGTCTCGTTGAGCACGGCATCGAACTTCTCGGGATGCTGAGGGTCGAAGGCGTAGCCACAGCTATCCAGGCAGGTATGCACACGACCATCGGGGTTGTTGTGCATTGCACGGAACAGGTCGGCCAAAAACTCGGGCTGCAGAAGCGGCTCGCCGCCCGAAACGGTAATGCCACCGCTGCGGTAAAACTCATGGTTGCTCTGGAACTCGTCCATCAGATGCTCGACGGTCACCATGGTGCCGCCGTTAACCGACCAGGTATCGGGATTGTGGCAATACGCGCAGCGCATGGGACAGCCTTGGACAAACACTACGAAGCGGATGCCGGGACCGTCAACCGTACCCATCGTCTCGATCGAATGTACGCGGCCCAGGGCAAACGCGGAGTCCTCGGGACGAGCGTCCACACCCTCGAGCGTCATCTCAGCCATTCCCGCTACCTTGCCTCTCATTGGTTTTAGTTACATAAATGCCAGAGCCATTCTAGCCCATACATATGATGGCGAAACGGTTTAGAGGTCAATTAGGTCGTCCTATTTGACTCCACGCAAAAGCGGCGGGAGGGTTATCGCAACCCGCCCACCGCCGAGGCAATAGAAATCGATAGACTCCAGGCCTTACGCCTTAAGCGTGAGCACCGCGCCGAAGGCGGTCGGGCCGCAATGGCTCGAGATGACGCCGCCGACCTGAGTCCAGGTAATGTCCTTAAAGCCAAGATCGTGTGCATAGACTTCCATGTCGTCGCGCAGCTCCTCGGAAAGACCTACCGAATACGCCAGGCCAATGTGCGAGTAGTCAATCTCGCCCTTGGCAACCATGTGATCAATAAAGGCGCGGGCGCACTTGAGCATAGAGCCGCGGAACTTCTTGGTTGCCACGAACTTGCCGCCCGTTACCTCAATGCAGGGCTTAATCTTGAGCAGATGGGCGCCCAGGAACGCGACGTTGGACAAGCGACCGCCCGCCTTAAGGAAGGCAAGGTCCGTAGGAACAAAGCCCAACAGCACGCGGTCCATGACGGAGTTCGCGAAGGCGAAGATCTCGTCGACGGTGGCATCGGGGTGAGCCTCGATGTATTTGGCGGTCTCGACGACAACAAGCGACTGGCCTACCGAGACAAAGCGCGTGTCCATGGAGAACACGTAGTCGCGCCCCTGGGCCGCAATCTTTGAGGACTGATGCGAACAGGTCGTGGCCTCGGAATATGCAAGATGCAAAATAGTCGCGTCGGGCTGCTCAGCGTGAATGCGGTCGTACACGTGAGCAAAATCCGCAGGCGCGCAGCCACTGGTCTTGGGCATCACGCCAAACTCATTGCAGCGCGAATAAATCTCGAGCGGATCGATCGAGCCGTCCTCGACGGTCTCGTCACCAATCGTGACATGCATGGGCACGCGCACGATGCCGTAGCGCTCGCAGAGCTCCGGCGTCACATCCGACCCAGACTCGACCACGATTACGTACTTGCCCATTAATATCACGACCCATCTCGACATTGGCTTTTCAATACATGGCACGCACCGCCGCACTGTTGCACAACGGCGTCCAAGCGCCAAAGAGACGCCGCCCCTTGCACACAACAAAGGACAGCGTCTCCCTGGAAAACTCCGTGCTTATCTGAGATTCTACACGGTTTATTAAGGAGTGTTACTTATTCCGCAAACGGTAGCTATACGCGATGAACGGCCTTGATTATCGACTTTATCCGAACACTTCCCACATTCATCCGCACATGTACGGATGAATGTGGGAACCCGATACCCTGAGGG
>UQLI01000036.1 GCA_900541715.1 uncultured Collinsella sp.
GCGTAGCTCAGCTGGGAGAGCGCTTGACTGGCAGTCAAGAGGTCAGGGGTTCGATTCCCCTCGTCTCCACCCGAGCATTGATTGAGGCTCCAACGCAAGTTGGGGCCTTTTTTCATATAGGCACACAAGGTCAAAGGCGGCACCATGATCCTCCTGGTCGACAAGATCGAAAAAAGCTTCGGCGCACGCGTCCTCTTTAGCGGCGCGTCCTTCCAGATCAACCCCGGCGAGCGCTTTGCGCTCGTGGGACCCAACGGCGCCGGCAAAACCACCATGCTCAAGATCATCATGGGCATCGACAGCCCAGACGCCGGCCAGGTCCAGTACGCCAAGGACTGCCAGGTAGGCTACCTAGAGCAGGAAACTAATCTGGAGCAAAAGGACACCACCATCCTTGCCGAGGTCATGGCCGCCGCCAAGGAAATCCGCCGCATGGGCGAGCGCGCCAACGAGCTGCAGGCCCAAATCACCGAGCTCTCCGAGCAGGGCAAGGACGTCGACGCACTCCTCAACGAGTACGGCCAAGTCCAGGACCGCTTTGAGCATCTGGGCGGCTACGAGCTCGAGAGCAACGCCCGTAAGATCCTATCCGGTCTGGGCTTTAAGGTCACCGACTTTGAGCGCCCGTGCTCCGAGTTCTCAGGCGGCTGGCAGATGCGCATCGCGCTCGCCAAGCTCTTCCTGCGCCACCCCGACCTGCTGCTTCTGGACGAGCCCACCAACCACCTGGACCTCGAGAGCGTCCAGTGGCTGCGCGGCTTTATCGCCAACTACGACGGCGCCGTCCTCATCGTCAGCCACGACCGCGCCTTCATGGACGCCTGCGTCGACCACGTCGCCGCACTCGAAAACCGTCGCGTGACCACCTACACCGGCAACTACAGCAGCTACCTCAAGCAGCGCGAGGACAACCTGGAGCAGATGCGCGCCAAGCGCGCCGCCCAGGAGCGCGACATCGCCCACATGCAGGTCTTCGTCGACAAGTTCCGCTACAAGCCCACCAAGGCCGCCCAGGCCCAGGAGCGCATCCGCAAAATCGAGCAGATCAAAAAGGAGCTCGTCATCCTGCCCGAGGGCCACAAGCACATCGACTTTAAGTTCCCCGATCCGCCGCGCTCCGGCGACATGGTCGTGGGCCTCGAGGGCGTCTCCAAGTCCTACGGCAACAAGCACATCTACAGCGACATCGACCTCAAGCTCTACCGCGGCGAGCACGTGGCGCTCGTCGGCCCCAACGGTGCCGGCAAGTCCACCCTCATGAAGATCCTCGCCGGCCTGGAACCGCCCACTACCGGCACGCGCGACCTGGGCACCAACGTCGGCGTCGCCTACTACGCCCAGCACGCACTCGAGGGTATGACCGAGTCCAATACCGTCCTGCAAGAGATCGACACCGTCACGCCAAAATGGACCGTGCCGCAGCAGCGCAGCCTGCTGGGCGCCTTCCTGTTTAGCGACAACGATTCCATCGAGAAGCAGGTTCGCGTCCTCTCCGGCGGCGAAAAGGCGCGTCTGGCGCTCGCCAAGATGCTCGTGGCCCCCGAGGCGCTCCTGTGCCTGGACGAGCCCACCAACCACCTGGACATCGACTCGGTGGACATGCTAGAGAACGCCCTGCAGAACTTCCCCGGAACCATCGTGCTGATCAGCCACGACGAGCACCTGGTCCGCGCCGTGGCCAACCGCATCATTGACATCCGCGATGGCAAGGTTACGGTCTATGACGGAGACTACGACTACTACCTCTACAAGCGCGAGGACCTCGCAGCCCGCGCCGCCGCCGAGGCGACAGGGGAGAGTGCGCCGACCGCAGGGAAGAGCACCAATACCGCCAACGCCGTCCAAGCCAGCAGCCCCGCTGCCGCCCCCAAGGCGGCCGAAGGCAAAAAGACCAAGGAGCAAAAGCGCGCCGAGGCCCAGGCCCGCGCTGCGCTCAACAAAAAGCTCAAGGGCGTGCGCAACCAGCTCAAGAAGATCGAGGCAGAGCTCGACAAAAAGCGCGCCCGCTATGACGAGCTTATGGAATTGATGGCAAGCGAAGAGCTTTATGCCGATCAAGACAAGTTCAACGCTGCGCTGGGGGAATATAACGGCCTTAAGCAAGAGCTTCCCAAGCTCGAGGATGAATGGCTGGAGCTTTCCACCCAGATCGAAGAGGAGACCGCGCGTGAACTCTCGTAAGGCCGCCGCCGTGGCGATGAGCATCATCGCCATCGCCTGCCGCGTTTGCGGCATCTTTATGAGCGCGATGACCGTGCTGCTGTGCTTTAGCGGCCTCACCGCCAAGCTGCAGATTGTGGGCTTTGTCGTCGAGCTTTCGCGCGCGCTGCCGAGCGCCATCGCCGGCTACGGCGTCATCACCTCGCCCTTTGGCGGCGTATTCCGCCTGGATTACGCCATCGTGGCCGTCATCCTGTTTGTGGCCGACTACCTACTCGCTCGCGCCTCGCGCCGCGTCCGCTAGGGGAGCACCATGTCCAGCAGCTACATCATGAACCTGCTCGCGAGCGCCGTCGCCGTCATCGTCGGCATCGTGATCCACGAGAGTGCGCACGCCGCTGCGGCCTGGGCACTCGGCGATAAGACGGCCCGATCACGCGGCCGCGTGTCGCTTAACCCGCTCAACCATATCGACCCGTTTGGCACCATCATCTTGCCGCTGCTCATGCTTGCCGCCGGCGGCCCGGTGTTCGCCTTCGCCAAGCCCGTGCCCGTCTACCTCAACAACCTCAAGCACCCCAAGCGCGACGAGGTCCTGGTGAGCGTTGCCGGCCCCGCATCGAACATCGCGCTCGCGTGTCTTGCCGCGGTCCTCATGCGCCTGGCATATGGCAGCCTCTACACCAGCATGTCCTTTGCCCTGGCGTCACAGATCATGAACTTCGGCGCCACCTTTATCGTGGTCAACCTGTCACTCGCGTTCTTCAACCTCATCCCGATCCCGCCGCTCGATGGCTCGTCGATCATCGTGCCCTTCCTCAAGGGCAAGGCGCTCAACAACTACTACCATCTGCAGCAATACGCTATGCCCATCCTCATCCTGGTGCTGTACCTGCTGCCTACGTGGACCGGCATCGACGTAATCGGCCGCTATTTCGACGTTACCGTGTATCCGCTCGCTGAGCTGCTGCTCAACTTCGCAATCGCCGGCATCTAAGGTAAACTTACAGGTCGACCGTGCAAAACGGTCGCAACATGCACCCAAACCGCGCCGCGAAGGCGCCGTCAAAGGAGGTCGAAGATGTCGTATCGCGTGTCGACGCAGGTCTACAGCGGACCGTTCGACCTGCTGCTGCAGCTGGTAACCCGCCAAAAAGTAGATATCGGCGCCATCTCCATCAGCGAGGTGGCCGAGCAGTACCTTGCCGAGGCCGAGCGCATCGAGGCGCTGGACCTTGACGTGGCGAGCGACTTTTTGCTGGTCGCGGCAACCCTTTTGGACATCAAGGCTGCCTCTCTGGTGCCGCAGGAGGCCCCGCGCAAAGCCGATGACGACGATGACGAGTTCGACGAAGACCTCGAGGAGCTCAGCACGCTCGACGGCGACGCCTTGCGCGAGGTCCTGATCCAACGCCTGATTGCCTACAAACAGTTTAAAGGCGCGGCTGCGGCCCTCGGTGCCCGCATGCAGGCCGAAAGCCGCATGCACCCGCGTGTGGCCGGCCCCGACCCCGAGTTCTTGGGCCTCATGCCCGACTACCTGGCCGGCATCACCCTGCGCGGCCTCGCCGTCATCTGCGCCGACCTGGACGGCAAGCGACAGACCTTCCTGCTGGAGGCCGAGCACGTAGCTCCGCATCGCGTACCGCTCGACCTGACCGTGGCCTCAGTCGACCGCTTTACCATGGCGCACCAAACCTGCACTTTCCGCGAGCTGCTGGACGGCGATGCCACCACCGAGCAGCTCGTCGTCACCTTCCTTGCCATGCTTGAGCTCGCCAAGCGCGGCTCGCTCACGCTGAGCCAGGACGAGATCTTTGGAACCATTCAAATCAACCGCGTCGAGGGCGCCGAGGCCTATGTGCCCGGCGAGGGCCCCGAGCTCACCGAATAGGAGCCGCAACCATGTCAACCCTTTCCACGCTGGAGGCAAACAGCCTCAAAGGTGCCCTCGAGGCGCTGCTGCTGGTGTCGAGCGACCCGGTGAGTGCGCCCGCGCTGGCCGGCGCACTGGATATCGCCCCCGGCGAGTGCGCGTCGCTGCTCGCCGAGCTCAAGGTTGAGTACGAGGAGGCCAACCGCGGCTTTCAGCTGCGCGAGGTCGCCGGTGGCTGGCGCCTGTTTACACATCCCGCCTACCACGATGTGGTCGAGGCCTATGTGTTGAGCTGGGACACGCAAAAGCTGTCGCAGGCGGCGCTCGAAACCCTGGCCGTCATCGCATACCACCAGCCCGTGACGCGCGAGGTGGTCAAGGGCATCCGCGGCGTCAACTCCGACGGCGTCATCGCGTCGCTCGTGGACAAGGGTCTAGTGCGCGAGCTCGGCCGCGATCCCCAGCGCGGTCAAGCCATCATCTACGGCACGACCAACGCCTTCTTGGAAAAGTTCGGTCTGCGCTCCACCCGCGACCTGCCCGATCTGGAGCAGTTTGCCCCCGACGAGCAGTCGCGCCAGTTTATCCGCGAGCGTCTAAGCGGCCGCAGCATTCAGTCCACGCTCGAGGAGCAGGCCGAAGATCTGGACGAAGAGCGCGAACTGCTCGATACCGATGTTGAAGATGTTGAGGCAGTCGAGGACTTTGAGACCCTGGTCGTCGACGAGACCTCGGAGGATATGCATGACGAGGACTAACGAAGTAGGGGAGACGCGCGCCATGGGCAACGCAGTGCCCGCAACCGGCGCCCAGCCCGTCTACCCGCACACCATGCGCCTGCAGCGCTTTTTGGCGCGCGCGGGCGTAGCGAGCCGCCGCGGCTCGGAGGACCTGATGACCGCCGGCCGCGTGACCGTCAACGGGCTGGTCGCGACCGAGCTGGGCACCAAGGTCGATGTCGACCGCGACCATATCGAGGTCGACGGCATACCCGTCAAGCTCAACCAGGGCGCCGTGTACCTGATGCTCTACAAGCCGACCGGCTACCTCACCACCATGAGCGACCCGCAGGAGCGCCCTTGCGTTGCCGACCTGGTCCCCCGCGACCGCTTTCCGGGACTGTTCCCGGTGGGCCGCCTGGACCGCGACACCACGGGCCTTTTGCTCTTTACCACCGACGGCGACCTGTCACAGGACCTGCTGCACCCGAGTAAGCACGTCTACAAGACCTATCAGGCGCTCGTGGACGGCCACTTGACCGATCGCGACTTGGAACCGCTCCGCCGTGGCATCGAGCTCGACGACGGCCTGTGCCAGCCGGCAATCTGCCGTGTCATTAACGCGCGCGAGGCCGAGGCCGTGGCGCCACAGGGCGTCAAGCCCGGCACCACCGCCGTCGAGGTCATCATCCGCGAGGGTCGCAAGAATCAGGTTAAGCGCATGCTGAGCAAGATTCACCACCCGGTAATCCGTCTGCATCGCTGCAACTTTGCCGGCCTTGAGCTCGAGGGCGTGGCCAAAGGCTCGTGGCGCGAGCTCACCGACCGCGAGGTGCAGATCCTCAAAAGCGGTGGCATCCCTCCCAAGCAGGCCAGCGCCATGCGCGGAGGCAAGCCCCAGGAAACCCCCGCCAGCCGCACGCGTCACCACGGCAGCCACGGCTCCGCACCCAAGCGCAACACCTACCGCGAGCGTTACACGGGCTAGGCAACCCGCCGCACCCCAACGCCTGCGAACCATACCAGCACGTCAACCATCGAAAGGAAGCATTGCATGATCGTCGCCATCGACGGCCCCGCCGGTTCCGGCAAGTCCACCATCGCCAAGGAGATCGCCCGCCAGCTTGGCTTTAACAAGCTCGACACGGGCGCCATGTATCGCGCCGTCACCTTCGCCGCGCTCGATCGCGGAATCGATCTAGACGACGAGGCGGCCATCGACGCCCTCGCCAAGCAGATCGAGATTCGCTTTACCAACGGCACCGGCGAGGACACGCGCCTGACCATTGACGGCCAGGACGCTTCGGCTGCCATCCGCACCCCGGAGGTCGACGCCAACGTGTCCAAGGTTTCGGCCTATCCGGGCGTGCGCGCCGCCATGCTCATCCATCAGCGCCGCGCCGCCGAGGACCGCGATATCGTGGCCGAGGGTCGCGACATCGGAACCGTCGTGTTCCCTAACGCGCAGGTCAAGGTCTTCCTGACCGCCGACCCGCGCGAGCGCGCCCGTCGCCGTGTGCTGCAGCGTCACCAAAACGATGCCCAGCCGCTCACGTCCGAGCAGCTCGAGGCCGAGGTCGACGAGACCCTCGACGCCCTTAAGCAGCGCGACAAGCTCGACAGCAGCCGCGAGGTCGCCCCGCTCGTGCCCGCCGAGGACGCCGTGCACGTCGACTCCACCGCTCACACCATCGACGAGGTCGTTCGTATCATCGAGGACCTCATCAACCAAAGGAGGTAGCCCATGCGCCTGTTTAAGCAGACGCCCGAGGACTATTACAACGCCCCCTACGCCGAGTTCCCGGCGCTCATCCGCGGCACCGTTTTCGTGGTCATGGCAATCCTTTGGGCCTTCTCCAAGCTCATGTGGCGTTGGAAGGTCGAGGATGCCGATCTGCTGTTTGAGCGCCAGGACGGCCGCGGCAGCGTGGTCATCTGCAACCACACCTCGATGGCCGAGCTCTTGGCCGTGGAGACGGCGCTGTTCTTTGGGGGGCGCCGCATTCGTCCCATCTTTAAGTCCGAGTTCGCCAAGAGCAAGATCGTACGCTGGGCCTTTAGCCGCGTGGGCGGCATCCCCGTGGAGCGTGGTACTGCCGATATGAAGTGTCTGCGCGCCGCCCAGCATGCGCTGCAGCGCGGCGAGGACGTTCTGATCTTCCCCGAGGGCACGCGCATCCGCTCGCGCGAGATCAAGCCCGAGGTCCACGGCGGCTTTGCGCTCATCGCCCAGATGGGCAAGGCGCCCGTCAACCCGCTCGCCATCTGCGGCTGGTCCGACATCACGCCCGCAGGCAAAAAGCTCATGCGTCCCAAGAAGTGCTGGATCCGCGCCGGCAAGGCCGTCTCGCTTTCCGACGCACCGGCTGGGCTTAAGCGCACGGAGCGCCTGGAATGGTTTGAGTCCGAGGCCATGAACCGCGTCTACGCTATGCGAGACGAGCTGTGCGCCGAGCATCCGGGCAGGTTCTAGCCATGAGCGAGAACGTTACGAACACTGCCGCGACCGCGTCCGACCAGGCAACAGCGACTACCATCGAGATCGCAGCACACGCCGGCACTTGCTACGGCGTACAGCGTGCGCTCGATATGGCGCTGGCCGCCGCGCCGCAGGCAGGGGAGTGCACTCAGGTTCATACCTTGGGTCCGCTCATCCATAACCCCATCGTGGTACGCGAGCTCGCTGAGGCAGGCGTTGGCTTGGCCGAAACCCTGGACGACGCCGCAACCGGCACCGTGATCATCCGCGCCCACGGCGTGGTGCCGCAGGTAATCGATGCTGCCCGCAAGCGCGGCCTAAACGTGGTCGACGCCACCTGCCCCTACGTGAAGAAAGTCCATATGGCAGCCGAGCGCCTGGTGCGCGAGGGCTACCGCGTGGTGGTCGTAGGCGAGCCGGGTCACCCCGAGGTCGAGGGCATTCTTGGCCACGCCGGCAAAGATGCACAGGTCGTGAGCTGTGCCGCCGACGCCAATGCCTTGTCGCTCAAGGGCAAGGTAGGCCTCGTCGTGCAGACCACCCAGACCGCGCAGAACCTCGCCGAGGTCGTGGCAGCTATCACCCCGCGCGTGCAGGAGCTGCGTGTGATCAACACCATTTGCGCTGCCACAAGTGAACGTCAACAGGCAGCAGCCACACTTGCCAACCGCTGCGACTGCATGGTCGTCGTGGGCGGCAAGAACTCGGGCAACACCCGCCGCCTGGCGCAGATTTGCGCAGACGCCTGCGAGCGCACGCATCACATCGAGGAAGCTTCAGAGCTTGAGACCGCTTGGTTTACCGACGCTCACCACATCGGCATCACCGCCGGAGCCTCCACCCCGCAAGAACACATCGAGCGCGCCGTCGAGCGCATCAAGGAGCTTTGCCGCTAATCATGGACCAGACCGTACCCGCATACGCCGCCGAGGTGGCCGATTACGGGCGCAGCCGCGACCCCGAGCCGGGTGAGGGCGCGCTCGTAAAGAACGTGCGTCCCGAATCGCCCGCGTGGGATGTGGGTATCGAGCCGGGCATGCGCGTGCTCACGGTCAACGGTGAGGCGCTCACCGACATGATCGTGTGGCTCTGGGAGGCCGACGACGACACCGTCGACCTCGAGGTTTTCGACCCGCGCGACAACAGCGTCACCCCCGTCGAGCTCGACCGCTTCCCGGGAGAGGACTGGGGCCTTGAATTCGATGGCCCCATCTTCGATGGTATGCGCACCTGTGTGAACGCCTGCGTGTTCTGCTTTATGACCATGCTGCCCAAGGGCGGCCGCTCCACGCTCTACATCCGCGACGACGACTATCGTCTGAGCTTTTTGCAGGGCAACTTTGTCACGCTCACGAACCTCACCGACGAGGACGTGCAAAACGTCATCCAACGCAACATGAGCCCCATGAACGTGTCGGTCCACGCCGTGAGCCCCGATGTCCGCCGACGCATGATGGGCCGCAACGCCCAGCGCGGCATGGATGTGCTCGAGGCCATCATGGCCGCCGGCATCGAGATTCACGCGCAGATCGTGTTGTGCCCCGGCATGAATGACGGCGAGGAGCTGGAAAAGACCCTGCGCTTTTGCGAGGAGCACGAGCAAATCACCAGCCTGGGCATTGTGCCTCTGGGCTTTACTAAGCACCAGAATCGCTTTAGCTGGTCCTACAGCGACAAGCCCGAGCTGGCGCGCGAGACTATTGCCATGATCCGACCGTTCCAGGACCGCGCCTATGAGCGCTTTGGCCGCCACACCTTCCAGATGAGCGACGAGTTCTATCTGGACGCCGGCATCGATCCTCCCGAGGCAGACTTTTACGACGGTTACCCGCAATACTACGACGGCATTGGCATGATCCGCTCGTATCTGGACGAGACCGACGATGTGCTTGCCGCCGACGCCGAGCGCCTGCGTCGCGTCCGCGAGGCCATCGCCGCCCGAGGCCAGCACCTGCTGTGCCTCTCGGGCGCCAGCGCACGCGATACGGTAGCCCGCTTTGTGGAATCGCCCAAGGGACTCGCCGGCACCGTCACGGCCATCAAGAACCGCTACTTTGGCGGCAACGTGGACGTGACCGGCCTCATCGTCGCCTGCGACATTCTGGAACAGCTGCCGCAGGACCTCTCGGGGGTTATGCTCTTTGTGCCTAAGCTCATGTTCAACGCTGACGGCATGACGCTTGACGAGTATCATCGTGACGATTTACTCGCAAGCCTTACCAGTCGCGGCGCCGAGGTTCATGTGGTGTCGACCATGCCGCATGAGCTGCTCGATACCCTGGAGCACTTCCTTGGCATTGTGCCTGCCGACTCTAACACTTCCACTGACCCTACCCATTAAAGGAGTGCAGATGAAACCTATCGTCGCCGTCGTCGGACGCCCCAACGTGGGCAAGTCCACGCTCGTTAACCGCCTGGCCCAGACCTCGGACGCCATCGTCCACGAGTCCCGCGGCGTCACGCGCGATCGCTCGTACCACACGGCCGATTGGAACGGCCGCGAGTTCACCATCGTCGACACGGGCGGCATCGAACCGCTCAAGAGCGATGACGTCTTCGCCACGTCCATCCGTGACCAGGCCCTCGCCGCCGCCGAGGAAGCCGCCGTCATCCTGTTTGTGGTCGACGGCCGCACCGGCGTCACCGAGGAGGACGAGTCTGTCGCTCGCATGCTCAAGCGCTGCGACAAGCCGGTCTTTCTGCTGGTGAACAAGCTCGACAACCCCGATCGCGAGAACGACAGCATCTGGGAGTTCTATTCGCTCGGCATCGGTGAGCCCACGCCGCTCTCGGCCCTGCATGGTCATGGCACGGGCGACCTGCTCGACGATATCGTGGCCCTGCTTCCGGAGGAAGAGGACGAGGTCGCCGATGAGTTCCCCGACGCGCTGAACGTCGCCATCATCGGCCGCCCCAACGCCGGTAAGTCCTCGCTGTTCAACCGCATCCTGGGCGCCGACCGCTCCATCGTGTCCAACATTGCCGGCACCACGCGCGACGCCATCGACACCGTCGTGGAGCGCAACGGCAAGCACTACCGCATGGTCGACACCGCGGGCATCCGTAAGAAGAGCACCGTGTACGAGAACATCGAGTACTACTCCATGGTCCGCGGCCTGCGTGCCATCGACCGCGCCGACGTGGCGCTGCTCGTCGTCGATGCCTCCGTGGGCGTCACCGAGCAGGACCAGAAGGTCATGGGCTTGGCCATCGAGCGCGGCTGCGCCATCGTGGTACTGCTCAACAAGTGGGATCTGCTCGACGACGACCGCAAGCGCGAGGCCTGCATGGAGACAGTCGACCGCCGTCTGGGCGTCATGGCTCCCTGGGCTCAGTACCTGCGCATCTCGGCCCTGACCGGCCGTAGCGTCGAGAAGATCTGGGCGATGGTCGACGCCGCCGAGAAGACGCGCTCGCAGAAGATCAGCACCTCACGCCTCAACACGTTCCTCACCGACCTGCGCGAGTTCGGTCATACCGTGGTGGACGGCAAGCGCCGCCTGCGTATGCACTATGTGACCCAGACGGGCGTCAACCCGCCGACGTTCACGTTCTTCGTCAACCACAGCGACCTGGTCAACGACACCTACCAGCGATACGTAGAGAACCGCATGCGCTCGACCTTCGACTTTGCCGGCACGCCCATTCGACTCTTCTTTAGGAAGAAGGAGCAAAAGGATGCATAATCCGATTCTTCTGACCGCCATCTGCGCCGTGGTCTCGTTCTTTATCGGGGCGATTCCGTTTGGTCTGATCCTGGGCCGCGTGTTCAACCACACGGACATTCGTAAGGCGGGCTCCGGCAACATCGGCACCACCAACGCCCTGCGCGTGGCCGGCCCCAAGGTGGCTGCGCTCACGCTGCTGCTCGACTGCCTTAAGGGCGCCATCTGCGTCCTTATCGCGCGTCCGCTCATTGCCGACTTGGGCTATGGCTTCCCCGTGAGCATTATGGCCCCCGGTGCCGCCGGCGACTGGATGCTCGGCGTCATCTGCCTGGCAGCCGTGTGGGGCCATATCTTCTCGCCCTACCTCAACTTCCATGGCGGCAAGGGCATCGCAGTTGGTCTGGGCGTCATCCTCGCCTGGTACTGGCCCATCGGACTTTCGCTGTTGGGCATGTTTATCGTGGCCGTCGCCATCACCAAGTTTGTGTCGGTGGGCTCGCTTGCCGCGGCCATCGGTCTTCCCATCGCTGCCTGCGCGGTCTTTCCGTACAGCAGCCTCGGACTTAAGTTTTGCATGGCGCTGATCGGCATTACTGTGGTGTGGGCCCATCGTGCGAACATCAAAAAGCTCATGACGGGTAAGGAGTCCAAGCTCTCGTTTACCAAGCGCGTCACCGAGCCCGACGATAAGTAGGAGAGAGTCATGAATGTTGCGCTGATTGGCTCCGGCTCCTGGGGAACCGCCGTCGCGGGCCTTGCCGCCGCGCGGGCCGAGCGCGTGACCATGTGGGCCCACAGCGAGCAGACGGCCGCCGGCATCAATGGCGAGCACCGCAACCCCCGGTATTTGGTGGGCTACGAGCTGCCCGGCAACGTCGTCGCCACCACGGACCTGGTACAGGCGCTCGACGGCGCCGAGGCCATCATCTTCGCCGTTCCTTCGACGCACCTTCGCAGCGTGTGCCACCAGGCCGCGCCCTTTATCGCAGCCAATACCCCGGTGCTCTGCCTCACCAAGGGCATTGAGCCCGAATCCGGCCTGCTCATGAGCGAGGTCATCGCCAGCGAGATCGGCAACGAGGCGCGCGTGGCGGCGCTCTCGGGCCCCAACCATGCCGAGGAGATCTGCCGCGGCGGGCTTTCTGCCGCCGTCATCGCCAGCAAAGATCCGCAGATAGGGGAGACCTTTAAGGACCTGCTCCTGTCCACGGCCTTCCGCATCTATCTGTCGCAAGACATGACCGGTGTCGAGGTTTGCGGCGCCATGAAAAATGTCATCGCCATCGTGTGCGGCATCTCCGCCGGCACCGGTGCCGGCGACAACACGCTCGCCCTCATCATGACGCGCGGCCTGGCCGAGATTAGCCGTCTGGTGCATGCCCGCGGCGGTCAAGCTATGACCTGCATGGGACTTGCCGGCATGGGTGACCTCATTGCCACCTGCACCTCGGAGCATTCGCGCAACCGCACCTTTGGCTACGAGTTTGCCCACGGCGTGTCGCTCGACGAGTATCAGACGCGCACGCATATGGTTGTCGAGGGCGCCGTCGCGGCCCGCAGCGTGAGCGAGCTTGCCCGTTCACTGGGCGTAGACATTCCGCTCACCTTTGCCGTGGAGCAAACGCTCTACAACGGTGTTACTTTGGATAGGGCGCTCGAGATTCTTACCGAACGCGTCCCTTCTCAAGAGTTCTACGGACTCACCGACTAGCGCAGAAAGGCTTCTACCATGGGTTCCATCAAAATCGCTCCGTCCATCCTTTCGGCCGACATGGCCAACCTCAAGGGCGAGCTCGACAAGATCGCCGGTGCCGACTACGTGCACTTCGACGTTATGGACGGTCACTTTACCGGCAACCTCACCTTTGGCGTCGACATCCTCAAGGCCGTCAAGCGCTCCACCGATGTACCGGTCGACGCGCACCTGATGGTGTCGAACCCCGACGAGACCGTTGATTGGTACGCCGACGCCGGTGCCGACATGATCACCGTGCACTACGAGGCTTCCACGCACCTGCACCGCACGCTCACGCATCTGCAGCAGCGCGGCGTCAAGGCCGGTGTGGTGCTCAACCCCGCCACGCCCGTCTGCGTGCTCGATAGCATCATCGACATTGTTGACATGGTGCTGCTCATGAGCGTGAACCCCGGCTTTGGCGGCCAGAGCTTTATCCCCGGCACCATCGCCAAACTGCACGAGCTCAAGGCCATGTGTGAGCGCCACGGCGTTTCGCCCCTCATCGAGGTCGACGGCGGCATCTCTTCCAAAAACATCGCCGAGGTCGTTAAGGCCGGTGCCGATGTTCTGGTGGCCGGCTCCGCCGTATTTAAGTCCGAAGATCCCGCTGCCGAGGTTGCGCTGCTGCAGAAGCTGGGCAACGAGGCCGCACAGGAGGCATAAACCCTTATGACCGCAGGTCAAAACCGCATACCCGTGAATCTTGACTATGCCGCCTCGACGCCCATGCGCGCCGAGGCGCTCCTTGCGCAGCGCGAGTACGACGACAGCGAGCTTGCCGGCGTCAACCCCAACTCGCTGCACTCGCTCGGCCGCAAGGCTGCCGCGCGTCTGGAGGTTGCACGTCGCGAGATCGCCCGCAGCTTTGGCGCGCGCGTTCGCCCGTCTGAGATTGTTCTGACCAACGGCGGCACCGAAGCCAACCAGCTGGCGCTACTCGGTCTTGCCGAGGGTGCACGTCAGCGCGACCGTAAGCGTAACCGCGTGATCGTATCTGCCATCGAGCACGATTCGATTCTGGACAACCTGCCGCTGCTGCGTGCCGCAGGCTTTAGCGTCGACCTGGTGCAGCCCTGCCGCATGGGCTACATTGAGCCTGCCACGCTTGTCGAGCTACTAGGCGACGACGTGGCGCTCGTGAGCATCATGGTTGCCAACAACGAGACCGGCGTGGTACAGCCTATCCGCGAGCTTGCCGCGGCCGCGCATACCGTGGGCGCTCTGTTCCACACCGATGCCATCCAGGGCTATCTGCACATTCCGCTCGATGCCGCCGAGCTGGGCGTCGATGCCATGTCCGTCGCCGCCCACAAAATTGGCGGTCCCGTGGCATCCGGCGCGCTTTACGTTAAGACCCGCACGCCGCTGCGCCCCCGCATCTTTGGCGGCGGACAGGAAGCCGGACGTCGCGCCGGCACGCAGGACCTGCGCACGCAGCTGGCCTTTGCCGCTGCCGCCCGCACGCTGGCTCCCCATGTGGCTCAGGAGCGCGAGAAGCTGCAAACCCTTTCCAACAAGCTCTACGCCATGCTTACGGCCCATCCGCGCATTCACGCCACCATGGGCGACTATGCGCATGCCGACCGTCTGCCCGGCATGGTGTCGATCTACATTGACGGCATGGACTCCGAGGAGCTCATCATCAAGCTCGACGCCGCCGGCTTTGAGGTATCGGCAGGCTCGGCGTGCTCGAGCGGCAGCATGGACCCGAGCCATGTTTTGAGCGCGATGGGCATCGGTCGCGAGCAAGCTCTCGGCGCTCTTCGCATCTCGTTCGATGACCGCGTGAACCCAGCCGATCTGGACGACTTTGCCCAAGCGCTGCTGTCGATCGTGGGTGCCGCATGATCGTCGCCGAGCTCGAGCGCGCTCTGCTGGCACGCTATCCAAAGACGGACACCGAGCCCTGGGACCACGTAGGCTTATCCGTGGGCGACCCTGCCGCCGAGATCACCGGCGTGACCTGTGCGCTCGATGCAACCGAGACCAACGTACACCGCGCTCTCGAGGCCGGTGCCAACGTTCTGCTGACGCATCACCCTATCTATATCAAGGCTCCTGAGGCCTTTTGCCCAGCTGATGCCGCACGCCCCCAGTGCAGCGCGGCACTCTACGAGGCAGCGCGTTGCGGCGTGAGCATCATATCGCTCCACACCAACCTGGACCGCTCGCACGAAGCCCGCGTCTGCCTGAGCGAGCTGCTGGGTGCCGCACCCGTGAGCTCACTGGAGCACGTGGACGACCCCGAGGTCACCGGCCTGGGCACGCTTGCAACGCTCAACGACCCGTGCACGCTGCGTGATCTTGCCACCCGTGCTGCCACAGCCTTCGGCAGCGACCCGCGTGTGTGGGGCGAAGCCGAGCACGCATGCCGAACCGTCGCTATTTTGGGCGGTTCCCTGGGCGACTTTGGAGAGCCCGCCATCGCCGCGGGCGCGGACGTTGTCGTGACGGGCGAAGCGGGCTACCACGTGGCGCAAGATCTTGCCTTGCGCGGGCTGCCGGTGATCTTGCTCGGCCACGACCGCTCCGAGGAGCCGTTCGTTGATATATTGATGAACTCTGCAGTTGACGCCGGGGTCGACCCCCGTCATGCGATTAAAATACTGAACCCTTGCCAATGGTGGACTGTGACAAAAGGAGAGAAATTATGAGCGCCGGCGCTACGCTACTCAAGCTGCAACAGATCGATTTGGAGCTCGCCCGCAACAAGAGCGAACTTGCCAATATGCCGGAGCTCAAGGAGCTCGCTTCTAAGCGCAAGACCTATGTGAAGCTCAAGGCCGAGATGACTAAGCTCTACGCCCAGCGCAAGGACCTGGACATTGAGCTGGACGATCTCAACACCACCGAGATCCAGACCAACAACGCCATCGAGGCCGCCAAGAAGCGCCACGTCGACGGCTCTGACTACCGCGAGGTCCAGGATCTGGAAAACGAGCTTGCCACCCTGGCCAAACGCCTGGACAAGATTGAGCACACCCGCAAGGACGTCGTTATCGCCCACAAGGAGGCGCTCGACCGCGAGGCTCGCGCGCAGGCAATCATCGCCAAGTTCGAGGAGGGCGTGAAGGCCGATACCAAGGCCGCCCGCGCCAAGGCCGCCGACCTGCAGGCTCAGATTGACACCGCCACGAAGGAGCGCACCGCGCTTGCCGCTACGCTGCCGGCCGACGTGCTCACCGACTACGAGCGTCTGCTCAAGCAGTTCCGCGGCCTGGCCGTCGAGACCATCCAGGGCAACATCCCCACGGTCTGCCACACCGCGCTGCAGGCATCGTCCATGAGTGACCTCAACCACGACGGTAGCGAGATTACGCACTGCCCGTACTGCCACCGCCTCCTGGTACTCCCGAGCAAGGAAGCCTAGCGATGACGGCGGCATCCAACAATTCAATGCAACTTGAGGGAAAAACGATCCTGCTGGGCATTACCGGCGGGATCGCCGCCTATAAGTCGTGCAATATCGTGCGCCTGTTGCAAAAGCGCGGCGCGTGCGTCAAGGTCGTTATGAGCAAGCATGCCACCGAGTTTGTGGGCCCGCTCACCTTCCGTGCGCTTACCAATGAGCCGGTCGCTGTTGGGCTATTCGACGACCCGTCTGACCCCATCCACCACATTTCGCTGGCGCAGGAGCCCGATCTGGTGGTCGTAGCGCCCGCGACGGCCAATATCATTGCCAAGATGGCCAACGGCATCGCCGACGACCTCATCTCCACCACGCTGCTGGCAACGCCGCGGCCCATCGTGATCGCGCCGGCCATGAACAACGGCATGTGGAAAGCGCCGGCGACGCAGGCCAACATGGCCACGCTGCGCGAGCGCGGTGTCCATGTGGTGGGACCCGGCAGCGGCTACCTTGCCTGCGGCGACGTGGACACGGGACGCATGAGCGAGCCCGAGGACATCGTCGAGGCCGTCTGCGAAGTACTCAACCCGGCACCTCAGGACCTTGCGGGCAAGCGCATCGTGATCACTGCCGGCCCCACGCACGAGCCGATCGACCCGGTGCGCTTCATTGGCAACCGCTCATCAGGCAAGATGGGCGTCGCCCTGGCAGGGGAGGCCGCACGCCGCGGTGCCGAGGTCACGCTCGTGTTGGGACCGACATCGCTCGATGTTCCCCGCGGAGTGGAGTGCGTGCGCGTGCAGACCGCCGCAGAGATGCTCCAAGCGGCCCTGAGCGCCTTCCAGACGGCCGATGCGGCAATTTGTGCGGCCGCCGTCGCCGACTATACTCCCGCGGCCCCTGCCGACCATAAGCTCAAAAAGGCCAACGAACGCTTGGATTGCATCGAGCTCGTCGAAACGGTCGATATTTTGGCCGAGCTCTCGTGCCAAAAGGGCGAGCGATGCGTGATCGGCTTTGCGGCCGAGACCGATAACGTCGTGGAGTACGCGCAGCGCAAGCTCGCCCGCAAGGGTTGCGATACCATTATCGCCAACGATGTCTCGCGCGCCGATTCGGGCTTTGGAACCGATACCAACAAGGCCTGGATTGTGAGTAAAGCGGGTACGCAAGAACTTCCCGTGCTAACAAAACCCCAGCTTGCAGATACAATTTTGGACTTGCTTCAAAATTTGTAAAAAAGTTCTTGCACAAGGACAAAGTTTCGGGTTAATATACTCCCTGTTGCGAGCGAGAGCAGAGCAACAAACAAAAGCTTCGGGACGTGGCGCAGCTTGGTAGCGCACTTGACTGGGGGTCAAGGGGTCGTGAGTTCAAGTCTCGCCACTCGGACCAGCTAAAATCCTGAAACCGCAATGGTTTCAGGATTTTTTTGCTTTATTTGGGACAGAAATGTGAGCTGATGTTCGGAATCTGTTCGGAATTGGCACGTTGTCCGTGACTTAGATAAGGTGCTGTCAAGGATTGATAAGGTACAATAACGGACCTGTTGACAAAGTGGCGCGCAAATCCTTTCTATGCTAAAAGAACTATAGGGAGGATGCGGCATATAAATGGGCAGTTACCTGAAAAATATGGTGGTAGCTCCACTGCGGTGTATGAGAATGCGGATGGGGCGCTGTTAAAGGCCCTGGTGAATGGCTTTTTACCGGGGATGATATTGTACAGCTTTCCAAGAAACACGACTGCTCCGTTCTCTTTAACATCCGTAAGCATGACACTAACGATACGTTGCTGGGCGAAGGCATCTTTCTCTACGATGTGACGCAGGAAAAGCTGCATACAAAACGCAAGTGGGAACGGTTTTCGCCGTTCTCACTTTTGCTGTCTCGGTATCGAAAATTTCAGTTATCATTCCCATTACTGCACGATAATTGTCATATTCAATGAATATTCA
>UQLI01000037.1 GCA_900541715.1 uncultured Collinsella sp.
ACGCAAAGAAGGCCACTTAATGTGGCCTTCGTCTTGCGCAGGACTGTAGAGCAGGGAACTTCGTGCCCGCCGCCCGGGAGGGCGTTGCGTTTAGAAGATGGACCTAACGCTTATCCCTCCGGGATAAAAGCAGCGCGGCCATGAAAGCGATGATTGCAAGCGTCAGCAACACCAAGAGCAATGCGAGCGTGCTGTCGCCGGTTGCCGCCAGGCCAAACAGACCGGGGCTCTTACTGCCAGCAGGTTGTACGGGAATCTTCTCGCCATCGTCCTCGGCGGTGATTTCCCAGCGAATGGTCTTGCTTGCGTCGGCAAGCTCGTTGCCCACCGACGTCGGGACACTTAGTTGCAGATTGAGCACCGTGCTGCCATCGCTCGTGAACGTGGCGACCTGCGTGGGATAGGCGAACACGCTGCCCGGCGTTCCCGTCTGGAGCCAACCGTCAGACGCATCGCCAGCCGACGCCGTTAAGGTAATGGGCGACAGCAGGTGTGCCGTCTCGTGATTGACAACGGCCCGCACAAACACGCGTACCTGGGACTTTACGCCCGTGGCACGAACCTCGATCTGCTGCTCGCGCGCATCGCCGGGCATTAGATCTTTAAAGGCGGGAAACAGATCGGGCTCCCCCGAGGAGCCCGTCGCCCCCGTTACCGTCAGCTGGCGCGCATTTCCGTCATAGGCAATCGCGGGAGTATCGGCAAACGCACGGGCGGGAACAGCGAGCGCGACCACGCAGAAAATGGCCGCGACCATGCAACGCAAGGAGCGCGCAACACCTTTGCGAATTGGGAATGCCATACTTACGCACCTCCATGCGGCGGCACCAGCACGCCATCATTGACCGTGCAACCCCATGCCTCTTTAACTGCATCGTCGGGCGTAGACTGAATTGCCTGGGTCGAAATGTCGACGACTAGGTTTTTACCATCTGCCTTCTTTTCGGACACGCTCTTGATGAGCACGCCCGTCTTGTCGAGCGGCTTAACAGAAGACGTCCAGTAGTAGAACCCGTCGCTCGCAAGAACCCAAGACGAAGGTCTGTTAGTGGCGGAGGCATCGCCTTTATCGCCCCACTCAATGGTGTAGTCGGTGCCGGCAACCGGCTCATCCCACAGGCGCGCGCCATCCTTATCCTGCCAGTAGATATCCACCGCGACACGCAGGTATGCCGGAGCCGAGCCCGTGTTTTTTACCGAGACATCCCTTTTCACGTTGTCCTTGCGCGTCTCGTCCACCGAAGGCGCCACCGAGCCAAAGCCAAACTCGTTGACCAGCACGCCCGTAACCGAAAGCCACGCAAAGGCGCCGACGACGCCGGCCAAAAGGAGGACGCCGACAAGGAGGGCAACGATCCGCTTGCGCTTAGTCATCCTTGTCCTCCCTCCTCAGCGTGCCGTTTTCCCAAACATTCTTGGCACGCGAGCCGCCATCGACCCATTTGTCCTTCGCGCGCGTGTTGACGCACGTCACCACCGCATCGCCCGCGCTCGAAGCAGACGAAATCGTCAGCTCGGCAGATTTACCGGGCGCCTTGCCCGGCGTGCTCAGCTCGCCCTCGTAGCGCCATGCCCAATTCGTGTCTTCCTCGACGGTATAGATGCCCGCCGGAGCGGCGAACTGCACGCTGCCGACATACCAGGTCTCACCGTTTTCCGGCTGCTGCTTATCGACCTTCACCTCGACCACGCGCGTCTCGGGAGAGGCTCCCTCCGCCGTCTTCGTCACCTTAAAGCGGAACGTCTGTCCCATGGCACTAGCATCGGTAGTCTTTTTAACGATCGTCAGCGCATGAGTCTGGTCAAAGTTGAACACGGCATTGCCGTCGCCTTGGCCGTCTTCACCCGTCTTTTTATACTCCAGACGGTTGGCCAGGTCGAACGAACCATTACCCGAACCCAGGCTGTAGAGCGAGACAAACTTGCCGTTCACAGGCTCTTCCGCCGCAGAAACGCCCTCTGCACCAGGGCCGTAGCTTGCCTGCGTTACCGTAACAGTCAGTTGCGTCCACATAAACGGCTCGGCAAAGCAGACCTTAAACGGCGCCTTGTCGGCACCGTCATCGACGGTGTTGGCGGCGGCGGGATCGAGCAGCCATTTAAGCTGCGCGGTCATAGTTACGGGGCACGCGGGATCAGACGTATCGTTGGCAACCACGCGATACGTCACGGGATACAGGTCCATGTCACCCTTGACTGGCTCACTCTTAAACTCATCCCAAGACTTCGCATTGCCATCCGCACCCACATATCGCCACTCCAAGAAGAGCTCACGCTTATCGCCATTGGCAGCAGCCTGTTCATCGAGCAGCGCGACGATCTTGGAGTGGGCGTCCGGATCGTACGCCACGGATTTTTGCTCCATCACAGGATTGCCGTCGTTGTCGTAGACAGGGTTGCCGCTCTCGTCCATTTTGGGAACATCGACCGTGTAGACAAAGCCAGGCTTACCGTCCTGCGCACGCTCGTCGCCCGAGTCGACCGTCGCCGTAAAGATGACCGCCCCGTCGACGCTGTGATAGCGCACCTTATACGGCGTGACCTTGTACACCGCGGTATACGTCGCGCCCTTAAAGGGTTCACTACCCTCGAGGGGATACTTATCGTCTTCGGTCATCAGAGTGTATTTACTATCGGATTCATAGTCACGCGACCAGCCGACAAAGTCGTACTTGGTGCCATCCCTGCCGACAACCTCAGCTGTAGCTCTTACTTCCAGCGAAATTTGATCGCCAGAGTCGGTGCGCGAAAGAAAACGCACGGAATCGGGGTTATCCAGATTGGCATCGATATTCGATTGGACAATTACCGCGCTGGCACGGTAGACCGGGTACAGCTCCATGGGGGCGTTAACCACAGTGTTTGTATTCACCATGGGGAGGCCGTCCGACCAAATGACATAACCGTTGCCGGATGCCGGTTTAGTTTCCGTCCAGCCTACGAAGGCATTGTATGCGTTCGTTGCAGCATCGATGTCGCCAACGTTATACGTCGGCAGTGGCATGCCATCCTTAAGGCTGCCGAGCGTATTGCCCTCCTGCGCGAGCTTGCCATCGATATCGGTGTCGTTCAGGTGATACACCACCGCAATGGGCGTGTAGTAGGCCACAAACGTATAGGGTTTACCCGGCTCCACGGTATAGGAATAGGTATTGCCGCCTTCGCCCGTCGGATCGAGCTTCTTTACCGTTCCGTCGGGAAGCTCGATCTCGAGCTTCTTAAGCTGATAGGCGCCACCAGTACCGTCGGCATACACCGTCGTCGTAATGTCGGGGCTCACCGTAGCCACCACGTCACCGTTCTGCTGAGGATCAAGTTTAGGCGTAATGTCGAATCGCGGAACATTGATGCCCGACGTTCCATCAAAGCCCTTGCGGTGCAGGTTGGTGGTGTAGTTAACGTTATATTTTACGTATACGGGATAGGCATCCTGCCACTGGGTAACCTTGGACGCGTCGGTCGCCAAGTATGGCGTCGCCTTCTCCGGATCGCTCGTCACATAGGGGTCGCCGGCGACATCATAGATATATTTCCAGACGGCAGAATCCTTCTTGACCTCGGCGGTCGAAATCCAGCCCAGGAACTTATAGCCCGGCACGGCCATGTCGGCATCGGTCGGGGAAGCTTCGAGGGTCAGGGGGCTCTCATACGATCCTTTCTCACCATCTTCTGGTTTTTCGGCCACTTTAACCGACTTATTAACATGCGGGTAGTAATACGTGAACGTCGGATCCGCCCCGTTCACCTTGGTCTGCAGCAAGTTACTCTCATAGCGCCGCGTGGCAGTCCTCACGACATTATCGCCCTTGTTGTAGAAATTAACGTCCGTGGTAATCATCGCGCGAACGTAGTACTTCTTATCTGTTCGCACTATGCTCTTGATGGGATTTTTCACATATGTCCAATATTCACCATCGCGCTCAAGCGTCCAGAAATTCAGGCGATAGCGATCATTCACCAGTTTGGCCGTTACGTTCAGCGAAGCCGAAGTCCAAGTATCGCTTAGAGTTGCAGCGCCTGGAAAATCAGTATCGGCATAGAGGTTTTTTAGAGTATCGGCTCCCGTATCGTTTTTAACGTTGTGCGAGTACGCGTTAAGGGGACTCACGACAAGGGTTTCCTTCGTGAAGCGCGTGCCACACGTTTCGTCATACCTATCCTTTATACCGTGGTCAACATGCTCCGGACCCCAGTGGACGACGTTTTCGCGCACGAAGGTACTACCGACGTTTTCCTCAAAGGGCGTTTGATAGCGATTCCAAACGGAACAAAGTAGCTTGCTGTCCGTAAACTCATGGTTGGTATAAGCCCGAACGTAATAATCCACTCGGTACTCAAAGCGGGCGATGTAGGTATGCGGCGCGGTTAAATCGACATCTGCGGGGAGCGTATAGCTGGGATCGCGGCTTACGCGCACCTCGAGCGGAGCATCCTCGGTTCCCTTGTTTTCGTACCAACCCAAGAAGCGATAGCCATCGGGCAGCTTGCCGCCATTGGACAGGGGCGTACCTTCCGTGTTGCACACCTGTACCGTGTAGACGCTGGTGCCGTCCGCGGTAGCCTGGACGTCGACATTGGTTTTGCCCACACCGTCGCGCAGAGTCTTATCGTCGGTTGTGTCCTGCTCATTGCCCTCGAACACCGTTATGATGTTCGACACGTAGTCGCTGTACACCGGGTAGAAGTCGGTAGGACGGACAACCGTGATCTCGCAACCCGCAGGATAAAAAGCTCCCTGATTTTTAAGCTCGGCTAACTGAGTCGAGGTGATGGCGGCATAGCCACCATTCATCCCCGCCTCGCTGCTAGGCTGCGTGGTCCAGCCGATAAATGTCGCGGTAGGCTTCAAGTTGCCGCGATCCGCGGGGGCAGCGGGCGTCAAACCCACGCCATAGCGGTACCAATCAGTTGACTTGCCGTGCGCAGCACCGGTTTTCCAATCAAGCGTCTCGCCCTTAACGTTATAGAACAGCACCTGTGCCTCGTACGAAGCGATAAACAGGTCATTGCCCTCAAAAGCCTTGGCCCCTTTCGCGTTATCGGCAGTATAGGTTGACGTTTCGTCGTGCAACTCGCTCTTCTGGACCTGCTTGCCAGCAGCCACAGCATCGGCATCGGTCTTGCCGTCAAACCAGCTGTTGTCTTGTCCAATTCGATTCACTTGCACATCGGGCTCGCGGAACCAGCCCATAAAACGGTAGCCGCCGTTCTCCCCGCTCAGCCCCTCAGGCTTTGCGGAGGTATCCTGCTTAAACGTTACCGACGTATCGCCCTGGGCCAAGCCCTGGGCCGTTCCCGCCAGCACGGCACTCACGGCAAAGGTATACGGATCAGAGGTCGCCTGATCAATACCGAGTTTGGTTGCCTCGATGGTCGCGATGCCTGCACCGGGAAAATCAATCGTCGCCTTAACGCTCTGGCCATGCACGGGAATATTCAGTTTGTAGTCCATCGCCCACTCATTGGGGTGTGAGTCATTCAGATACGCATCGTTAGCAGTCGAGCGCATGGTGCCGGCACAGAAGTCGTAATCATGCTGCTCCCACAGCTCACGTGTGACGTAGCGTTCGTCGTCCCAGGGACCGAATCCGGCACCGGATACCGTGCCATCACCCGCAAGGGCGTAAATCTTCTTCTTGGCTGCCGTACCCTGACTAAACCCGGATAGGCTGACACTGGGCTTGAAGTAGCAATCAGTGATAGTCGCATCACCCGCATTAGCGCGTGCAGCAATACCGCCCAGGTTCACGTCGTTTTGAATAATGGGGATCACGGCGATGGGGTTGTACTGGCGCGAGCTCAAATCGCCGGCGAAATGGCTGCGAGTGATTTCATTACCGCTCTTAGACAAGATGCGGCCTGCAAGACCGCCCGTCCAAGCGCGCGTTACGGAGACAACGCCCACGTAAGAAGCAGCATAGCTATAGCATTTCGCCGTTGAAAAGCAGTCAATGACTTTAGCGCCTTCTGCCATGCAGCCCACAAAACCCGAGGCGTACACGTTGTTGCCGCCCAGGGCGCCAATGGCCACATCGTATTTATTGGTAACGTCGGTCATGCCCTTCTCGGCAATCGAGCCATCCTCGTTGCGCGTAGGCGTCACGCGGCAATACTCGATGGTCGAGTTCTTAACGTAGCCGGCAAACGCCGCCATATACAGGCCCTCGCCACCGATTGCCTGTACGCCCGAAGTCGTGTTGTTAACGGCGCGGCCACCACGGACCTCGCAGTTGTAGAGGGTGCAACCATCGAGCTCGCCGGCAATCAGGCCCCCCTCAAAACCCGCATTGGTAATCACATTGAGCATGTTGTTGGCACACGTAACGTGCAGGGTGCTCTCCATAACCATAACGTTTTCGAAGTGGGTGTTGATCGCCCTGCCCACGATAATGCCGCCGCGGAAGTCAGCCCAAATGTTGGCATCCTTGACCAAGAAGTTCTTGATGGTGGCGCCATCGGTCTCGGCAAAAAAGCCCGTGTCGCGCTCGGGATCCAAGACCTTATTCTCGTAGTTCAGGCCCTTCACGGTATGGTTTTGACCGTCAAAGACGCCCTTAAAGGGATGCTCTTTGTTGCCAAAGGAGAGGTGCTTGACCGTATCCGCAACAATGGCGTTCATATCATCATCGTTAAGAACGATATCGTTATCGAGATAGACGCGCCACTGCGACGTGTCGCGCTGTCGCGACAGCGCGACACACGCCAGGAAGTCGTTCCTGTTTGTGATATGGAATTCGGTCTTGTCCTCGGGCACATCCTCGGCATACGCTGCCGCCGGCAGCGCTACAACGCAGCAAAGGGCGATTGCCACCACAGCGATCAGCCTGCCGAGCACGCCTCGGTTCATGTTCTTAATCTCCATGGGCTAGTTCGCCTCCGGCCAGCCCACGACGTCGAGCACGTCGAGGACGGTATCGTTTGCCTGCTGGTTTTTGGCCTGCACGGCCTGGACGTCGATATCGAGCCTGTATGAGCCGCCGCGCGCGGCATCGTGGTAGTCGCCCACAAATCGCAGCGAGTCCATGAGGCTCTCCGTCATGGCACCGGAATCGAGCACGCCCCCGCGTCCGGCCAATCCGCGGTAGTAGTACCACCCATCGCCGCCATCGATCCACGGGGACCCCTCGCCCGCGTTCACGTGAAAGGCGACGTTGCCCGAGGCGTCCGCACTCGAACCGTCGGGCGCCACCGACGTCATGCGCAGACGAGCGCGAACGTACTCAGGCTGCGCGCCGGCGTTCTCCACGCGCACAATGCGGCTGATGTCAGAGCCCCCGGCCTTGGTATCGGGATAGTCGCCGCGCTCGTCGGCCTCAAACGGAATCTCCTCGCCCTGCTCGTTTAGGGTGTATTCGCAGACTCGTACCTTCACGCTGCCAAACGATAGGACGTTGTTCGCCGGAACCATATCAACGGTAAAAGCCAGCGTGCCACACAGGCACGCCAGGGCCAACAGCGCCATCGCGGCAAGCGCCAAGGTGCGTTTCTGATTGTCGGAAAGATTGTTGAGCATTACGTTCGCCAATCGTCGATCAAAAGGGGACCGAGATCCCGGCCCGAAAATGGGGATGGGGAGCGGGCTGGGATCTCAGTGGGGGTGGGGCTACTACTGGTTCTTAATGGTATTAGCCCAAGTCTTGGCCTGAGTGACGGCGTTGTCAGCAGCGCTGGTGTTGCCGTCCGTCTGGTCGGCTCCGAAGATGTAGGCGGAAACCTTCATCGTGGGGTTCGTGGCGACCATGGAGCCCTCCAGGGTGCCCGGGAACACAACCTTGCTAAAGAGCTCGCCGGTGTAGACGTCCTCAGTAGCGCTCTTGGCGGGGAGGGCAACAGGTTTGTCATCGGTAGCACCCTTGGCGTACATGAACAGACCGCTCAGGTACTGGCCGTCGGCAGAGGAGGCCACCTGTCCATCAACCGGCTTCCAGTTGTCGTTGAGGGCGAAGTACGGGGTGTTCTCGGCAGCGGTGTCATCCTTGACCATGGCGTTCTTCACGTAGATGAACACGTAGGCGTCGTCTGAGCCCTTCGCGATGCCAACGTTCGGGTTCTTATCGGTGCTGGAGCCAGGAACAATCTTGGAGTTGTCTTTCCACTTGGTCTCGAACAGATAGGCTTTGTCGGTATTATTATCGGTGCCAGGCTTATCGGGCTGGTCGGGATCGGGCTTCTTTTCGGGAATGTTGATGCTGCCCACCGTAAACACGTTGTTCAGCGTCTGCGTGGCTGTCAGCCATGCATAGGTGCCCACGCCGGCAGCCAGCACCAGCAGCAGCAGGGCGGCAACGATGCCGTAGCGTTTTTTCTTCTTGTTTTCCATCGTTCTCTTCCTTTCGAAAACCGACTTCCCCGGCAACGGCCCTTGCCGCCGCCGACACCTCTCCCTGCTGCTATGAACGCCGCTCTCTCACATGCGCGCGGGTATGCTTGCCCGCAGGCTCGTCGGGAACCATCCGATCGAGCACTATCGACGCCGCGACCAGCAGCGCCAGAACGGCCACCACAACAAGCAAACCGGGCATCGTCGTGCAATATGCGTTAACGAAGCCCAGGTAAGGGACACAAAAAGAAACGACGCCGATCACGCGTGAAAAAGGCGTCTGCTCGGCGTCGTGCATGATGCTTCCATCTGCATTTTTGTTTGCGATTCCCTGCGTGCTGATCGTCTGCGCCACAGGGTCGACCTCGTACACCTGGTGGGTCACTACGGCGCCGTCCGATCGGTAAAAAGTTGCATTGTCGCCCACGGCAATATCCGATGGCTCAACCTGGCGAACAAACACCATGGAGCCAACGGGAAGCTTGGGCTCCATAGAGCCCGAAAGCACTGCAAAAGGCGTGTATCCAAATGCGCGGGGAGCAAAAGAAACAACGGCAAGGGCTATGACAAGCGCAAGCGCCAGACTGCTAAGAAGTGCAATAAAACGTTTGAGTCCGCGAGTCATCAAAACGATTAATCCATCCCCATCGAGGCCTTATTCGATCCCCTGAAGGGACAGTCGCTTTCCTCGGGCACCGCAAGGCACTAAAAAGTGAGTTCGAAAAAAAGCCAATTTGAATTCTTTTCGTAACAAAAACGTTAGCGATGTCCTGCATTTTTATCAAGCTCTCAGCGCCAAACGCTACCAATTTAGGCGTAAGCGGTCATTTATCCCCATACCGGACTGCCATATCCAATATCTACTACTAACCCCCTACGCATCTTCTTCATAGGGGGTCTGTTTTTTGAATATCTAAAAGAATGCGCCCCCCCCCCGACATTAAAACATACTGCCCTATGTCTTATTTATTTTTAACCCCCCTGCGGGTTTAAGGCAGCCCATTGTAGTTCGCAGCCCATACCTTCTGGAAGGCGTGTCCCAATCTTCAGGTCCGGAGTGGGATGCGGTTTCCGCTTGTGACACCGATGGGAAAGCGCGTCCCACTCCGATCACAAATTCCGGGTCACATTTTCCGCCAAGGCTTCAACCGGAAACCGTGTCCCATTTCTCAGCCGAATACTGGGATGCATTTTCCACTGAGCCCCTCAACCGGAAAGTGCATCCCATTCCAAGCCTTGATTCCGGGACATACTTTCCAAGACCCCGCCCATTCGGAAAGCCCGTCCCGCTCTGAATACATCCGGACATGGAATATCCGCTTATAAGGCCTTCCATCAATAAAGGGGCGCCCGTCCGGCGGCGGAATATAAGGTTTATCGCGAGTTCCGCACGAGCCGGAGAGCACTTAATGTGCTCTCCGTGCGAGCAGGACTGTAGAGTAGGAAACCTTATATTCCGCCGCCGGGCGGGCGAAACATTTAGAAGATGGACCTAGCACTCCTTCTTCATGGCGCTGTAGCCAATCAGCACGGTCCACACGTACGCGCAGGTCTTGGGGATCATGAGCATGCCGATAGCCGGGACAACCTCGGCCCACAGGACCACGGGAATGTAGAAGCCAAAGCTCAGCACAATGGTGAGCCACATCCAGCGGAAGGCTTCGTCGTTATCTTCCCTGGCACTGCGGTAAAACAGCACGATGACCATAAGGCCCATGATGGCAAACGGGATGTTGCGCAGGATACCCCATGCAAGCGGGGTCTGGTTGGTGAGCCACTGGTTTTGCGGCAGCATGCACAGCGCGACACGCATGACGGCCAGGGCAAAGATCGCCACGGTCGTTCCGACGTGGTTCTTCACCTGGTAGCGCTCGCGCCACACGTAGTAGAGCAGTACGTAGAAGATGGTCATGGTAATCGAGGTAATCCACTTGCCCAGGCCCAGCTGCACGGCATAAGCGTCAAAGCCGGTCGTGCAGAGCGCCAGCGCGCGGGGGACCAGGTGGAACGAATCACCGGCGCCCAAAACGACCGCCATCCAGCCAAACAGCTGGAACTGACGGTTGCCCTTGCTGCCGCGAATCATGCGAATGCCGAGGGTAATGACCGTCACCAGATAGACGATGTCGAATAGCGTTTCGAATAAAGCACGCATATATACGTCTCCCTTAATGAATGGTTGCAAACGAACGGTTTTGGTTCTTGGTGCCACGCACCACCTCCTTAACGTGAACGCTGTTCACTTTCTAACCATAAAAATCCCCGCCTTGCGCGGGGCCGTTAGTAGAGGGTTCGGCGCGTAATCTCGAGCGCGGCACTCGGATCGAAATCTTGCCGAATCACGGCAGAGAGCACGAGCGAGAACAGGACCTCGGCAAATTGCTCGGCAGAAAACTGATCGGTAAAGGCGTCCGGGCGTACCCGAGGATCACGCTTGAGCACCACGCAAAGCTGGTCGAGGATATGCTGCCAGGCATGATGCATGCGGCGCTTGCCGTCCGCAGTGTCTTGCTGCATAAAACTCAGCGAGTGATGCGTAAAGAAACCCGGATACTTTTGACAGCCGTACTCCATCTGGCGATACATCCAGCGAACGCATGCGAGCGTGTCGTCTAGGACGGTCTCGTCATCGGGGTGATGGAAAATGTCACCCCAAATGCTTGCCACGGTTGCGCCCGCGAGTGTCAAGAAAAAAGCCTCGAGAATTTCGAGGCTTTCACACTTGTATTATGGGGCGCCCGGCACCACGAGCAGCGAGCTACTCGCCCAGCACGGCCTTTTTGGCGGCTGCAGCCATGTTGTCCAGATCTTCCTTGGTGGGGTGATCCTTTGCGGCAACCCAGTTGTCGAGCAGCATCTTAAAGCGGACATTGTCGGGATCTTGCTCGAGCATGGCCTCGTAGCGCTGCTTGACCGCGAGACCCATCTTGCCCTGGCACATTGCCCAACCCACAAGCTCGGCATCCTCGGCCAAATTGGAGGTCACGCGATTGATAATCTGCTGATAATAGCTCTGGTCGGCGCCAAAACCGCAGGTACCAAAGAGGAAAACGCGCTTGCCGTGCAGAGCGGAGAGCAGCGCGGCAACCGAAGGCGTGCACGCGCCCTTGTCGCACCAAAAACCGACGAGCACCGTGTCGGCCGCGCAGGCGCCCTGCGCCTCGAGCGCAACCTGACCTGCATCCGCATCGTCGCTCAACGCCGCGGCATGGACAAACTCAACGCCCGCAGCCTGCAGAGCGCGCTTGATCGCGCCCGAAACCATCCTGGTATTACCGCTCTTGCTGTTAACCACCAAAGAGCACGTCATAGTCACGTTGCCTCGTTTCCCCCAAAACTAAAGCCACTAATGCAATTTATTAGATGAATATCTTAGTACTAACGTGACAGATGTAAACCACCGTCTGTCGATTGATTAATTTGCCCCACGGGCTTGCTCACTGGGCAAACTGACTGCGGTAGAGCTCGGCATAGAAGCCATCTGCCGCCAGCAGCTCGTCGTGCGTGCCACGCTCGATAATCTGGCCGTCGCGCATGACCAGGATGCAATCGGCGTTGCGAATCGTCGACAGGCGGTGTGCCACGACAAAGCTCGTGCGACCAGCCATGAGCTCGTCGAATGCCGCCTGCACCTGCAGCTCGGTACGCGTATCGATGCTCGACGTTGCCTCGTCCAGCAGCAGAATCGCCGGATCGGTGAGCATGACGCGCGCGATGCACAGCAGCTGTTTTTGACCCTGGCTAAACGTGCCACCGTCCTCGCCGATCACCGTATCGTAGCCGTCTGGCAGCTGCACGATAAACTTATGCGCATGAGCGCGCTTGGCGGCCTCGACAATCTGCTCGCGCGTGGCATCGGGGCAACCGTAGGCAATGTTTTCGGCCACCGTGCCCTCGAACAGCCAGGTGTCCTGCAGCACCATGCCAAAAGCGCGGCGCAGGCTCGCCCGTGTGTAGTCACGCGAGGAGCGACCATCGACCACGATGCGCCCAGCATCGATATCGTAAAAGCGCAGCAGCAGGTTAATGAGCGTCGTCTTGCCACAGCCCGTGGGACCGACGAGGGCATAGCGCATACCGGGCTTGGCATCGATGCAGATATCCTGCAGCAGTTTGTGGTCGGGCACATAGCTAAAGTCCACATGCTCAAACGAAACCTCGCCCTTCGGGGCGGCGAGCTCAATGGCATCCACGGCGTCGGGCTCCTGCTCGCGTGCATCGAGCAACGCGAACATGCGGCGCGCCGAGGCGTATGCGGTCTGGATCTGCGTGATGACGTTGGTAACCTCATTGAACGGCTTAGTGTACTGGTTGGCGTAGGACAGGAAGATCTGCACGCCGCCCACCGTGAGCGCCGCGGGCACGCCCGTGATCACGCCCGCGCAGCCGATCACGGCGACCACGGCGTAGATGATGTTATTGATAAAGCGCGTGCCGGGGTTAGAAAGCGAACCCATAAACTGCGCGCGCTCGCCCGCCGTGTAGAGCTCGGCGTTGAGCGCGTCGAAGCGCGCTTGGGCGTTCGGGCCGTAGGCAAACGCATCCACCAGCTTTTGCTCACCCACGTACTCCTCGATATGACCACCGAGCTGGCCTTGGATGCGCTGTTGAGCAGTGAAGCTCTTATTGGAAAGCTTGGCGATGGCACCGGCCGCAAAGATGGAAAGCGGCGTGACGAGCGCCACCACGAGCGTCATGGTCAGGTTGATGGAGAGCATAAACGCGAGCGTGCCCACGATGGTGATGACGCCGGTAAAGAGCTGCGTAAAGCCCTGCAGCAGGCCGTCACCCACCTGGTCGACGTCGTTGACCACGCGGCTCATGAGGTCGCCGTGGGCATGGCCGTCGATAAAGCTGAGCGGCATGCGGCTGAGCTTGTCGCTCGCCTCCACGCGCATGTCGCGCACCGTCTCGTAGGACAGACGGTTGACGCAGTAGCCCTGCAGCCACTGGAAGGCCGCCGCGCCCACCACGACAATCGCGAGCTTGGTAACGAGCGGCAGCAGTGCGTCGAAGTCCACCTGCCCGGCGGCAACGATGAGGTCGATGCCCTCGCCGATGAGGATGGGCGTATAGAGTTGCAAGATCACCGAGATGGCGGCGCTCACAAACGACGCCGTAAACGAAATGCGATGCGGACGGACGTAGCCCAGCAGGCGGCGAGTTACCGCGCCCACGGGGTAGCGCTCGGGGTCGCCGGGCTGACGCGGGCCGTCTCCCAGGTCGTTGAGGTTATCGTTGCCGGACACGTTGGCCGTCATCGTGGCAACCGAACCGGAAGAAGTATACGGATTCATCTAGCAGCCCTCCTTTGCGCAAGTGGATGCCGGGGCAGCCGGGACAGACGTGGGCGTCGCGCTCCCCTGCTGACCCTCGAGCTCCTCGCGACGAAGCTGCGACTGGCAAATCTCGCGATAGAGTTGGCAGCTTGCGTACAGCTCGTCATGCGTGCCCAGGCCTGCGACGGAGCCGTGGTCGAGCACGCAGATCATGTCGGCATCGCGCACGGTCGAGACGCGCTGGCTCACGATCACCGTGGTCAGCGGGAGCCCGCCCGCGGCGGCACCGCGTACGCTGCGCTCGCGGATGGCGTGGCGAAGCGCCGCATCGGTCTTAAAGTCGAGCGCCGAGGCGGAATCATCCATGATCAGAATCTGCGGCGAGCCCACCAGGGCACGCGCGATGGTCAGGCGCTGGCGCTGACCGCCGCTGAAGTTCTTGCCGCCCGCTTCGACCGGGGCGTCGAGCCCCTGCGGCTTGTTGCGCACGAACTCGCTGGCCTGCGCCATATCGAGCGCTGCCCACAGCTCCTCGTCGGTCGCCGACTCGTCGCGCCAGGTTAGGTTGCTGCGGACCGTACCGCTCACGAGCGACGCGCGCTGCGGTACGGTCGCGACCACATGGCGCAGCTGATCAAGCGGCCAGGCGCGCACGTCGGCACCCATTACACTCACGCTGCCGACGCCCGTGTCGTACAGGCGCGGGATGAGCGAGACGAGCGTCGACTTACCGCTGCCCGTGCCGCCGATAATGCCGAGGGTTTTGCCCACCGGCAGCTCCAAGGTCACATCGCTCACGGCATTTGCCGCGCCCGCGCCAAAGGAGAAGCTCGCATGGCTTAGGCTCAGCGCGGGGACCGGAACAGCGCCACCCGCCAGTTCGCTCGGCTCGGGCAGCGCAACCGGCTGGTTGCCCTCGTCGGTAATGCTCGGCACGCAGTTGAGCACCTCGTTGAGACGCGACGCACTGGCGCTCGCCTTGGTAAAGACCACGACCAGGTTGGCGACATACACGATGGAGGTCAGGGTCTGCGTCATGTAGTTGACGAACGCCATGACCTGGCCCTGCGTGAGCTCGCCCACGTTGACCTGGATGCCGCCCACCCACAGGATGGCGCACACGCCCAGGTTCATCACCAAAAACGTGACGGGGTTGAGAATCGACGTGAGCTTGCCCACCGCGATTGCGACACGCGCCTGGTCGTCGGCCGCACGAGCAAAACGCTCGCGCTCGTGGTCTTCGCGCACAAACGCCCGGACCACGCGGGCGCCCGAAAGTCCCTCGCGGCAAATAAGCGCGATGCGATCGAGCTTTGCCTGCAGCTGCTTGTAGTACGGGATGCAGTGCGCCATGACAAACCAAAACACCAGGCCGATGGCGGGCGTGCAAATCAAAAAGATCATGCCGAGCTTAAGGTCGATGGCAAGGGCCGCGACCATGGAGCCCACCGCCAGGAAAGGCCAGCGGATGAGCATGCGCACGCCCAGCGCCACGGCGAGCTGCACCTGGTTAACGTCGTTGGTAATGCGCGTAATGAGCGACGGCGTGCCAAAGCGATCGAGTTCGGCATAGCTCAGCTTGTTGATGTGCTGGTAGAGTGCGCCGCGAATGTCAGTACCCATGCCCTGCGAGGTGAGCGCCGCCATCTTCTGGCAAACAAGCGTAAACGAGATGCCGATTACAGCCATGGCGCCAAGTACCATGCCGTAGTGGACAACAGCGTTCACATTGTGTGCGCCGATGCCCTTATCGATCATCTGGGCAATCACCAGCGGCGTCAGCAGGTCAAAGATCACTTCGATTAACTTGCACGCAGGGCCAATCACCATATACCGGCGAAACTTACCACCAAAACGCCCGAGCAGCTCAATCATAAATAGGCGCTCCCTATCATCATCTCTCTTCAATCTGATTCATGATAGTACGGCGAGCCTTGGAGATATGTAATCAACTCGTCACAGAACAAGCCCCCGAAACAATCAGGAAACTAGGCACAGAGACAAAGCACCCGAACATGTTTTGGCAAAGCCAACGAGCAGCACTAGCCAAGGGATTAATTGTTCAGATTAACGCGCCTCTACGGGCGCATTTTGGACGATGTGGTCCCGGTGCCGGCGGGCTGTTTGGTAGTCGAGCGATTCCGCAGGCAAAGCCGAGGACCAGCGAGACACCAAACAGCCCGCCGGCACCGGGACCACATCGCGGCACCAAAAAAGCGCCCGTGCGCTCGATGGATTCGGATGCCCGACAGAGGCTCCTTATGGCTGCTTCCTTCCGGACCTGACCAGATTCGGAACATGTCGTCATCCGAACCCATCGAACGCGCTAGGCGCTCGATATATCTTACCCGCTCCCGCCCGATGGGGCAAGGTAGCTAATTTGGGACGGGGCTTTTTTGACTACTTTTAGATGCGGCCAAGGTCGTAGGATCGGGCGGCGGCTTCACCGGCGCAGATGAGGTTGGTTATGGCTTCCTGGGGATCGAGTGCCTGCTCCAGTCCCATGGGCTTGCGACAGACCGGTAAAACCAGGTCGACGCCCTGCCTATACACCGCATCCAGGCTGTCCGCACGACCGCCCACGACGGCGACCACCGGCTTGCCATATCGCTTCGCACGACGGGCCACGCCCACCGGTGCCTTACCGGCGGCGGATTGCTCGTCCATATTGCCCTCGCCTGTAATGACCAGGTCGACATCGCGCACGCGCTCGTCAAACCCAATCAGATCGAGCACCGTCTCTACGCCCGAACGCAGCTCCGCCCCGAGCGCCAGCAGCGCGG
>UQLI01000038.1 GCA_900541715.1 uncultured Collinsella sp.
CGCCTAGCATCCCCGACCCCGCCGCTCCCATCCCGGTGCCGCAGACCGTCTCGCGTGACGCGCTTGCCGGCATGGGCGGAGCCGCCGCGACCGGTGCCGCCGTGGGCCTAGGCGCCGCAGCCGGCATCGCCTCCAACATGGCGAGCACTCGCGCCCCGCAGCGTCCGCTCGCCCAGCTCGTCGACGTCGTGAGCGGCGAGAGCCATAGCATCACCTCCGCACAGGTGACCATCGGTCGCGAGCGCTCAGTTTCCGACATTGCCCTGCGCGACCCCAACGTGTCGCGCCGCCACGCCCAGCTCACCTTTACGGGCTCGGATTGGTCGATCGAGGATCTCAATTCCACCAACGGCACGCTCGTCAACAACCGCCGCATTACGCGCTGCCCGCTGCGCAACGGCGATCTGCTGACGTTTGGCCTGAGTACCTTTGAATTTAGGGGATAGTCGCTTATGAACATCGATATCGTCCTTTTTGCAGGCCGCATCGTCCTGGTCGCCCTGCTCTATATCTTTCTGTTCGCCGTCATGAAGACCGGCGTGGGACTTGTGCGTGGACAGCGCCGCGACTCGGCTATCTGGACGATCGATGTGGACAAGGGTCCGCGCGGTATCCGCGGCATCCACGTAGACATGCTCGGCCCCGTCATCGTCGGTCGCTCGCCATCTTCGGACATCTGCATCAACGAACCGTTCGTTTCAGCCTCGCACGCGCGCTTTTCGCTGCAGGGCCCGGCGCTCATCATCGAGGACCTCAACTCACTTAACGGCACGCTCGTCAACGGCCGCCAACTCGTGGAGCCCGCGACGCTGCGTGAGGGCGACGAAGTCCAGATTGGCGACGTGGTCATGAAGGTGAACCGTCGATGATCGACGAGGAGAACAAGTCCGCAACTATGACCGAGGCACCGGCCGCCGCCACAGCTGCGCCGGCCCACGCCGCTCCGGCGGGCTCCGCACCCGTGGAGCCCGAGGACACCGTGTTCTTCCTGCCTCTTTCGCATGTAACGCATGATATTTCGGATCTCGCCGATAACGAGGACGAAGAGGATGCCGTAGCGGCGCCCATCGGCGCACATGCTGCGGAACAGCCCACAGCGCCCGAAGCAACCCCGGCGCCGGCTCACTTTGCAGAGCCCGTCGCCGCGGCAATCAACGAGAGCGCTGCGGTGTTTGCGGCACCCGAGCCCGCCGCGCCGGCGTTTCCCATGGCCCCGGCGTCCGAGGTTGCGCCCGCGTCTACGCCGGCGCCCGAGCCTATAGACGTCAGCCCGCAAGACGACGAGTCGACCGCCCGCGTGTCCGAGGAGCCCGACTCCCCGGACACCGGTGATTCCGAATCAAACCCCGTGACCGACACCGTCTCTCCCGGTGACACCGCCGAAATCGACGTTGCCGCCGTTGAGGCCAAGCTCAAAGACCCCGGCTCGACCATGAGCTTTGAGCCCCTGACCGAGGAGCGCATCGAGACCGACTCGACCTATGATGCCGGCACCACCACGCAACTTATGTGGGGCGCCCGCTCCGACGTTGGCTGCGTGCGCCCGCACAATGAGGATTCCTACCTGGTGCAGTCGCCGCTCTTTTGCGTATGCGACGGCATGGGTGGTCACGCTGCCGGCGAGGTAGCCTCTTCCATCGCCGTCGAGACTATTGCCAAGACGGCCCCACAGTCCGCCGACGCAGCACGCCTGGCCGCAGCCGTCGAGGCAGCCAACGCCGCCGTAATCGAGGCGGCCCTGAACGGCCTGGGCAAGCCCGGCATGGGCTGCACAGCCACCTGCGCCTACATCGAAAACGACACGCTCGCCATCGCCCACGTGGGCGACTCTCGCGCCTATCTGCTCCACGAGGGCACGCTCATCCGCGTGACCCGCGACCACTCCTACGTGGAGGAGCTCGTGGACGCCGGCGAGATCACGGCAGACGAGGCTCGCGTCCACCCCAACCGTTCGGTCATCACCCGTGCACTGGGCTCGGACCCCGCCATGTATGCCGACCACTTCACTCTGCATATCGAGGAAGGCGACCGCCTGATCCTGTGCTCCGACGGCCTTTCGAGCATGATTCCCGATAGCGATATCGAGAACATCGCCACGCAGTCCTCAACCGCGCAAATCTGCGTCGACAACCTAGTGGACGCGGCGCTTGCCGCCGGCGGCCACGACAACGTGACCGTAGTAGTCGTTGACCTGGTTGACGATGGCGTTATGCGCGAGGCGCAACGCGTGCGTCGCCGCAACATTACTATCGCCGCCATCCTGGCCCTCGTCTTTGTGCTGGCAGCTGGCATCTGGGCCTACACGGGTGTCACCGGCTCGTACTACCTGGGTACCTACCAGGGCAATGTCGCCGTCTGGCGCGGCCTGCCCGGCAAGCCGCTCGGACTCAAGCTCCACTGGCTCGAAAGCGAAACCAGCATTAAGCTGTCCGATCTGCCCGAAGACACGCAAAACCGCCTCAAGGCTGGCATTCCGCAAACAAGTGTCGACGATGCGCAGGACACGATATCCAAGTACCGCCACCAGATCGACGAGGAGCAGACCCGCCAGGTGATCGACGCGCAAACGATTCGCGACAACACCAATCAGGGATCGACCTCCGAATCAGATTCCGAGAAAACCGCCGAACAGTCCGCCGAGGCCGAAGCCTCCGATAAGAATTAGAAAGGGAGTGCCGCTTATGAGTCGCCGCAACACCGAGCTGCTCTTGCTCATCGCCTCGGCGTTCCCCGTCATCCTGCTGTATGCGATGTACGTCCTCACCGCGGGCGCTGCCATCTCCTTTGAGACGCTCGCCGTACCGATCGGCCTCTTTGCCGCCTTTGCCGCGGCCCACATTGCCGTGCGCATCTTGGCGCCCGGTGCCGACCCCGCCATCCTGCCCATTGTCTTTGTGCTTTCGGGCATCGGCATCACGTTCGTGACACGCCTCGCCCCCGCTCTCGCCATCTCGCAGCTCATCATCCTGTTTGTCTCGGTGGCGCTCATGGTGGGAACGCTTGCACTGGTCAAAAACCTCGACGTGGTCATGCGCTACAAGTACACCTTTGGCATCATCGGCATCATTCTGCTGATGCTGCCTATCTTTATCGGCACCACGATCTCGGGCTCCAAGCTGTGGATTCGCATCGCGGGCTTTACCATCCAGCCCGGCGAGTTCGCCAAGGTCTTTATCGTCCTGTTCTTGGCCGGCTACTTGGCCGAGAACCGCGAGTTGCTCTCCATCTCCAACCGCAAGATCCTGGGCTTTAAGATCCCTCGTCTGCGACTGCTGCTGCCGCTGTTTGCCGTGTGGGGTGTGTGCCTGCTCGTCGTCGTCTTCGAACGCGACCTGGGTTCGGCCGTGCTGTTCTACACCATCTTCTTGCTGATGCTCTACGTTGCCACGGGACGATTCTCGTATGTCGTTATCGGTCTTGCGCTCTTGGCCGTTGGAGCCGTGGGCGCCTACAAGTTCCTGTCGCACGTTCAGGTGCGTTTCCAGGTTTGGGTCGATCCGTTTAAGGACGCCCAGGGCCAGGGCTACCAGATCGTCCAGTCGCTCTTCTCGCTTGCCGATGGCGGTCTGGTCGGTGTTGGCATCGGCAACGGCATGGCCAACAACATCCCTGTCGTCGAGTCCGACTTTATCTTCTCGGCTATCGGCGAGGAGATGGGCCTTTTGGGCGGCGGCGCCGTGCTCATCCTGTTTATGCTCTTTGCCGTTCGCGGCCTGACCACAGCTGCCCGCGCAAAGTCCGACCTTGCCGCCTTTAGTGCCACGGGCCTTACGGCAGCCATCAGCTTCCAGGCCTTTTTGATCGTAGGCGGCGTTACCCGCCTGATCCCGCTGACCGGCGTCACCCTGCCCTTTATGAGCCAGGGCGGCTCCTCGCTGCTGGCAAGCTTTATCATCGTCGCGCTCCTGCTGCGCGCTGGTGACGAGGCGACCGGACGCGAGGCAGAACTTACCGGCACCGGCACCATGGCCGCCATCACCGATGATCAGGTCGCATCTGCCGCCGCCCCGACGGGCACGCGCTTTGCCACCTCGTCTTCCTACGGCAGTGGCAGCCATTCCGTCGGCTCGCGCATGCGCCGTCGCCTGCTCGACACACCTGAATCCGGTGTGCTCGGCCGCGTGGCGCTCGCCAACCGTCTAACCCGCGCGGTGCTCGCCTTTACGGCGCTGTTCGCCATCCTTATCGGCAACCTCACCTATGTCCAGGTCATCAAGGCCAAGGACTATCAGGACATGCCGACCAACAACCACACCATCGCCCGCTCCAAGTACATCCAGCGCGGCTCCATCATCACGTCCGACGGCGTGACGCTGGCCGAGTCGCTGCAGCAGGAGGACGGCACCTACGTACGCTCCTACCCCAACGGTAACCTGGCAGCACACGTGGTTGGCTACGTGAGCCAGCAGTATGGCACCACCGCCATCGAGAGCGTCATGAACGACACGCTCACCGGTTCTAAGGACTACTCCAGCTGGAACAACGCCATCGCGTCGCTCGCGGGCCAGACCCAGCCGGGCAACACCGCCAAGCTCACCATCGACTCGCGCATCCAGACGGCTGCCGAGCAGGCGCTCAAGGGCTTTAAGGGCGCTGTAGTGGTCATCGACCCGCGTACCGGCGCGGTTCTCGCATGTGCCAGCTCGCCCACTTACGACAACACCAACATCGATGCCCTGCTGCAGACGGGCGGCGGCGAGGACGGCTCCATGTACAATCGTGCCATGGACGCGCTGTACACGCCGGGCTCAACGTTTAAGGTCATTACGCTTTCCGCGGCACTCGAGACCGGTACCGCCAGCCTTACCAGCACCTACCAGGCGCCCGGCTCCATGGACATCGGCAACGCACCGGTCACCAACTATGCCAACGAGAGCTACGGCACCATCAGCCTGCAGCAGGCCTTTGCCGTGTCCTCCAACGTCGTCTTTGGCCAGGTGGCAAACGAAGTTGGCGCAAACACGCTCGTGCAGTTTGCCAACGCCTTTGGCTACGGCCAAAAGCTCGGCCAGGACCTGACCTCCGCGGCCTCCATCATGGCCGACCCGTCGCTCATGACCGAGTGGGAGACCGCCTGGGCCGGCGCCGGCCAGCCTGTCGGCATGGACCACACGCCCGGCCCGCAGACCACCGTCATGCAAAACGCCGTAATTGCCGCCGCCATCGCTAACAGCGGCGTGGTCATGGACCCGTACTTTGTAGCCCAGGTACTCGCCCCGGACGGAACCGTGGTCAAGACCACGCAGTCCCGCTCGCTGGGTCAGGCCGTCAGCTCCGCCACGGCCGACCAGGTCAAGCAGGCCATGCTTGCCGTCGTCCAGTCCGGCACCGGCACCGATGTCCAAATCCCCGGCGTCAAGGTCGCCGGCAAGACTGGCTCGGCCGAGATCGGCGGCACCAACGTCAACTCGATGTTCGTTGGCTTTGCACCTTACGATTCACCCACAGTCGCTATCTCGGTGGCCTTAGAGGATTACGACAAGCATGACGTCAAGGCCGCCAAGATCGCCGGCATCGTCCTGACCGCAGCGCTTGCCGCACAGGGAGCGTGATGCCCATGATTGAATCGGACACCCGAGGCGCGCCGCGGCCGAAGAGTTAGCGGCAACGCGCCACACGGCCCCAGCGGCCACATCGTAGGTACTACACACATCGTTGAGCGAATAGTTATGTTAGGAGCAGGAATGGAACAGAGGGTCCTCGGGGGAAGATACCTCCTCAAGGATAAGGTGGGAACAGGCGGCATGGCGACCGTCTACCGTGCACAGGACCAGGTCCTCGACCGCACGGTAGCCGTCAAGATCATGCTGCCACAGTATGCTGGCGACGCAACCTTCGCCGCACGCTTTAAGCAGGAGGCACAGGCAGCAGCCGGCCTCTCCTCCCCCTATATCGTGGGCGTCTACGATTGGGGCAAGGACGGCGACACCTATTACATCGTCATGGAGTACCTGCGCGGCACCGACCTTAAGAGCGGCATCAAGAGCCACGGCGCCCTCGACCCCAAGAAGGTCGCCCAGATCGGCTCGCAGATCAGTTCTGCGCTTTCGGTCGCCCACAAGCACGAGATCATCCACCGCGACATTAAGCCGCAGAACATCATGGTGCTGCCCGACGGCAACATCAAGGTGATGGACTTTGGCATCGCGCGTGCCAAGAACAGCCACCTCACGCAAGATAACAACGTGCTGGGAACCGCCCACTACGTCAGCCCCGAGCAGACCCGCGGTCAGGACCTCGGCCCCACCTCGGATATCTACTCGCTGGGCGTCGTGATGTACGAGTGCGCCACCGGCCGCGTTCCCTTTGACGGTGACGACGCCATCTCGGTCGCACTCAAGCAAGTCAACGAGTTGCCTATTCCGCCGAGCCAGATCAACTCCGGTGTCGACGCCGACCTTGAGCGCATCATCCTCAAGTGCATGGAGAAGGACCCGGCAAACCGCTTCCAGACCGCCGACGAGCTTCGTCAGGTGCTCAACAGCTACCTGTCGGGCCGTGCCGTCAACGTCTCGGAGCCCACGCGCATCATCGGTGCCCCCGGTGAGCTGGGCGCCACCAAGACTCGCGAGCTTTCCGATCAGACGCGCGCCATGGTGCGTCCCGTCTCGGGCGTGAGCGGCCAGAATACCGCCCGTAGCTCGGTTTCGGGCTCCACCGGCTCCTACGAGGTCGAAAAGCCCAAATCCAACAAGAACAAGATCATCGCCGCCGTGGTGGCAGCCGTTGCCGTCATCGGCATCGTGGTGGCCTTTGCCACAGGACTCTTTGGCGGCGAGCAGGTCACCGTGCCCGATGTGCTGGGCAAGGACCAGCAGACTGCCGTCGAGCTGATCAAGGAAGCCGGCCTGGAGGTCGGCACCGTCGACCAGAGCTACAACGACGACGTCGACGAGGGCAAGGTTGCCGAGCAGACCCCCAACGGCAACGCCAAGAAGCCCAAGGGCACGCGCGTGAACCTGGTGGTCTCCAAGGGCCCCAAGCCCTCCGAGAAGGTTGAGGTTCCGCAGCTCGTTGGCCTGACCAAGGACCAGGCCGAGGCAGCGCTGGCAAGCGTTGGCCTTAAGGGCAGCGCTTCCGAGGAAGCCAACGAAGCCGAGGAAGGCCAGGTCTTTGAGCAGGGCACCGATGCCGGCAAAGAAGTCGAGAAGGGCACGACCATCTCGTACAAGGTCTCGAGCGGCCCGGATACCACCTCTGTTCCCGATCTGACTGACATGACCGAGTCCCAGGCGCGCAATGCGCTCGACATGGCCGGCTTTGGCGTTAACGTGAGTTATCAGGAGAACGACTCGGTTACCGAGGGCACGGTGATTAGCTGGAACCCCAGCGGCAAGCAGAAGCCCGGCGCCACGATTACCGTCGTCATTGCCAAGAAGTCCGGCAAGGCGAGCGTTCCGGGCAATCTGTACGGTAAGAGCATCTCTGCCGCCGTCACCGCGCTCAACAATGCCGGCTTCTACAACATCGCGTTCTGCGACCAGAACGGCAACCCCGTGAGCGGCAACGAAAACGCCACCGTCACGGGCGTCTCCCCCACCGGCAAGCAGTCCACCGACAGCACGATCACGTTGACGGTTTCGCTTTCTGGCTCCGATTCGGGCGACGATTCCGGCACGACTAACTAGTCGAGGACCCATCACCCGCAGCGGCTAGGGCCGCAAACATATTCGCTCAACGGCGCCCGCTTGCTCCCCCGCAAGCGGGCGCTTTATTTATCGACAGACCATGGCCCCTTAGCAACGCAAAGAGGCCCGCAAAAGCGAGCCTCCCAGGTGACAACAGAATATGTAATGCAGTAATTACTGGCCGCAGAACTTCACCATGATCTCGACCATGGACTCTTGCCTATGGACAAAATGTCCATAGGCAAGGAGATGAAAGAGTAAGGACAACGCCCTCTAAAAGAAGGCCGTATATGAAGATTGCATATCCCTTTTGCCTTCATATACTCAAGAAGCACCCCTCGAAGCGCTCCTGAGAGGCCCCCTTGGATGCAACCCAGGGGATCCAGATTCTGGTAGACATCGGCGCAGCAAAATCCTGCCGCGCAGGCACGAACGGACATCTTGACTCCTAACGCAATGCGGGGCGCCCCAAGACACCCCGCCACGACAAAAAACTAGTTCTCGTAGACCAGCGGGTGGCCCCAACTGCCCTCGATCTTGCAGGTCTCCGCCGCAAAACCGGCAGCGAAGTCCAAGCTCTCGCGAATCGCGGCCTCGCCGCACTCGCCGGCCTTCTTCTTGGAAAGATAGGTGACCAAAAACGCCGTCAGCAGTGAATCGCCGGCCGCCATAGCGTCTTTGAGCTCCTCGGGCGCCACGGGCTTGATGCCCTGCTCGTAGAAGTTTTCGCCGTCATAGGCGACGGAGCCCTTGCTCCCGCGCGATGCGCATACGATTTGAGGGCCAAGGGCCTTCACCCACTCGAGCTTCGCCTTGATATCCTCCAGGGAAGCGTCGCCCATGGACATAAAGGCGTACGTCACAAATGGCGCAATCTGCCCGAAGTACTCGTCGGTGGAGTCATCGGAGAAGTCGAAGCTGATAGGCACGCCGGCAGCCTTGATCTTGGGGAGCTCGCGCTCGGTGAAGCAGTAGTTGCCGCTGTGCACCAAATCGAAGCCGCTGACGTACTCGGCGGCGAAGCGGTCTATCACGTAGCGCATGTCGCCACGTATGCCGCCTTCATTGGAGCCCAGGAAGATACGGTCCCCGGTCTCGTCAACGGTCACGCGAGCGGCGCCGTTGACGCCCAGGACCTGCTGGCAGCGAAGAAGCTCGACGCCCTCGTCCTCGAGCGATGCTATAACGTGCTCGGCCTCCTCATCTGATCCGAAGATTCCCATGTAGGCGCTGCGATCGACGCCGAGCTTCTTGGCGAAGACGGCGAAGTTAACTGCATTGCCGCCGGGATACATGGTCTTGATGTGCTCGTACTTATCGACAACGTTGTCTCCAAAGCCAAGCACGCTTATAGGATAGGCTGCCATGGTTATCTCCATTCAGGTAAACCGCCGTGGTTACGGCGAGCAGACGGGGCGCGAGGGATTCGCACGTCTCAACGCGCCTCGCGCCCCGTTTTAAAATCGCTAGTACTTCTCGATGCCCATGTAACGACGCACGTCCGGGTGATGGTCGAACACCTTGCCGCGAGCGGAGCGCAGCTCACAGTTCATCGCGTAGAACAGGATTGGATCAAGGAACGCGCGAACGCTCGCCGGTACTTGGTCCATGCCGTACTCCATGGCGTCGAGCACCATAAGAGTGTCGGTATGGGTCTCGAGGAATGCGAGGGCGCGCTCATCCATGGCTCGGCACTCACTAGAAGACATCTGCAGGAAGTAGAAGACTCCGGGCTCGGTCACCTCGAAGGGGCCGTGGAAGTACTCGCCGGAGTGGATATAGGCGCAGCTCTGCCACTGCATCTCCATAAGCGAGCAGATAGCGAAGCCATAGGCCTGGCTAAACACGGGACCGGACCCCAAGATATACAGGAACTTGTGGTCCTGGCACAGGGCGGCAAAACGGTCGCAGAGTTCGGCGTTGACCTTCTCGCGAGCTGCAGGCAGGATCTGGTCCATCTTGGCGATGCCTTCGTACATGTCGGCAAGGTCGGCATAACCTTCCTGCTGATCCAGGAGCTCGGAAGCGAGAGCCAAAGAGATGCCGGCGGGCACCTCCGCCTGCGGAACTCCCTCGCCCCACGGATATACCCAGCACGTCCACTCACCGTTATCGATGCCGGAACCCGCGTTGTCCGTCTGCACGATAACGGTCGCGCCCGCCGCCTTGGCGATCGAGCACGCATCGATTACCTCGGGGGTGTTGCCGGAGTGGCTGCAAGCGATGACAAGGGACTTTTCGCCCAGGCGCTTGGGACGCATGATATCGAACTCGCGGGCGGTATACGCCTCGCTGGCAAACGTAGTCGCCTCGCGCTTGAGCAGCTCGTGGGCGGGCAGCAGGTCGATGAGGGAGCCGCCGCAGGCAACCCAGAAGACGCTATCGAAACCGCCCTTTTCAGCGATTGCGTCGGCGATAAGATCATGTGCGTTCATTGTTATTCTTCCTTTCGATACGGCGGACGAATCCGCCAACGTTTACTGCGAGTCTTCTCGTCAAGCGTGTTGACTTCCCCACGCGAATGGGAGCTACGCGCTAGTCGACAAAATACCTCTCGAAGGCGTCCATGTTGTGCCGGTCCGCTGCTGCGGGATCATCGAAATACCTTCCATCGGTGATCTCCTGACCAAGATAGCCCTCGAACCCATGCGCGTTGAGGACGCGTACGAAATCGTCCATACTGTGCTTTCCATCGCCCCAAACCAGATGGCCATATGGGTCGCCATCAATGAAGCGCATGTTCCTTATGGCACCATCGCCAAACTCAGCAAACCACTCTTCAAGGCTCTCGCCGGCGACTCCCATAGCGGTAGTGTCCACCATTGGAGTAAGGTGCGGGCTGGCTACTTGGTCAAGCATGCGCCTGGCGTCCGCGAGTGTAACCACCAAGTTGCTCTCTTCCGGCCTCAGGCTCTCCATGCAGAGGGTCACGCCGTGCTCGCCGGCATAGTCCGCAAGAATCGCCAAGTGCTCGGCAGAGCGCTTCCAAGCCTCCTCGCGGTCCTCGTCCCAATCGCCCCAACCGGAGTTGATGGACATATACGGGGCGCCGAGCACCTCGGCGAGCTCGATGCCGTGCTTAAAGTAAGCGAGGCTCCGCTGCGCGTGGAGGGGCTTTCTGGCAGCGTACTGCCACGGATACACCACGTTCTCCGGACACAGGGAGCTCACGGAGAGTCCGCGGGACTCGATCTTGCGGCGAAGCTCGTCGGCCTCGAAATACCCCGTGTGGTCCAGCGTCACGTGCGGCTCGGCCGCCCAAAGCTCGATGGTTTTGAAGCCAAGGCGCTGCTGAGCATCAAGGAAGTAATCGAGCGACCACATGATGTAGTGAATGTTCATGCCGGCGACCTGCTCGCGACGCAGACGGGGTGTGGAAGCGCTTAAATCCATGCTGGGCACCTCCTACATCGGCAGTAGGCCGGAGATCACAGTCGCGACCAATCCGAACAGAACCATGAAGATAAAGAACTTCCAGATGGTCTTCCACCATTGCCCGAAGGAGATCTTCGCCACGGCAAGACCCGCGACGGTCATGCCCGCAACGGGGCTGATGGTGTTGACGGTCTGGTTCGCGAACTGCAGAGCGGTGACGGCAGCCCCGGGATTGAGGCCCATAAGCTCGGTCAGCGGGCCCATGACGGGCATGGTGAGTGCAGCGAGGCCGGAGCTGGAAGGAACCAGCAGCGAAAGCAGGCCGAGGACGATGTACATGAAGGTGGTATAGATGAAGGACGGAGCGCCCGCAAGGAGTCCGACGAGCCAGTTAAGAATAGAGTCGATGATCATTCCGCCCTCTGCGACGACCAGGATGCCGCGGGCGATGCCGATGATGCAGGCTGCGTAGGCGAAGTCGGCGATTCCGCGGACGAACTCCTCCGCAATGGTCTTCTCGTCCAGGCCGCCGAGTATGCCGGCAAGAAGGCCCATGGCCAGGAACACCATGGAGATCTCGTCCATATACCAGCCCTGGGTAACGAGGCCCCACACGATAACGCCCATGCCGACCGCGAAATCAATGAGGACGAGCTTGTGGCGAAGCGTGAACTCCTCTTCGATAGAGGCATCGGTGACAGAGAACTCGATGCGCTTCTGCTTATCGTCCTCATAGGTGATGGAGGACTTGGGATCGAGCTTGACGCGGCGCGCGTAGCGCATGGCCCAGAAAATGCCCGCGGCGGTGAAGATGACCCACAGGATGGCGCGGAGCCAAAGCTGGGGATTTCCCTCGATGCCGATAACGCCCTGGGCGATCAGCACGTTGAAAGGATCAATAGTGGATGCGCAGTAACCAAGGTTGGGGCCGAGGAAGCAGATGATGAACGCGGTCATGGAGTCATACCCGATGCTCAGCATGATGGGGATGAAGATCGCGTAGAACGGCAGCGCCTCCTCGGACATGCCGAACGTGGTGCCGCAGATCGAGAGCAGGACCATGGAGATGGGGATGATCAAGATGTCCTTGTTCTTCAACTTCTTGATCACGCGGCTCATACCGGCGTTTAGGGCGTTGGTCTTGGTGACGATGGCGAACGATCCGCCGATCAGCAGGACGAACGCGACGACATCGGCCGCAGCCTGAATGCCCTTGGCGGGAGCCTGCAGGACGGCATCGATGCCCTGTCGCAGATCGACGGTCTCCCCCGTCTCCGAATCGGTGTAGACCTTGTCGACCTCTTGGTACGTTCCGGCTACGGCGACTTCTCGCTCGCCCGCGGCCGTCTGAATGGTCTGGCGGTCGAACTGACCCGATGGGACGATCCATGTGAGCACCGCGAAGAACACGATCAGCATGAACGCGATGGTGTACACATGGGGAAGCTGGAGATGGAATCTGCGCTTGGGCTTCTCCTGTTTGGCATCCGACATTCTTAACCTCCTGTCAGAGCAACGATGCTTGCCAAAAAACCCTCACGTATAAGCAAACATCTTAGGTTGTCCTATGTATAACCTGCATGAAGGTGCCGGTCAAGAAACATATTAGGTTGTTCTATAAGTGGTAACTTTTACGCGCTAAACGGACCTGCCGCGGCAATACGAGAACAGCGCTGTGTGAGACAGAGCCGCTAGATATCGAAGCTGTAGCGCGAACCCACGTAGTACTGTCTGCCATAGCAGAAGCGCTCTCCGTTGGAATCGAGAAAGCCCGCGTTCATGAAGAACAGCGGCTCCCCTACTGGGACCTTGAGCTCGCGGGCGGCATCAATTCCCGCACGGGCGATCTCCAGCCTGCAGGGATCGGACGAGCAGGGATACCTACCCGTACGCTCCCCCACGGCCTCGAATATCGAACAATTGGAGAGACCGATATCTTTGAGAAATTCGAATCCATCGACAGGATAGTAGTTGTTCTCGAACAGGACCGGCACGCCGTCTGCGGTACGCACGCGTGAGACCAAGATGAGGTCAGAGCCTTCATCCAAGCCAAAGAAAGAAGCGAGGTCGCGATCGGCGGCAACGGTCTTGCGGGCAACGACGCGAGCGCCCGCCTTCATGCCGTTTTCAGCGCATGCTTGGGTAAAACTCTGAACATCGTCCTTCTGATGCACCTTGCGAATTATCTTTGTCGCGGTCACAAACGTACCACGCCCCTGCCGCTTGGTGAGATACCCCTCGCCCACAAGCTCCTCTATTGCGCGACGAACCGTGACCCTTCCCACGCCGTACATCTTAGAAAGCTCAAGTTCCGTTGGAATCTGCGAGTCAACGGGATATGTCCCCTGTTCGATATCGCTCTTGAGCAAATCGAGCACCTGTTGATACAGCGGGGCGGAAGAGCCCCCATCCAGATGCGTATCCACAAAAACTCTCCCTTTAAGGCGTTCGCGATCTCAACGACTCCATTCTACCGCACACGGAAAAATGAGGTTAAACACATAGGGGCCCTGCATGTTTGAGCGTATCGGGAATCTGGTCGCTGATTTCGTCCGCATTTGCTTGCGAAAAACCAAAACGCTCCTCGCGCTTGGCGAACACGGTGAGGCCCGCCGCCTTGCACGCAGCGATCGATGATGCTCGCGTGATGTTGGCTTCCTTCCTTTGCTTGCGAGGCGCGTCACTCGTCCTGCTGAGCCGCGGGCCCATCGTTCGGCGTGGCCTGCCTGCGCGGGGCATGCCGGGAATTGATGTAGTCGTATGCGTAGGCGATCTCCGCGACGGGGACCTCCACGTGGTAATGGGCGGAAATGTCAGAGAAGCTCGTGCGGAATGCGATCGAGGTAGGCTCTGTGTCTCGGGGATGTTCATGCGGCTGGTCCTCCTTTCGCCACACACCTTACGGGCGGGGTGGTGCGCGGAACGGGTTGGCGCCAGTGTTTCGTCACGGGCGCGTGCACTTCGGCACTCCATGCTACATCTGAGTGGCATATGGCGACTTCTCGACACTCGCGCTCGACACAGCGAGCGGAAATGGCGCTGCCTGCCGAGCGCCTCGCGGGCGCATCCCGACCGCAGAAGTGAGCGCGAAGGCTCGTCGAAGTGCTGGGTGGGGGACCGGCGGTCTGGATACGCGGTTTCGTTCGGCGAAGGCGGCGAGGCGAATGGCATGGCGAACGTACGGGTTTGACGTGAACGGGTTGCCCGTGGCGGCGTGGTATCGGGAGGAGACGGTCGAGCAGGTGCTCGCGCCGCTGCTCGCCCGTCTCGCGCGCTCGCATCAGGAGAAGGGGTCGCAGGCCCATCTCGGCAACCCGGTGCGCATACGCTATTGCGACCGGGACGGCCACGTGTCGCGAACGGATATCGTCCGCCAGGTGGACGTCGCGCCGCGAAATGCAGACTCGCCTCAATCGTCGGTAAGGGGTGCCGCGGGCGATACGATGGAATCCACGGACCGCACCGCGCCGCCGAGATTGCGACGCGAACGCAGGCGATGCGCCCGAAAAACTCCTCCGCGCATGTAGGGCGAAACGCCAGATTGGAGCTCCATGAACGATTTCTCCTTCTACTCCCCCACCCGCTTTGTCTTTGGGCGAAAAGCGACCGACAAGGTTGGGGGACTCTGTCCGCCTCCGGCTACCGCTGAGCGCTCATTGTCTACGGCAGGGGTTCCGCAGTTCGCTGCGGAACGCTCGTCCGCGTGAGGGCATCGCTCGATGCCGCGGGCGTGGAGCACATCGGGCTTGGAGGGGTGCGTCCAAACCCCGAAATAGGCTTGGCACGAGAAGGCGTCGAGCTCGCACGGGCAAACGACGCCGACATCATCCTGCCCGTGGGCGGCGGCTCCGTCATGGACTGCGCGAAGGCCATCGCACTGGGGCGGTATACGACGGCGACGTATGGGACTTCTTCCGCAAGCGCGCCGTTCCCGCCGACCGCATCGACGTCGCCTGCGTGGTGACCATCCCCGCATCCGGTTCCGAGGCCTCTAACTCCTGCGTTATCAGCAACGACGAGGAGCACCTCAAATGCAGCATTAACACGGACCTCAACCGCCCGGCCATCGCCTTCCTCGACCCGGAGCTGACCTTCAGCCTGCCCGCCTGCCAGACCGCCGCGGGAGTGACCGACATGATCGCCCATATCATGGAGCGACTCTTCTCCGGCGAGCCCGCCGTGGGCGTAACCGACAACATCGCCTGCGGGCTAGTGCGCGCCGCGAGGGAGGCGGCGCCCAAGGTGATGGAGAACCCCGATGACTACGACGCCCGCGCCGAGATCATGTGGGTGGGTACGCTCGCCCATAACGCCCTGCGCGACGGCGATTGGACCTGCCGCGGCCTTGAGCACGAGCTATCCGCACTGGACACCAAGATCACGCACGGCGCCGGCCTCGCCGTCATCTTCCCCGCCTGGATGCGCTACGTATGGCGAGAGCACCCTGAGCGCTTCCTGGAGTTCAGCGCCCAGGCCCTTGGCATCGAACCCATCGATTCGGACGCGGACGAGGTCGATGTGGAGGTAACCCCCGAGCAGGCAATCGAGTACGCGGTCGAAGCGACCATCGACGAGCTGCAGGATTTCTTCGTCTCGCTGGGAATGCCGCGCGCGCTATCGGAGTTCGGAGTCACCGAGGACGATATCGAAAAGATGATTCCGGGCCTCAAGATCAACCGCGGAGAGCTCTTCGGCAGCTTCAGGAAGCTCACGCTGGACAACGCGAGAAAGATTTACCGCAGCGCACTCTAGGAAACAGATGCGGAAACAGATGCCAGTCCCCCACGGGCGAGCAGCACGGCGGCCCCCGCAAATCAGAACCACCCTTAAAAAGGGTGGTTTGCTCTTAGGGTATAACCCACGGG
>UQLI01000039.1 GCA_900541715.1 uncultured Collinsella sp.
TTTTTGCAGATTTTGGCATGGTCGGGGGTTATCGCTTAAACGTAGTAGATAGGCCAATTTCGTGGCAAGCGAGTCAACTCGGGGCACAGGGCAGCTAAAAAAGCCCCGTCCCAAATTGGCTGCTTTTGAGTTGCGGTGATATACGGACTGTTTGAGGCCTCTGGCTTGTAAAACAGTCCGTATTTCACCGCAACTGATGAGGGGATGGGTTAGCGGAGCAGACCGGCTACTTCGCCGGCTAGGGTGATGGTGCCGGCAGCTACGAAAGGCTCGTCTGCGGCATCGAAGGCCGCGAGGGCCTCGGACACGCTGGGGTACACGCCAACAAGCTTGTCAGCGTCCACAAGTGCGGCGAGCTCCTCCGCCGGCAGGGCGCGATCGGAATCGGTCTGGGTCACGACCACGCGCGGGAAAGCCGGGATCAGCACGTCGACGATGCCCGCCACGTCCTTGTCGGCCAGCGCGGCGCACAGCAGCGTGGGGCGATTCTCCACGCACGGATCAATCTCGTCCAGCGCGCTCACAAAGTTCTCGCAGCTCTGGGGGTTATGACAGGCGTCAATCAGCTTAAGCGGATCGGTCCCCAGCACGTCAAAACGACCCGGTGTGGGGCAACCCATAAGCGATGCATCCAGCGCATCGTGGTCGAGCTCGCGACCCAGATACCCCTCGCAAAGCATAATCGCGCACGCGGCATTCTGCGGCTGATAGGCCGGCTTGACCATGCTCGACGTATAGATCGCACGTGGCGTGGTGCAGCTAAACTCAACCGTGTCGCCCACATGCACCGGCACCTTAGTCGTGGCATGACTCACCACGAGCGGCACAATACCGCACTCGCGACAACGGGCATCCATCACGCGCTGAACGCTCGCCTCATGCGTGCCCTCGCCCAGCACAACCAGGCGTCCGGGCTTAATGACCGCAGCCTTCTCCCCCGCAATGGCCTCGAGCGTATCGCCCAAAATACGTGTGTGATCGAGCCCAATGCCTGTAATGGCCACGGCGACAGGATCGGTCGCACTCGTAGCATCCCAGCGTCCGCCCATGCCGACCTCAAGCACGGCCACGTCCACGCAAGCCTCGGCAAACACCACCAGTGCAGCAGCCGTCAGCAGGTCAAACGGCGTGATGGTATAGGCGCGCTCCCCCGCCGCCACACGACGGGCATTCACTCGATGCCCCGCCTCAACAGCGGCCGAAACGCCACGGGCAAACGCCTCATCGCTCACAACGCGCCCGTCAACCTCCATGCGCTCGGGATAGCGCACCAGCTGAGGCGACGTATACAGCGCGGTCTTGAGCCCCTCGCCGCGAAGAATAGCAGCCGAAAAACGCGTAGTCGAAGTCTTGCCATTGGTACCGGCAACCTGAATGCAATCGAAATACTCGTCCGGACGCCCCAACTCATCGAGCATATCGACAACCGTCTCGAGCAGAGGACCAGCATCCCCAGAAATCCGCCCCGTATCGGCAGCCAGCCCAACAGCCTCACCAAACGAAAGCAACTCAAACGAGAAAGGAACGACATACGACCCAGAACGCTTAGCCATAACCCAAAGTCCCCTCAACATAAAAAGAGGCCCGTAACAAACAACGAGCCCCTCCCATTCAAAATATCAGCCAAACACCGCTTTGCAGCAGAATCAAGGCCACAATCCAGTGGCCCTACCACGCCATGTGCAAACAGCAACGTAACCGCACTAGGAGCGGCCCGATGCTTTGCTCGCCGCAAGTTCCGCACGCAAAGGACAGCACTTAATGTGCTGTCCGTCTTGCGCAGGACTGTTCGCAGCGGAGAGCAAAGCATCGGGACGCGCCCCCGAGTAAACCTTACGAGAAATCAGCAACCTGAGCAGTCAGCGCCGCCAGGATCTCCTTGAGCTCAGCTGCACGGTCCCTCTTCTTCTGGACCACGGCAGGCGCGGCCTTAGCCACAAAGCCCTCGTTGGCGAGCGTCTTCTCGCAGCCGGCGAGCTCCTTCTGAGCCGCGGCGATCTCCTTCTCCAGGCGCGCCTTCTCGGCCGAAAGATCAACCTTGCCCTCGAGCACCACAAAGGCCTCGACGCCGCTGTCGACCACGGCAGTGCTCGCAGCCGGCTTCTCAACATCGGTACCCATGACCAGCGAAGCGGTGTTGGCCAGCGGCTCGATGGTCGAGCGCAGGCTCTCGAGCTTCTCGATGTCCTCGGCGCCGGCGCGCACGACCACGTCGAGCTCGGCCTTGGGGCTCAAGCGATAACGCGAACGCGTGGCGCGGGCGGCGGAAACGACGGCGCGGCACAGCTCAAACGCGCGCTCGGCGTCCTCGTCAACATACTTGGCGTAGTCGGCGGGCTCGGGCCACTTGGCGATCATGAGCGCCTCGGCGCGGTCAACGTTGCCCTCGGCATCCAGGTCGAGCACGCTCGCCGGCATGTTGTCCCAGATCTCCTCGGTGACAAACGGCATAAGCGGGTGCATCAGGCGAATGGAGGTATCGAGCACAAAGATCAGGTTGCGCTGCGCCTGCAGACGGCCCTCGCCCTTCAGGCGGGCCTTGGTGACCTCGACGTACCAGTCGCAGACCTCGTTCCAGAAGAACTGCTGCACGCCGCGGGCCATGTCGCCAAAGGTGTAGTTCTCAATACCCTCGGTGACCATCTTGACGGCCTTGGCCAGGCGGCTGAACATCCAAGCGTCGGCAGGCGTCTCCACGACAGGCTCGCCGGGCGTGTAGCCCTCCATGTTCATGAGCAGGAAGCGGCTGGCGTTCCAGATCTTGGTAACAAAGCTCTTGGCCTGGTCGGTACGCGGGCTGTCGATAAGCTTCTTGGTCTTCTTGTCGATGTTCGCGTCGAACTTGACGTCCTGGTTGTTGGTGCACAGCGTGAGCAAGTTGTAGCGCATGGCATCGGCGCCGTACATGCCAATGAGGTCCATGGGGTCAACACCGTTGCCCTTGGACTTGGACATGCGGCTGCCGTCCTTGGCAAGAATCGTCGGGTAGATGACAACGTCCTTAAACGGCACCTCGTCCAGGAAGTACAGCGAGCTCATGACCATGCGGGCGACCCACAGCGCGATAATGTCACGCGCGGTGACCAGCGCCGTCGTGGGGTGATGACCCTCGAGCAGCTCCGGCTTTTGCGGCCAGCCCTGCGTGGCGAAAGTCCACAGCTGCGAGCTGAACCAGGTGTCCAGCACGTTCTCATCCTGATGCACGTGATGGCCGCCGCACTTGGGGCACACATCGGTGTCCTCGGTCAGGGCGTCCTCCCAGCCGCAGTCCTCGCAGTAGAACACGGGAATGCGGTGGCCCCACCACAGCTGGCGGCTGATGCACCAGTCCTTAAGATTCTCCATCCAGGTGGTGTAGGTCTGCGTCCAGCGCGCGGGATGGAAGGTGACCTTGCCGGAGTTGACGGCGTCCAGCGCCGGCCCCTTGAGCTTGTCGACGGCCACAAACCACTGCTCGGACAGCCACGGCTCAAGCGCGGCGTCGCAACGGTAGCAGTGCATGACGGAGTGGTCGTGCTCCTCGACGTGATCGAGCAGATCGTGCTCCTCAAACCACTTGATGACGGCCTCGCGGCACTCCTCGCGGGTCATGCCGGTAAACTCGCCATAGCCCTCGACGACCACCGCGTGCTCATCGAAAATGTTGATCTGCGGCAGGTCGTGGGCCTGACCCATGGCGTAGTCGTTGGGGTCGTGGGCCGGGGTAACCTTGACGAAGCCGGAGCCAAAGTTGGCGTCGACATGCCAATCCTCAAAGATAGGAATCTCGCGGTCGACGATGGGGAGCTTGACGGTCTTACCCACAAAGGCGGCCTTCTCGGGGTCCTTCGGGGAGACGGCGACGCCCGTATCGCCGAGCATGGTCTCGGGGCGCGTGGTGGCGACGACGATGTAATCCTGGCCGTTGACCGGCTCGGTCAGCGGGTAGCGCAGGTGCCACAGGTGGCCCTTCTCGTCCTTGTACTCGGCCTCGTCGTCCGAGATGGCAGTGGTGCAGTTGGGGCACCAGTTGACGATGCGCTTGCCGCGGTAGATCAGGCCGTCGTGGTACCAGTCGCAGAACACCTTGCGCACGGCCTGGGCGTAGTCCTCGTCCATGGTAAAGCGCTCGTTATCAAAGTCGACGGAGCAGCCCATGCGCTTGATCTGTTCGACGATGATGCCGCCGTACTCGTGGGTCCAATCCCAGCAAGCGTCGACAAACTTGTCGCGACCGATCTCCAGGCGGCTGATGCCCTCGCTCTTGAGCTTCTTGTCGACCTTGGTCTGCGTAGCGATACCGGCGTGGTCGGTGCCGAGCACCCAGCGCGTGGACTTGCCGCGCATGCGGGCCATACGGATGATGGCATCCTGGATGGAGTCGTCAGTAGCGTGGCCCATGTGGAGCTTGCCGGTCACGTTGGGAGGCGGAATGGTGACGGTGCAGTCGCCCACGCCCTCGCGGCGCTTGTAGTAACCGCCGTCGAGCCACTTCTGCAGGATCGCCGGCTCGTTGGTCGACGGATCGTAATTCTTGGGCATCTCTTCCATATATCTCTCCCGTCCCGCCGGCGTGTACGCCTGCTTGGTTTTCGCTCGGTCAGGTCCTGGCTCGCACGAAGAGCACATTAAGTGCTCTTCGGCTCGTGCGGAATCTACGAAAACCAAGCAGGCGGACACGCCTTAGGTATCGATTACTTCAGTCTGAAGGTACTAACTTGACAATCTCACAGAATAGCACAGGCATACCTGCCGAAAAGGGACAGGTTTATTTTGGTAGGTTTTATCAGGGGAAACGACAGTTGCCCATATAAAAACCGACCAAAATAAACCTGTCCCTAAATGGCAGGCCCCGCGGTGGTTGCCGCGGGGCCTGAATTCAAGCTATTTAACCGTAGATGCGTTGGGGCTGCTCTTCGCCCTTTACGGAGGCTTCGGTCACGATGACCTTGGCGACACCTTCCTCGCTGGGGAGGTCGAACATCGTCTGCTGCAGCACGTCCTCGCAGATGGAGCGCAGGCCGCGGGCGCCGGTCTTGCGGGCGAGCGCCATACGGGCGATCTCGTGCAGGGCGGCGTCCTCAAACTCCAGGTCCACGTCCTCCAGCTGGAACATCTTGCGGTACTGGCGCACCACGGCGTTCTTGGGCTCGGTCAGAATCGACACCAGGTCGTCCTCGTCGAGCGCCTGCGTCTGGGTGACGACAGGCGTACGGCCCACGAACTCGGGGATCATGCCAAAGGCGTTGAGGTCCTGCGGGAGCACCTGACGCAGCAGGTCGTTCTCGTCGACCGAGGTGGGTCCGGCGATCTCGGAGTTAAAGCCCACGCCCTTGTTGCCCACGCGGTCGGCGATGATCTTGTCCAGACCCACAAAGGCACCGCCGCAGATGAACAGGATGTTGGTCGTATCGATCTGCAGCAGCTCCTGCTGGGGATGCTTACGGCCGCCGGTGGGCGGAACGCTTGCCACCGTGCCCTCAAGAATCTTAAGCAGTGCCTGCTGAACGCCCTCGCCCGAGACATCGCGGGTGATGGAAAGGTTCTCGGCCTTGCGGGCGATCTTGTCAATCTCATCCACGTAGATAATGCCGACCTGCGCGCGCTCGATATCGCCATCGGCGGCGTTGATGAGCTTGAGCAGGATATTCTCCACGTCCTCGCCCACGTAACCGGCCTCAGTGAGCGCGGTGGCGTCGGCGATGGCAAACGGCACCTCAAGGATGCGCGCGAGCGTCTGGGCCAGCAGGGTCTTACCGGTACCGGTAGGACCGAGTAGCAAAATATTGGACTTGGCGAGCTCCACCTCGTCCATATCATCGTCGAGCTGGCCGCCCATGCCGTCAGCCTCGTCAAAAGCCGAAAGCGCGGCGCCGCCCTCGATCACGCGGCGATAATGGTTGTACACGGCAACCGACATGGCGCGCTTGGCGTCCTCCTGGCCCATGACATAGGCCGAAAGCTCGTCATAGATCTCGTGCGGCGTCGGCACATGGGTAATGACCTGGCGAGCGTCGTCCTCCAGCTCAAAACCCTCGGCCTCGGGATCTACAACAGGCTGGCCGGCAGCCTGGCCGTGATCGTTGAGGAAGCCCGGCAGCTTGCCGTTGCGGGCAGCGTCCATAAAGTCCGAAGCCAGTGACTCCTCCAAGATCTCGGAGCAGGCGGCAACGCACTCGTCGCAGATAAAGATGTTGGTCGGACCCTTAACAAGACGGCGAACCTGACCCTGCTCTTTTCCGCAGAAGGAGCAACGGATGGGGTTGCCGTTCTCGTCGAAGTTGTCCTGCATGTTACCGGCCATCCTAGGCGTCCTTCGCGGCGAGGTCGCGCGAGGTGACAATACGGTCGATCAGGCCGTAGTCGAGGGCCTCGGCAGCGGACAGGTAGTTGTCGCGCTCGGTATCGGCCTGGACCTTCTCGATAGGCTGGCCCGAGGCGTCGGACAGGATCTGGTTGAGCTCGCGACGGGTCTTCTTGATCTCCTCGGCCACGATCTCGATCTCGGTCTGCTGACCCTGGGCACCGCCGCTGGGCTGGTGAATCATAACCTTGGAGTGCGGCAGGCAGAAGCGCTTGCCCTTGGCGCCAGCCGAAAGCAGCACGGCGGCCATAGACGCGGCCATACCGACACAAATAGTGGAGACCTGCGGCTTAATGAAATTCATAGTGTCAAGAATCGCCAGACCGGAGTAGACCTCGCCGCCGGGCGAATTGATGTAGAGCGAGATATCCTTCTCGGCATCCTGGCTTTCAAGATGCAGCAGCTGGGCAACGACCAGGTTGGCGCTGACGGAGTTGATCTCCTCGCCCAAGAAGATGATGCGGTCGTTGAGCAGGCGCGAATAGATATCGTAGCTGCGCTCGCCGCGCGGCGTCTGCTCGATAACGTATGGCACGAGGGCGGAATCGAACTTAGCGATCATACGCATCTCCATTTCTCTCTTGCGGACCAAATTGGTTCTAGATAAACGTACGGTGCCCGCATGCTATGCATTGGCTGGCACCGTACGAAGCAACCGGATAACCGGTGTATAACTTTACCCCATCACGGGCGCACGCATGCGCTCGCAGGCAAGGTGGCGAGAATTACTCGGCGTCCTTGGCGGTCTCGTCGACCTCGGTCACCTTGGCGTTCTCAACCAGGTGGTCGACGGCCTTGGAGCGACGGATGGACTCGCGGACGGCAGGCATGCGGCCATCGGCGATGAACTCGGCCTTGGAAGCCTCGACGTCCTTGACGCCGGCCTTCTCGAACTCGGCGTTGACGTCGTCCTCGGTGACCTCGATCTTGAGCTCACGGGCGAGGGCGTCGAGAGCCAGGGACTCACGGGCAACGTCGTTGGCCTGCTTGTGGAGGTCGCCGATGAACTGCTCCATGGTCAGGCCGGAAGCGGGCAGCCAGGTGTCCAGCGTCATGCCGCGGGCAGCGAGGTTGGACAGGAAGTTCTGTCCAAGCTCCTCAAAGACGGACTGCTCGTAGTCGGCGTCCATCTCATCGAGCTGCAGGCGCTCGGCGAGAGCGGAGACGCAACGGTTCTCCTTCTCGGCCGGGAGGCGGGAAGCCTTGTCCTGCTCGATCTCGATCTTGATGGCGTCGCGCATAGCGTCGATGCTGTCGAAGCCAAAGTCGGACTTGACGAGCTCGTCGGTGAGCTCGGGGGTGTTACGGACCTTGATGCCCTTGACGGTGACCTCGACGGTGTGGGTCTCGGCCTCCTCGCCCTCCTCGACCTCGTCGGTCCAGGTGACGGTCTTGACGTCGTCAACGTTGGCGCCGATCAGGGCCTCGTTGAACTCCTTGGGGTTGCTGTCGCTACCGGCGATGAGCATGCGGCCCTCGGCGGCAAAGTTGTCGGCGTTCTCGACGGCCTTGAGGTCGACGGTAACGTAGTCCTCGGCCTCGACGGCGCGACCCTCGACGTCCTCGAAGGTGGCACGGTAGTTGAGGAGCATCTCAACCTGGTTGTTGATCTCGGACTCGGTGACCTCCGCAGGGGGCATCTCGATCTCGACGGCGTCGAAGGAGGAAAGCTCAGCGGCGGGACGCAGGGAGAACTCGACGGTGTAGGTGTAGTCCTCGTGATCCTTGGCGAGGTCGAGCTCCTTGTAGTCACCGTTCTTGGTGGGGACGATGTCCAGCTCGTTGAGGACGGCGGGCTCGTTGGCGGCGATCAGGTCGTTGGTGGCCTGAGCGAGGGTAGCCTCGGCGCCAAGAGCGGAGTCGATGACCGGACGGGGAGCCTTGCCGGCGCGGAAGCCCGGGAAGCGGTACTTCTTGGCGGTGTCCTTGTAGGCCTTCTTGATCGCGGCGTCGACGTCAGCGGCCGGGATGGTGACCGTAGCGGTGAGCTTGGCGTCCTTGACGTCAGAAGCGGTGATGTTCAACACGTTCCTCCTCATACTGCCCAGCTTATCTGAGGTGCTGGTACCTTTATGCAACAAAGTGTCGCGACGGCCAGGGCCGACGCAGGTGCGATGGTGCGGGCGAAAGGACTCGAACCTTCACGGGAATCCCACCAGAACCTAAATCTGGCGCGTCTACCAATTCCGCCACGCCCGCATGAGCGCACAGACTAGGAATGATAGCAGATACGAACGGCAAGCGCACGCACACCTTTTACAAGCTCACGACCTCACCACGAGTGCAAAAGGCGGGACGAGTTGCCCCGCCCCGCCCATTACGACTTGTTCGCTGACCCGCTACTCCCCCAGCAGGGCCTTCTCGGGCGTGATCGGCAGTGAGCGCACCTGGTGGCCGGTGGCGTGCGCCACGGCCGAGGCAACGGCGGCGAGCGGCGTGTTGATGACGACCTCGCCGATCGACTTGGCGCCAAACGGGCCCGTCGGCTCGTAGCTCGGCTCAAAGGCCACGCGAATGCTGCCGATATCCAGGCGCGTGGGCAGCTTGTAGCTCATAAAGTTACCGGTGCGCAGGCGACCGCGGTCATCATGCTCGACGATCTCGTAGAGCGCGTGACCGATGCCCTGGGCAATGCCGCCCTCGGCCTGGACGCGCGCGAGCGCCTCGTTGATCACGGTGCCGCAGTCCACAGCCGCCGCATAGTCCACCACAGTCACCTTGCCGGTGGCCTTGTCGACCTCGACCTCGGCAATGCCGGCCATAAACGGCGGGGGCGAAACGGGTAGACAGGCAGAGGCATGCGAGGTGAGCGCGTCGCCGCCCGCGATGTTCTTGACGCACAGGTTGGCAAAGTCGCGCAGCGTGAGGTAGCGGTTCTGCTCGCGCGCGGCACGCTCGTCGGACAGGCGCACGTACTGACCATCAAAGACCACATCGGCGGCGTCCACGTCCCACATCTGGGCGGCCTTGGCGCAAATCTTCCCGCGCAGCTCGGTCGCGGCGTTCTTGGCTGCCAGACCCGTCACGTACGTGCCCGAGCTCGCGTACGAGCCGGCGTCGAACGGCGACACATCGGTGTCCACGCCGCGTACCACAATGAGCGAGCTCTCCACGCCCAGCTCCTCGGCGGCAATCTGCGCCAGGATCGTGTCGACGCCCATGCCGTTATCGGTGGCGCCGGTGCCGATGGTAATGAAGCCGTCCTCTTCCAGGCGCATGTCGATGCCGGCGATATCCACGTTGGAGATACCCGAACCCTGCATGGTGAGCGCGCAGCCCAGAGCGCGCACGCGATCGCCCAGGTCCACGGCCAGCGGCTTGTCGCGCCAGCCGATCATGTCCATCGCGCGCAGCAGGCAGCGGTCGAGCGCGCAGGCGTTGAGCTTCTCGTTGTAGTACTGCGGCATGATCTCGCCCTCGCGCACCATGTTCTTAAGGCGCAGGTCGGCGGGGTCCATGTGCAGCATGTCGGCGAGCTCGTTGACGGCGCTCTCCACGGCAAACTGGCCCTGGGTGGCACCGTAGCCGCGATACGCGCCACCGCGGTTGGTGTTGGTGTAGACGGCGTCCCAGCTAAAGCGGCTCGCCTTCACGTGGTTGTAAATTGGCAGGCTCTTGTGGCCCGAAAGGCCGATCGTCGTGGTAGCGTGCTCGCCGTACGCGCCGGCGTTGGACAGCGTGTGCAGATCGATGGCCGTGATGGTGCCGTCGTTCATGGCGCCCAGCTTGACGGTCATCTGCATCTGGTGGCGCGAGTTACCCGCAGTGATGGTCTCCTCACGGGTGTAGCAGCAGTAGCTCGGACGGCCGGTCTGCTGCGTCACGAACGCCACGAAGATCTCGCAGCAGCCCGTCTGCTTGGAGCCAAAGCCGCCGCCGATGCGCGGCTTAATAACCTGCACCTGCGACTGCGGAATGTCGAGCGACTGAGCGACCATGCGGCGCACGTGGAAGGGCACCTGCGTGGAGGTGGTCACCGAGATACGCCCAAACGCGTCGATCGTCGCGAAGGCGCGGAAGGTTTCCATGGGCGCGGTCTGCGTGGCCTGGCTGGTGTAGGTGCGCTCAAAGACGATGTCGCTCTGGGCGAAGGCCTCGTCCAAGTCGCCAAAGTCGCTGGTACCGCTGCATACCAAGTTGCGCGGGACGTCGCCGCCCTGCGGGAACATAAAGGTTACGTCGCCCTCGGGGTGGACCACGATGTCATTATCGAGCGCCTTGGTAAAGTCGAGCAGCGGCTCGAGTACCTCATAGTCGACCTTGATGAGCTTGAGCGCCTTGTCGGCAGCCTCCTCGGTCTCGGCGGCGACGATCGCCACCTCTTCGTTTTGGTAGCGCACCAGGTTCTCGAGGATCAGGCGGTCGTAGGGGCTCGGCTGCGGATAGCTCTGACCGGCGATGGTAAAGCGGCGCTGGGGCACGTCCTCGTAGGTGTAGACGCCCACCACGCCGGGCACCTTCAGGGCGCGCGACGTATCGATAGAGCGGATCTTGGCGCGCGCATACGGGCTGCGCTTGAGCTTAACGATGAGCGCGCCGGCGGGCACCAGGTCACCTGTATAGACGGGACGACCCTCGAGCAGCGCCTTTGAGTCCTTCTTGGGCTGCTTGTGGGTAATCTGCTTGTACGCGACACCGTCGCAGCTCGTGTCGTTGACGGGCAGCTCGGGCATCTCGAAGCCCACCTGCACGCCGGACTCGTTGAGGAAGCGCACGATAGCACGCAGCTGACTCTCGTAACCGCTACAGCGGCAGAGGTTGCCGGCGAGCTGGCGCGAGAGTTCCTCACGCGTGGCGACGAGGCTCGGGTCCTCCTTGGCGGCGCGGGCAAGCGCCAGCACGTTCATGATAAGGCCGGGGGCACAAAAACCGCACTGCTCGGCGCCTTCGGCAGCCATCGCACGGGCCAGTGCCTCGGACTCGGCCTTGAGGCCCTCGAGCGTGGTGATGGAGCGGCCCTCGACGCGGGCGGCGGGAACCGAGCAGCTCAGCACCGGGTCGCCGTCGAGCCACACCGTGCACAGGCCGCAGTTAGTGGTTTCGCAGGCACAGCGCACCGACGCGCAACCCTGCTCACGCAAAAGCGAAAAGAGCATGGTGTCGGGGGCAATCTGAACCTTGACCTTGCGGCCGTTGAGCGTAAAGGAAAGATCGATGAGTTTGGCAGCCATTAGCGCACCTCGCTAGAATCGACGCCGGGCACGCGGCGGCAGGAATACTCGTCCGTGGCAAACTTAGGAATCTGCACGCCCTCGAGCTCGCGGGCAAGCGCGGCCGAAAGCTCGATGCCGGCGGCGCGGCGCACAGCCTGGACGGCAAGCGGGGCCGAGATGCGGCGGCGGTAGTCAGCCGAGCCCCACAGGTTGGTGCCGTAGCTCAGCGCGCGTACGGACGCTGCTAGGGCACGCAGCTCGTCCTCGGAAGGCTGCTTGCCGATAAGGCCACATGCCTCGCCCTGCAGCAGGGTCGCACGCAGCGGGCGAGCGCCCACGGTGACGTGCCAGCTGTTGTCCCACCAGGCGGCGGTGACGTTTAAGGAGGGGAAGTCGGTCGCGGCCTTGCGCACGGCCTCGTAGCTCGCACGGTAATCGTGCTTAACGACCACGACGTGCTCGATCACGTCGCGCATGTAGCCCATGTCCACAAACTCGGCGAGCGGCACGCGGCCGGCGCCCGTCAGCTCAACGTACGAATCGAGCGCGAGGAAGGCGGAGAGAACGTCAGAGAAGCCAAAGCGACCGTAGATGCTGCCGCCCACCGTGGCGGTGTTGCGCAGCTGCACGCCCACGATGTCGTGGACGGCGAACTCAAAGACATGGTTGACAAGCGCATTGAGCTCGGCATGGCGCTCGAGCTGGCGCAGGGTACACATGGCACCGATGCGAAACTCGGTCTCGGTCTCCTCGATCTGATCGAGTCCGCAGGCCGAAAGGTCAATCGCCGTCGCCACGCGACGCGAACCCAGGCGCATCCAGATGCCGCCGCCCACAATCTTGTTGTTGCGGTTCTTCTGTAAGAGCTCATAGGCTTCGGCCGCGTTTCCAACACGGACGTAGGTACCGAACTTGAGCACGTTCTCCCCCATCTCTTCACTTGTCCAGTACCTCTAAGTGTACCAAACGAGAGCGCACAGCTCGTGTCGTGGCAAAATGATCCGTTTTCCTCCGTCCCCGACGGATCAAAAAAGGCTCCCAGCCGGAATGGCTGGGAGCCTTATCACATGCTATGTCGAGCGAAGACTTAGCAGACACCCTGGGCGAGCATGGCGTCGGCGACCTTCAGGAAGCCGGCGATGTTGGCGCCCATGACGAAGTTGCCCTCCTGGCCATACTCCTTGGCGGTGTCGTCCACGTTGTGGAACATGCCGCGCATGAGCTGCTCGAGCTTGCCGTCGACCTCCTCGAAGGTCCAGGACAGGTGCTCGGCGTTCTGGCTCATCTCCAGGCCGGACACGAGCACGCCGCCGGCGTTGGCAGCCTTACCGGGCATAAAGGCAACGCCGTTCTCCTGGAAGTAAGTCGTGGCCTCGATGGTCGTGGGCATGTTCGCGCCCTCGCCGACCACCTTGCAGCCGTTGGCGACGAGCGCCTGAGCGTCCTCGAGCAGCAGCGTGTTCTCACGAGCGCAGGGCAGCGCAATGTCGCAGGGCAGCTGCCACACGCCGCGGCCGTCGCCCTCGTGCCACACGGCGTTGGGCTTCTCGTCAACGTACATGGCGAGCGTAACGCCCTTGTCGTGGCCGGAGCGCTTCTTGTTGTAGACATGCTCGAGCACGGTGTAGTCGATACCGTCGGGATCCTCGACCCAGCCGTGGGTATCGGAGCAAGCCAGCACCTTGCCGCCGAGCTGGGAGACTTTCTGGACGGCGTAGATGGCGACGTTGCCGGAGCCATGAACGACGACGTTCTTGCCCTCGAAGGAGTCGCCGCGGCTCTTGAGGTACTCGTCCACAAAGTAGGCCAGGCCGTAGCCGGTGGCCTCGGTACGGGCGAGCGAGCCGCCAAAGGAGAGGCCCTTGCCGGTGAGAACGCCGGTCCACTCGTTGGTCAGGCGCTTGTACTGACCGAACAGGTAGGCAACCTCGCGGCCACCAACGCCCAGGTCGCCGGCGGGAACGTCGGTGTTGGGGCCGATGTGGCGATAGAGCTCGGTCATGAAGGACTGGCAGAAGTGCATGATCTCGTTGTTGGACTTGCCCTTGGGGTCAAAGTCGGAGCCGCCCTTGCCGCCGCCCATGGGAAGGGTGGTCAGGCTGTTCTTAAGGATCTGCTCCAGGCCCAGGAACTTGAGCATACCCAGGGTGACCGTCGGGTTAAAGCGCAGGCCGCCCTTGTAGGGTCCAATGGCTGAGTTGAACTCGACGCGATAGCCGCGGTTGACCTGAACCTTGCCCTGATCGTCGACCCAGGGAACACGGAACATGACGATGCGCTCGGGCTCGACGAGGCGCTCCAGCAGGGCGGCCTCCTCGTACTCGGGGTGGGCGTCGAGCGCCGGCTGGATGGTGCCGAGAATCTCGGTCGCGGCCTGGATGAACTCAGGCTGCTCGGGATAGCGGGCCTTGAGCTCTTCGAGAACTTTCTGCGTGTAGCTCATGCTTCCTCCAATGATGGGAAACGAAAAATGTTGGTCGCGGCACCCTATGCACCGCGAACTTTATCGAGTATGGATAATATCGCACTGTTGCAGCAAAGTTTCGCATAAGCCGACAAGCAGTTGTTTCGTTTTGATTACGATGCAGGTAGAGGCGTTTTTGAGTGCCTGACGTGCAAAACCCGTGTTTCAAACCTGTTTCGTCCACGTGTTCCAAACCACCACATTGGGGACAGGCACCTTTGTGGTGGTTTGGCGAGATGCATTGGCGGGAACGTATGTGAATCGAACACATCCAAGACGTTTTGCACGCCTCGCAACGGTTTTGAGGACCGCGGGGCCCACCGGAGCCCATCCGTTCCCAAGCGTGGCGGTATTTTACCAAACTGAATATGCAGCAGCCGTAAAGAGGACCAAAGCAGCTCATTTGGCATGGGGCCATTTTGACTTTGAGGATGATTTTTCTGGGGCGGGGATTTTTCAATCATTCGGCACCCAAAATCCCCCGTCCCAGAAAAATCATCGGGCAGGCAGGCCGACAAAAGCAGCTAATAAAGCCCCGTCCCAAAAAGACTGCTCTAGTGCCGAACCACGAAAGCGGCCCATCTACTACGTTTTACCTGCAGGGGTCGACCATGACCGCTTTTTCGTAAAAATGGCAAGCCATCTACCTGCACTGATAATTGTTCTCGGGGGAAGCGGGCACTGCGGGGC
>UQLI01000040.1 GCA_900541715.1 uncultured Collinsella sp.
ACGAGCCGGAGAGCACTTAATGTGCTCTCCGTGCGAGCAGGACTGTCCGAGCAGGCGACCAAAGCCCCCGGCGCGCCCGGTCAACCTCGCAGTTAGGCATTCAGCTTGACGATCGGAGCAAAGCCCTTCATAAGCTTTTTGGTCTGGCCGGTCTTTTCGAATTGAACCTCGATCATGTCTCCAGCGACCGAGATCACGGTACCCGTGCCAAAGGTCTTGTGGCTCACGGTATCGCCCGCGGCAAAGTCCTGCGATGCGCTGGCACGATCGACCTTGCGCTCCACCGTCGGGGACACCTTGGACGACGGCTTTTTGACGCGCGGCGCGCCCGAGCCAAAGGTCGAGGCAACACGGCCGGCGTCGGGCGAGACCCCACGATGGCGCTCGGTTCCGTAGCTACTGCCGCCAAAGAAGTCGTCGAAGCTCGATCCACCGCGCGAACCGGAACCGCCGGTCGAGCGCGTATGCGAGCCAAACACCTTGCCGCCGTACATATCCGAGCCCATGCCCGAGCCAAAGGTACCGTGGCGGTCGCCGCGCTTCTCCCAGCCCGTGCCCTCAAAACCGGCAGAGCCGATACCGCTAAACTCGATATCCTCAAACGGAATCTCGTTGAGGAAGCGCGAGCGCGGGTTGGCAGAAGTCGAGCCGTAGGTGCGACGCGTGGCCGCATAGGTCAAGAACAGGCGCTTACGGGCACGCGTGATGGCGACGTAGGCCAAGCGACGCTCCTCCTCGAGCTTGCCCGGATCGTCACTACCGCCAAAGTCGTGCACGTGCGGGAAGATGCCTTCCTCCATGCCGGCCACGAACACCGCCGGGAACTCCAGGCCCTTGGCGGAGTGGATGGTCATCATAGTGATGGCATGCGTCTCGCCGGCCAGGGAATCCAAGTCGGAGCGCAGGGCCAGCCACTCCATGAGTGCAGGCAGCGCCTTGCAGGTGAGCGGGCCGTAGGTGCGCTCGATCTCGTCGGCATGTACGGCACCCGCCGGCAGCTCTGTCGGCGCGGCATAGGCGTTGCCCGCGATGGCGGCAGCCAGGGCATCCTGCGGCGAGAGCGCCGGGGCCGCCAGGCTGTCGAGCGAATTGGAACCCGCGGCATCACGCGCGCCAACGAGCGCCTCAAACGAAGACACGGGCGCAGACGGGCCGGGCTCGGGCGCAGGCGCGCTCACCACAACGGGCTCGGGTTCAACGTCGGCGGGCACATCGGCAACACCAGCAGCGCGCAGCTCTTCCAAGCTCTCGAGCGTGCCTTCGATATCCTCGTGCGTCTCCTCAAATTCGGCAGCGACACCCAGGAATTCCTGGATGTTCTCGGCGCGGCTCTCGGACTCCATGGTGCCCTCGGCGCGGAAAGCCTGCAGCAGGCCCGTCTTATCGACAATCATCTCGACAACGTCCTTGAGCTCGCCGTCCATGCGGCGACCCTCGCGCACCAGCGACACAAAGCTCGACAGGCCATTGCGCACCTTGGCGCTAAACATGCCGGTTTCGGCGCACGCGATCTCGCAAGCCTGGAAGAACGAGCAACGGTTGTCGCGCGCCAGCTGCTCAATCTTTTGGATCGAGGTGGAGCCGATGCCGCGGCGCGGCGTGTTGATGACGCGCTTGACGCTCATCTCGTCTGCCGGGTTCACGATCATCTTGAGGTAGGCCATGACGTCGCGGATCTCGGCACGGTCGAAGAATCGCGTGCCGCCCACGATCTTGTAGGGTACGCCTGCGCGCAGGAACATATCTTCGAGGATACGAGACTGGGCGTTGGTGCGGTAGAACACAGCGATATCGTCGTAACTCGTGCCCTTGGAGTGCAGCTTTTCGATCTCGCCGGCAATCCAGCGGCCCTCGTCGCGCTCATCGCTTGCCTGGAAGGCCTGAATCTTCTCGCCGTCGCCCTCGGCCGTAAACAGGCGCTTGTCCTTGCGCTGCGAGTTATGGCGAACAACGGCATTGGCGGCGCTCAGGATATGACCCGTGGAGCGATAGTTCTGCTCCAGCTTGACGGTCTTGCAGTTTTTAAAGTCCTTCTCAAAGTCCAGGATGTTGGTGATGTCGGCGCCGCGCCAGCTATAAATGGACTGGTCATCGTCGCCCACGACCATGAGGTTTTGGTACTTGGCGGCCAGCAGGTTGGCGATCTCGTACTGGACGTGGTTGGTGTCCTGGTACTCGTCAACGCTAATGTAGCGGAAGCGCTCTTGGTACTTGTCGAGCACCTCGGGACGGGTGCGCAGCAGCTCGAGCGTGCGCACGAGCAGGTCGTCGAAGTCCATCGCGTTGGCGGCGCGCAGGCGGCGCTCCAGCTCCAGGTAGACCTGCGCGGCCTTTTTGTCATTAGGGCTGTCGGCGGATTTGAGCATGTCCTCGGGCCCGATCATGGCGTTTTTAGCCGAGCTAATCTTGCTGCGGATCATGTTGATGGGGAACTGCTTTTGCTCGATACCGAGCGCCTGCATAATGTCGCGCACCATGCGCTTTGAGTCATCGTCGTCGTAGATGGTGAACTGACCGGTGTAGCCCAGCAGGTCGGCGTCCTCGCGCAGCATGCGCACGCACATGGCATGGAATGTGCACACCCACATGCCGCGGGTGCCGCTGGGGATGAGCGCTGCCAGACGCTCGCGCATCTCGGCCGCGGCCTTGTTGGTAAACGTGATGGCAAGGATCTGCCAGGGCTTAACGCCCAGGTCGCCGAGCATATGTGCGATGCGGAAGGTCAAGACGCGGGTCTTGCCCGAGCCGGCGCCGGCAAGCACCAGCAACGGGCCCTCGGTGGTCAGAACTGCCTCGCGCTGGGCGGAATTAAGGCTGTCGATGTCGACGAGCGGCTTGGCGGGTTTGGGTGCCGGCGCGGGAGCGTCGTAGATGTCGAGCGGGACGAGCTCGGGCTCCGGCGCAGCGGGGGCGGTGTATGCATCGAGCGGCACGGGTTCCGGCGCGGGCGGCACGGGTACCGCGGCATTCTTTTCCCAGGGCAAGGGCTGGGTCATGGGCGACTCCTCATCTGACGGACGGCGCGCCTGCGGGCGGCGCCATAGTTTGAGCCGTACCAGTATACCGAGCCGCGCGGACACCGACGCAAATCACACCACGACTCCGCGCGCCACCGTCAGGCCCGCCCCAGCGGATTTGGCGCAATGGGGTCAGGTTAGTCTGCACCATGTTGCTGCAAAGCAACCTGTTCCCATTGCACCAATCAGGGAGCCACCGATGTCACGGCAACGGTAGCGAGCGGCGGCCAGAGCGAACAAATTGGCATGAAAAGAGGGCGGCATAGACCTTTTGGTCATGCCGCCCTCTTTGAATGACAAGTTGTCGTTCTGGCCGCCGCGCAGCGTCAACCAAGTTACAGGCCGAGCATAGGCTCCAAGACGAAGAAGTACGCAAGCACCACGATGCCCAGAACGATGCGGTAGACGCCGAAGCACTTGAAGTCGTGACGGCGGACGAAGCCCATGAGCCACTTGATAGCGATGAGCGAAACCACAAAGGCCACAACGCAGCCCACGCCCAGGATGGCGACCTCGTTGGCACCGAACGTACCGCCCTTGATGAAATACTTGACCAGCTTGAGCGCACTCGCGCCAAACATGACAGGGATGGCCAGGAAGAACGTAAACTTGGACGCCACCGAACGCGTGCAGCCCAAAAGCAGGCCGCCGATGATGGTGGAACCGGAGCGCGACGTGCCCGGAATCAGCGAGAGCACCTGGAAGCATCCGATGCCCAGTGCGGTCTTCCAACTCAGGTCCTCGAGCGTGGTGATGGAACCAAAGTCCAGATCCTCGTCATCGTCCTCATCCTCAGCGGTAGCCGCGGCGGGCGCCGCAAAGTGCGCACCGGCGGGACGTCCACCCGACACCACAGCACGCGAACCAAACGAACCGGCAACGGCCATTTCCTCGCGCTTGCTCGCGCGCCAGTTCTCGATCACGATAAACAGCACGCCGTACACAATGAGCGCCAGCGCCACGACGGGAGCATTGTAGAAATGCTCCTCCATCCAGTCGTTGAGCGGCAGGCCGATCGCCGCGGCGGGAATGCAGCCGAGCACAATCTTGCCCCACAGCACCCAGGTGTCGCGACGGCCCTCCTTGCCCTTGCTGGGCGAGAACGGATTGAGCTCATGGAAGAACAGCACACAGACGGCCAGAATGGCGCCGAGCTGAATCACAACCAGGAACATATTCCAGAACGTCTCGCTCACGTTCATCTTGACGAACTCGTCCACCAAGATCATGTGACCGGTCGACGAAACAGGCAGCCATTCGGTGATGCCCTCGACCAGGCCCATGAAGGCAGATTTTAGAAGCTCGATAATATCCAAAGGGACCCCCTCGTTAGACACCCGCCGATATTGTTCTGCGGACGGTGCGGGCGATGTCCCATTATCAACCGTTGGCGGCGCGCCTGCGCCTACCCTTACCAAAAAACTCGCCCGTTCACAGAATTGCGAGCGGTCAAACCCAAATCCTTGGGTATAACTGCAACAAGATAAAGTGTCCGGCGGCCAACGCGCCCGCGCCCGCCCGATGCACGAGCCCCGCGCCCGTGCGATAGACCAAGGAGGAAACCATGAACGAGGGCTACACCAAGGTATTTGTTTCACTCGACGGTACTGAGCAGCAGGATTTTGTGCTCGCACGCGCCATCAAGGTCGCCGCGAACAACGGTGCCAAGCTAATCATCGGCCACGTTATCGATTCCACGGCGCTCGAGAGCGCCGGTTCCTATCCGGTCGATCTGGTCAACGGCCTAGAGGAGGCATTTAAGAACTCCATCGCCAAGCAGCTCGAAGAGGCCAAGGCCAATCCCGATATTCCCGAGGTCGAGGTCATGATTCGCGCCGGCCGTATTCGCGAGACGCTCAAGGACGAGATGCTCGACGTGGTTAAGCCCGACCTGGTGCTCTGCGGCGCCCGCGGCCTGTCCTCGATCAAGTATGCGCTGCTGGGTTCGATTTCGACGTTCCTGCTACGCAACACCGACTGCGACATTCTGGTCGTGAAGTAGGTTCCTTCCCGCCGGCGCAAGGCCTGCGGGGTTATCACGCCGACGTCCTCGCCGCTTCGCGGCTGCGGGATGTCGGCTTAGATAACCCCTCCCGGCCTTGCGCCTTCGTCACCGTACTTTAACGAGTTGGCTGATAAAAGATGGCGTGCCGCCCCGTTTGGGGCGGCACGTTTTGTTTGGGCGGCACGTTTTTGTTATAAGGCGATCCTGCTTAGACGCGCTTGCACTTCTGGAATGATCTTCTCGAACATTACCTCCGCCTCGGAAAAACCCTCTTCTTTGAGACCGCGCGCGGCATCTCTTAGCGCGTCTGGAACCTCATTGCAGGTATCAGCAATCATTCCGGCAACAATTCCCCCGGGCAAACCCGCCCCAACCATTTGGCTCATCACCGACCCGCGCGTTACGTCGTCAATCTTGCGGCTCCCACCAAACGAGACGCCCATCTCACGAACGAGACTGGGGTAAACCGTTGTACACAGCACGTCGTAGAGCGGCGCCAACCTCACCTGCTTCCAACTTTCGTCCCATACGAGCGACCAGTTCTTTAGATGGTTATCGCAGTTACCTACGGCATAGTCGAACAGCTGGTTATAGCCGACAAGGAACCTGTCCTCCATTTGATTCGTCGACGCCCTTCGCACTGCATCGACGATAAGCCCCAGGTAATTGGCGCCCGTGGGCTCATATTTAAGCTCACGCGAGATGCCCTTGGCCTGACAAACATCTTCCTGGTGCAAACGGTATGGAATTGGCAATCCGTCAACCGAGCGTCCGGCGTCAGGCGTTACTCGGTCAAATCGCCTCACGGCGATAATTGGCTCGGCATCCTCAACTCGGATAAGAAAACACTCTTCGGCCGATAGGTCCATCAGAGAGGCGGCTCTCACGCACATCGCTTCGCACACCGTCTCGCCCGGGAACGTTTTCGACCCCGCCTTGAGAATGTGCGTGGATGGGGCCGCTCCATGAGGCAGGTACCATCCGCCACATGGGTCATCGCCCGTATGGTAGAGACCGACCTTTGCCTGAGCACCTGCAAGGGAGATTCGACTCTCTAGCGCTAAATCAAAAGCAACCTCCGCCGGCGCGTATGCCAGCCCGCTTAACTGTTCCTCACCTATCTCTTCATAGCCCATTTCGAGACTGTCGGCCGAAGGCTCTCGCGTCAAAACCAGAGCGCCGACAGGTTCATCGCGGACTAAATCGAGCACCTTAAAGTAATCTCCGCGTTCCGCTCGCGCCCTTTTCTCAAGGTCCCTGTTGAGCTGCCCCTCCGGAATGATGCCGGAGAAAAAGGAACCCGTTGCGTCCGGACTAAATGTCTCGGCCGACAACGGCAGCGAGGTCGAAATCGGGGCCGCATCACCGCTCTGGAGATATTTGGGGCTATAGGTGAATATCGGAAGCCCCGCGTTTTCCTCCAATATGCCAACCAGCTGGTAAGACCCATTAAACTCACGGTGAACGAACAGCGTGCCATCCATTATTTCCCCCTCACCTTCAGAATAAAATCAATATCCACGATGGAGGCGTAATCGAAAATGACACCAATTTCGACCGTTGTCCGCCCCCGTTCGATATCACCGATCACACGAAGGCTGCGGCCCGTCATAGTCGCGACGTCACGTTGAGTCAAGCCGAGCTCACGCCTTCTGAGCCTAAGGGCCTTCCCTATCTCGGCGGGATCGAAAACCGTGCGCTCCGAGAAAGCGACTTCCGACGGTTTGAGCTTGATGCGCCCATCCAGCTTTTTAATCGTTGTCACCGTTCTCATGACGCCTCCAGATATATTCCTGTTCGTGAACATAGTATAAACCTGTAGCACTATGTTCATGTACGGGAATATAGCGTTGACTACATTAGCAATGTTCCCGTTCAGAAATATAGCTGCCGAAAAGCCTGATTTCTTCTTAAATGGGAAAATCCTGAACGGCTACGCCATACGGGCTAACTACTCAAAGTATTGGAACTTGTTGGTTGAGAAGGCAAACGTGACGACGAAGCCTTCGCTGGGCTCGGACGCTGCGGTGACGTCGACGCCCATCTTGGAGCACAGACGCGCCACCAGGTAGAGGCCGATGCCCGTTGCGCGCTTGGTGGTGCGACCGTTGTCGCCGGTAAAGCCCTTCTCGAACACGCGGGGCAGGTCGGCCGCGCTCACACCACAGCCGTTGTCCGCGACGGTAAGCTCGATGCGCTCACTTGCCAGGCCCTCGTCCAGCAACGCGCCCGAAAACGTGATCTTCGCACCATCCTCACGCGCATATTTAATGCTGTTCTGAATGAGCTGGCCCAGAATAAACTCGAGCCACTTCTCGTCGGTAAACACCTCAAAGTCGAGGTTCTCGCACACCGGGGCCACATGCGCCGCGATGAGCTCGCGCGCGTTGGCCTTAATCGCGCCCGTCACCAAGGTCTTAAGATCCCAGCGGCGAATCAGGTAGTCGCGCTCCACGACTTCCGAGCGCGCGTAGTACAGCGCCTGGTCGATATAGCGTTCCACGCGAGCCAGCTCACGGCCCAGGTCATCCACACGTGACAGGTCGTCTTCGCTGCCATCCAGATTTTCCAAAATTAGATGGGCCGCCGCCAAGGGCAGCTTGGCCTCGTGGACCCAGCTCTCGATATAGTCGCGATAGTCATCGGTCTGGCGCCGGCCTTCGGCAACCTCGTCGCAGGCAGCTTTGCCCACCCGGCGCAAGACCTCGTACTCGAGCTCGCCCTCGGCATAGGTCGGGCATTGCACCATCTCCTGCACCCATGCGGGACTCTCGAGCTCCTCTGCCGCACGATCCAGCTGGCGCAGAAAACGACGACGACGCGCGTACTCGATCACGATGCCGAGCATACCGAAGATAAAGGACACGCCGACCGCCACGGCCACGATAGAAACGGGTGCGCCGGCGACCGTCAGCACAAAGCAGCTCAGCAGCACGCCGCACGTCCACACGGCGACGGGAAGCAGCGCGTCTTTAAAGAACTTGGCGAACGACATAGCCGGCCCCTAGACCGAATAGCCTTGGCCGCGGTGCGTCGTCAAATACCCCTTGATGCCGATTTTTTCGAGCGTGGTGCGCAGGCGGTTGATGTTAACGGTAAGCGTGTTGTCGTCCACGAAGGCGTCGGAGTCCCACAAGTCCTGCATGATGGCCGGACGCGAGACGATCTTGCCCGCGCGACCCAAGAGCAGCGAGAGGATACGCAGCTCGTTTTTGGTGAGCTCGGTACTGTCGCCGGTTGCCGTATTGGTGACCATGGAGCGGGCGAGGTCGAGCTCCAGCCCCTTGTGGACGAGCGTGCTGCGCTCGCCTGCCGCCGCGGTGCGATGCAGCAAGGCATTGATGCGCGCCACGAGCACACGGGCGCTGTAGGGCTTGGGAACAAAGTCGTCCGCGCCGAGCGTCATGGCCATGACCTCGTCGATCTCGGTCGTGCGCGACGTGAGGACGATGATGGGAACCTCGGATTCGCGGCGAACCTCGTGGCAGATATGCTGGCCGTCCTTGACGGGAAGTGTGAGGTCGAGCAGCACTAGGTCGGGCGCGGCGGCGAGAATATCGCGCGAGACATGCTCGAATGATTCGCATGCCTCGACCTCAAAACCCGCACGGGCAAGGATATCGGCAAGCTCGCGACGAATGGGCTCGTCGTCCTCAACGATATAGATCAGCGCCATGGATTCCACTCCCCTCTTGGTTGTCTTGCCACCATTATGGCTGCGGAGCCGCAGGTATGCGCCTCGCGCGTCACCAAGGTGACAGAACTGTTCGCGAGCGGCAGGGGCTTGCCCCTCGCTCGCAACGGGCACGGGAATTAAATGAGTTTTTAATCCCGTCCCAGAAACATCATTTAGCGGCGGGCACGGAGTTTTTCGTAGCCGTCGGCAAAGAAGGCGACCGTGGCGGCGTCGGCCTCGGCGGCGTCCGTCTCGGTTGCGGGGACCACGCCGTGCTCGTCGCTCACCAGGAACAAGGCACCCTTGAGCTGCGCGGGAATGTCTACGCGCGTGACTGGGATGCCCTTGGTCTGGGCCAGCTGTTCGATGAGCGTCGCCGTGCCGCACAGGCACTCGTCCCCCGGCGCCACAAAGGCAAGCTCACCGTTGTTGACGGCAGCGAGCAGCTCGGGCGCCACGCCGGTCTCGTCGGCTTCGGAGCGAGCCTCGGCAGAACGGGCACGCAGCGCCTTGGCCGACGTATCGGCCAGCGGCTCGTACTCGCCCACCGTCATGGCGGCGTTGCCGTTAACGTCGATCACCAGCATGAGCACACCGTCGCGGGCGGTGTAGTCGCCCTCGGCAAGTGACCACTCAACGTGCTGTTTGGCCCAGCTGAGCATGTTATGGGTAAGCGGCTCGCCCTGCACCAGGCGCTCGGACAGCGCACGGATGTGACGGTTGAGCATGGGCACCTTTTTGTTGGACATGCGCCAACGGCAGATGAGCGCGGGCTTGTCGAGCGTGAACTTCTCGACCGCCTCCTGATTGGCGCAAAAGTCCTCGTACGCACGCTGATCCTCGGCATTGCCAAACAGCTCGGCATCATCAATCTGGGGCATGGTTGTACCTTTCGTGTTAGTCATTCCGTCCTCTTATACCAAAAAGACGGCCCTCCAAACGGAGCAGCCGTCTTTTGCGGAGATTATTTTGTCCCGGGGCAAAACTTAGTGACGGAAATGCCTGGCACCGGTGAAGACCATAGCGATATTGTGTTCGTTGCAGGCCTGGATGCTCTCGTCGTCGCGCTTGGAGCCGCCGGGCTGGATGATGCAGGTCACGCCGTGCTCAGCAAGCACGTCGACGTTGTCGCGGAACGGGAAGAACGCGTCGCTTGCGCAGGCAAAGCCACCCTTCTCCACGCCCTCACGCTCGCAGAAGTCCTCGGCACGCTCGCAGGCCAGCAGCGCAGAATCCACGCGGTTGGGCTGACCCGGGCCCATGCCAATGCCGGCCTTGCCCTTGGAGACCAGGATGGCGTTGGACTTAACGCCCTTGCAGACCTTCCAGGCAAACTCGAGCTCGGCCATCTCGGCGTCGGTGGGCTTGCGGTCGGTGGGGAACGTAAAGGTCGCGGGATCCTCGGTCACGTGGTCGACTTCCTGCACCAGCATGCCACCGTCGACGGAGCGCAGCTCCACCTGGGCGCCGTGGTCCACGCCGCCGGTAGCCAGCACGCGCAGGTTGGGGCGCTTAGCCATGCGTTCGAGTGCCTCATCGGTGTAGCTCGGGGCGATGATGACCTCGACGAACTGCTTGTTCTGATCGGCAAAGTGCTCAACCAAATCAAAGGGAACCTCGCGGTTGCAGGCGATGATGCCGCCGAAGGCGCTCTTGGGATCGCAGGCGAAGGCGCGGTCGTAGGCGGCCGTGATGTCCTCGGCCACGGCGGAGCCGCAGGGGTTCTGATGCTTGAGGATCACGCAGGCAGGCTCGTCGAACTCGCGGACCAGGTTCCAGGCGGCATCGGCATCCAGATAGTTGTTATAGCTGAGCGGCTTGCCCTGGATCTGCTCGGAGCCCACGAGCGGGAACTGCGAGCTCGCGGTGTTCTCGCAGCCCTCGGCAAAGCGATAGACCGTAGCCTTCTGCTGCGGGTTCTCGCCATAGCGCAGGTCGTCGACCTTCTCCAGCGAGATCTCGAGCTTGGCAGAGGTGTCCGCCACGTCGCTTGCCTGGGCGGCAAGCCAACGGGAGATGGCCGTGTCGTAGGCGGCGGTGGTCTGGTAGACCTTCACCTGCAGACGACGACGGGTGGAAAGCGTGGTGCAGCCACCGGTCTCGCGCATCTCGGCCAGGACGGCATTATAGTCGGCCGGGTCGGAGATGACGGTAACGCTCGCGGCGTTCTTGGCGGCAGATCGCAGCATGGAGGGGCCACCGATATCGATGTGCTCGATGGCATCCGCAAAGGTGACCTCGGGGTTGGCGACGGTCTTCTCGAACTCGTACAGGTTGACGACGACCAGGTCGATCAGCTTAATGCCGTGCTGAGCGGCCTCCTGCATGTGCTGCTCGGAATCGCGACGGGCCAGCAGCGCACCGTGAACCTTGGGGTGCAGCGTCTTGACGCGGCCGTCCATCATCTCGGGATAGCCCGTGAACTCCTCGATGGGAGTTACGGGAACGCCCGCGTCCTCGATGGCACGAGCCGTGCCGCCCGTAGAGATGATCTCGACGCCAAAGTCGTCAACCAGCGTCCGTGCGAAATCGACGACGCCCGTCTTATCGGTAACCGAGATCAACGCGCGTGCGATCTTCACATCAGATCCCATGCAGTCCTCCTGTCTGGTACGCCGCCGTGCTCTGTGAGTCGGTGATACGTCGATCTGCAGCGCTCGCGCAGCGGCATTGAAAATACTGATTCAATGTAGCGCATCGAGCGCGACGTTGCACCCCGCAACGTACGGCTGTGCAGAAAAAGTTTGCGAGCGGGGGTTGCAGGAGCGCCACTGGGCACGGTGAGTTGATGGAACACAGGGGCACCATAATTAGATGCCAATGGCGTGGTAGAACTGTGCTCGATATGCATCCGCAATAGAAAGAGGCACCATGGTCTCGCGGGTTCTCTACCGACCGTTTGACACCGAAGATTTCGACGCCATCGCGCTGATCATGCAGCAGCTTTGGCACAACAACTCGGATAACGATGAGTACAACCGCCTCGAAGCCGCGTGCGACCTTGCCTACTGCCTTTCTTCCTCGACGTTTTCGCAGGTTGCAGTTATAGATGGCGAGGCACGCGGCATTTCGCTTGCGCGTGCGGGACAGAGCTCCGGCGCCGCCGTCAGGGAACATTGGATGGATACTGAGCGTGCACTGCTGTCGCAGATGCGTGAGCTAGAACCCGAGTCGTGCGCCGAGTATCTCTCATTTGTGCGCGCCACCATTCGAACCAACAACCGCCTGCTCGAGAAAAGCCCGCTGCCGCATGACAACGAGGTCACGCTGCTCGCCGTCGACCCTGACGTCCACGGCCTGGGCGTGGGATCGGTGCTGCTCGACGCCGCAATCTCGCATCTGTCCTCGTGCGGGGCGACCAGCGCACACCTGTACACCGATTCCAACTGCTCGTGGAAGTTCTACGAACTGCACGGCTTTAAGCGCACCGCCACGCACCGCGCCAACCGCGAGGAACGCCGCCACGCCATGCCGCGCGAAAGCTTCCTCTACGAGCTGGACCTAACCGTCTAGGCCCAGCAGCAGCACCTAGTCGTTGGGGACGTTCTTAAATGACTAGTCGTTGGGGACAGTCTTAATCAAAACGACCGACGAAGCCCTTCTTGAGGTCGCTATATAGGGGTTCACATATAGCTGTGGTCAAAAAACATCAAATATGAGTACTGTTACCTTTTTAGTGGCAGCGAAATTCGGCTTTTTCGGGTCTCTTAGACCTCTCGACGCGTTGGATGAACTAACGTATCTCCCCAAATGTACAATAAAATGGACTCCTAACGAGAAACAATCTCGTTAGGAGTCCATTTTTAGTACAAGCAAATGTGACAATCTAGGCAACAGTACTCATATTTGGCATTTTTTGCCCACTGCCCCTTGCGCGAAGGTAGCGCGCAGAGATGTGGTGTAAGAGGCGGGGCATGCCCCGCCTCTTCTCTTT
>UQLI01000041.1 GCA_900541715.1 uncultured Collinsella sp.
GGGATTGGTCAATCTCGGCCGACTATATTTGGCTAAATTATTCCGACGCTAACACAGCTATATCCTGCACCCATTCGGAACGCGGATTAATTGAATAGCCACACAGCATCATCATACATGCATCTAGACCTGATTTCCCAAGTATCCGACGTATTGATGAGAGCATCGCGGGTCGCCCCTGCACCATCGTCGTCACCCCTATTAGCAGTATTTACCGTTTTTCTCTAAATGCGTATCGCCACCCTTAAGAATACGAAGTGTTTTATCCAGACCCGATTGTCCTCCATCTCAAACGAAGGGATAAGGAATCTCATCCGGAATCGGCAGTAACGGAGGATTCACAACGACAAGCGAAAAACATGAGTCATCTCTCAGAGGGGAGTAAAGGCTCCCCTCAAGCACCCTAGTTTCGTCATCCAAAGAGTTGATGGCAGTGTTTTTCTTACAAAGGTCGACAACAAAAGGGTTGATTTCTACAGATGTTACATCCATGCCACAGTTGGTAAGTATCAGGCCCTGTATTCTGGGGCCAGAACACAAATCGAGAGCCTTCCGTGCGCTCTGCGGTGTAAGGCGCCAATCTCAGCAAATCTGTCCCACAATACTGCGCTGAAGAACAAGACGGAACCCCTGAGCCAAACTCCCCTATACCTTATTAAGGCTAAGACAGGCAAGTTCACGCACCCGGCATATTCCAGAATAACATCCTATTGTTTTAGATGCTCTACAAGCATGAACAGCCGCGAATCGGAAAGATCTTCTAGTTTCGCCCCGACTGACCGCCAAGGGCCAAAATGGCCTCTCCATCCCCAGGCGACTGGCTCTGGCGCGCCGAGGAGTGTCCCCAAGTGCCGGCAGAAAAGAAACGTCCCCATCTGCCGGCTAGAGAGCACCGAAGAGGATGGCGTAGGTAGTGGATTCGCCGAGCTTGAGCTCGTCGCCGGGATTGAGTTGGGCGGAACGGCCGGGCTCGACCTGAATGCAGACGCGCGTGGCCCCGTTTACCACCACGGTTCCGTTGGTGGACGACAAGTCCTCGACGTGCCAGATATTTTGAGCATCGCACCAGATATGGGCATGGCGGGCCGAGACATCGTCGCCGACGTCGGTAATATCGCCCTCGCCAGTGGCCAGCGCGCCAATCTCAACACCCTGCTCACTCGGCTGAATCCAGCGCGGGGCGCTCACGACAAAACTGTTTTGTACGCGCAGCAAGCCCAAGGGGTGCGCCGGGGCGGGTTCGCGTTCGCCCGCGGTCATCGACATGCCAAGCGAACGCGGCGTGGATGTGCCTCCGCCACAGGTCGCGTGCGCGTAGTCGATGGCATAGTTCACCGAGGACCGCACATCCGCCGAACAACCGACGGCGACAAACAGCACCAGCACGGCCTCGGCGCGCTCGGCGGGCATGAGTTCCGCCGCCTGGGACAGGCGATCGAGCGCGTTGCGATAGAGATTCGTGTCCTGGTGGCACTCTTCGAGCGCGCGTACCATCGGTTCACCTGCAGGACCGCACACCATATTGATCACAGCCGTGGAGTCCATGGGATTGCGCTGGCGCAGGGCCAGTTGCGACATAATACGCGCAGCCGAGGTACCGTATTCGGCAAAGTAGCGCTGCTGAAGCGTGCCGACCGGCGCGCGAACGATAAAGCGGGAAACCCAAGAGCGATCGGCAGCTCGGCTCTGCGGGCTGCGGCCGTCGGCGAGCGGACGGGACGAAAGCACCAGGCCGCACAGCTCGATATGGCTCAGATGCGCCGCGCGCTTAAAGATGTCAAACATGGCCCCGCATGGGGTGAGCTCAACTTGAGATGCCATGACCTAGGCCTCCTTGGTCGTAGAAATAGAATCGGACGATACTTCGACAGGTCCGCCAAAAGTACGGGCAGCTGCGGCTCCACCGGCAAGCGGAGTCGCCATCTGGGCTTTTGTGCGTCGCGGTGCCGAAACGGGAAGTTCAAAGGCAAAGCCCATCGCAAGCAAAAACCACGTAAGCGTATAGGTTGCAACCAGAGCGGCAACAAGGCCGCCCATCACGGCGCGTTGGGAAAATACGCTACATGCAGCCACAACCAGCACCGGAACCTCGCAGGCAGAAAGCGCAAGCACACCCTGCAGGAACCCCGAGCGCCGATCACGCGCAAGTGCCCCCGCGGCAACGCCGGCTATGCCCGGCAGCGCCAACGCCAGTGCGGCAATAATACCCGGTAGCGACCCAGACCACATGAGCGATCCCAAAGTCGCCGTCACGCGAGCGCCCGACGCCAGCAGCGCGGCCGAAACCACGACCACAGCCCAAACCACGCCACAGACGACCGTCGCGCCGACCATCAGCGCGCGACGAACCGCGCGGCCAGACGCATCCATGGGGCACGGCGTGAGCGGCTCGCCGCGGAGCGAACGACCGACATTTTGCGCATAGTGTTCACAAAACGCCGAGAGCGCCGCCTCGACCGCCGCCGGCTCGGGACGATCTTTTTGATGGCTGGACAGACAGGCCATCACCACGTTGAACAGCTGGGCATCGACAAACGCCAGCGCATCGCGTAGCTCCTCGGAATCCGGCTCAAGCCCCAGCTGCTGGGCCTGCTCGGCCGCAGCGAGCGCCACATCGGGCTCACGACGAAGCAGCTGAGTCAAATCGCAATCGGGCGCATGGGCACCAATGGGATAGTCGGGCAGCGTGTCCATCTTGAGACGGTAGGGGCTGGCGATGTCGCGCGTCTTTTTGCGCGAACCCGAGGTGCCCGAAGTGCTCGGCGCGGCTTCGTATGGCGCGGCGCCGGCAATGAGCTCGTAAACCGTACTTGCCGCGGCATAGACGTCAATCGCCGGCGACATACGCAAAGCGCGCAGGTCGGGAATATCGTCGGTGAGCATCTCGGGCGGAGCGTAGGCCACCGTCGCACGACGCAGCGTGGCATAGCGCTCGGTAAAGGATGCCTTGCCGCCGGCACCGGCCACGGCCGATGCAGGCTCGAGCGCCAGCGACGAGCCAAAGTCGATCAGGCACAGGTCAAAGGTGCCCTCGGCAAGCTGCCGGTCAAGCGGTAGACGCGCCGTACGCACCATAATATTAGCGGGCGAGATATCGCGATGGACAAAGCCCTCACCCACCAGACTCATACGGCAGAGCAGATCGAACAGGTCGCGACCCAGACGCGCCGCCACAAGCGGCGACAGGCGTCCGGCATCATCCACGGCGAGTCGCGAACGCAAGCGGGCAAGCGTCTCGCCTCGACCCATTCCATGACAATTGCAGGCACACCGTCGACCTCGCCCCAGCCATAGAGGCGGGGAAAGCCCTTAAGGCCCGAAAGGGCACGATGGCATTCATATTCCTCGCGAAACGCCGCCCTGAACTTGGTGACCAGCGCCTCGTGGGCGACATCGTCATCAAATTCGTCGCGCGTTGGCAAGATGAGCTGCTTGAGCGCCACGGCCTCGCCCTGCGCGTTGACGGCACGCGTCACACGGCCGATACCACCACGGCGCATGGTGGCGTCATCGGCAAACAGCATCGTAAAACGGCGAAGGTAGGCGGGAAGCTCGTCCGTGCCCAGGGCGACGGCCGGCTCAAACCCGTCGACGCGCGCCAGGCGCAGGCCCACCATGGGATCACGGTTGAGCGACTGGGCTGCCGCAGAAGCGAGATCGTTCGTCATAGGGCGATCGCCGCCAGGCTATTGTTGAAGTTGTTAAGCGCAATGTCATCATCGCCGTAATGCCCCACCCATTGGCACAGGTTGGTGTAGCAGCCCCATAGGTTGGCGTACTGCCGATACCACTTTGAGTGGGGAGAAAACGTTTGCCGGCCAAACTCGGCACGGATGACAAACATATCGTTGGCCAGGCTATCGCACGGCCCGGTATCGCCTGTTGCGTTATAGGTCGAGACCGCGCTATTTGCCCGAGAGACATAGCCGTCGAGCATATTGCACTTGGTCACGAGCCAGCTGTGTATGCTTTCCTCCTCGGCGGTCGAAAGGCCGCTGGAGCTTGTATTGCCACCGGTGTTGCCGCCCGTCGAGCTGTCGCCCCCAGACCCGCCGGAGGCGGAGCCCGAACCGGAGCCACCGCTCGAGTTCGACGAATCGGAGCTGGAGCCAGACGAACCGGAGCCGCCAGGTTTCCCCGACTGCTGCGTATCCTGACCCTTTTGCTGCTCGGCCTTGTTTACGACGGTCGAAACGCTGTTATCGGAAAGGTGATGGATGATCTTGGTGTTGGTGAGCACGATGGTCTTGCCGTTGGCAAGCGCGATTTCGTTGTCCGACGCCTCGGCGCTGCCCGCGTCGTCGACACCAAACACGACGTGCGTGACTACGCTCGCCCAGGCGTATCCGGTTGTGGTGCCCAAATCGCTTTTGGCCTTGTGCCCCACGCGCAACTCGCGCGCGGTACGCGCTTGCACCATAGGTGGCACAGCCAAACCGTAGGCAGAAACGCCGGCAACGACCAGCGCCAGCGAACAGGACAGCAGCACACACGCCCGAGGCGCCAGGCCCAACCGGCGCCGCATACGCACCGCGGCGCCATGCTTTGTCTGAGTGCCCCCGGGCCGCATGCGATCTCCTCCAACAAAAACACGCCGCTCGAAAGCGGCGCATTCATTCAAACCCATAGTTGAGTGTATCAGCGAACACAAAAGGTTGCGCAACGAATGGGCAAATTAAGGATGCGAGCGGAAGCATCCATGCGATAAGCGGATACAAAGCATCTTTGTTGCACAACAAACTTACAGTCGCACGGGAAAATTATGACTACCCCGTGCGTCGCGAGGAAAACATACGGCAGGAGCAGGCTCGCCACCTAAATCGTGCGACGGGCCTCGATGGCGCGCCCGAGCGTAAGCTCGTCGGCATACTCCAGGTCGCCGCCCACGGGCAGGCCGCTCGCCAGACGCGACACCTCAACGCCCAGTGGCTTGATAGTGCGGGCCAGGTAGCTCGCCGTGGTCTCGCCCTCAATATTGGGGTTGGTGGCGATAATGACCTCGTGGATATCCTCGTGGCCCAAGCGCGCCAGCAACTCGCGGATGTGCAGCTGCTCGGGACCGATCTTGTCCATGGGGCTGATCACGCCGCCCAGCACGTGGTAGAGGCCGTGGTAGCTGCCCGTGCGCTCAATCGCCTGGACATCGCGCGGCTCACCCACCACGCAGATGCGGGTGGTGTCGCGCATCGAGTCTTGGCAAATGGAGCACTCGTCAGCGGTGGCGTAGTTAAAGCAACGGCTGCAAAAGTGGACCTCCTGCTTGACCTCCAGGATGGCCTCGGCCAGGCGGCGGGCCTCCTCGGCATCGGCCTCGAGCAGGTAGTAGGCGATGCGCTGGGCCGACTTGGGACCAATGCCCGGCAGACGACCCAGCTCATCGAGCAGTTTTTGCAGACTGTGATTCGCACTCATTGTATGCGTGTCTTAGAACGGCATGCCCGGGATGTTGAGGCCGCCGGTGATGGCGCCCATCTGCTTGTTGGCGAGCTCGTTGACGCCGCGGACGGCCTCGTTGACGGCAGCCATGATCATGTCCTGCAGCATATCGACGTCCTCGGGATCGAGCGCATCGGGGTCGATGGTAAGGTTGACGAGCTCCATCTCGCCGTTGACAGTCACCTTGACCATGCCGCCGCCGGCAGAGGCGTCGACGGTCTGGGACTTGAGGTTCTCCTGCGCGGCGGCAAGCTGCTCCTGCATCTTGCGAGCCTGCTTCATCATCTGCTGCATGTTCATACCGGCCATGATGGCTCCTTTACGTGCGGCCGCACGCCGAGCTGCAAGGGCAGCCGGAGCGCGGCAGGACTTTCAAACTCAAAAATCGTACCACGGCGCAAGGCCAGCGAGCGGGGCGGTTGTGCCACCTCAGTCGATATACATGTCCTGGAGTGCAAGCCGCGCCCAAAGATTATGCAAGGTTGAATAATTCGCATCTGCATAATATTGAAAGCTAAATCTTGTAGAACCGGAATCCGACATTTAATGCGTACCACTAAATGGCTAAATGCCGAGCCACTACTCGAAGCGGCGCTCATGACGGCGGGTATAATTTGATTGTCATAGATATCAATTTGGAGGTGCCCCATGAATGCCCCCGACGTGCTCCAAAACATCCGCTCAAAACACCCCGTTGCATATGTGGTTCTCTATCTCTTTGTCGGCTGGGCATTGCTGGTTGTCATCACCCATGCCATAGCTTTTGGAGCAGAACTGCTGATAGCCAGCTCGGACCAGCCCGTCGTCAAATGGGAGACGACCGATGAGTGCACCGACGGAACCCGAACCGTCTACTACAACAGCCCGTCCCTCTATCAAGAGTTCAAGGTCAAGATAAAGGACTTCAAGATTGTCGATGCCGAGCTAGGCGTTTATTTGGCAATCGGAGCAACCATTAACGCCGAGCAAGTCGAGTACACGGACAGCCATGCGACGTATCGTATCGACCTCAGCATCCTAGGCCGACCGTCACGCACCTGTCTGCTCAAATGCGACATACGCGGCACCACACTACACATGTCCGAAATACAGATGCGCCCGGACAAGGGGTCCTCTTCTTGAGCAGTATACCCGCCTACGCAGCTACTCCACCGGCTTGAAGATGGTGGCCTGGCCAAAGACGCTGCGGATGAGGGCCTTGGCCTCGTCCTCGGTCTGCGGGATGCTCGGGGCTGCGCCCTGATGGCCGAAGGGGCTGCCAGCACCGGGATTGGATTCCCAGGGAGCGGCGGGGACGTCGTCGTTTGCAGAGGCTGCGGGTGCCACAGCAGCGGCCTTGGTCGCGGACGCCGCACCCGGCACGTCGAACGGGGGCAGATCGTCCCCGCCGGCATCGGCAGCAAAACCACCGACCATAGCATCGTCGTAGGGCACCTGCTCGGATTCCCATGGCGCAGCCTGCGCAGGCGGCTGAGCCATGGGGACGGACGCGCGCTCGGGCGCTCGGGGCGCGGGCTCGGTCGGGAGCTTGCCCGTGGCAGGAGCACCGGCAGGGTTGTCGGAGCGCAGCCAAGGGGCCTTGGCCAGGTCGGATGACTTGGGCGCAGGCGCGGCAGCGGACTTGGGCGCGGGGATCGGAGCAGCCGGTTTGGGCGCAGCGGGTTCAGGCGCCGACGGGGTCGGTGCCGCTACCGGCGCCGCTTTTGGCTGCGTCGCGCTGGCGCTCGAGGATGCAGGGGGCACCGAGGACACGGGTTGCGGGTCCGCAGATACCGCAGCCCGTGCAGATGGAGAATGCTCCTCATGTTGAGGAGCCGGCGTGCCACCCCCATCCAGGACATAGTCGACGGTACGACGACCGAAGACCGCGCAGACCGTCGGCAGGACCACCGACTGCGTATCGGCGCGACCGAGCATCTTGATGGCAAAAGTCGAACCCGCGGGGAACGAGACCGTGAGCTTGGAGCCGTCGTCGGCCGTGGCGCGGGCGTTGAGCAAAAGCCCTGCGTAGGAAGCCTGACGCGCCTTGACACGCTCGACAACCTCGGCCCATTTGCGCTGCAGCTCTCCGGCATCCTCGACCGCGGGCGTCTCGGCGGCACCGGCGGCGGCAACCTGGGCGGCGTTGTTGGACTGGGGCTTAGGTGCCGGAGCGGTGGCAGGCGCGGGGGCCGCAACGGGCTGAGGCGTCGGAGCCGGCGCAGGCTGAGGTGCAGGCGCTGCAGGCTTGGAAGCTGACACGGACGCAGAACGGGGCGCAGGCTGAGCCGTCGGAGCGGCAGCACCACGGTCCCAAGGCATACCGCCCTGGCGCGCGGACGTAGCAGCGGGGGCAGCGGATGCCGCCGGGGCGGCAGCGCGGGCGCCCGAAATGAGCGTCGGCTGTTGGGCAGCAGCGGGTACGGATGCTGCAGGCGCGGCGGCCTGAGCAGCAGCCACGCTCGCCGGCACGGCGGCGTTGGCAACCATGGCCTCCAGGCGTGCCACGCGCTCGGCCAATGCCTCAATCGTTAAATCAGCCTCGGGACGCGCCAGACGCGTGCAGGCAATCTCGAGCACCAGGCGCACGTCGCTCGCGCCCCTCATCTCCAGTGCGGCATCGTCGAGCACTGTCAGCACACGAGCCAGGCGGTCGGCAGGATGCTCGCCAAAGGCAGCGGCCTCGGCAGCAAGCGCCTCGGCCTGCTCGGAGCCGCCCTCAAACAACTCGGCACGGGCACGGGCAACGCAGGCAACATACACGTCGCGCACGTGCGCCACCAGGTCGCGCGTCAGTTCCAGCAGATCGTTACCTTCCTCGACCTGCGCGCGAATCAGCCCATAGAGCTCGGCGACATCACGATCGGCAATGGCGCGCGCAAACTCGCCCAGAATCTGGTCCGAAACCTCGCCCAAAAGCGAGCGGGCATCGTCCGCATGCACGGCTCCGTTGCCAAAAACGCTCAGCTGCTCCAGCGTGGAAAGCGCGTCGCGCATGCCGCCCTTGGCATGGCGCGCCACGATGGCGAGCGCCTCGTCGTCGTAATCGAAGCCCTCCTGCTCGCACACGTAGGACAGGCGATGCTCGATATCCTCGTTACCGATGCGGTGGAAATCGAAGCGCTGGCAGCGCGAGAGGATGGTCTCCAGAATCTTTTGCGGGTCGGTGGTGCACAGCACAAAGATCACGTGCGCCGGCGGCTCCTCGAGCGTCTTGAGCAGCGCGTTAAACGCCGCCGTCGTGAGCATGTGGACCTCGTCGATGATATAGATCTTGTACTTGCCACGCACCGGGGCAAAGTTGACGGAGTTGATGATCTCCTCGCGCACGTTGTCTACGCCGGTGCGGCTTGCGGCATCGAGCTCGTAGACGTCTGGGTGGTTGCCCTCGGCGATGAGCTCGCATTCCTCACAGGTGCCGTCGGGCATGCAGCCGCTCGCACCCTCGGCGCGCGCCGCCTCGGCATTGCGGCAGAGCAGCGCCTTGGCAAGAATACGCGCCATGGTGGTCTTGCCCGTGCCGCGCGGACCGCAAAACAGGTACGCGTGGGACAGGCGCCCCTCGGTGATGGCGTGCTCGAGCGTCGAGACGATATGCTGCTGGCCCACCACGGAGTCGAAGGTGAGCGGGCGATACTTTCGGTACAACGATTCCATGGGTGCTCCCCCGGGTATACTGAGTCTTGTTGCCGCGGCGGCCATGCGGTCGCACGGCATACTGCATCCATAATAACCCGTACGGCGAGCCCGCCGCGATAGGAGTCCAAAGAGCATGGCAGACGCAGAGAGCAACCTCGTTCCCTCCGAAGCAGCCGACCAGGTCGAGGTCGCGCTCGAGAAGCAGGCCGCAGCCGACGACGGCATCCTGTACCTCAACGAGTATCAGTACGAAAACGACCTCGTCACCGATTTCGCCCGCTTGGTTGCCTCGCCCAGGCGCCGTGGCTCCCTGTACGTCGCCGCCGCGATTGCCGCGCTCATCGGCATCGGCATGCTGGTGGCCGGCGGCAGCTGGATCAAGTTCGGCGTCGTGCTGATCGTGTTCGGCGCCTTTTTGGCCTGGTGGAGCAAAAATCTGCACCATACGCTCGCGCGCGACTTTATCGAAGCCGTCGAGGCCGACGAGTCCATGGGCGGCCGCTACCGCCGCGTCGCCGCCAACGAGGACGGCCTGATGGTCTGGGGCAAGAGCGGCAAGTCGCAGTTCTTCCCGTTTGAGAAGCTCGACCACGTGCTCGACGGCGAGCGCATCTTTGTGGCCATGTTCGCCGAGCAGGGCGTGACGATCCCCAAGGACACCTTTGTACGTGGTGATGCCGAGCAGTTTGGCTCCTTCCTCAAGGCGCGCATCAACAAAAAGCTGCGCATCGAGACCAAACGCAAGAAGATGAAGGCCGAAAAGGCCGCTGCCAAGGCCAAGCAGGAAAGCGAGCCCAAGAACGCAAAGGCCAAACAGCGCAAGCAGAAGAAGAACAAGAAGAAGCGCTAAGGCCAAGTCAGATAGGCCACCTCGCCCCGCTACCTTCACCATGCGCCCGAGCGTGCTAAACTAGCAGCATCTATGCCACCGCGAACGGCTTGACCCTGGCCCGCCGCTCGCAAACGAACTTTAAACGCACGAGGGTTGGCCATGCCGCTTTTCTCGCAACATACCGCCCGGTTCTCGCCGGACGTTCCCTTGGAGGGCACCAGCTCTCGCGAGCTGCTCAAGCGGTTCCAGCCGCTCGAGACGCTTGCAACCGGCGGTTTTGGCTCCATCGAGATTTGCCGCGACACGCACCTGCGCCGTCGCGTCGCCATTAAGCGTATCCCCCTCACAAGCGGTGCCGGCATGCCCGCCAGCGACATCATGGATGTCCTGCGCGAGGCACACACCGCCGCCATGCTTCAACATCCCAATATCGTGCAGGTTATCGACTTTACGCACGATACCGCCTATGCCTACCTGGTCATGGAGTATGTCGACGGCATGTCCCTAGCCGAGTTTTTGCATCGTGTGGACGGCCATTCGCTCACCTTTGACGAGGCCGCGGCAATTGCCGACACGCTGGGCCAGGCACTCACTTTCGCCCATAGCAATGGCGTACTCCACCTGGACATTAAGCCCGCCAACGTGCTCATCGACCACTCGGGCAATGTAAAGCTCACCGACTTTGGCATGGCGCGACTGTCGTCCGCCGGTGGCTTTGGCGGCTCGCGCGGCGGCACCATCGGCTACATGCCGCCCGAGCAGCTCGATATCGAGACCGGCACGGTCGACGAACGCGCCGATGTCTTTGCCCTTGCCTGCGTTATCTATGAGGGCTTGTGCGGCAGCGCCCCCTTTATAGCGGCCACGCCCGCTGACTCGCTCGACCGCATCATCGGCGGCGCCACCTATCCCAGCGAGCTGATACCACACTTTCCCCCGGGAGCCGAGGCCGCGCTCATGAGCGCGCTCTCCCCCATGCCGCAGGACCGCCCCAACAGCATCGAGGCATTTTGCGACCAGCTCCTTGCCGGTCTGGGCAGCGTGCGCGAGGGCCGTCGCAGTCTGGAGCAAATGGTTAGCGAGCTTTCGGATGACGAGCAGGAGCTCGACGGTATCGAGCCGTCGCACTACGAGGACGACGCCATCGAGGTCGACCCCGCACTTGGCTGGGCGGGCACGCGCTGGAGCCATGCGCGCGACTACACCATGCGCGCTATCTCGGCGCTAACGTGCGGCACCTTTAGCTTTTTGCTGATGCAAACGGCCGGGGTCGCGGCGCTTCCCGGCCTGGTCATTGCGGCTATCGCAATCGGAGCGGCGGCTGGCCTGGCCCCCCAGATTGGCTCGGCCATCTCGGCTGTGGGCTTTTTGGTGCTCATGGCCAACGCCACCATGCAGGCGCAGAGCATCCTGTCGATGTTGCCCGTCGCGGTGATCTTTGCCGCCGCCATGTCCGGTTGGTGGATCGCCTGGGGTCGCACCGAGGCTGCCGCGAGCGCCGCACTCACCTGTGCACTCGCGCTTGGCTGTCTGACCGGCAATACCTTCCTGGCAGCTGGGGTCGCCGCCGGCGTCGCGTCATTTTGGCTCGGCCCGGCAAGCGCCGCCGCGGCAACGGGCATGGGCGCGCTTTTTGCCCGCCTGGCGACAGTCGCGCTTTCAGCCGGAGGCGTGCTGGGGCTCGGTAACGTTGCCGCAGCGCTGGGAGACCCGCTCCTTTGGGCTGCCTTTGGGCTGGCCGCGGCAACTGCCGCAGCGTCATCCGCGCTGCTCAATGCCCATGCCAAGCGTGCCAATCAGGGCTCAAACCTTGCCGCAATCGCCGCCATCGCTGTCACCGGCATCGGCTGCGCAGCGGCGTCCTGTCTTGCACACCATATGGAAATTGCCAGCCTTGCAGCCGCGGTCATCGCCAAGGCGGCGGTTGCGGGAATCCTATCCTCTATAATCGTTGGGATATGCCTATATTTGCTCGGATACCAAAGAACCTATACGGAGAGTGATCTTTCGTGAACTTCCTGAACATCTTCGAGGACCACGTGGCCGGCATCTTCGGTGCCACCCGTGCCCCGTTCTCCTTTAAGAAGCTTGCCAAGCAGGCCGCTCGCGACATGGAGGATCAGACTCTGGTGATCAACGGCGTCAACACGGCGCCGGCACTCTATACCATCCTTATCGCCGCCGACGACGATCCCATGCTCGCCCCGTTCTACCCCGAGCTTTCGCGCGAGGTCCGCGAGTTTGTGAAGGCGCAGGCCGAAAAGCGCCGCTATGTCTTTGTCGGCGAGCCCCTCGTGCGCTTTATGATCGATCCGCAGCTGCGCGCCGGCAAGTTCTCGGTCTTTGCCGAGAACGTCGATGCCCCCACGCTCGGCCGCCTGTACGAAGAAGAGCGCGCCTATCAAAACGGCCTGGGCCAGAACAACTCCGCGGCAAGCCGTGCCGCCAGCGCCCCGCGCGCCGGCCAGCAGCAGTTTGCTGCCCCGCAGCAGCAGCGTCCCGCCGCCATGCCCCAGCAGCAGCCGACGCCTCG
>UQLI01000042.1 GCA_900541715.1 uncultured Collinsella sp.
GCGGCCTCGCTGGCATCGCCCGAGCCCGCGCGCTTGCGGCGGCGGCGGCCACCGGAGGTCTCCTCGGCCTCGGGAGCCTCGACCTTGCCGCGACCCTTACCGCGGCCACGGCCCTCGCCCTGGCTCTGAGCAGCGCGGGCGTCGGCGTCCGCATCGCGACGACGGCGCTTGGGCATCGACGTGCCGGCCAGACGGTCGGCGCTCGACAGGCCATCGCCCACGTCGACACCGTTCTCGCGATCGAGCTCCATAAGCGCCAGGCGCATCTCGGGCGACTCGATGCGCTCGAGCACATCACGCGTCACGCAGTCGGGGCGGCAGTTGCAGCCCTGCTCGGCGGCCTTCTTTTTGCAGCCCTCGGAGCAGGTCATATCGGCCAGGTTGACCTTAAAGACTTTGCCGTTCTCCAAGCGCAGCACCAGCTGCTCGCGCGGGGTGTCGTATTCCTGGATACGCGCCTTGCCGAGCGGCGTATCGATGAGCGTCTTCTTTTTGGGCGCGCGGCTCTTAAAGTCCTTGTACGCCTCGAACTCGTAGCGCAGGCAGCACATCAGGCGGCCGCAGACGCCGCTGATCTTGGAGGAATTGAGCGGCAGGTCCTGCTCTTTTGCCATGCGAATCGAAACCGGCTCAAACTGTCCGCCAAAACGCGTGCAGCAGAGCTCCTGGCCGCACTGGGCATAGCCGCCCACCAGGCGGGTCTCGTCGCGCACGCCGATCTGGCGCATGTCGACGCGAATGTGCAGCGTCGAGGACAGATCCTTGACGAGCTGGCGAAAATCGACGCGCTCCTCGGCCGCAAAGTAGAACACGGCCTTCTCGCCGCCAAACAGGTACTCGACGCCCACCGGCTTCATCTCGAGGTCGAGCTCCTTGACCAGACGGCGGAAATCGACCATGGCCTCGTCGCCCTGGATGGCTAGGTCGTCGGCGAGTTGCAGGTCGATGTCACTCGCCACGCGCAGCACGGGCTTGAGCGGCTGGCCGATCTCGTCCTGCGGCACCTCGAAGGGATCGGCCGTGACCAGGCCGATCTCGGTTCCACGCTCGGTGGAGCAAATTGCGTAATCCGCCTCGAGGATATCCAGATCCTGCGGGTCGAACCACAGGTCGCGCGAGGCGTAGGTAAACTTAACGGGTACGACTAACGGCATTTCAGTGCCTTCCTGATATCGAACAGCATGACCTCGATGGCCAGCTGGGGAGTAACGTTTCTGGCGATGTTGCGCTCGGCGGTGGCAACCGCCTCGAGTGCCCGGGTGGCACCCGCAACATTCGTCGCGGCGGCAAGCCGCCCGATCGTGTCGCGCACGTCCTCGTTCACCACGTCGGCCGCCTCGTCCTGAATCGTCAGCAGCACGTCGCGCATGAGCGTCCGCGCGCTCGCCAGCGCTTCCATGATACCCGAACGCTCGCGCGCGTTGAGTTCGCGCTTGTTGCGGTCCTCAAGCTGCTTCAATGCTCCACGCGACAGGTAGTCTGCGTTTTGCTCGAGCACCTTTTCCTGCGTGGATTTGACCTCTGCGAGCGGCGCCTTGACGGCGACGATGAGCGATTTGGCGCGGCTGAGCACGTCGGCCTCGTCAGCGGCGATGAGCGAGTCGATGGCACGGACCATCTGACGGCGAGCATCCTGGCGCTCGGCGCTCTTGAGGAACTCGATGCCGCGCGTGGGGCTTCCCGCCACGGCGACGGCCATGCGGCAACGCGCGATGTCCTGGCCGGTGGCGCGGCTCACAGCCTGTGCGGCCACGGTGGGCGATACCAGCCGAAACGGCACGCACTGGCAGCGGCTCACGATGGTGGGCAGCATCACGTCTGCCGAAGTGCCCAGCAGGATGAACATGACACCCTCGGGCGGTTCCTCAAGCGTTTTGAGCAGCGCGTTGGCGGTGTTGGCGCGCAGCTGCTCGGCACGGTCGATGATGTAGACCTTTGCCTTGGCGCGGATGGGCGCCAGCGGCACGTCGTCGAGCAGCTCGCGGGTCTGGGCGATGAGGTAGCCCGTAGCGCTTTCGGGCGTGTAACAGTGCACGTCGGGATGCGTATGGCGAGCGACGCGCACGCAGCTGTCGCACGACCCGCAGCCGTCCTGCTCGCACAGGAAGGCCTGGGCGAGTGCCCATGCGGCGTCGAGCTTACCGGCGCCGGGAGCGCCCAAAAACAGGTACGCATGCGATGCGCGACCGCTGGCGACGGCGTTGGTCAAAAAGTCGCGCACGCGCTCTTGGGTGTCGAGCTTTGCCAGCAGGCTTGCCTGAGCGGGGGCCATGTTACTCAGCCTCCTGGGCAAGCGCGGCGGCAACGGCATCCTGCGGGATGTCGAGACCGTATGCGCGAATCTGCTCGACTGTCTGCGCGAAGACATCTTCGATGGGCGCGGTCGCGTCGATGAGCTTCACGCGCTCCGGCTCCTCGGCAGCGATGGAGCAAAAACCCTGGTAGACACGCTCCTGGAAGGCCATGCCCTTGGCCTCCATGCGGTCCGCCGCGCCGCGGGCGGCCATACGAAGAGCGGCCTGCTCAGGCGTGATCTGATAGACGAGCGTAAGAGCCGGGTGCGTTCCAGCAACCGCCAAGTTATTGGCATCGCGCACCATCTGACGGTCGAGGCCATCGGCAAACGCCTGGTAGCACGTCGTGGAATCGTAGAAGCGGTCGCACAGGACCACCTTGCCGGCCACGAGGGCAGGCGCGATGACCTCGTGCACCAGCTGGGCGCGCGCGGCCTCGTAGAGCAGCAGCTCGCAGGTGTCGCCCATCGCCGTGTTGGCGGGGTCGAGCAGCAGGGCGCGGATCTTTTCGCTGATGGCAGTGCCGCCCGGCTCGCGCAGAGTTACGACCTGGTAGCCGGCGAGCTCGAGCGCGCGGGCGAGCAGGAGCGCCTGCGTGGACTTACCGGCGCCATCGACGCCCTCGAGCGTGATAAAGCTATGTTGAGCGGGCTCAAAAGCCATGGGCGCAGCCCCTTCCTACAAGGCGCGTAAATGCGATTTATAGCAACCAAGCCATGATACCCCAGTGCTCGGTGCGTCCCCAATGGCTAAAGGTGCCTTTCCAAAGTTGCGGTGAAATAGGGACTGATTGAAGCTCTGAGACCGCCAAACAGTCCCTATTTCACCGCAACTTATGATGGGGAATTTTGGACGCTGGGTATAATCGTCGTATTGCATTGAAATGTGGCGAAAGGAGTGGCAATGTCTCGGTATTGCGCCTCGTGCGGCAAGCTTCTTGCAGACGACGCCAAGTTCTGCACCTCGTGCGGTGCACCCGTTGAGCAATCGGCCGCGAGCAATGACCAGCCCGCGTTTGAGCAGACCGGCTCCCTTGATACGCCTCAAACCAAGGCGGACGACCCTCTCGCCTATCGCCCCGACCCCGCCGCAAGTGCTGTGTCGGTCGAGACCACGCAGCGCATCCCTGTCGTGGGCGGTTCACCTCAGCAGCAGCCGGCACCTGCATACGCACCCGCTCAGCCACAAGCGCCCGCTCCCAAAAAGAGCGGCACCGGGCCGCTTATCGCCATTATCGTTGTGCTGGTGGCGATTATCATCGCCCTGGTCATCTTCTTTGTGATCAAACCGTTCGACAGCGCTTCCACGCAGACGACTGCCGAGGTAACCGAGCTGCACCACGATGACGATGACGATGACCTAAAGCCCCTCGGCGATCCGAACAGCCTGTACGACGATGATGACGATGACGATGAGGATGGCGGCGAGGCGACGCTCTCCGAGCAGAACCTCTACCGTCGGCTGAGCGAATACTACGATCTGCTCGAAGATCTCGACAGCCAGGTCCGCGGCTGCGCGCAGAACTTCAACGGCAGCTATCTGGAAGAAGATCGCACCACCCGTCAGAATCTCGCCGACGTCGCCGAGCGCACGGAGGACACCATCGAGCAGTATTACGACATCGTCGAGGACCTAGACGTCCCGACGAGCTCCAAGAACTACAGCTCCTGGAAGGACATCATCGCCCTGTACGACGACCTGGATCACCGCATTGACGCAATCTGTGATGCCTGGGAGATCAGCCTGAAATACGCCAAGCCTGCGGACCACAAGAATGAGATCGTGGCGCCGCTGTCGCGCGACAACGTGGCGGGCACCAATGACAATAAGTACCGCCTAGACTTTGAGGAGCGCTATCCCGGCGCCAAACCCGTCGAAGTGAACTAGTCACATGCGACGGTCTTAAACGACTAGTCATTAAAGAACGTCCCCAATGACTGCCTAAAAAACGAGCGAGGATCGCGGGGTCCTCGCTCGTTTTTGTTTTAGGTGATGTTTCGACCGTGCGGCTACTTGTCGGCAGCGGTCTTTTTGGTAGTCGACTTCTTGGCCGTCGTCTTTTTGGCGGTCGTCTTCTTGGCAGCAGTCTTCTTTGCCGCCGTCGTCTTCTTGGCCGCGGTCGTCTTCTTCGTCGTACTCGCCTTGGTCGCAGCCTTGCGGCCGCGGGCGGGCTTCTTCTCCTTGGTCGGGCAATCCATGTTGACGCAGATACGCCACGGACCGCGCGCCGTGTTGACCACCACGATGGGGGCGCCGCACTCGGGGCAGGTCTCGCCCGTCGCCTCGAGCTTGCCGCGCGCCGGCAGCGGATAGCTCACGCCGCAGTCATCGTAGTTGGTGCAGCGGATAAAGCGCTTGCCGCTCTTCTCGCTCTTGTGTGCAATCAGATCACCATGGCGTCCGGCCTCGGCGCACACCTTGCACTCGCCCACCTTAAGGTCGGGCTCGTAGTTGGTGGGGCACGTCGGGTTCACGCAGATCTCGAAGGCCTTCTGGCGGAACGGCTGGCACTTAATGCGCGGTGCACCGCATTCGGGGCACACGGCCGCCTCGCCCTCGAGCGGGCTCACCTTGACGCCGCTCGGCACCGGATAGGTCACGTCGCAGTCGGGCCAGCCCATGCAGCCGATAAAGCTGCCGCGGGTCTTGGCGCTCGTCTTCATAACCAAGTCCTTGCCGCACTTGGGGCAGGCGCCCACGCGCGCATCGGCCGTGACGGCGTCGCTGATGGCGTCGCCCAGCTCCTGCGTATGCTTGAGCAGCTCGTCGAGCACGCCGGCCAGCAGCGCGCGCGAGTGCGTCACGACATGCTCTTCGGTGTCCTCGCCGCGCTCCACACGGGTCATATCGCCATCGAGCTCGCTGGTCATATCGGGGCTCGTGATGCGCGGGGCAAACTGCGTCAGTGCGTCGATGATGGCGATGCCCAGCTGACTCGGCTCCACGGGATCATTTTTGAGATAGCGCACGGCATACAGGCGCTCGATGATGCTCGCGCGCGTTGACTTGGTACCCAGGCCGCGCTTTTCCATCTCCTGCACGAGCTTGCCCTGGCTGTAGCGCGCGGGCGGCTCGGTCTGCTTGGCCTCGAGCTTAATGTCGAACACGTCGACCGTATCGCCCTGCTCAAGCGGCGGCATCTGCTCGTCGCGCTTGAGTCCATACGGGTACGCCTCACGGAAGCCGGGGGTCACGAGCACGTCGCCCGAGGCCACGAACGGCTCGCCGTTCACGTCGAGCTCGAGCTTGGTGTTCTCGATGGTCGCGGGACCCATGAGCGTTGCCAGGAAGCGACGGGCGATGAGGTCGTAGAGCTTGCGCTGGCCACCGTCGAGCGTGGACGGATCGCCCTCGCCCGTAGGATAGATAGGCGGGTGGTCGGTGGTCTCGACCTTGCCGCGCGTGGGCTTCATGGGACCGGCGAGCACCTTTTTGCATACGGGCGCCAGCGCCGGGTTGATCTTTGCCAGGTCGCTCACCACGGCGCCCAGATCGAGCGTCGCAGGGTACACGGTATTGTCGACACGCGGGTAGCTGATGAGACCGGCCATGTAGAGGGACTCGGCGATGCGCATGGTACGCGCAGGTGAGATGCCCTCGGCTGCGGCGGCAGCCTGCAGCGAGGTGGTCGCAAACGGCGTGGGCGGCTGCTGCTTGCGCGAGCGCTTGGTCACCGCGGCGACGGTTGCCGTCGCGACGCCGTCGACATGGTTGTACGCCGTCTCAGCAGCATCCTTGTCGGTAAAGCGTGCCGTCTTGTGCGCAATCTTAAAGCGGTCGTCCTCGGCAGCACCCTGTGCGGCGCCCATGCCGCGGATCTGCCAATAGTCCTCGGGCACAAACGCCATGCGCTCGCGCTCGCGCTCGACCACCAGGGCAAGCGTCGGCGTCTGCACGCGGCCGGCGGAACGCACGTTGCCAAAGCCGCCAAACTTGGCGAGCGTCAGGTAGCGCGTGAGCACCGCGCCCCAAATGAGGTCGATGTGCTGACGGCTCTCGCCGGCGTCGGCCAAGTTCTGGTCGAGCGAGACGAGATTATCAAAGGCCTGCGTAATCTCGGCCTTGGTAAACGAAGAATACTGGGCGCGGGCGACCGGCAAGTCGGGCGCAACCTCGCGCACCATGTTGAGGGCGTCCGAACCGATCAGCTCGCCCTCGCGATCGAAGTCCGTGGCGATAATGACGCTGTCGGACTTTTTAGCGAGGTTCTTGAGCGAACGAATGAGCTCCTTCTCGGCCGGCAGCTTAATGACGGGTGCCCAGGTGAGATAGGGCAGGCTCTCAAGCTTCCAGCCCTTGATGGAGATGCCATCGGCAAGAAACGGCTTACGCTTGGTGTCGTAAGGCGGACGAGCCAGGCCATCGGGCATGTCGGCCGGCAGCATCTCGCCGTCCTCGGTAACCGAATACCAGCCCAGCTTTTTATCGAACAGCACGCTGTCGCAAAAATCGGGCGCAAGGATGTGACCGGCCAGGCCGATGGTCACGCACTCCTCGCCCTTCCACTCAAAACGGTAGATGGCGGTGTTGTACACCTTATCCTTTTTGGGTTTACCCGTGGACAGACGCTCGGCGATCTGACGCGCGGCGTCGTTTTTCTCGGCGATGATGAGCTTCAAAAGAGGCTCCTATCTCGTGTCTCTGCGGCTACGCCCGCCCGTATGGCGGCCGATTTACGCCCTTGCTTGCTCGATCTGCCCGATGAGCCAATCGCACCAGGCATCCATGCCCTCGCCCTTGCGCGCGCTCACGGCAAACCGCGGCGCCTGCGGATTGAGGTCATCGAGTGTCTTAGTATACCTATCCATGTCAAAATCGAAAGCCGGGGCCACGTCGACCTTATTGAGCAGCTGCGCGCCGGCGTGCTGGAAGATGCCCGGGTACTTGATGGGTTTGTCGTCGCCCTCGGGCACCGAGAGGATCATGATGGACAGGTTCTCGCCCAGGTCAAAGTCGACTGGGCAGACCAGGTTACCCACGTTTTCGATAAAGATGACGTCAATGTTTTCCAGACCCACCGCCTGGTCGAACGCGTCAACGGCCTCCATGATCATGTTGCCCTCGAGGTGGCACAGGCCGCCCGTGTTGATCTGGATGGCGGGCATGCCGGCTTCCTTCATGGTAATGGCGTCGACATCCGAGGCAATATCGCCCTCGATGACGGCGCAGCGCAGGCCAGCCTTGTCGCGCAGGCGCTCGTTGGTGCCCAGGATCGTGGTGGTCTTGCCCGAGCCGGGGCTCGACAGCACGTTAATCACGTAGGTGTTTGTCTCATGAAATCGCTGACGCAGCTGATCTGCCAGGCGCTCGTTGCGCGACAGAATCGGCGACGCGATATCAATCGTTTTCTCGGCCATATTCGGCACTCCTTACTTCTGCCCCTTTATACCCCGTCCCCAGATGGCTGATGGGCTAATCGTCGGGGGTCTCGATTTCGATACTTGCGATGTCGAGCTCGCGGCCGTGCAGTAGGCGCACATTGGCGCCGCCGCACTGGGGGCAGCGGCAGTGGAAGCGGTCATGATCGAAAACCTCACCGCAGTCCAGACACTCGCTTTGCGGATGGACCTCCTCTACCGCAAGCTCGCAACCTTGCGTGAGCGGGTCCTCGTCACGAAACGTCTCCCACGCAAAGTCAAGCGCCTCGCGCACGACCTCGGTCATATCCCCGATACGAAGCGTTACCAAAACGGCGCGCGAGGCCCCCGCCCCACGCGCCGCACGAATCACTGTATCGAGTATGCCGTTGACAATGCCAACCTCGTGCATACCGATTTACTCCTCGTCGTCCTCATCGTCCGAGAACAGGTCCAGACGACTCACAAACAAGCCCTCCTTGCCCTCGCGCGCGGTAATGACCACACGGGCGATGGCAAGCGAAATCTCGTAGAGCGAGAGCAGGGCGCCATACATGAGGCCCAGCGTAACGGGCGAGCCGTCGGGCGTAATCACAGCCGAGCCCACGAGCAGGCCTACGTACACGTAGCGCCAGGCGCCGCGGAAGGCCGCGTAGGACACGATATGGAAGACGGACAGGTAAAAGATGATGAGCGGCAGCTCAAACGCCACACCAAAGCCGATCATAAAGAGCAGCTCCATGTTGACGTAGTTCTCCAGATCGGGCAGCGCCGTAGCGACGGCCGAGGTCTCGCCGATGAGCCACTCAAAGCCCGCAGGGATGATGATGAAGTAGCAAAAGATTGCGCCCAGGAAGAACAGCACCGTCGAGGCGAGCACCGTGGGCACGACCCACTTGCGTTCGTTGGGGCGAAGCGCCGGCAGGAAAAACGCCAGAATCTGCCAGATGATCATGGGCGTGCACATGACCACGGCCATCTTGATGGCCAGCGAGAAGCGCAGGCCAAATCCGCCGAGCGTGGTGGTGATGTAGAACTTACCGTCCGGTACAAAGGAGCGGATGGGGTCTTCCAAGATGTCGAGCACCACGGGCGTGGCGAAATACAGCACGATAGCGGCGGCAAACACCGATACGACCACGATGGTCAGACGGCGACGGAGTTCTCCCAGGTGGTCGAAAAGCGGCATTCGCGCAGGTCCGATAGGCATTACTCGTCGCCTCCCTTCGGAGCGTCGGCGGCAGCAGCGTCGTCCTCGGCCTCGAGCTCGCGAGCGAGCTGGTCGACGACGGCCTTGCGCTTACGGGGACGACGGGCGTAGAGGTCAGCCGTCGTGGGCTCTGCCGGCTCGGGCTTGGGCTCCGGCTCTGCAGCTGGCTCGGGTTCGACGGCGGCAGCAGCAGGCTCGGCCTTGGCGGGCTCGGCGCTCTCGGCCTCATCAGCAGCGCCTTCGCCCTCGGTGGCACCCTCGCTCGCAGCCTTCTCGGCGGCAAGGCGGGCACGGCGCTCGGCAAAGGTCTCCTTCTTTGCGGGTGCAGCCGTCCCGGCGGCATCCTCGTCCGCATCGGAATCGTCATCGACGACAGCCTTCTTGGGCTTGACCGGAGCCGACGCGGCCTCGCTTACCGGATCGATGATCTCGGACTGAACAACGGCCGTCATCTTTTCCTGCGTCTCGCGGAACTGACGGATGGCACGGCCGATCGTGCGGCCCATCTGCGGGAGCTTATCCGGGCCAAACAGCAAAAAGCCGAAGACCACGATGATCGCGAGCTCACCCTCTCCAATACCAAACACACATACCTCCAAGGCTCGATGTGAGTCGAGCCCGCACCGCGCCATTCGGCCGGAACTCGTCTATTCATTCGGTCAAGTATAGCGCCCGGACGCCAAAACGTCCGAGCGCATCACAAACATATGCCAAACGGCACGCCCTTTTGGGGGCAAAGATTATGCCGCCGTGATCGAAATCTCCTGGTCGACGCCCAGCAGCTGAACCACGCGCATCACCTGGGGCTGCACATTAGTGCAGCTAAAGCGCTTACCGTGGTCGACCGCGTGGTGCGCGGCGCCCACGAGCACGCCAATGCCCGTCGAATCGATGTAGCTCACCTGGGCAAAATCGAGCTCAACGGCCTCAGTGGGCTGCTCGAGCGCCAGGTCAATGGCATTGCGCAGGCTATCGGCGTTAGAGATATCGATCTCGCCGGTTACCTTAATGGTGTAGATCTCCGGTGTGGGGTTGGTGGAAATACCCAAATCCATGTATACGCTCCTTTACGTATCGAAAATGCGGATAGTACTGGGCGCGGACTTGCGGGGCCCTAGGCGTTAGGCGCGCTCGGCACGAACGAGCTCGGCAGCGACGAGCTTGACGGCCAGCACCAGTACGTCGAGTGCTGCCTCCAGGTCCTCGACCGTGGGATAGCTCGGCGCGATGCGGATGTTGGTGTCGCGCGGATCCTTGCCATAAGGCCAGGTAGCACCAGCCGGCGTGAGCTTGACGCCCAGGTCGGCACAAAGCGCTGCGACCTTTTGGGCCGAGCCCTCGGGACCATCAAAGCTCACAAAGTAGCCGCCGCGGGGATGCGTCCAAGTGGCGCAGCCCGTGTCGCCCAAACCCTCGGTGAGCTTGCGCTCGACGGCCTCAAAGCGCGGGCGCAAGAACTCGGCATGCTTTTTCATATGCTCCTTGACCGCCTCGATGGTGGGAAGGAAACGCACGTGACGCAGCTGGTTGAGCTTGTCGGCGCTGATAAGGCCGGCCTTCAGGCGCTTGGAGAACTCCGCGATAACCGCGGGGCTCGCACCGATAAAGCCGATGCCGGCGCCCGGGAAGGTGATCTTGGACGTCGAGGCAAAGGCCACCACGCGGTCCTCGGTGCCCGCCGCGCGAGCGAGGTCAAAGATGTTTGCGAGCTCGTCGGTCTCGTCGTACAGGTCGTGCACGCAGTAGGCGTTGTCCCAGAAGATGCGGAAATCGGGCGCGGCCGTGGGCATCTCGACCAGGCGGCGCACAGTGTCCTCGCTAAAGGTGATACCCGTGGGGTTGGAATACTTGGGCACGCACCAGATACCCTTGATGGAATCGTCGGCGGCAACGAGGCGCTCGATCTCGTCCATGTCGGGGCCGTTGTCGGTCATCGCGACGGGGACGTTCTCGATACCCAGGTCGGCGGTGATGCCAAAGTGACGGTCGTAGCCGGGAACAGGGCACAGGAACTTGACTTTCTTGCCGTCGTGCGCGGCCTCGTAAGCCTCCCAAGGCTCGCTGCCGCACGAACCGCAGCGCCAAAACATGCCGGCGATATCGTGCTCGATCAGAAGGCTCGACGAACCCAGTACGAGCGTCTGCTCGGCAGGGCAACCCAGGAACTCCCCCGCCAGCTTGCGTGCCGAGGGAATGCCCTCAAAGCAACCGTAGTTTGAGCAGTCGACGTTGCCGTCGTGCAGATCGGCATCGGCATTGAGGATATCGAGCATGGGTCGAGAGATGTCCACCTGGGAGGGCGACGGCTTGCCGCGGGCCATGTCGAGCGCCAGGCCCTTGGCCTTGACCTCGGCGACCTCGGCTTTGAGCGCCTCGATGGCGGCATCGAGTTCGGTGGTTTCCATCTTCTGGTAGATCGTCTGCATGGGTGCGACCTTTCGCGAAGCGGGACGTTGCAGTTCGTCTAAGTATAGACCGCCACCGCCGCAACGGCATGAAGCCGTGATAGATTAAGTTCATCGCAATGATTTACGAATCGCCGCGCATGCCGGCGTGGGGCGCCCAAGGAGGCACTATGGAGTACGGATCGTTTCAGGCCGAGGAATTCGGCGACCTGCAGCGCCTGGTCGACGGACTGTTTTACGACCGCCACGCCATCGACCGCCTGGATCTGATCGTACAAGCCGAAATCTTGGACCTGGCGCCCGATCTCATGGAAATCGTCAACCTGCTACCGCCCGGCTATTACGACCGCCAGTCACTTTGCGACCAGCTCAACTCCGCCTTGGCCGCCCACGGCTGGGGCGCCGTCTACGGCACCGTGGAATAAGCCTCGAGGCCGGCATTTGGCCCGTTTCCCGACCCTGGCGAGGCTTGTTTTAGGGCTTGTGGCCAAAAAAGGGCAAATATGAGTACTGTTACCTTTTTAGTAGCAGCGTTTCTTGGTCGAAATCGGCAAAACTCGACTTGAAACTGGTCGCGCGCGCAGACGTGGTGTAAGAGTGTCCTGAGGTCCGTCGCTGCAAGTCC
>UQLI01000043.1 GCA_900541715.1 uncultured Collinsella sp.
GGGCCGGCCGGTCCGGCCCTCAGGGTATCGGGTTCCCACATTCATCCGTACATGTACGGATGAATGTGGGAGGTGTTCGGATGAAGTCGATAATCAAGGCAAAATAGCCGCGCCTCAAAAAGACTGGTTATTGGGCGTTGACAGTTGGCGAGCCGCAGGTAAAATATCGACTTGTCCTGGGGACGTAGCTCAGTTGGGAGAGCGCTGCCGTCGCATGGCAGAGGCCGAGGGTTCGACTCCCTTCGTCTCCACCCTTGGATTTGATAAGCCGCTGACATTGTGTCGGCGGCTTTTTTTAAAAGAAAGGGCTGTACCATGGCCGAGCTTGAGTCCCAACCATTGTCCGACGAGGAGCGCGCTGAGTTGGAAGAGCTCCGCGCTGAGAAGGCCCGCCGCGAGGCTCGGGAAGAGGCCCGTCGCGAGCGTGAGGAGCTGGCTGCCCTGCGTGCCGAGCGTGCGAAGGCCGAGGAGGTCGCCTCGAACGCCGCATCCGCATCGGCGCCCGCGCCCGCACCCAAGCCCGCTGCTGCGAAGCCTGCGCCTGCCGCGCCCAAACCTCAGCCTAAAAAGGCCGCTCGTCCCAAGTCCGTCGAGCCCAAGTCGAGCCGTGACGAGATGACCTTTGCCCAGCGCATGGTTACCTCCAAGGAACCTACGGGCGAGAACGAGATCCCTGGCATGGCGCCGGCTCAAAAAATCATCATTGTCCTTGCCCTCATCGCGTTTGTCATCTTTATGGGCTACACGATCCTGACCAGCATGGGCCTGCTCTAACCGATTTGCATCGGGCGTCATGTCCGCATCCTCTGCTCTCGTCTAACCCTCAAATTCTGTACCACACATCCGAAAGGTCGCCCCATGGCTTTGACCGACATCTCGCATCCCACCGACATTGCAATGCTCACCGATCTGTACGAGCTCACTATGGCCCAGGGCCTGTGGGAGAGCGGCAAGGCCAATGAGCAGGGTTGTTTTACCGCGTTTTACCGCGACCATCCCTTTGGCAGCGCCTATGCCGTCATGTGCGGCACCGCCGAACTGCCCGAGCTGGTCGAGAATCTGCGCTTTACGCCCGAGGACATCGACTACCTCGCCTCGCTCCAGGCCCCTGCCGGCGGCGCGATGTTCAAGCCTGGATTCCTCGACTACCTGCGCGATTTTCGTGCGCATGTAAACATCGACGCCGTGCCCGAGGGCGAGCTCGTCTTTCCGCGCGAGCCCATGGTGCGCGTCACCGGCCCCGCGCTGGAGTGCCAGCTGCTCGAGACGGCGCTGCTCAACATCGTCGGGTTCCAGACGCTTGTCGCCACCAAGACGGCGCGCGTGGTGCTCGCCGCCGACGGTCGCCCCGTGGCGGAGTTTGGCCTGCGCCGAGCCCAGGGTCCCGATGGCGGTCTGGCCGTTGCGCGCGCGAGCTACGTTGCCGGCTGCTCCTCTACGTCCAATGTGCTCGCCGGCCGCCGCTACGGTATTCCCGTCTTTGGCACGCATGCGCACAGCTGGGTGATGAGCTTCGATTCCGAGCTCGAGGCCTTCCGCGCCTTTGCCAAGTCGAGCCCCAAGAACTGCACGCTGCTCATCGACACCTATGACGTGCGCGAGGGCTGCGAGCATGCTATTACGGTTGCCAAGGAGATGGAGGCGGTGGGCGAGCGCCTGTCGGCCATTCGCATCGACTCCGGCGACCTCGCCAAGCTCTCCAAGTATGTGCGCGGCCGTTTTGATGCCGAGGGCCTGCCCTATGTGGGGATCTCGGTTTCTAACGATCTGGATGAGTACACGATTCAGTCGCTGCTCGACCAGGGCGCGCCCATCGACAGCTTTGGCGTGGGTACCAAGCTTGCGACCTGCTATGACCAGCCGGCGCTGGGCGGCGTGTACAAGCTTTCCGCCCGCCGTGCGAGCGAGGCAGATCCATGGACGCCGGTGGTCAAGCTCTCCGAGCAGCCCTACAAGCGCACGATCCCGGGTGTGCAACGCGTGCGCCGTTATTACGACGGCTTTGGCGGCCCGGTCTGCGACATGATCTACGACGAGGACCATCTGGCGGGGGAGGGCGCCGCGCGCGGCAATACCCTCGTGGCCGTGAATGATGCCGCCCTGGTGACCGACGTGTCCGAACTTGAGTATCGCGAGCTGCTGGTGCCGATCGTGCGCGATGGCAGTGCGGTGGCTCCGCGTGAGAGCATCCAGGACGCGCGCGAGCGCTGTGCTTGGGCGCTCGATCATCTGGACGCAGCTTTCAAGCGCTTCCTGTACCCGCAGACCTATGTGGTGGGCATGGAGCAGGGCCTGGCTCAGGTGCGCGACGAGCTCGTGCGCAAGAACATGGCCGCGGCCTCTGCCTTTCCCTGGGCTCACTAATTCCTTGGGCGGTAGGGGCGAGTCACGCTCCCTTGGCCGCCAGCTCGGCCGTTCGCTGAACAGTTGATTGGTTTGACGTATGACGACTTCTTATAAAACGATGGTGGTAAAGATCGGTTCGTCCACGGTTGTGGGCGCCGATGGCAAGGTCAACCGCTCTTTTATCGGCGGGCTTGCCGATCAGGCCGCAGCCCTGCGCAAGCTCGGCTGGCGTCTGGTCGTGGTGAGCTCGGGCGCTATCGCCTGCGGCTATCCCGTGCTGGGCTTCGACCGCAAGCCGGTCGGCGACCTGCCGAGCCTGCAAGCCTGCGCCTCGGCTGGTCAGTGCATCATCTCGTCGGCCTACGACGAGGAGTTCCATGCGCGCGACCTGCTCACCTCGCTCGTGCTGCTCACGCGCCATGATACGGCCCGCCGCACGTCCTACCTGCATGCACGCGACGCCCTGCTGCGCCTCGTGGAGCTTGGCGTGGTGCCAGTTGTCAACGAGAACGATACCGTCACCGTCGACGAGATCAAGTTTGGTGACAATGACACACTGGCGGCGCTTGTGAGCTGCCTGGTTTCTGCCGATCTGTGCGTGACGCTCTCGGACATCGATGGGCTCTATACCGCCAACCCTCATGAGGACCCCACGGCCGAGTTTGTCCCGGTCGTGCATAAGATCGATGCCAAGATTATCGCCTCGGCAGACGATTCTTCGACTTCGGTGGGCACGGGCGGCATGATCACCAAGATTCGCGCGAGCCGCATCCTGATGACGGCGGGTATTCAGAGCGTGATTTGCTCGGGCGAGGAGCCCGATGCGCTCGTGCGCCTCGCCCGCGGCGAGAGCGTGGGCACGCTGTTCGATCCGCCGGCGGAGCGTCTGGACATCGCACCCCGCAAGCTGTGGATCGCACTGGGCGACAAGGCGCACGGCTCGGTGACGGTCGATGATGGTGCCGCGAAGGCGCTGGTTAGCCGTGGCTCTTCCTTGCTTGCGGTGGGTATTCGCGAGGTCGATGGCCAGTTTGCCGAGGGCGATGTGCTCGATGTGTGCGATCCGAGCGGTATGGTCGTCGCCCGCGGTATCGCTGAGGCCGATTCGGACGTGCTGGAGCTTGCTGCCGGTCGCCGCCAGGACCAGATCGCCAGCAACCGCCTGCTGGCAGACCTGGCCGAGAAGCCGGCGATACACAGGGATAATTTAATCGTCTTCGCATAACCAATTGACGCTGCAAACGCCCCTAAGCGGCAATCTGACGTTCAATCGTCGGGCATGACCAAAAGGTCAATGCCCTCCTCTTTCACGTCACCTTGCTCGCTTAGGGGCGTTTTCGCTTTCCGTTCTCTACCTGCGGCATTGTCGTTGCCGGCACTTGATCGGCACTTGGGGACGTTCTTTTTGTGCCGGCAGGTGGGGACACTCCTTTGCTAGAAGATTCGGCGCAGGTCTCCGCGGTTGAGGGCCTCGTCGAAGAGGTGCTTGAATACCACGCTGCCGTGCAGGCCGTCGTGCTCGAACTCGTTGGTCACCCAAGCGTGCGAGTTGCCCACGCGGTCGAGCGTGTCGAGCTGCATGCCCGAGTCCACGTACATGTCATCGAAGTACACCGCGGCCTGGAGCGGCACCTCGTTGCAGGCCAGGCGCTGCGGGTCGTAGATCTTGTCCCAGCTGGTGTCTTCCATCAGCAGGTCCATGGCGGGCTTGAAGGGCTTGAGCTCGGGCATCTGCTCGAACATCCACGGGAACATGGCCTCGCCGGTAAACATGAGCGGGCGCGCGAGGGTGTCGAACTCGGCGCGGTGTGCCTTCTCTTCAGCTGCGGCCCAGCCAATGGGCATAGTGTCACCGTCGGCGTAGATGAACTCCTGCAGTGTCCAGTACAGCGGATTCGTGCGCGTGTTGGTGCGCTCGAAGGCACGCATCAAAAAGCTGTCGGATACCGAGGAACCGGAGCCCAGCGTGCCGTCGCCGTCAACAAAAGCGTGATCGATAATCCAATGCATGCGCTCAAAGCTCGGCTTCATGCCAAAGTCGCTGCCCATGAGCTGTAGGCGCTCGACCGTCATCGGCGAGCCGTCGGGCAGCACGGGCTTCTGTGCCTCGAGCGCATCGGCCAGGGCTGCCACGCGCTCGACGTCGGCGGGGTAGCGGTCGTAATACTGCTGCGTCTTGGCTGCCATGCGTGGGAAGGTGTGCGCGTAGACCTCGCTGGCGCTCGCCGGCACGTGCGGAATGCCGCCGCAGGTAAAGCTTGCCGCCACGCCCTCGGGGAAGAGCGACAGATAGCTCAGCGTCAAAAAGCCGCCGTAGCTCTGGCCGAGCGTGACCCACGGCTTGCCGCCAAAGCCCACTAGACGCAGGTACTCAAAATCGCGCACGATGGTGCTGGCGAGGTAGCGCTTGAGGAAGTCCGCCTGCGAGCGTGCTGTATCGGCGCCGACGGCCGTTGCGCGATCACCCAGTGCCTTGATCGTGCGTCCGTCCACGCAGCTACTGCGTCCGGTGCCGCGCTGGTCGGGAAGGACCACGCGGAAGTGCTTGACGGCCTCCTCGATCCAGCCGTCGCTTGTGGGCGACAGCGGACGCGGGCTCTCGCCGCCGGGGCCGCCCTGCAAAAACAGGAGCAGCGGCAGATCGTCGTTGATGCGGTCGGGCGCGCAAACCACGCGGTAGAAGAGCTTGATGCTCTCGGGCGCGCCGGCGATGGGTGCCGGCATAGCGCCGCGGCGCATGGTGCTGCCGACGGCCAGGAGCATCGGCTCCAGGCCGCGCCAGTCAAGGGGGACGTCGATGCTGTGGTCCTCGACATAAAGGCCGGGGACGTGGTACGAAGTGATGAGGGCCATGTGAGTCTTCCGTTCGTTGCGGTGTTTCGGGTTGACCAATTCTACCGCCGCGGGCGAGGCCATGCGCAAATCGGCTACCATGGTTGCAAGCTTCTAGGAGAAAGGGCCGCCCATGTCGGTCGATATAGCCACGTACGTCCACGATCTTGCCGTTGCCGCCAAGGCAGCGTCGGCCTCGCTTGCCACGGCGAGCGATGAGCAGCGTCAGGAGGCCGTGCGCGCCATGGCCGAGGCGCTGCGCGATGGCGTCGATTCCATCGTTGCCGCCAACGAGCTCGATATGTCCGCCGCGCGCGATGCGGGTACCTCGGCCGGACTGCTCGATCGCCTGCTGCTGACGCCCGAGCGCGTCGAGGGCATGGCCGCCGGCCTGGAAAAGCTCGCCGAGCTGCCCGATCCCGTGGGCCGCGTGCTCGACCACCGCGTGCTTGCAAGCGGCGTGGACTTGACCCGTGTGAGTGTGCCGCTGGGCCTGGTCGCCATGGTCTACGAGGCGCGCCCCAACGTGACGGCCGACGCCGCAGGCATCTGCATACGCACCGGCAACGCCTGCATTCTGCGCGGCGGTTCGCTGGCCTATCACTCGTGTGCCATGATCGCCGAGCTGCTGGCCGATGCGCTCGAGGCCAAGGGCTTCCCGCGCGAGGCCGTGTCGATGATCGAGTCCACCGACCGCGAGGCCACTGGCGAGCTCATGAAGCTCCGCGGTATTGTCGACGTGCTCATTCCGCGTGGCGGTGCAGGCCTGATCCAGCGCTGCGTGCGCGAGTCGCTCGTGCCGGTGATCGAGACGGGTACGGGCAACTGCCACATCTACGTGCATGAATCCGCCGACTTTGATAAGGCACTCAACATTATCGTTAATGCCAAGACCCAGCGCGTAGGCGTGTGCAATGCCGCCGAGTCGCTGCTGGTCGACCGTGCTGTGGCCGATGCGTTTTTGCCCGCGGTCGTGGCCGTGCTGCATGACCACGGCGTGCTCATTCACGGCGACGAGGCAACCTACGCCGCATGCGCCGATGCCGGGCTTGCCGAGGGTGATGACTACGTCGCCGCGACTGAGGAGGACTGGGGTCGCGAGTACCTGGCGCTCGAGATGAGCGTGAAGGTCGTGGCAAACGAGGACGAGGCCATCGCACACATCAACCGCTACGGCACGATGCACTCCGAGGCCATTGTTGCCGAGGACACGGATGCTTGCGAGCACTTCCTGGATGCGGTCGATGCCTCGGCTGTGTATGCCAACGCCAGCACGCGCTTCACTGACGGCGGCGAGTTTGGGCTAGGTGCCGAGATCGGCATCTCGACCCAAAAGCTCCACGCCCGCGGCCCCTTTGCCGCCGAGGCCCTCACCACCTACAAATACAAGCTCCGCGGCACCGGCCAGGTCCGCCCCTAACGACCGCGCAAGAAAAACCGCCACAAAGGTGCCTGTCCCCTTTGTGGCGGTTTAAGGTGGCGTGGGCGGTTAGGCCTGGAAGGTATCGCGGTCGGGGGCGAAGGACTGCATGGCCGCGATGGTGCGGTCAAAGAGCTCGGGGAGCTCCCAGCCCAACATCTCGGCGCCCTGCGAAATCACGTCGCGCGAGCAGCCGGCGGCAAAGCGCTTGTCCTTGAACTTCTTCTTGAGCGACTTGGTCGTAAAGTCCATAACGCTCTTGCTCGGGCGCATGATGACTGCAGCGCCGATCAGGCCGGTGAGCTCATCGCAGGCAAACAGGATCTTTTCCATCTGCAGCTCGGGCTTGGGCAGCGAGGTGTTGAAGTCGGACGTGTGCGTCTGGATGGCGCGAATGAGCTCGGGAGACGCACCTTCGCCCTTAAGAATCTCGGCAGCATAGATGGTGTGGTTCATGGGGTCGTCCTCATGCTCCTCCCAATCCAGGTCGTGCAGCAGACCGACGATGCCCCAAAACTCCTCGTTCTCGGGGTCGAACTCGCGCGCAAAGTAGCGCATAGTGCCCTCGACCGTCTCGCCATGGGTGATATGGAACGGGTCCTTGTTGTGCTCGTTGAGCAGTTCGAACGCGCGGTCGCGGGTGATTCCGGCGGTAAGCGGCTCTGCCATAGGAGACTCCTTGTGCTCGTGGGTATCGATAAGAATGAATACTACTAGAACAAGAAAACCACCACAAAGGTGCCTGTCCCCTTTGTGGTGGTTTTTGGCGCGGATGGGTTAGTTGAGGGCGGCTTGGGCTAGGCGGGCTTCGGCGGTCTCCTCGGTGACGCCCAAGGCCACGGCGAACTCCTCGATGGAGCGGCGCTTGGCTTCCTTGAGTACGCGCATGTAGTAGGAGCTGGGCTTTTTATCAGCTTCCTCGGCCTGGCGAATGCGGTGCATCATGGTCTTTGCCACGCGAACCGTCTCGGGCGCGCCCAGCTTGAGCTGCTGCTTAAAGTGTGTCTCCTCCAGCGAGCTGTTGCGCTCGGTAAAGGTGTCGCACTCCAGCTCGTCATAGTGGCTCAGCAGGTGCTCTGCATCTTGTTGGGAGATGGCGGCATGCAGACGGTCGGCCTGCGCCACGGGGTACATGAGAATCGTCTGCGCATGTCCCTGCTTGGTCTCGAGCAGCAGCATGGGCTGCGGTGTGTCGTCCCTAAAACCGACGACGGTGCAGACTCCCTGGCCCGGATGAATGACGTGTTGACCGATTGAGAACATGCTACCTCCAACTTATACGAATTTACGTATGTCTAGAATAACACGCTGACGTGCGCAAACCCTTACTTTATGCAGGAAAAGCACACAACTCTGATAGGTAAGAGTATTCGATAACAGACGCAGCTCATTCACACCTTTATGCATTTTCACCGCCTGCATAATCTGCAGGCAGACCGGCATCTTTGAGTGACTCCATGCAAGCTGTAGTCAATTTTGTGCATATGCAATATCGATTGGCTTTACCCTGCGACAGTGCCCGTCGCTTGTGATAGAGTTCTACAAACTCTGGCTTTTGCCCTACGAGTGACCAAGAGCTCGGGGGCTTTAACACAAGGAGGATCTATGCCCGAGAAGATTGAAGAGCTGGTACGCGCTGCGCTTGCTGCGGCCCAGGAGGCCGGCGACCTTTCCGCATTTGAACTTGACGATTGCGCTATCGAGCGACCGGCTGACACTTCTCATGGCGAGTGGACCTCCACCATGGCCCTGAAGTCCGCCAAGCTGGCTCACTGTGCCCCGCGCAAGATCGCCGAGGCTGTCGTTGCCCATATGCCCGAGGACTCCGCGATCGAGAAGGTCGAGATCGCAGGCCCCGGCTTCATCAACTTCTACCTCTCCGTTGCCGTCAAGAATGCCATCTTTGGCGAGGCTCGCGAGAAGGGCATGGACTTCGCTAAGTCCAACGTCGGTGGTGGCCTGAAGACCCAGGTCGAGTTCGTCTCCGCCAACCCCGTCGGCCCCATGCACATCGGCCACGGCCGCTGGGCCGCGCTGGGCGACTCGCTCTGCCGCGTCATGGACCACGCCGGTTACGACATCCAGCGTGAGTTCTACATCAACGACCACGGCTCTCAGATGAACACCTTCGGCAACTCCATCAGCACGCGCTATATGCAGCTTGCCGACATCATCGCCAAGCAGGGCGTGGATATCGACGAGGCTCACAAGCTGCTGATCGCCGACCGCGATGCCTTTGTCGCCGACGAGAACGACGAGCATCCCGAGACCCATCCGTATCAGGACAACTTTGCCGAGACCCTGGGCAAGGATTCCTACGGCGGCGACTACATCATCGACGAGGCTGCCGAGTTCTGGCGTACCGACGGCGACAAGTGGGTCGACGCCGATCCGCAGGAGCGCATGGAGAGCTTCCGCGAGCGCGGCTATGTGAAGATGGTCGACAACATGCGCGACCTCTGCCACGCCGTCAATTGCGACTTCGATCGTTGGTACTCCGAGCGTTCGCTGTACGTGAAGGACACCGAGGGCGAGACCGCCGGCACCTCTGCCGTCGACCGCGCTTTTGAGAAGCTCGACAAGATGGGCTACCTCTACACCAAGGACGGCGCCCTGTGGTTCCGCTCCACCGACCTGGGCGATGACAAGGACCGCGTCCTGATCAAGTCCGACGGCGAGTACACCTACTTCGCCTCCGACGTTGCCTATCACTGGGATAAGTTCCAGCGCGTCGACCACGTCATCGACATCTGGGGCGCCGACCACCACGGCTACATCGAGCGCGTCCGCTGCGTCTGCGACGCTCTTGGCTATCCCGGCAAGTTTGAGGTTCTGCTGGGCCAGCTCGTCAACCTGCTGCGCAACGGCAAGCCCGTCCGTATGTCCAAGCGTAAGGGCACCATGGTGACCCTGCAGGAGCTCGTCGACGAGGTCGGCTCCGACGCCGCTCGTTACACGCTCATCTCCAAGAGCTCCAACCAGATGGTCGACTTCGATATCGAGGCCGTCAAGAAGCGCGACAACTCCAACCCGGTCTATTACGTGCAGTACGCTCACGCCCGCGTGTGCTCCATCCTGCGTCGTGCCGCTGACGTTACGCCCGAGCAGGCTGACGAGATGGGCATGAAGGCCGTCGCCGCCAAGGCCATCGGTGAGAACGTCGATTACTCGCTGCTGACCGACCCGACCGAGCTCGCCCTTTCGCGTAAGCTCAACGAGCTCACCGACCTCATCGCCAGCTGTGCTCGCGACCGCGCTCCGTTCCGTCTGACGCACTTTGCCGAGGAGCTCGCCGGCGACTTCCACAGCTTCTACGCTGCCTGCCAGGTTCTGCCGAGCGAGGGCCGTCCCGTCGACCCCGAGCTTTCGCGCGCCCGTCTGGCCGCTTGCGACGCCGTTCGCGTGACGCTCGCCCTGGTGCTCACCCTCGTTGGCGTTTCCGCGCCCGAGCAGATGTAATCATCGAGTCATTTGACCGTATAGACTTGGTTTAACTAAGCCTTGAAAGCCCGATCTCCCACGGAGGTCGGGCTTTTTTGCAAACGCCGACGTATTGACGAATTTGGAACTGCTGGAAATACGAAACTATGCCGGTTTACTACGATGAATTGAGATATTCCAACCACGCCGGTTTTTCGCTAAAAAGTGCAAGGCATCTACCTGCACTGATAATTGTTCTCGGGGGAAGCGGGCACTGCGGGGCGCGGC
>UQLI01000044.1 GCA_900541715.1 uncultured Collinsella sp.
AGAGAAGAGGCGGGGCATGCCCCGCCTCTTACACCACATCTCTGCGCGCTACCTTGAAACTCCCTAATCACCGTCAGCTAGCGCCAAATTGGAAGTCGATGGTCACTCATTAACGTACAGTTCTTATAACTTTGTTCATTATTTTCCGCACCTAAAATGATACGCCGTTTGTGACAGTACTCACAAACGGCGTTTTTTGACCACGGGGGTATCTGGCAGGGGGCCAGTAGCGCTCGGATCCGAGTTTCGAACGCATCCAAATCGGTTCTGGTGTCTTTTTTCGAGCTTTTACTCGTTCTTGGGCGCGGGGTGTTTGCAGACCACGCTCATGTAGATCATACCGAGCACGGCAGCGGTGACCGAACCGGCAAGGATGGCGGCCTTGGCAGCCAGAACCTCAAACTGGGCCGTCGGGAAGGCAAGGCCGCTGATGAGGATCGACATGGTGAAGCCGATGCCGCCCAGAATGCCCACACCGGCAATCATGTGCCAGTTAACGTTATGCGGCAGCTCGCAGACCCTAAACTTAACCAGGGCAAACGTCATGCCAAAGATGCCGATCGGCTTGCCCAGCAGCATGCCAAAGTACACGCCGAGCGTCACCGGGTCGGTGAGCAGCGTGCTCATATCCACACCCACTAGGCGAACCTGTGCGTTCACGAACGCAAAGATCGGCAGAATCACAAAGTTGACCGGCATGGAGATCAGACGCTCCATGCGGATGAGCGGCGGGGTCACGCGGTGCATGACGCGCTCGACCCTGGTGGTCGAGACGGTAAAGTCATGCTGGCCCAAGATGTGCGCCTCGTCGTCGTAGCGGTCATCGAGCAGCGGCAGGCACTCGCCCAACCAATCGGTGAGGCTATCGAGCTTGACGCCGCACTTGGCCGGAATGGTAAAGGCCAGGATGACGCCGGCGAGCGTGGCATGTACACCGCTCTTGAACATGCAGAACCACAACAGCAGGCCCAGTACCGAATACGGGGCAAGGCGGTAATGCTGCGTCTTGTTGAGCCACACGAGCGCGCAGGTCACAAGCGCAGCGGCGCCCAACCAAAACGGATTGGGGCTCTGACCGTAGAAGATGGCGATGGCGGCGATGGAGATAAGGTCGTCGGCGATGGCGAGCGTCGAGAAGAACACGCGCACGCCGTTGGGCACGCGGTTGCCCAAAAGCGACAGCACGCCCAGCGCAAAGGCAATATCGGTTGCCATGGGGATGGCCCAACCGTTGCGGGCGCCGGCATGGTTAAAGATCAGGTAGATGCAGGCGGGAACGACGACGCCGCCCACGGCCGCCAGCATGGGAAGCATGGCCTGACGCGGATTCTTGAGCTCGCCGACCGTCATCTCGTACTTAAGCTCAATGCCCACCAACAAAAAGAAAATCGCCATGAGGAAGTCGTTGACGAAAAGTTCAACGGTAAGACCGGCCGTAAGGTTGCCCAGACCCACATACAGCGGGGTCTCCAAAAAGTGATGGATGGCCTCGTAGGCATCGGTATTGGCGCAAATGACGGCGGCGATGGCGGCGATGACCATAACCGCGGCGGAAATCGTGCCGTTCTCGGCGATGCGCTCCCAAATGTCGTGGCGTTCAAAGCGCTTGCGCTCACGGACGTTGAACAGCTGCTCGGTTGCTGCCATGGGCGGCTCCTTTCACGGGAAAGCTCCCGTCTTAAAAAAGCACGGCCCGCCCAAGTGGCGGCGCCGCGCTCTAACGTATTACGCTTGCATCTAGCCTACCCTGCACGACAAGCACGCAGGCGTGGCCGAAAAGCGGAACCACAGGTTGAACATTATTTGCTCAACGGCACGGGCACGCCTGTCCAAGAGACGACGCGGCGCATGCACAAAAAACGACCGGAGCGCGGGGCGTCCGCGATCCGGTCGTGGCGTTCGGTCAACTAAACCTAGCAGGCGGCCATGATGGGGGCAGCGACCTGCTTCTTACGGGAGAGGACGCCCGGCATCCAGACGCCGTCGTGCTCGTCGGCAATGCCCAGGCCCTTCTGAGCAGCCTCGGTCTCGCCCTCGAGCAGGACCTGCGAGCCCTCCTCCATGATGTCGGTGATGCACAGGACAATGCCGTCAGCACCCTTCTCGGCGGCGTAGGCGCGCATGGCCTCGCGGATCTCGTCAATCATGCCGAGCGCGCGGCTCTTGTCGACAGTCTCGTACTGGCCGATGAGCAGCTTCTTGCCGGCGGGCTCGAACATCTTGATGTCGTTGCCGACCATCTCGGCTGCGGTGAAGGAGCCGGACGGACGGGTGAGGAAGACCTCCATGCCGAACTTGACCGGGTCGACGCCCACCTGCTCGCCGAGCTTGGCGGCGACGGCGCGGTCGACATCGGTGGTGGTGGGGCTCTTGAGCATGAGCGTATCGGTCATCATGGCCGAGAGCAGCAGCTTGGCCTGGACGTCGGAAAGCTCAATGCCGAGCACGCCGGCGAGCTTGGTGACGATGGTGCAGCTGGAGCCCCAGGGCAGGCAGATGTAGTGCAGCGGGCCGGCGGTCTCGAAGTCGCCGATGCGGTGATGATCGACAACGCCAAAGACCGTGGCGTCCTTAAGGCCGGCGACGGACTGGGCAGACTCGTTGTGGTCGGTGAGGACGACGAGCTGACCGGCCTCGACGGACTCGATCACGCGGGGCTCGGCGATGCCGGCGTCGGCGAGCAGCTTGGCAGACTCTGCCGGAAGCTGACCAAGGGCGCAAGCCTCGTAGGTGTTGCCGGCATACTCAACCTGGTTGAGCAGCTGGGACAGGACGACGGCGCTCATGATGGCGTCGTTATCGGGGTTCTGGTGACCGAAGACAAGAACGTTTGCCATGGATATCCTCCACTTGATATGTGTACTTGGACGTAGCTATGGTAGCACGCCGATGCCGAGCCTTCGCAGACGGAAGGGCCACGGCATATTTTGGGGCAGGCATGGAGGCCAAGGCTGTCCCTTTTGCACCATGTTGGTGCAAAGTAACCTGCCCCCCTTGCACCAGCTATTTACCGGCAGCGCGCAGGGCTACGTAGGCGGCACCGATGATGCCGGCGTCGTTGCCGAGCGAAGCGACCTTGATGGGCGTCTCGCGCGAGGCAGAAAGCGCGTACTGCTTAAAGTGCTCGCGGACCTTGTCGAGGTAGACATCGGCCGAAGCGGATGCGCCGCCGCCGATGAGGAACATCTCGGGATCGACCACGTTGGCAATAAGCGCCAGGGCGCGACCGAGATAGTCGGCCATGGTATCGGCCGCGGCCAGCGCGAGCTTGTCACCCTCGCGGCAGGCCTGGAACACGTCCTTGGAATCGGAGGGGCCGGTGAGCTCGATGGGCTCGACGCCCGCCTTCTTGCACTCGGCTAGGTAGTTGCTCACCACGCCGGTGGCGCTGGAATACTGCTCCAGGTGGCCATGGCCGCCACAGCCGCAGGTGCGCTCCTCGTCGGGATTCAGGCACATGTGGCCAATCTCGCCGCCGGCGCCCACAACGCCCGACACCACGTCGCCGTTGACGATAACGCCGCCGCCCACGCCGGTACCGATGGTGACCATCACCACGTTCTGCACGCCCTTGGCAGAACCGAGCCAGGCCTCGCCCATGGCAGCGGCGTTGGCATCGTTCTCGTACTTAACGACCGCGTCGGGGCAGTGCTCCTGGATGGCGATCCTAAGCTCGGGCAGGTTGATGGCAATGTTGGCCTTGACCTTGGCATCGCCCGAAGCCGGAATGGGGCACGGAACGGCCAGGCCAATGCCCGCCACAAAGGCACGCGGGATCTGCGCCTTGGCGACCACCTGGTCGATAGCCTCGGTCACCGCGGCAAAGCCCGCAGCATCAACGATGGGAGGCGTGGGCACGCTGGCCTTGGCAAGCAGGTTGCCGTCCTCGTCGAACAGGCCCTCCTTAACCGAAGTGCCGCCGACGTCGATGCCGATATAGTACTGCTTAGGTTCCATGGGAGCCCACCTTTCTCGTTTAAACATTGCCTGTATGGTACCGCTCCCAAGGCAAAAACCTACCAAAAAGGGACAGGTTTGTTTTGGCAGGCTTTATCTGGGGAAACGCGAATGGTCGCTTAATAGGTCGCGCAAGACCTTCCCCAAATATAAAGGCGCCGGGAGGCGGAGACTCCCGGCGCCCGTCAAAGGGACTGTGTTGTCTGTTGGACCGCACGGCCCATCGCGGCGATAACGCCGACTAGGCCTGAAGTACCTGCAGCTGCTTGTGAATCTCGATGAGCTCCGTCGCCATGACGCGCATGGTCTCGGTACCGGCCATCTGGTCCTCGGCATGCAGCAGAATCAACGGGGCCTCGCCGTTACGCTCGCCGTTGGCCTCCTTCTTCAGAAGCCCCATGTGAACATCGTGGCCACCGTTATAGGCCTCGTCGCCCTGCTTGATAAGCTCCTCGGCGGCGTCAAAATCGCCCTCCTTGGCCTTTTGCACGGCATTGATGTACATGCTCTTGGCGGTACCGACGTAGCTGATGATCTCGAAGCAGGTCATCTGCAGTTCGTTCATATCCTCCATGCGGAGCACCTAGCCCATCACGCTGACGCAGTGGTCGATGATGCCGGCAGCGTTCATGCGGCCGTAGTCGACCATGTTGATGACCTCGACCGGAAAACGACCGGCGGCCTCCTTCTCAAAATCGCCCTTGGTGTAGCCGATCTGCGGACCAAGCAGCAACATGTCGCACTCGTCCAGGTGATCGTGGGCCTCGTTCATGGGACGAGCCTCGACCTCAATATCCAGACCACGGTTTGCAACCTCGGCCTGCATCTTCTGGACCAGCAGGCTCGTGGACATGCCGGCATTGCAGCAGAGCATGATCTTCTTCATGGTTTCCTCCTTATAACTGCGCGGCGCGCAGACGACAACTGGTTGTATTCCTTGCGGCTATTGTGCCCGCTCCCCTGTATCTTTACGCAAGGGAGAGAGCCGCGGGCACCGGCACCGCGTACCGGCGCCCGCAAAGGTGAAAGGGACGAACGTTAGGCGTTCTACTCGGCGAGAGCCTCCTGCTTGGCGATTGCCTTCTCGGAAATCTTCATAAAGGGCAGGTAGACGGCCATGCCAATGACAATCTCGAGAGCCTGCCACACGCCGGCGCGCCAGTCAAAGCCCGTAGCGAGCAGGGCATTGATGACGGGAGGCATGGTCCAGGGCACCTGGGCGATGCAGGGGCTGATGATGCCTGCGCAGGTAAGGCCATAGGTGATGCCGATGAACAGATCGGGAAGAAGGACGAACGGGATCATGAGCGGCAGGTTGTACACGATGGGGTAACCGTAGATAACCGGCTCGTTGATGTTGAACAGACCAGGCAGGATAGCCATCTTGGAAACGGTCTCGGAAGCCTTGTTCTTGGAGAACAGGAGCGTGTCGAGCAGAAGCATGAGGGTGCAGCCCGAGCCGCCGATGAGGGCGAAGCTGTTAACGATCTGCATGTTCATGTAGTGATCGGGCTGGATGGTGCCACCGGCGGCAAAGGTAGCCATGTTGTCGACGATGAGCATGGTCAGGATCGGCTCGACGGTAGCGCCAGAGATGGTGGACTGGTGAATACCGACGCAGAACAGCAGGTTAGCAAGGGTGTAGATGAGGATAACAGCCCACGGACCGGCGTTCATGATGCTCTTGAGCGGGTTGGAGATGCACGTGGAGATGATGGTGCACAGATCGGTGCCGGCGCACACGGCGAGCAGGGCTGCGGCAAGAGCGAAGATCGCGAGGTTGAGCAGCATCGGGATCATGACGTTGAAGGAGTTGGAGACCGCGGGAGGCACGCCCTCGCCCAGCTTAACCTTGAGCTTCTCGACGCCAGAAATCTTGATGAAGAGCGAGACGGAAAGCAGGGCGATGATAATAGCCGAGAACAGACCGTTGGTGCCGGTGTTGGCAGTCGAAAGGGCGCCCGTGACCTCGGCGGAGGTGATCTTGTCGGTGAGCAGCGGGCTCGTGGCGGCAAGCGAGGCGGTGATCTGCTGCGGCATCATGATGACGAAAGCAGAGATAGCGACGACCACGCAAGCGAGCGGGTTATCGAAACGCTTGTTCTTAGCGAGGCTGTAGCCAATCAATCCGGCCAAGATAATGGCAGAGACGTTGAGGGTGCCCAGCGTAATTGCCGAACCCCACGTCTGAAGGTTGGCAAGGCCCGCCGCATCGAGCGGGAACAGAGGGAACACGACGTTGTTAATAAGAACCGCGATACCCGCAAGGATATAGAGCGGCGTGATGGTCGCGAAGGCGTCACGCAGGGAACGCAGGTGAACCTGGTTTCCCACCTTCGCAGAGACCTCGGCAAACTTGTCGAGGAAGCTCTTTCCGTTGTCACTGGCCATGATTGCTCCTAACTTTCAAATCCGGCCTTTTCCTATGCGCACGGTGGTCTGTCGCCCTCTGCCACCAGATGTGCCATGTGTTGCGCGCAGCGGCGCGCGGTCTGGGCGTTCGCCCGTTCGCTAATCAACCACGTGAGTCGTGGCGACCTGCTTGAGCCAAGCTGCCGACTTCTTAAGGCGGCGCTTGTAGCCGTCCATAAGGTCGACCTCGACAAAACCGTAACGGTTCTTAAAGGCATTCGCCCAAGACCAGTTATCGATGACGGCCCAATAATGGTATCCACGGCACTTGGCGCCCTCGGCAATTGCCTTGGCAACCCACTCCAGGTGCTGGCGTACAAAGTCGACGCGGTAGTCATCCTGGATGGTTCCTTCGGCGTCTCGGTTCTTGTATTCGTCCATGATGCCGATGCCGTTCTCGGAAACGAACCACTCAAGATCGGGGTAGTTCTTAGCGCAGTCCATGCCAAAGTCGTAGAGGCCCTGCGGGTAGATCTCCCAGCCGCGGCTCTCGTTCATAACGGCGTCGGGCCACACGTACTCGTCGGCAAAGTGCGGCAGACCGTACTGGTCGATCTTGCTCGCCGGCGCCTGAACGCGCGTGGGGTGGTAGTAGTTGCAACCGAGCCAGTCGACAACACCCTGCTTAAGAATCTCTTGGTCGCCGGCACGGAACGGAAGCTTAACGCCGCCCTCGGCCAGGCTGTCGAGCACGTCGGCGGGAAGCTCGCCCTTGGTAATGAGGTCGAGCCACCAGCGGTTGTTGATGCCGCTGGTCATACGCACGGCCTCGAGGTCCGCCTCGCTGGGGTTCTCCTTGGTGTAGACCGGGGTAAAGCAGTTGATCATGCCGATCTTGGCATCGCTGCGAACGGCGCCCTCGTCATAGGCGCGACGGCAGTTGGCCACGGCCAGCGCATGTGCCAGCGAGATGTGATACTGCACGGTGCGAGCGCGGCTAAAGTCGTGGAGCTGCGGGAACCACACGCCCTCCTGATAGCGCTGCTCGGGCTCGACGATGGGCTCGTTAAAGGTGAACCAGTACTTGATCTCCTGGCCAAACTCGTGGAAGGCGACGTCGGCGTAATGTGCGTAAGCCTCGACAACCTCACGGCTCTCCCAGCCGCCACGGTTAAAAAGGTAGGTGGGCATGTCAAAGTGGTACAAGTTGACAAACGGCTCCAGGCCGGCTTCGCGAGAGGCGCGGAACAACTCGTGATACCACGCGGCGCCTTCCTCGTTGAGGTTGCCGTCGGCATCGAGCAGACGGCTCCACTGGATGGAAGTGCGATAGGTATCCAGGCCCAAGTCCTTCAAAATGCGAAGGTCTTCCTGGTACTTGGCCATAAAGTCATTGCCGGCGTAAGAGCCAACGCAGTTGTAGAACGAGCCCAGATCCTGGATGGACCAGGTGTCCCACAGGTTCTCGAGCTTGCCGCCCTGGTTCCACTGACCCTCAGTCTGCGGGCCGGACATAGCAGCGCCAAAGAAGAAGTCGTTGGGCAGCTGATACTGTGCCATCAAAGTCCTCGCTTTCGTGTTCTAGAGCTTCCGGTTGGAGACGGGTTTGCTTTGGCAGGTTATCCGGCGCGGGCGCGCACCGGTCATACCGATATCCAACCCGCCAAAACAAAACCGTCCCCAAACGGTCGATCCTGTTCTGCGGAAAGATTCCGTTCGTTGCTTAAACTATGGCGCTCTAATTCTAAAAGTAAAGCGTCTTTTTCTTTTTTCTTTCTCGAGCTTCTTATATAAAGGTTATATGGGTGCCTTGTTAAGGGTTATACTTACTTGCGTATTGATATATGTCGGAAAGGAGGTTCAATGATTCCCAAATACGAGGCGATAGCTGCAGATATTCGTCGAAGCATCGAGGATGGCACTCTTAAACCGGGCGACAAGCTTCCCACCGTCGTTGAGTTCTGCGAGCTCTATAGCGTTTCCAAAATCACCGTCAAACGAGCTATCGAGCAAATCACCGAGGAAGGTCTTATTACCAGCCGACGCGGATCGGGTACCTACGTTAAGGACACGGCGGGACTTCCCGGTCAGGCGTTTTTCCAGGGCAAAAACGACCGTGCCCAGGGCTTTTCGTATGAGCACCGCGGGGAGAAGGTGACCTCGGTGGTCTACGATTTCTCGATTGTTAATCCACCAGCGGACATCGCAGCCCAGCTGGGAATTGCCGAGGATGACTTTGCCTATCACATCGTGCGCGTGCGTCAGGCCGATGAGAAGCCCATCGTTATCGAGTACACCTACATGCCCCTCGAGCTGATTCCAGGCCTTAAAAAGAAGGACCTGTACGGATCGGTCTACCACTTCATCCGCGAGCAATGTGGGCTGAAGATTTCGAGCTTCCACCGTACCATTCGCGCCGTGGCAGCAACCGAGGAAGAAGCCGAGCGCTTGGACACCAAGCCTGGCTCTCCCCTGCTCGAGCTCACCCAGATTGGCTTTTTGGACAGCGGCGCCGCCTTTGAGTATTCGGTCTCGCGCAACGTTGGCGACCGTTTTGAGTTGCACAACGTAACGTTGGCATAGGTTTTTGTAGTCATCCGGGCGCTCGCTTTGAGCTGTTTTGTGCAGCGCCCGCGCAACACAATGGGGGTATGAACATGTCCGATTTGATTAAGCTGACGCCGATCTTCCACGAGAAGATCTGGGGCGGTCGCCAGCTCGAAATCGTATTTGGCTACGACATTCCCGATGGACCCATCGGTGAGTGCTGGGCCATCTCGGCCCACCCCAACGGCGACTGCCAGATTGCGGAAGGCCCGTATGCAGGCCACACGCTGTCGTGGCTGTGGGCCGAGCACCGCGAGCTCTTTGGCAACTGCGAGGGCAAGGAGTTCCCACTGCTCATTAAGATTCTGGACGCCAAGGACGACCTTTCGATCCAGATTCATCCCAACGACGAGTACGCCGCCAAGCACGAGAACGGCAGCCTGGGCAAAACCGAGTGCTGGTATGTGCTGGACTGCGAGCCCGGTGCCACGATCATTGTCGGCCAGCGCGCGCACGACCGCGCCGAGGCCGCGCAGATGATCGAGGACGGCCGCTGGGACGACATGCTCAACGTACTGCCGATCCACAAGGGCGACTTTTTCCAGATTGATTCCGGTACCGTGCACGCCATCAAGACCGGCACGCTCATTTTGGAGACGCAGCAGTCGAGCGACGTGACGTATCGCCTGTACGACTACGACCGTCCCGGCACCGACGGCAAGCTGCGCCCACTGCACATTGAGCAGAGCCTCGACTGCATCGACTTTGATGCCCAGGCTCCGACCGACGGCACGGTGACCGCGCCCGAGGTGAACGGCGTGACCGAGCTCGAGTCTAACTCCTGCTACACCGTCGATCGTGTGCGCGTCGACGGCAGCAAAACCCTCGACCAGCGCTGGCCCTTCATGTGTCTGTCGGTCATCGACGGCGAAGGCACCGTCTGCGGCGACCCCGTCCACAAGGGAAGCCACCTGCTGGCCCCGAGCACCGTCAGCTCCATCGACCTCGAAGGCAAGATGGAACTGATCGTCTCGCACCTCTAGGTCGCACCAACAACCCAAACGCAACAAGGGGCTCCCCCGTTCATCAACGGAGGAGCCCCTACTCGTATCTACATATCAGCCCACCCGGCTCTCCAGATCAAAAAGCGAACGAGCAGAGCGACGCTCGCAAGCTGCAGGCTAAAACGCCACAAGGAAGAGGGCGCGCCGGGGGCTTTGGTCGATCGCGAGTTCCGCACGAGCCGGAGAGCACTTAATGTGCTCTCCGTGCGA
>UQLI01000045.1 GCA_900541715.1 uncultured Collinsella sp.
CCAGACATTGCGGGGTGGAGCAGTCTGGTAGCTCGCCGGGCTCATAACCCGGAGGTCGTAGGTTCAAATCCTGCCCCCGCGACCAAGAACTTGCAGCTCGTCGGCCTAGCCGGCGAGCTTTTTTGTTATTCCGGGACCGTGTTTTCGGTCCAATTCTTGGCCTCTCAAACAAAATCTCGATCTGTAACATCTAGACCCGATTTGGGCGGCTAAGTGTTACAGATCGAGATATACCGGTGGGTTGGGTCGTGTTTGTCTAAATCTGTAACACGAGGGACGGATTTTGCCGAGTTGTTGTTATAGATTGAGATTTTCTAGCAGGCGGGTCCCGTTTGTCTCGATCTGTAACAGGTAGGGGTCAAAAATGGGTTTAGATGTTACAGATCTAGATTGTCGAGGATGGGTCGAGAGGAATGTCTCGAACTGTAACAGTAAGACCCGGTTTTACCGAGTAGCTGTTACAGATTGAGACAAACCGGCAGACGTCCCACCCCCATCCACCTGCCGCCATCTGCTGTCCGCCGATTTCCGTTGCGCTGTTGTATTCCCATGCCATATCCTCTAGACAACTACGCGGCATCATCGCCGTCGCGCCTACAAGAGAGGAATGTCCATGACCGCACCTGCATCCAAGCTGCTCCAGCCCATTACGGTTGGCCCCCTTGAGCTCAAGAACCGCATTATGTTCCCGCCGCTGACCACCGGCTACGAGGAGCGCGACGGCTCCATTGGCGAGCGCAGCCTGGCTTTTTACGAGCGCCTGGCCCGTGGCGGCGTGAGCTACATCGTCATCGGCGACGTTGCTCCCGTCATGACCGCAAGCCCCACGCCCAAGCTGGCAACCGACGCCCAGATCCCCACGTTTAAGGCGCTGGCCGATGCCGTCCACAAGCACGGTGCCAAGGTCGCGCTGCAGCTGTTCCACCCCGAGTACGACGTGCCCGGTGTCGGCCGCATGGTCATGGGTTCCATGGCCGCCGCCAAGGCCGCGCAGGAGGCCAAGGCCGCCGGCGACGAGGAGACCTTTGCCGCCAAGATGGCCGAGTCCAACGAGATCCGCAACCAGGCCTACGCCAAGCTGCACCACGATATGCAGCACTTTGTGAACGAGGCGAGCGTAGAGCAGCTCACCCAGATCAAGGAGGCCATTGCTGCCTCGGCCGCTCGCGCGCAGCAGGCCGGCATCGATGCCATCGAGGTCCACGGCGACCGCTTGGTGGGTTCGCTGTGCTCGGCCATCCTTAACCAGCGCACCGACGAGTACGGTGGTTCGTTCGAGAACCGCGTCCGCTACGCGCTGGAGGTTGTCGCTGCCATTAAGGAAGCCGCGCCGCAGCTGATGGTGGAGTACAAGCTCCCCGTGATCATGGAGAACCCCGACGGCACGCCGCGCGGCAAGGGCGGCCTGCGGCCCGACGAGGCCTGCGAGTTCGCCAAGCTGCTCGAGGGCGCGGGCATCGATATGATCCAGATCGCACAGGCCAACCACACCGGCAACATGGGCGACACCATTCCGCCCATGGGCGCCATGCCCTACAACTGGACGCTGCCCGTGGCCGAGTGCGTCAAGGCCTTGGTCTCCGTGCCGGTGGCAACCGTCGGCCGCGTTGTCTCGGTCGAGGCCGGCGAGAAGATTCTGGAAGACGGCGCGGCCGACATCATCGCGTACGGCCGTTCGCTCATGTGCGACCCCGACATTGCGCTGAAAGCTGCCACGGGTGAGCCCATCCGCGAGTGCCTTAACTGCAACAAGGGCTGCGTCGACGCGATTCAAAACCGCAAGTACATCTCGTGCGTGCTCAACGCCGAGAACGGCGACGAGGCGACCATCGCCATCAAGCCGGGCGAGGGCGACAAGAAGATCGCCGTGGTGGGCGGCGGTATTGCTGGCTTGGAGGCCGCGCGCGTGGCGGCCAAGCGCGGCTACGATGTGACCGTTTACGAGGCGAGCGATCACTTGGGAGGCCAGATTGTGCTGGCGGCCGCGCCTCCGCGCAAGGACGAGATCATGCGCTCGGTCGAGTACTACGAGAAGATTCTGCCTGGCCTGGGCGTGAAGGCTGAGCTCAATCATGCCGCTACCGCTGAGGACCTCAACGCCGCCGATGCCGCGATTGTGGCTGTGGGCGCACACGACGTGGTCATCCCCGTTCCGGGTGCCGATTCGGACAAGGTCGTCTCGAGCTGGGACGTGCTGGCCGGCAAGGTGGAGCTCAGCGGGCGCGTCGCCGTCATTGGCGGCGGCCTGGTGGGCACCGAGACTGCCGAGTACCTGCTGCAGCACGGCTGCGAGGTGGCGATTGTGGAGATGCTCGACAAGATTGCCGCGGGCGAGTCCGAGACCATTCTGCCGCTGATTATGAGCGACTTTGCCGAGCACAACGTGGAGCAGCACGTGAAGACCCGCCTGACCGCCATTACCGACGAGGGCGTGGAGGCAATTCGCACCACCGAGGACGGCGCCGAGGAGCCGGTAAAGATCGCCTGCGATTACGTGGTGATGGCCGTTGGCTCCAAGGCCAACGCGTTTGACCTGGATGGCGTGACGGTGCCCGTGACCTGCGTGGGCGACTGCTCGGGTGAGCGCACCGCCGACATCGCGAGCGCCATTCGCACGGCGTATCACGCGGCCAACGAGCTGTAGTTGAACATCGCGGCCAGGCGGGGCGGTAGCACGGATCCGTCTCGCCCGGCTGTGTCCCGTCGGGTGTCAACCGGTGCGGGGCCTGCAAGCGCAGCAGGTCCCGCCCTTTTTGTTTTGCTCCGGTGGACGGCAATGCGCGGTAATCATGAGGAGTGAGGACGTCTACTGTCTTGCAGATCACTCAAAATTATTGAGGGAGGGGTTAATAACTATATCCTCTATACCAAAGGACATAAAGAGATGCCAATTTTGTTGACAAGCGAATGACGATTAGCTGCGAGTCAGCTACCAGCGTAAATAATCGATAAAGAAATGTCGTAATTTGGTGCCAAATGCCCAGATAACGCCGCGTCTATTTTAATTAACTGCTTTGAGCAAACGGTAAAATGCTACTATCTAACTTGCACGTAAGAAAGCAGATTAACGGTTAAGGCTAAGAAGTGGCAGGTATGTCGGAAGCAACTAGGACTCGCACGCATGCGCCCGAGGTTAGGCAGCGCGCCGTCGAGGCCCTCCAAGAGGGGGTCGGTCATCGCGCCCTCGCCGCGGAGCTTGGCATTCCCCAGGCCACGGCTCGTCAGTGGGCCCGCGCGTATGCCGTGGGCGGTGTCGACGCCGTTCTCAACGCCGGTTCGCATCATCACACCTATTCGTACGAAGTTAAGCTCGCCGTGGTCAAGGACCGCTTGGAAAACGGCTTAACGGTTCGCGAGGCCATGATCAAACACAAGATTCCAAGCGAGTCTTCGGTTAAGGCCTGGTGCCGCCAGTATCGCGAGAGCGGTGAGTCCGCACTGGTCGATAAGCCGCGAGGTCGCAAGCCGCGCGTTAAAAAGGCGGAATAGCAAACGGGATGGTGCGCCCACAGGGGCGCATTTTTCTTGCCGCGCCAACTTTTTGGACCGGCGCGAGCCTGTCGGGACATCCTCCAAAGTGGCCAATAAACCGCGCGCAGTGGCCCGCGCGCCTGTCGCTGCGATAGGGGAGCGTCGCCCCACTGCTCCAAAGCGGACAGACTCCTTACCCCGTACGTCTAAAACTCCCCAGTTGACCGAAAACCTGCCACTGCAACCCCGTAATTGAGCTATAACGTTAAACAATTGCAGCGTTTTTGCATGGGGGAGTGATGGTATGACGCTACTGTATTTCCTTACCCTGTTTCCGCTGGTACCAGCGCTGGGCATGCTGCTCACGCGCGGTGACCGCGTCCGCGATGCGGTGGGGCTCATAGGCTCCGGCATTATTATGGCGGTGACAGTTGTAGTCGCCGTCATGTTTTTTGGCACGGGTCCGCAGAGCTTTGAGGTTGCCCCCGGCACCTCGCATGTGCTCTCGATCATCAGCTCCGTCATCGACGTAATTCTGTGCGCCGTCATCCTGTACAACGCGTACAAATATAGGAACGCGCTCACCACGGTGCTCGGCATAGTCCAGCTGGTGGGCTCGCTTGCCTTTGCAGCCATGACGCTGCCCGCGACCGAAGCCGTCACCGCAACCCCGCTCTACCTGGACTACATGAGCGTAATCATGGTCCTCGCCGTCGGCATTGTCGGCAGCCTTATCTGCGTGTATGCCGTGGGTTATATGAAGGACTTCCAGGCCCATGACGAGCACGAGGCCGCGCTGCGCGGGCAGACCGCGCCCGACCGTCGCCCGCAGTTCCTGGCGCTTATGTTCCTGTTCCTCTCGGCCATGTTCGTCATCGTGACGAGTGACAACCTTGAGTGGCTGTTCTGCGGCTGGGAAATCACCACCGTGTGCTCGTTCCTTATGATTGGCTACACGCGCACGCCCGAGGCCATTAAAAACGCCTTCACCCAGATCATCCTCAACATGCTGGGCGGTATCGCGTTTTTGACCGGACTCATGTACCTGCACGTTAACGGCATGCCGCTGACCATCTCGGGCATGATCGAGCTTTCCGGCGCCGGAACCGCGCAATCCGCGCTGCTGGTGATGCCGGTCATCCTGTTGTCGCTCGCCGCACTCACCAAGGCCGCACAGATGCCGTTCCACACTTGGCTGTTGGGTGCCATGGTTGCCCCCACGCCCACGAGCGCCCTGCTGCATTCGTCCACCATGGTCAAAGCCGGCGTGTTCCTGATGGTCAAGCTGAGCCCGCTCTATGCCATCTATCCCGTGACCGGCTTTATGGTCACGAGTGTGGGTGCCATCACGTTTTTGCTTGCTGCCCTTATGGCCATCTCGCAGAGCAACGCCAAACGCGTGCTCGCGTACTCCACCATTTCCAACTTGGGCCTCATCAGTGCCTGCCTGGGTGTCGGCGCGCCCGAGGCCGTATGGGCGGCCATCTTCCTGATCCTGTTCCACACGGTGGCCAAGTCGCTGCTGTTCCTGTGCGTGGGCACGGCCGAGCATCATATCGGCAGCCGCGATATCGAGGACATGGACGGTATGTTCAGCCGCATGCCGCACCTGACGCGTCTGATGATGCTGGGCATCATGGGCATGTTTGTGGCGCCGTTTGGCATGCTCGTGTCCAAGTGGGGCGCCCTGGTGGCGTTTGCCCAGACCGGCAACGTGCTCATGATCATGGTGCTTGCCTTTGGCTCGGCTGCGACGTTCTTCTTCTGGGGCAAGTGGCTTGCCAAGCTTTCGGGCGTCGACCCCACGGCTCAAAACGTCGAGGTCAATGTCCATAAGACCGAATGGATGGCCCTCAACACCATCGCCGCGCTGCTGATTCTGTGCTGCGTGGCGTTTCCGGTTATCTCGAGCGGTCTGGTGTCGCCTTACCTCGCCATGGTGTTTGGCCGCGTGCCGTACGTTATTGGCAAGGACGCCATGTATCTGATGGTGGTTATCGTGGCTTTTATCGCCGTGGTGCTGCTGACTTCATTCCGCGTGAGCAACAAGCCGCACGTCAACGTGTACCTTTCGGGTGTGGGAACCGACAAATATCGCCATTTCCGCGGCTCGATGGGACACGAGGTGAAGGCCGAAAAGCGCAATTGGTACTCGGAGGACGCCCTTGGCGAGAAGCGTATTGGCCCCGCGGGTAGCGTCGTGTGCTGCAGCATTATCTTTTTTGCGCTGCTGTGTTGCGCGTGGATTGGGCCCGAGAGACTTGCCATGAGCGCGCCCTCGGTGTTGCGCGGCAAGTATTTTGAAGGTTCGGGCGTCGTGGGCATTTTTATTGGCACCGTGGCATTTGCCTTGCTGGCGCCGCTTGTGGGCGGCCTGATCGACGGCGTTGACCGCAAACTTTCGGCCCGCATGCAGGGCCGCGTGGGCCCCTGCCTGCTGCAGCCCTTCTACGACGTTGCCAAGCTGCTGCGCAAGGCCCCCGCCAGCGTAAACACCATGGACGATACCTACATGGCGTGTGCGCTCATCTTTACCGTCGTGGGCGGCGGCATCTTTGTGTCGGGTTCCAACACGCTGTTGTGTGCCTTTATGGTTACGCTCGCCGCGATCTTTGTGGTGCTGGCGTCCGCCTCGACGCAAAGCCCGTTTGCCCAGGTTGGCGCCGACCGCGAGCTGCTGCAGGTCATGAGTTACGAGCCCGCCGTTCTGCTGATGAGCGTGGGCCTGTACCTTGCCACCGACAGCTTCGATTCCATTGCCGTGACGGGGCAGTCGGCCCCCATCGTCGTGTACAGCGCGCCCATTTTCCTCGCGCTGCTCGCGGTGCTTACCATCAAGCTGCGCAAGTCGCCGTTTGACCTTTCGTACTCGCATCACGCGCATCAGGAGATCGTCCAGGGCGTCGCCACCGAGATGAGCGGCGGCACGCTGGCCAAGATGACCCTTATGCACTGGTGCGAGACCGTGCTGTTTTTGATGTGGGTGGGCATGTTCTTTGTCTGGGATAACCCGGTGAGCTGGGTGGTCGCCCTGGTCGTGATGGCCGCGACGTATTTTGTCGAGGTCCTGATCGACAACACCTTCGCACGCAGCACCTGGCGCAGCTGCTTTAGGCTCGGATGGGGCGTGGCGCTGGTGTTTGGCCTGCTCAACCTTATGCCCATCCTCGTCGACGTATTTATTTAGGAGGCGGCATCCATGGATCATAAAATGTCGCGCTCGCCGTGGGTTATTCATTACGATGGCTCGAGCTGTAACGGATGCGATATCGAGGTGCTGGCCTCGCTCACGCCACTGTTCGATGCGGAGCGCTTTGGCGTGGTCAACACTGGCAACCCCAAGCATGCGGATATCTTTTTGGTGACGGGGTCGGTCAATGCCCAGAACCTGCCCGTCGTGCGCCAGATCTACAACCAGATGCTCGAGCCCAAGTGCGTGGTGGCCTGCGGCATCTGCGCGTGTTCGGGCGGCGTGTTCCGCGATGCGTACAACGTGATCGGCGGCGTGGACCGCGCGATTCCCGTGGACGTGTACGCGCCCGGGTGCGCCATTCGCCCCGAGACGGTGATCGATGCCATCGTGGAGGCGTGTGGCATCCTTGATCAGAAGGAGGCCGTGATGCGTGCTGGCGGTGACCCGCTTACCGTGGGCGGCGCCGCAACCTGGGACGGTGGCGTTGAGCTGGGCGAGGACGGGTTTGTGGCCGCGGGGGCCGGCGACACGGCCGCCGCTGGCGACGCGCCTGCTGGGACGTCCGCCGCTGCAAAGGAGGCCGAGTAATGCAAAAGGCTATCTATACCACCGTCGGGATCGACGAGCTCCTGTCGCATGTCCAGGCGCTTAAGGGCGTCGGTGCGCGCTTTGTGCAAATGCACGCTGAGCGCAACGTCGACGACGGCTCGTATCGCTTGGTCTATACGTTTATCAACGTTCATGCTGCTCAGGAGCATATTGCGCAGGACGGCAGCTATGCGATTGAGAACCTGGTAGTCGAGGGAATCGACCGGTGCCAGGAGATTCCGTCCATCAGCTCGTATTATCCGGCGGTATTCCCGTTTGAAAATGAGGTCCACGACCTGTTTGGTCTTGCCATTACCGACATGCAGATCGACTTTAAGGGCTTTTTCTACCAGGTCTCGACTGCCGAGCCCATGAGCGTTATCACGCCCGAGGTGAAGGCTGCGCGTGAGAAGGCCATGAAGGTCCGCGCGGCTGCCGAGGCCAAGGCGCGCAAGGCCGCTGCCGAGAGGGCTGCTGCTGCCACGGCCGCTGCGGGGGAGGGCGCTGCGAGTGCTGCTGCCGCCCAGCCCGCTGCGGCTGCCGGCTCCGATGCTCAGCACGATGAGGCTGCTGCGAAGGCCGCGCTCAAGGCTGCCGAGATGGAGGCAAAGCTCGCTGCCATGGATCCCGAGAAAGCGGCCAAGGTCCGCGCGGCGCTTGCCGCCAAGGCCGCCCGCGACAAGCAGAAAAAGGAGGCGTAAGGTCCATGGCTCATCGCTCCGTCATTCCGTTTGGCCCGCAGCACCCGGTGCTGCCCGAGCCGCTTCATCTGGACCTGGTGATCGAGGACGACCGCGTCATCGAGGCAATTCCGCAGATCGGTTTTGTGCACCGCGGACTCGAGAAGCTCACCGAAAAGCGTGACATGCACCAGTTTGGCTACATCGCCGAGCGCATCTGCGGCATTTGCGCCGTGGGCCACAGCTGCGGCTATGCCAGCGCCTGCGAGCGCATGCTCGACATCGAGGTGCCCGGCCGCGTGCAGTATATCCGCACCATTTTGCACGAGCTTTCGCGCATTCACTCGCACCTGCTGTGGCTGGGACTGCTCGCCGATGCCTTTGGTTTTGAGGCGCTGTTCTATCGTTCGTGGACCTTGCGCGAGCAGATTCTTAAGATCTTCGAGAGCACCTGCGGCGGTCGCGTGATTCTGTCGATCAACGAGATCGGCGGCCTTAAGCACGATATCGAGGATTCCGAGCTGGCCGGCATTGTCCAGACGCTCGATGCCATGCGCCCCGACTACGAGGCCCTGGTGCATACGTTTTTGGACGATGCCAGCTGCGGCGAGCGCCTGCATGGCGTGGGCGTGATCAGCAAAAAGGACGCGCTGGATCTGTCGATGGTCGGCCCGTTTGGGCGCGCCTCGGGCGTGGACTACGACGTGCGCATGTTTGGCGACGGTGCCTACGCGGATCTGGCTGCATTTGAGCCCATCGTTGCCATCGATGGCGACTGCTATGCCCGCTGCCAGGTGCGTTGTGCCGAGGTCACGCAGGCTATGGACATTATCAAGGAGCTTGTGGGCAAGATTCCGCACGACGGCATCGGTGGGCGCACCAAGCTCACGCCGGCCGACGGCGCGCGCGGCGAGGTTGTGATTGAGCAGCCGCGTGGCGAGGCGTATTACTATGTGCGCGGCAACGGCACCAAGAACCTGGACCGTTTCCGCGTGCGCACGCCGACGTCGCAGAACCTAGCGGGTCTGACGCATGCGCTGCAGGGCGTGCTCCTTGCCAACGTGCCCATGATTATCCTGACCATCGACCCCTGCATTAGCTGCACGGAAAGGTAGGCGCGGCATGAGTTTACTGACATTTGCCAAGACGGCCTTGGGCTCTATGGTCAAGCAGCCGGTAACGGTGTGCTATCCGCAGGAGAAGCTCGCGGCACCCGAGCGCTTGCGCGGGCATATCGTCAACGACATGGACGTGTGTATCTGCTGCGGCATGTGTGCGCGTCGCTGTCCGGCGGGCGCGCTCGCGGTCGATCGCAAGGGTGGAACGTGGTCGATCGACCCGTATGCCTGCGTGGTGTGTGGTGAGTGCATCGAGAGCTGCCCCAAGCACTGCCTGACTATGGACACCGCTCGTACTCCAGTTGCGGCGGACAAGACTCCCACGGTAGAAACTAAGTCGGAGTAGCATTGGTATAGAGCTGGAATAGGGGCCGGTGGGGGAAATGCCCCACCGGCCCCGCGCTTAAACGCGCGGTTGGGCCGTCGCGAACAAAACTATGCCGGATTACGGGGCTGGATAGCGAACCTCCGACCATACGGAAAATCGCAAAAACAAAACCGACGCTCCTATAAGTTGTCAAGAGGCAGTTTGCGGGAGCGTTCTCTCCA
>UQLI01000046.1 GCA_900541715.1 uncultured Collinsella sp.
TTGTCGCAGCCCCGACCCGCGGTCACGAGCGGGGGCTCCTGTCGTTTCCGTGCCCTCGGATTGGGTCATAGTGTCTGTCGTTTCCAAGACATCGGCGTTGCCTTGCTTCGGGAATGCGGCAGATAGGGACGTTCCTTTTCTGCTGGCAGTTTGGGACACTCCTTACGGGGCACCCCCTCCACAGCGCCTATGCCAGCTTGTCGATTTGCCCAATCTCCCAGAGCGGAATGTTGACGAGCGTGCCCTCGTCTCTATATGCCGCTAACGATGTTCTCACGCAGCGCTCGAGCTTGAACTTCTCGCAGGCAATCCTCAGGCTCTTTGCTTTGAGATTCTCTGCTGCCTTGACCTCGAGCGGAAGCACGGTCCCCGCATGGTCGATGGCAAAGTCAGTCTCTGCATTGCCGGAGGAGGATGACCAATACGCGGGAGTATTGCCTTGGAGCAAAAGCTCCTGTGCGACGTATTGCTCGGTCAGCGAGCCTTTGAACTCCGTAAAAACAGCGGGCCCGTTCAGAACAATGGCTGGCGTGAGGCCGGAGAGTGCTCCGAGGATGCCGGTGTCGATGCAGAACAGCTTGAAGCCCGAGAGATCCTCGTAGCTTGTGAGCGGTGCTCTTAGGGCGGAAACACGTGGTACCTTATGAACGATTCCATAGTCCATGAGCCACTGGAGGCTTTCCTCAAAATCGCGTGCGCGCGCCCCGGGACGAAGCGCGCCGTAGACGAACTTCTTGTTTTCCTTTGCGAGCTGGCCGGGAAGGGATTTCCAAACCAGCCTCATGCGCTCGACGATGCGGGCTGGCGCATGCTTGCCAAAATCGGATTCATAAGCTTCGATGATTTGCTGCTGAAGCCTGCGGGCCTCGATGAAATCGTGGGAGGCGGCGAAAGCGGAGACAACTTCTGGCATGCCACCGACAACGAGGTATTCCTTGAGCAGGCGTTCGAGCTTTTCGGAAACGTTCGCCAGCAGGTCCATGTCTGCGGCAAGGATGGCATCTGCGAGCGGATCGCCATCGACGGCACGAACGAACTCGACAAACCCCATGGGGCGCATGGTAAGCTGGTCGATCTTGCCGACGGGGAACGACTCGTTTTCGCGTCGGAGCGCGAGCCCCATATAGGAGCCGGCTGCCATGATATGGTATTCCGGCGCCAGCTCGTTGAAGTATTTGAGCGAGGTGATGCCACGCGGTGCCTCTTGGATTTCGTCGAAGATGATGAGCGTGTCTGTCGGCGTTATGGTCTGGCCGCGCAGGAGCTCTATCTGGGAGATGATGCGTTTGGGGTCAAGGCTTCCGTCGAACAGCGAACGTGCGCCCGGTTCGAGCATAAAGTCAAAACGGATGACGTTTTGATACTGCTGGCCTGCGAATTCGTTGAGAAGCCAAGTTTTTCCCGTCTGGCGGGCCCCCTTAAGCAGGAGGGGCTTGCGGTTTGACCTAGATTTCCAAGCGATGAGTTCGTCCATTAGCTGTCGCTGCATACTGCCCCCTAACGATCATGGTTAGTATAAGACCGTTTTGGTCTTTCCATCGAATAATGTGGGAGGTAACCACGTTTCTCCATCGAATAATGTGGGAGGTAACCACGTTTTTCCATCGAATAATGTGGGGATTCAGGTCGGCAGGTGGGAGCGTTCCTTCTCTGTCGGCAGTTTGGAACACTCCTTGTTTTGGTGCAAATTAGCTACCCTTGCATCAGAAAACGGCGCCCGTCGGCGATGTTGCCGGCGGGCGCCGTGGTCGTGTAGGCGCTATTTGTTAAGTGCGTGCTTTCGAGTTCGCGTACTACAGCGAGTCGATAAAGCGCTGCTGGGCGGCGCGGCCGGCTTCGTCCCACTTAAAGACGCCGGCGTTGTCGAGCACGTGGCCAAACACCACGCCGACCTCCTCGTGCAGGATATCGATGGCGTTATCCGCCGTAAGCTCGTCGGCGCGGCGAGCAAAGACGTCCTCGGCCCATGCGGTGTGGCTGCGGCAAAGGTCGTCGCCCTCGAGCGCACCGGCAAGGTCGTAGCTGGTATCGACCTTGGCTGCCAGCAGATGCTCGCGAACGGCGCCAAGCTCGGGAACCAAGCGCGGCGGAAGAATGGCCAGGCCCATGACCTCGATCAGGCCAATGTTCTCCTTTTTAATGTGGTGATACTCGGCATGCGGGTGGAATACGCCCAGCGGATGCTCATCGGTCGTGATGTTGCAGCGAAGCGCCAGATAAGCCTCGTAGATATCGCCACCGGCATTGCCGCGGGAGTCGACGCGGCGGATGACGGGCGTCACAGTGTTGTGCGCCACGCCGTCGGCTGTGTGCGCGATGACGCCCACCGACTCATCGGTCCACTCGCGCCAGGCGAGGATAATCTTCTCGGCAGCGTCGAGCAGCTGAGCGCGGTCATGCGAGCGCAGGCGCAGCACCGAGAGCGGCCACCGCAGCACGGTACCGCTGACCTGGTCAAAACCGGGTACGCTAAACTGCGAGACCTCGGCGGCGTGCATCATGGGGAACTCGTGCGCGCCGCCCTGGAAGTGGTCGTGCGACAGAATCGAGCCGCCCACGATGGGCAGGTCGGCGTTGGAGCCAATAAAGTAGTGCGGGAACAGGTCGACAAAGTCGAGCAGGCAGGTCAGGCCCTTGCGGTCCACGTGCATCGGGCGATGCTCGGAGCTCATAGCAATGCAGTGTTCGTTAAAATACGCATACGGGCTGTACTGGAAACCCCAGCGCTCGCCGTCGAGCTGGATGGGGATAATGCGCAGGTTCTGGCGGGCGGGGTGAGCGCCGCCGTCGGCTGCGGCGGAGCGTCCGGGGTAGCCCTCGTTTTCGATGCAGAGCTGACAGGCGGGATACTTCTCGCCTGTGTTTTTGGCGGCACCGGCCGCGGCAATATCGCGCGGGTCCTTTTCGGGCTTTGACAGGTTGATGGTGATCTCCAGGTCACCCCAGTTGGTGGAAGTGCTCCATTTGATGTTGCGCGCGATGGCGGCGCGGCGCACGTAACCGGCGTCACAGCACAGGCCGTAGAACCAGTCGGTCGCGGCGCGGGGCTCGTTGACGCCCATGCGGCCGTTGAATTCCTCGTTTACAACCGAAGGCCTCGGCATCAGCACGCCCATGATGCGCATGGCGATGCGGTCGCGGCCCGATGCCGTGTCCTCGGCGGCACCGTTGACAACGGCGGCCTCGGAAAGCGCGGCAAGCGTGCCCTCCAGGTCAAAATTGGGGAGTGTATCGGGGTGCAAGAACGAGAGTTTCTCGACCTGGAGCGCCCAGGCCATGTCGAGCGCCGGACCCGTGGCGCCGATGCACTCGAGAATGGTGTTGTAGGCCCAGATGCGATCGTCCTGGCCGATCATCGATCGATGGATGGCATACTCAATCAAGCCCTGCGCAGCCTCGCGCACGTCGGTCATTACAGCCATGCCGCGTAAGCCCCCTTGTCAGTAATTGCGTAGTGGCGGGCAGAGCCTTCGCCCAGCCAGCTGTTCATCTTAGTGATAAAGGTGTCGACGAGCTCGAGCGGCACGAAGGCCTGGATGGTACCGCCAAAGCCGCCGCCGTGAATACGAACGGCGCCACGGCCGTCGAGCACATGCTCGGCAAGAGCAAGCGCGTACATGGAAGGCTGCTCGGCACCCAGTTTGGCGACGACATTCTGCAGGTACATGGCAGAGCTGGCGCCGGACTCGCGCGTGAGGACCAGGAACTGGTCGATGTCGCCGGCGTTGAGAGCTGCCCAGCGCTTGTCGACCAGGCCGTTCTCGTACCAGTAGTGAACGGCGCGCAGGCACGCGCGGTCACCCAGCTTGGCGCGCAGCTCGGGCAGCTTGGCATCAAAGTCGGCAACGTTGACTTCGCACAGGCGTGCCTTGCCAAACTCGGCGGCAACATCCTGCATCTCGCGCGGAACGGCGGCGTAGTCGTCGGTAGCGGCCACGTGGTCGGCACCGACCTTAACGAGCACGAGCGCATAGCCGTGATCCTCAAAGTTGAGCTCGAGCTTCTGGGTTTTAGGCTGAGCCTGGTCCTCAAAGTCCATGTAGGCAAGGCCGCCCAGGCACACAGCGGCCTGGTCCATCAGACCGCAGGGCTTGCCGTAGTAGTTGTTCTCGGTGCGCTGGCTCATCTGAGCGAGCGTGACGGGCTCAATGGCGGGCGCCCCCCAGAGCGTCTCCATGGCACGACCGTACGCGGCCTCGACGGCGGCAGAGCTGGAAAGGCCGCCGCCCGAGGGGACGGAGCAGGTGAAGGCGAAGTCGAAGCCTTTGGGCTCAACACCAAGCGCTGCGATTTCGTGGGCCATACCGCGCACGAGGCTTGCGGACGTGCCCTTCTCGGACTCCTGAACATCTAACGTGTCGAGTGCGATTTCAAACGTGGGGTAGCCCTCGTCGGCAACGCGGACCTTGTTGGAGTCGGTTGCCACGGCGATACCGTCAACGGCGACATCGAGCGAGCCGGCGATGACGTGGCCGCCCTCGTGGTCGGTGTGGTTGCCGCTGATCTCGGAACGGCCGGGCGCGTGCACGTAGAGCACCTGGCGGTCGCCGATGGGGCCAAACTCCTCCTCAAATAGCTTGGTGAGCGTGGCGAATGTCTTTTCGTCGGGGGTGGTCATGGGAGTCCTTTCCTTGGCGCGCACGGGGAGTTTTGCGTCGTTATGAGTACGTTAACAACTTGAAGCGGAATGAACCAAGTGTTCACGATGCCGCACGTTGTGGGCTATGTTAACGTACTCATAACACAACGTTTGTCACTTTTTGAGAATCTGGTAATCGGTAGAAAAACAGCCGTGAACGGTACTGCTGTATGGACTTATAAAGCAGAAGAGATGCAGATAGAAAAAGTAGAGTACGTTAACATGCGTCCGACGATAGCAGGCCTCGGCGCGGGATGTATTTCTGCCCGGGCCGGCATGCACGCTATTCAGATCTCGCAAGGGTGAAGGTGATCCTGTGGCAAGGCGCCCGTCCAACGATGCAGGTACGCGTCCGGTCTCCATGGCCGACGTCGCCCGCGCTGCCGGCGTTTCGCAGCAGACGGTTTCGCGCGTCGCCAACGGCTTGCCCAACGTTAACGAGCAGACGCGCCAGCGCGTGCAGGCCGCTATGCAAGAGCTCGGCTTTCGTCCGAGTTATGCCGGTCGCTCGCTGCGCGACGGCCGTTACCATTCGGTCGGCCTATGCATCAACGATGTCACCAAGTTTGGCAACCTCTCAATGATCGACGGCATCGCCAGCGCTGCTCGCGAGCATAATTGCGCCATCACGCTGGTCGAGATGTCCAAGACCGAGGAGTTTTCGCTTGCCGAGGCCACGCGTCGTATGGCCGCGCTGCCCGTGGACGGCATCATCATCGGCATGAGTCGCATGGCGCCCGATTTTGAGACGTTTGATCCACTGCCGGGCATTGGCACGGTCATCGTTACCATGTATGCGCATCCGCGGGTGACCACGGTCGATTCCGACCATTACGGCTGCTCGCTATTGCTTGTGGATCACCTGTTTGAGCTGGGGCACGAGCAAATTCGCTATATTGGCGGCCCGTCGTTCTCGGTCGACGAGCAATTTCGTCGCGCCGGTTGGCAGGATGCGCTCGAGCGTAAACACATCGAGCCGGTAGAGCCGCTCGAGGGCGACTGGTCTGCCAACAGCGGTTACGAGGCCGGCAGGTACCTGGCCGAGCATGATCGCACCATGACGGCGATTTACGCGGCAAACGACCAGATGGCAAATGGCGCGATTGCCGCGCTGCGCGATAGCGGTCTGCGCGTGCCCGAGGACGTGAGCGTGGTGGGTGTCGACGATTCGCTCGATGATTTTGTGGCACACAACGAGCTCACGACCGTGCGATTCGATTTGCATCAGCGTGGACGCGAGGTGTTCGAGCACGCGGTTCCCAAGGCGGGGGCAACGGGCAAAAACGTTGCCATTCGTATTCCCGGTCAGCTCATCGTTCGACATAGTACGGCGGCACCGCGCGCATAGTTTTCGCAGGTCAACGGTGATATGTTGAACATCAATAACAATCAGTAAGGATGTCGGTAGATAGCTGTTGGGATGTAGCCGAGTGCTATGATAGACGGGCTCTTTTGTCTATCTAGGAGGCTTTGCCTGATGGAGATCACCAAGGATATCCGCTACATTGGCGTCGACGATCACGACATTGACCTGTTCGAGGGCCAGTACGACGTGTCCGAGAACGGTATGGCATATAACAGCTACGTTATCTTGGGCGACAAGATCGCTGTCGCCGATTCGGTCGACGCCGGCTTTGTCGACGAGTGGCTCGGCAACCTCGAGGCCGTGCTCGATGGTCGTACGCCCGATTACCTGGTCGTCCATCACATGGAGCCCGATCACTCCGCTGGTATCGCCGCCTTTATGGAGCGCTATCCCCAGGCCCAGATTGTGGCTAGCATGGGCGCCTTCCGCATGATGGTCAACTACTTTGGCACCGACTACCCCGATCGCAAGATGGTCGTCAAAGAGGGCGATGTGCTCGACCTGGGCGGCCACAGCCTGACCTTTATCGGCGCCCCCAACGTTCACTGGCCCGAGGTGATCTTCTCCTACGAGTCCACCGACAAGGTGCTCTTTAGTGCCGACGGCTTTGGCAAGTTTGGCGCCAACGACATCGAGGATCCGGAAGGGTGGGCTTGTGAGGCTCGCCGCTACTACTTTGGCATCGTCGGTAAGTTCGGCAAGTTCGTGCAGGCCGTCCTCAAGAAGGCCGCCGATCTGGATATCCAGATCATCTGTCCGCTCCACGGCCCCGTACTGACCGAGAACCTGGGCTATTACCTCGACACCTATAACACCTGGTCGAGCTACCAGCCCGAGGACAAGGGCATCACGATTGCCTATGCGAGCGTGTACGGCCATCTGAAGGCTGCCGTCGAGGAGCTCGCCGCAGCGCTTGAGGCTCGCGGCCAGAAGGTCTCCGTCTTTGACTTGGCTCGCGACGACATGGCCGAGGCCGTTGAGGATGCGTTCCGCTACGACCGTCTGGTGCTCGCCTCCATCACCTATCAGGGCGAGATCTTCCCGTGCATGAGCACCTTCATCCATACGCTCGCCGAGCACGCCTACCAGAACCGTACGGTGGCGCTCGTCGAGGCCGGCTCCTGGGCGCCCGCAGCTGCCAAGGTTATGACCAAGGAGCTCGAGGGCATGAAGGACATCACCCTGACGCAGAACAAGGTGACTGTGCTGGGCTCGCTCAACGACGCCTCGCGCGCCCAAATCGAGGCCCTCGCCGACGAGCTGTCCAAGTAGCGATATATCGCTTTTAACGCTCAAACCACCACGAAGGGGACAGGCACCTTTGTGGTGGTTTTTGTTTAAGCGCCGGCGATGACGAGGGCTGGACGTGAGCTGTCAGTGGCCTCGGTGATTGAGGTGGCGACGGTGTGATCGGGGTCGCGGTCCATCACGATGGTGTCGACATCGGCAAGCTCGGCAAAGCGGTACATGCCGCGTCCGTTAACCTTGCTGGCGTCCATGAGGGCGACGCTTTGATGTGCCGCGGCGATCATAGCCGTTTTGGTCTCGGCCATCTGGGGAAAGTCGGTCGTAAAGCCGCAGCTGGGGACAAAGGCGCCGGGGCACATGACGGCCAGATCGGCATGGACCATTTGGAGCGCCTGCATAGTGAGCGGTCCGTACAAATAACGATGGCCTTTGCGCAGCGCCCCGCCCAGCATGACGACATCGACTGGGGGCATGCTCTCGTCGATGTAATCGGCAATGGTAATGTCGGCCGTGATGACGGTGATACCGTCGCGCTGATCGAGGAGCCGGACGAACTCGAGCGCCGTGGTGCCCGAGTCGACGAGCAGCGTGTCGCCGTCATTGACGAGCTCGATGGCGCTTTGCGCGATGGCCTGCTTGGCGGCGACGTTGACATTGATGCGGCGATCCTGCGTGGAAACGGTTAGGCGTTTGTGGAGCGATACGGCACCACCATGTGTGCGGCGCAGCTTGCCTGCTTCGGCGAGCGCGTCAAGGTCGGCGCGGGCGGTGACGGAGGACACGCCAAAGGTCTGGGCGATTTCTGCTACCTGTACCGAGGCGTTATGCTCAAGCATCTCCATGATGGCGGCACGACGCTCATCGGCGAAGGCTCGGGTTGTTACATGGGCCATAGCTGCTCCGTTCTCAACATAAATTTGCAGGAATTGTGTTGAATCCATTTTCGTTCATTTTCTTTTTTAGTAAGAAAACGCCTTTCGATTACTTATCTTTTCTATAAAAGAAAGATGATTCGCTTGAAAACTTCAATGTCGTATAGAGGAATCCGGTGCGAATCTCTTCCGTTTGCTTTTCAAAAACGAGTGTCTTGACCTGTGTGCCGGTGATATCTCATGCGTGCGACACCATCGATTTTCATACAATGAGCGCAGTAAAACGCAAGGTAAAACGCCTTGTGAACAACTACGCCCGATGTCCAGATGCGGGCGAGGGAGAGGAGCAAACGCTCATGGCACTTGTTACCACCGAAAAGATGCTCAAGGACGCTCAGGCCGGCCACTACGCTGTTGGTGCTTTCAACGTCGAGAACCTCGAGTTTGTTATGGCCGTTCTGGCCGCTGCCGAGGAGACCAAGTCCCCCGTCATCATGCAGACCACCCCGGGCACCATCAAGACCGCTGGTCTGGACTACTTCTACGGCATGGTCAAGGCTGCCGCCGAGCGCGCTTCCGTGCCCGTCGCTCTGCACCTCGATCACGGCGATGGCTATGACCGCTGCATGCAGGCTTTCCGCACGGGCTACACCTCTGTCATGATCGACGGTTCGCACGAGTCCTTCGAGGACAACATCGCCCTGACCAAGTCCGTCGCCGACGCTGGCCGCGCCATGGGCGTGCCCGTCGAGGCCGAGCTCGGTAAGGTTGGCGGCAAGGAGGACGACGGTCCCGCGGTTGAGGGCGAGAGCCCCTACACCGATCCTGCCGAGGCCAAGGAGTTCGTCGAGCGCACTGGCTGCACCTCGCTGGCCATTGGCGTTGGTACCAGCCACGGCGTGTACACGAGCGATCCGCACATCGAGCAGTCCGTGGTCAAGGCCATCCGCGACGCCGTCGACGTGCCGCTGGTTCTGCACGGCACCTCCGGTGTGCCCGATGAGCAGGTTGCCGAGGCTGTGAAGAACGGTATCTGCAAGGTCAACTACGCCACCGAGCTGCGTCAGGCCTACACCAAGGGCTTCATGGCCTACATGGCCGAGAACCCTGCCTGCTTCGACCCCAAGAAGCCGGCCAAGGAGGGCATGCGTGAGATCACCGAGCTGGTTAAGATTCGCATGACCAACCTCAACTCTGTGGGCAAAGCAGAGTAACAGCAAGGGTACTCTGATCCCACCGGGCCGTCCGGAAACGGAAAAGGGCCTATCTCTCAGAACGTCCTCGGACATGTCGGAAGCCCCGCCGCGCGCTACGCGCTGCGGGGCTTCCTCCGTCCTGACGCTCCTATTTGGCAAGGTG
>UQLI01000047.1 GCA_900541715.1 uncultured Collinsella sp.
CTGCACCACCTGCTCTACATGCCGATCTACTACGACAACCTGGTCATTAACGACGGCATCTACGCCACGTGGAGCAGTTTGCTCCCCATCCTCTCCCATAGCACGCGCCCCCTTAATGAGCTTGCGCCGTGGGCCGGTTTTACCGCCACCGGCTGGGTCAAGCTCTTTGGCCTTCCTGCCATCGCAGCTGCGTTCTACTCCACCGCAAAACCCGAGCGCCGCGCCGGCCTCAGGGTCATCCTTGTTCCCGCCATCATCGCCTCGGTGGTTTGCGGCGTTACCGAGCCACTCGAGTTTCTCTTTATGTTCACCCACCCCGGGCTCTTTTTGCTCTACGCCGTCTTATCGTCTTGCCTTGCCACAACCATGAATCTCTTTGGCATCGTCGGCATCTTCTCGGGCGGCCTGATGGAGATGGCAGCCTTCAACTTTATTCCGCTCATGCGCACGCATGCCGGTGCCTATCTTTTGGCGCTCGGTATCGGCCTTGCCTTTAGCCTCATCTTTTTTGTTAGTTTTCGAGCACTCATCTTGGTCTATGACCTTAAGACACCGGGCCGCGAGGATCATGTTGCCAATCGCGCGGCAATCGATTGTTTAACGGGAAGCGACTTTGCCAAAGAGCAATCTCCCAATGACGAGGTCAATAGTCGATCCGATCAAGATCACGTCCTCGCTGAGCGGGTAATTCAGCTTTTAGGTGGCGTTGGCAATATCGTGGGCGCAACCAACTGCGCCACGCGCCTGCGCGTCGAGGTCGCAGACCCTTCCATCGTTGCAGATAACGCGTCGTTTGTCGCGGTGGGCGCCAAGGGCCTCATCATTACGGGCAAGACCGCCCAGGTGATCATCGGCATCTCCGTTCCCCGCGTTAAAGAGCATTTTGACCAGATCATGGGCCTCGAGCCGGAATTTCTGCCCACCACCTCGGCCTCCCCTGCCGCCAGCCCAACCCACAAGCACGGCGATATTTGCTTCTTCGATATCGACGGAACGCTCGCCTGGCAAGACCCCAGGCTCGCCCAAGACCTTCCCGAAGACGAGCGGGACCTCTCCCCCTATCCCAACGAGGCGGTTTCGCAGGCAATCCGCGAGTTTGTCGCCAACGGCAACATGGCCTTTATCTGCACGGGACGTACCCTGAGCTGCATCCACCCCAAACTTCTTGAGCTGCCCTGGACCGGCATCGTCTGTCTTGCGGGCGGTTACGCCGAGATCGACGGACACGCAATTCGCGATCTGTCGATGACGCCCAGTATGTTGCAGCGTCTTGCCCCCTACCTTGAGCAATCGGGCGAGGTCATCCGCTTTGAGGGCCTCAACGGCGTCGTGCGCATGAGTGCCGATGCGCCCGATGCTCCCGGATACGCGCGCACCCTAGGCGACGCAGTCACGCAGCTGCAACATTACAGTGTCTACAAGATCTTGATGTCTACATCGCTCGCCAACCACATCGCTCAAGACAAGGCACTTGAGCCGCTGCTGTGCTTTAACGAGCTCGAACTCGAGGTAACCGAAATCTCGCCCCGCGAATGCACGAAGCGCGGGGGCATCCAGTCTGTACTCGACGCCCTCGATCCCCACCACGGAACCGTATACGGCATCGGCGACGCCAGCAATGACGTCTCGCTGATGAACGCCGTCGATGTCGGTATCGCCATGGGCAATGCGCCGGACTATCTCAAAAAGCGCGCCGACTACATCACCGACTCGGTCGACAAAAATGGCGTCGTCAAGGCGCTCGAGCACTTTAGGCTTATATAAGCAGCCGGCACGCGCACGCGTCCCGTTTCCCCAAATCGCCAAAACAGACGCGCCGGCAACTCCAATGTGGCAATATGGTATCTGCACACCGCAACGATGCAACCTAAGAAAGAATGCGAGAACCCGTGTCCAGTCCGTTTACCAGCTTTTTAGCCCAGCACTTTGACCAGATCAACGACCATCTGGCCACGTTCTTTGACGGACAGGCGACCTCTGCCGATATCGAGCGCTACCTGTATACCCCGCTCTCGACATTTACGGCCAATGCCGGCAAGCGCCACCGCCCGCTCATCTGCATGCTCGCCGCCACCGCGGTAGGTGGCAGCTTTGAGAGCGCCCGCAGCGCGGCGGCAGCTATCGAGCACTTTCAGTCGGGAGCGCTTATCCATGACGACATCGCCGACAACGGACAGCTTCGTCGAGGTAAGCCCTGCATGCACCTTACCGAGGGCACGGGCCTTGCCATCAATTGTGGCGACCTGGCGCTCACCATGGTCACCAAGACGGTTCTCGACGACCCCACGCTGGAGTCCGACGTGAAGCTGCGTGTGCTCCACGAGCTTACCGAGATGATCGTCCGCACCATCGAGGGTCAAGCGCTCGACCTGGGTTGGGTCCGTGACGGGCGCTTTGATATCTCGGTTGATGACTACCTGGACATGGCGACGCACAAGACCGCGTTTTACAGCGGAGCCACGCCGCTTGCCGCCGGGGCCATTATCGGCGGCGGCAGCGATGAGCAAATCGAAGCGCTGCGCGCCTTTGGCCTGCACACGGGCCTCGCCTTTCAGATTCAGGACGACCTGCTCAACCTTGTCGGCACTAAGGAAGCCGCCAACAAGGACTTCCGCACCGACATCACCGAGGGCAAGCGCACGCTTGTCGCCGTACACGCCCTCTCTGATGAGCGCCACCACGACGAGATCGAGGCGATTCTTTCCTCGGGCACCGATGATCCCGCGCAGCTCGCACGCGCCGTGGAGATCTTCCAGGAGACCGGCTCCATCGATTACGCCCACACTTACGCGCTCGACCTGACCGCTAAGGCCAAAGCGGCCATCGAGAACGTTGAGCTTGATCCGCACGCACGCGAGCTGTTCCTCTCCATGGCAGATTTCTTTGTGGAGCGTCTTAACTAACGGGGGTTATAAAACCTGTCAGCAGCGTATTTAGGCACAACTTGCTACACTGTTGAGTGCATGTTTATGCATCCCTTTGCGTTGTCTATCCGACAGACGCTCAAATAGTACGAATGGTACGCCGAAAGGGGTTCGTTCATGGAACCTATTACAACGGGCATGCAAGGAGCAGCCGTCGAGGACGTGCAGTCTCGTCTCCTGCAGCTCGGCTACACGATTGATGCCGCCGAAGTCACCGACAAGTACTTTGGAGCCACCACTGAGCAGGCCGTCAGCACCTTCAGGCTCGACAGCGGCCTTGCTGCCGGTCATGCCGTCGATATCCCCTGCTGGAGCGCCCTTGTAGACGCTTCGTATAAGCTGGGCGACCGCACTCTCTATCTGCGCATGCCCAATTTCCATGGCGCCGATGTGCAGGCCCTGCAGCGCGCTCTCAACGTTTTGGGCTTTGCCTGTGGCGAAGACGACGGCTACTTTGGTCCGCATACCGAGGCCGCCCTGCAGCAGTTCCAGGAAAATGTCGGCCTGTTTTCCGACGGCATGGCCTTCCAGGACACCTACGCCTACATCAACCGCCTGCACCATGTGTGGGAGGGCAAGCCCTCGGTCACCGAAGCCGAGTCCCGTATCGGTTTTGCTCGCGCCGCCAACGTGCTCGAGCGCTTCCAGATTGCCGTTATCGGCGAGGACCCCATCGCACGCAGCGTTGCGTCGCGCATGTGGAATATCGCCACGGCAACGACCGACAACAGCGGCATGATGCTCTGCGACTCCGAGGTCCCAACCGACGTTGACCTGGTGCTCGAGATCGCAAGCGATGAGCTGCCCGCAGATGCAGCGCCGCGCGCCACGATCGCCCTCGCCGAGTGCCACAACCTGGCCCAGCGCATCCGCACCGCCAATGTCGCCGCGCAGCAGAAGCCGGCTCGCATTCGCATTGAGCTCACGGGCATGACGCGCTACAACGGCACCTTCACGGCCAGCGACGCGCAGACACTCGCCGTACGCCTGCTCGATGGCGTTTGCGATGCCCTCGCAGATTAGGTAAACTAAACGAGTTGCTTTTGGGCAACGCCACACATTGGGACGTAGTTCAACGGTAGAACTCCGGTTTTTGGTGCCGGCTGTTGGGGGTTCGAATCCCTCCGTCCCAGCCAAAGAAACAAGTCTCTCGAACGCATAGCCGATCGGGAGGCTTTTCTTGTGAGCAAGCGGAGGGATTCGAACCCGCAAGGAATCTACCTATATAAGACAGACGCCCCAGGCCCATAACGACCAAGAGCGCCTTGCATCTAGAATTATCAGCCCTGTTCCGAAAAGCGAGCCGCATGCGACAACCAAGTAGCCGCAGGCCCCGGGAGAGTGGGGACACCGGCTTAGGTTTATCGCGAGTTCCGCACGAACAGGAGGCCACTTAATGTGGCCTCCGTCGTGAGCAGGACTGTAGAGCAGGAAACCTAAGCCGGTGTCCCCACTCTCCCGGGGCCGAACGCCCTAGTTGTTGAGCATGCGGTCGAAGCTTCCCGAGTCGCCATCCCGATAGTCTGCGGTCATCAGAATCTCCTGCGGAATGCGCCCGCCCTCGCGCAGCACGTTGCAGAACTGCACACGCGTAACCATGGGCAGATCCTTGATCGTCGCTGCCAGGTTCTGCGGCACGCCCTGGTTGGCAGCCGCGGGCTCGCACTCGCCGCCGGCCTTCACGCGACGCTTATGCTCGGCGAGCATGGCGCGGTACATGCCGGCATGCAGGCGAATCTCAACCACATTGGCATTGCGAGCCTGTTCGACGATGCGCGCGCCCTCGCGATCGATATCGCCTACGTAGTAGACGTAGTTAAAGCGATAGCCAATCTCGGCCAGATAATCGTCCAAGGCATGCGAGACGCTCGCCTTGCATCCGCCGCCAAAAATCACGCCGCCCACCTTGATGCCAAAGAGCTTGGCGTGCTTGCGGCCACGCAGCAGCTTGACGATCTCGTCGTAGGTGTCCAGGTTCTCGACCATAATGAACGGCTTGTCGGCGCCCAGCGTAAAGAAGCCCGTAAAGTGCACGGGGCGATTGGGGGCGACCTTGATCGCCTGCATGCTGATGCCCTTTTCGGTCATACGCCTGATCAAGCGCTCACCGTGCTTGCCGTCAAAAGCCTTCTCGTCGTTAAAGATCTGGTAGGCACGCTGGCGGCGCGAGGCAACCGGCGTATCGGCACCTCGGTTCTGCTCGATCCAAGCCTGGATGATTGCGATTTCCTCGGCAATCTTGCGGTTGGACATCTCGTTGTGCTGAGTGCGCTGCGGAGCCTTTTTGCCGTCCTTGCCCTCGACCTTTACGATCTGTGTCTGCTGCTCCTTGATCTTAGAGAGCGCCGTAGGCGTAGGGACAACCTTGAGCAGCTGCCTGCCTAAAACGCGGGCAAGGGCAAACGCCGAGACCTCGCCGTGGACGGACGACTTGGGCTGCTGGGCAGCAGTATCTGCTGCGGCAGACTCCGGCTTCTTCTGAGACTTGCGCTTAGAATCGCCCTGGGAATTGCGCTCGTGCTTCGGCAAGGACGCCTGCTTCTGCGGACGAACGGACTTGCTCTCCTTCGCCGGCTGGCGCTTAGGCTGCCCCGAAGAAACCTCGGCCTTCGCATCCTCGTTCTGCGGCGTGGTCTTCTCGGTTGCAGTCTCGGCATGGGAACTGCGGCCCCCACGATGGCGACGGCGGCGAGGCTTGCTCGACGCGCCCTGCTCCGCCTGCTCATCAGTAGGCTGCTGGCCCTTGGCCTCGGCATCAACCTCAAGCTGCGGCTCAACAGGCTTCTGCTCGCGAGCCGCCGGCTCAACGGTCTTCTCGTCCTGGGTGGTCGAAACCGACTCGCCCTTCTCCTGACGCTTTACGGGATATGCACGTCCCGCAAAACCGCGACCAGGACGACACGAACCCGGAGCCTTCTTGGCAGACTCCTCAACATCGTCTGCAACCTCAGAAGACTCTTCAACCTCACGCGCGGCATCCTGCTGTGCAGTCTTAAAGTGAGCACCGCGACGACGCTTGGGCTCTTGGGCCTCCACGGGCTTTTGCTCCCTCGCGGGCTTCTGCGACTCGGCAGCAACCTCGGTCTCAACAGCCTCAGCATCCGTCTCACCCTTTTGAGCAACGGCGCGACGGAAGCGCTCCTGCTGGGCGCGGCGCTGCGCATCGCGCTTGCCACTCCCGCCAAAACCGCCGCGGCCGGCCTTGGCCGTAAAGGCGCGAACGACGCTCTCGTCAAGCAGCTCGTCGGTATCGACATGCTCGCGCGGAGCCGTTTCCACCGAAGCGGGCGCCTCGACAACGTCCTCGACGGCCTCTTCGGCAACCTCGACGGGCCGCTCCTGGGCATCGTTAATCTCGGCATTGATGGTATAGAACGCCGGGCGCCCGTTAATGCCGCTACCCTCGATCTTGGTCACGATCTTTGCCGCGATAAGCTCATCGCGCATCGCCTTGGTGTCGCACTCCTTATCGACGGAGCGGAAAATCTGCGCCAGCGCACTCGACTTAATCTTGAGCGCCTTGCGGCAAAGCAGGTCGTAGGCAACCAGCTTGGCACGCTCAGCAGAAAGCGACGTCTGGCTGCTCAGGCGCTCAGCCAGAGCATCGACATTTTGTTGGTTATCGGAATATACCGTCTTGGCCACGGGGCCCCTTTCATATGCACACATATACGTCTATATGGTACAACGCGCGCCCTTATCCACGCAAAACATCTGCGAGAACACTCGAGCGTCACCCGCTTTTGCATGAAAAAAGACCGAGCCCGCGAAGTCGCGGACCCGGTCTTTCCGAGTCATATAGATGTGACGTTCAACTCGTCAGGTCGACTAAGCCTTGGCGGTCTCGGCGTCGGCGGGAGCCTCGGCAGCAGCGGCGCGGCCATACTCGGCCTTGCCCATCTCGGACCACTCGGGCTCCTCGTCGGGCATGGAGCCAGCCTCCTTGCCGAAGAACTCCTTGAGGCAGTTAACGGCAACGATGAGGCCCAGGACCATCAGCAGGACGGCAAAGACGAGCTGCAGGCCCTTGGTGGCGGCGACGGAGACGGCGGCCGTGGTGGCGGTAGCCGGGATGGTACCGAAGAAGCCGTAAGCCTGGACGGCGGTCATGCAGCCCATGGCGCTCTGGACCAGCGAGGTGAAGGTGCAGCAGAGCAGGAAGGCGACGGGCACGTAGAGCATCCAACCCTTGCGGCCGGTGCACTTGCAGAACACGGCGAGGGTGATCATGGTCATGCCGCCGAGCAGCTGGTTGGAAGCACCAAAGAGCGGCCAGATGTTGGCATAGCCACCAAAAGCGAGGGCGAGACCGGGAAGCAGGGTGACGACCGTGGCGAACCAGGGGTTGCCGAGGACCTTCATGTAGCCAGCCTTGGACTCGATGGCCAGGGCGTCGTTGGTCTGGGCAAAGAACTCGGAGAACGAGGTGCGGGCGATGCGGGCGACGGCGTCGAGCGAGGTCAGAGCCAGAGCGGAAACGTTCATGGTCATGAAGACGGTAGCGAGCGTGCCGTCAACACCGAAGGCTTGCATACCGCGGGAGATGCCAGCGGCGAAGATCTGGAACGGGGTGGAAGCGACGCCGGCGTTGAGGGCGCCGGTACCGGCGGTGTTCATGTCGGAGAACATGATGCCGGCGACGATGATGGCAAGGATGCCGACGAAGGACTCGACGATCATGGCGCCATAACCGACCTTGACGGCGTCCTGCTCCTTCTCGACCTGCTTAGAAGAGGTGCCGGAAGAAACGAGGCTGTGGAAACCGGAGAGAGCACCGCAAGCGACGGAGACGAACAGGACCGGGAACATCATGCCGGAGGCAGTGGAGAAGCCGGTGAAGACCGGAGCGGTGATAGTGGCCTGACCGTTGACGCCCAGGACGACGATGCCGAGGACAGCGCAGACGATCATGACGATCATCATGATTGAAGTGAGGTAGTCACGCGGGGTCTTGAGCATCTGGATGGGCATAGCGCCAGCGAAGACCAGGTAGACCATGACGACGGCGAACCACTGGAACTTATCCAGGTAGACCGGGAACTGCATACCGACGGCGAACATGAGAACCATGAGGACCACGCCGGTGACGAACTCGGCAGCGCCGGTGAGGTTGAACTTCTTCTGGGCCCAACCAAAGGCGATAGCGACGAAGGTGAACAGGATGGAGATGGTACCAGCGCAGCCGGCGGCATAGGACTTGGTGAAGTCGATGGCACCGGTAGCAGCACCAGAAGCGTCAACGGCCGGGGTGAACATGAACGTCTTGCAGACCATGTCGGTGAAAGCGGCGATGACGATGATGCAGAACAGCCAGCAGAACAGCAGGAACAGGCGACGGCCAGTCTTGCCGATGTACTTCTCGATGAGCTGAGCGAGCGACTTGCCGTTGTTCTTCATCGAAGCGTACAGAGCACCAAAGTCGTGGACTGCACCAAAGAAGATGCCGCCGACGAGGACCCAGAGCACGACGGGCAGCCAGCCAAAGGCCATGGCGACGATCGTACCCGTAACAGGACCAGCACCGCAGATCGAGCTGAACTGGTGCGAGAACGCGGTGAAGGCGGAGACGGGCGAGAAGCTCTTGCCGTCCTTCATGCGCTTGGCCGGCGTGAGGGCCTCTTTGTCAACGCCCCACTTGTTGGCCAGCCATCGGCCATAGCCCAGATAGCCGCAGGCGAGCACCGCCGCGGCCACAACCATGAGCAAAACTCCGTTCATTACATTTCCTCCTCTAAAAAGAACTTCCTAGACATAAAAAATGAGGGCCGTCGGTTGCGCTCGACGGCCCTCATCTTCATCAGCCGCCCGTTATCGTACGGGCTAGCTGTATGTGCTAACCCGCATCAGATAATTACTACGCTGATAATGTTTAGCTGATGCGTGAACATGTCTAAGAAATCCTCTTCAATCATGATGTGAACGATCCGTGCGTGTTCACATCCCCCAGTGGTTGAAAAGGAGTATGAAACTTTAGTTACCTAAAGTCAACGCAAATTTGTAATGAGTTTTCAACTTTTTTGGATTTCTCGGTATAAAACGCCACTGACCTCGGACTTTACCCCACGACAGTTTTTGCATGAGAGATGCCCCTGAGAGCCGCGGGAGCCGGGCGGCGCATATGAACTTTATCGCGAGTTCCACACGCAAAGAAGGCCACTTAATGTGGCCTTCGTCTTGCGCAGGACTGTAGAGCAGG
>UQLI01000048.1 GCA_900541715.1 uncultured Collinsella sp.
AAGAGAAGAGGCGGGGCATGCCCCGCCTCTTACACCACATCTCTGCGCGCTACCCGCATGCAAGCTGCGGGGGCGGCATTTGGGGCAGTTTTGGCTGTTACCAAAAAAGTAACAGTACTCATATTTGCCATTTTTTGCCCACAGGGCCTCGAAGGGGCTGTCAATCAGGTCCCAGGGGAGGCGGCTCAAGGGCCGTAGAACAAAAACGGGGGCGCAGGTTGTCCTGCGCCCCCGTTCTCGGGCGTTATTCGTTCCCTGCGGCAGAATTTACGCCGCCTCGTCGAACTGCGAGTTGTACAGATCGGCGTAGAAGCCGGCCTGGGCGAGCAGCTCGTCGTGCGTGCCCTTCTCGACGATATCGCCGTCGCGGATTACTAGGATCACGTCGGCGTTGCGGATCGTGGACAGGCGGTGCGCGATGACAAAGCTGGTACGGCCCTGCATCAGCGCATCCATGGCACGCTGGATGAGCTCCTCGGTGCGGGTATCCACGTTGGAGGTCGCCTCGTCCAAAATCAGCGCCGGGCGGTCGGCCAAAATGGCGCGGGCAATGGTCACGAGTTGGCGCTGACCCTGCGACAGGTTGGTGCCCTCCTCGTTGATCATAAAGTCGTAGCCGCCGGCGAGCGTATGGATAAAGTGATCGCAGCGTGCGGCGCGCGCAGCGGCTTCGACCTCGGCATCGCTCGCGTCGGGGCGTCCGTAGCGGATGTTCTCGCGGATGGTGCCGTTAAACAGCCAGGTATCCTGCAGCACCATGGCAAACTCGCCGCGCAGCGCCGCGCGGTCCCAGTCGCGCACGTCGACGCCCTCGACACGCAGCGAACCGCCGTCCACATCGTAGAAGCGCTGCAGCAGCTTGATGAGCGTGGTCTTGCCGGCGCCGGTGGGACCGACGATGGCGATGGTCTGGCCGGGCTGCGCCTCGCAGCTAAAGTCGTGGATGATGGTCTTGTCGGGCGTGTAGCCAAACTTCACATGGTCAAACTCCACGTGGCCGGGGCGCTTCTCGGGAATCTGCGCGTCGGCCTTCTGCTCCTCCTCGGGCGCGGCCAGGAACTCAAACACGCGCTCGGTGGCGGCGGCCATCGACTGCATCGTGTTGCTCACGTTGCCCAGCTGCTGCACGGGTTGCGTAAAGTTGCGAACGTACTGGATAAAGCTCTGGATGTCGCCGGGCGTGGCATTGCCGGTCAGTGCGAGCTGCGCGCCCACCACGACGACGCCCACGTAGCCCATGTTGCCCACCAAGCTCATAAGCGGCATCATCAGGCCCGACAGGAACTGAGAGCGCCAGCCACTAATAAAGAGGCGGTCGTTTTGACGGTCGAACTCTTCGATCGAGGCCTCGGCGCGGTCGAACACCTGAATGACGTTCTGTCCGGCAAAGTCCTCCTCGATAATGCCGTTGACGGTGCCCAAAACCTGCTGCTGCTCTCGGAAGTACGGCTGCGAGAAGTGAATCATCACCATCAAGATAATCGCGGCGGCCGGTAGCGTGAGCACGGTGACGCCGGTGAGCGGCAGACTGATCGACAGCATCATGACGAGCACGCCGATAATCTGCGTCACCGAGGTGATGAGCTGCGTCACGCTCTGGTTGAGCGACTGGCCAAGCGTATCGACGTCGTTGGTGATGCGGCTGAGCACATCGCCTTTGCTGTGGCCGTTGAAGTAGCTCATCGGCACGACGGCAATCTTGGCGGCGATCTCCTTGCGCATGCGGTAGCAGATCTTTTGCGTGACGCCGGTCATGAGCCAGCCCTGGATCAGACTGCAGGCAGAGCTCGCCAGATACAGGCAGAGCAAAAAGCCGAGCGTCTTGGCGATCCAGTCAAAGTCAACGTCGCCGGTGCCGTTGACCTTGGCGACCAGGCCCTCAAACAGCTTAGTCGTAACCTGGCCGAGCACCTTGGGCCCTACAATGTTAAAGATGACCGAGCACACGGCAAAGGCGACGGCGGCAAACACGGCAATCTTGTGCTGGCCGATATAGCCGAGCAGCTGCCTCATGGTGCCTTTAAAGTCCTTGGCCTTTTCGCCGCGACGCATGCCGCCCATGCGGCCCATGGGTCCACGCTGACGGGTGGGCTTGGGAATTTGGGTCTTGGTCTCGTCTGCCATTAGCGCTCGCCTCCTTCCATGACGGCTGCAATTTCTTCTTGGGTAAGTCCCAGTTCCTCGGCGGAAAGCTGCGACTGTGCGATCTCCAGGTACGCCGGGCAGCTGCGCAGCAGCTCCTCGTGCGTGCCGGTGCCCACTACGTGGCCGTCGTCGAGCACGATGATCTGGTCGGCGTGCATGATGGTTGCGATACGCTGGGCCACGACCACGAGTGCGGCGTCGGTAACGTTTTTGGCCAGCTCCTCGCGCAGGCGCGCGTCGGTCTTGTAGTCGAGCGCGCTAAACGAATCATCGAACACCACGACTTCGGGCTTTTTGGCCAAGGCGCGGGCGATGGCCAGGCGCTGGCGCTGACCGCCCGAAACATTGGAGCCGCCCTGGCTGATGGGGGAGTCGTAACCGCCCTCGCGCTCGGCGATAAAGTCCTCGGCTTGGGCAATGCGCGCGGCCTCGTGCATGTCCTCGTCGCTTACCATGTCGCCGGCAAACTTAAGGTTGCTCTCGACGGTGCCCGAGAACAGGCGTCCCTGCTGTGGGATGTATCCAATGCGGCCGCGCAGCTCGGAAAGGGTCATGTCGCGCACGTCGATGCCGTCGAGCGAAATGCTGCCGCCCGTGACGTCGTATAAGCGCGGGATCAGCTGCACGAGCGTAGATTTGCCCGAGCCCGTGGAGCCAATGATGCCGAGCATCTGACCGGCATGCGTGGTGAAGTTCACGCCGCTGATGACATCGGCGCGGGCATCGGGATACTGGAAGCTCACGTCGCGGAAGCACAGCTCACCGCGCGGCGCGCTGGTCGCAGGCAGTTTGGGCGAGGCAGGGTCGTTGATGCTCGTGGGACAAGTGATGACCTCTTCTACGCGCTCGGCTGCGACCTCGGCGCGGGGCAGGATGACCGAAACCATGGTGAGGATCATAAACGCCATGACGATCTGCATGGTGTAGGAGATAAACGCCATCATGTTGCCGACCTGCATCACGCCGTCGGACACGCCCTGCGCGCCAAACCAGACGATGAGCACGGTGATGCAGTTCATGACCAGCATCATGAGCGGCATCATAAAGCTCATGGCTCGGTTGGTGTAGAGCTGCGTGGTCATCAGGTCGAGCGAAGCCTTGTCAAAACGCTCGAGCTCATGCTCCTCGCGGTTGAACGAGCGGATAGGCATAAGGCCGTCGAGCAGCTCGCGGGCGGTAAGGTTCACGCGGTCCACGTAACTTTGCATCTTTTTGAACTTGGGCATGGTGAGGCCCATGAGCACGCCGACGACGGCCGAGACCGCGATGATGGCAACGGCGATGGTCCACTCCAGGCCGGTATGGTTGGCCAGGACGCGCATGACGGCGACGATGCCCATGACGGGGGCCATCAGACACATGCGGATAAACAGGGTTGCGGCCATCTGGATCTGCTGAATGTCATTGGTGCAGCGGGTGATGAGCGAGGCCTGGCTAAACTTGCCCACCTCGGCCGGCGAGAAGTGCATAACCTTGTTGAAGGTCTCGCGGCGCAGGTCGCGGGCGATGGAGCAGGCAGTGCGCGAAGCAACGGCACCGGTCAGGATGGTGGCGACCAGCGACACCAGACACAGCCCAAACATCGTGGTCGCCATGCGGCCCAGGTAGGCGTTCTGCACGTCGGCGGGGTCGATGCCCTGTGCCTTGTACTCGTCCTGCACATAGCTCACGGCGCGTTGGGTCACGATGGAGCCCGACATGGAGCCCATTTTGTCCGCCATATCGTTGGCGCCCTCGACGAGCTTGCCCTGGTCGATTAGGCCGCCTTCAACGCCTAGACGCAGACCCTTCATGGTGATCTTACCGCCGTCGGCATCAATCTGCTTTTGCATGTTCTGCGCCGCTGCGGCCTTCTGCTGCATCTCGGCGAGCTGCTCGGGCGTCATCGCCGCCATTTGCTCGGGCGTGGGCATGGCCTGAGCGGCGTCGCTGTCTTTCTCGCTGGACGTGCCGGTCATGTCGCCCATGGAGTCGGCGTCGATGCCCTGGTTGAAGGCGAGCACGACGGTCTCAGGCAGGCTCATGATGTCGGCAATCTTGCTGCCGTCGGCACGCTCTTCCTCGGTGCCCTTGTACGTTCGAATGCCGTTCTTGTCTGCCTTGCCAAACACGGCCTCCACAGCTTTGGCGTCCTTGGCGCGCATAAAGAGTTCGAGGTCGTCGAGCGATTCGGCGCGAATGGTGTCGGGCACGGGCGAGGCAATGCCGCCTTGCTGCACGCCCACGTCGACGATGTCGCTCATATAGGTAGGCAGCGCCAGGTCGGCGTTGCAGCTGATTACGATAAGTACGATAGCTGCGAACAGTGCCAGGACATGCTTTTTAAAGAGCTTGAGAATCCTCACTCGGCATCTCTCCTTTCTTGATTGCGGTCGATAATTTCGTTGGCACGTCTTAGAAGGCGCACCATCTCTTGGGTATCTGTTTCGCCGAGCTGCTCGAGGAAAGCCGCGGTGCGCTCCTCGAATTCCCGGCGTTTGATTTCGAGATCCTGGAATCCCTTGTCGGTCACTATGACGTGTACGCGACGACGGTCGGTCTTTGAATGCTCGCGCTCAATCCAACCCTTGGCCTCGAGGGCGCGCAAGATATTGGCGATGCGGGCGCTCGAGACCCAGGCGCGATCAGCGAGTTCGCTCGGCGTGAGCGAACCGCCAGCGAGCATGAGGGCGCGCATGACGGCCATCTCGCCGCTGAGAACTTTGTCCACAAAGCGCGAAACGCGCTGGTGAATGCCGCCAAACTCAGTAAGGAGCTGACGTCCAAGCTCATGGAAATCGGTATCTTCCACCGAAAACCCCTAACACTAGAAACTATTTTCGGTGAAAGATGATACCCTTGCACGCGCACCCTATACGGTAGATTTTGGGTCATGCCTAGAAAACAACCTTTAGGCGACCTCCGTACACCGTCGGTATCAGCAAAGTAAGGGGTAGATCGTAAGGCATGTCCCAAAGCCTACTCAGAGGCACTTTACTCTGCTAAAGCTGGCATAACAGCTAGAGCGAACGTCGTACAAAGGCAAGGAAAAATACCAAACAAATCGGTGAACGGTAGTTGCTCGCGCTCGCATTTCCTGCGGATTTGTTAAAAACGCCCTAATGGTATAAAAAAAGAAACATATAACAGCCCTGATGAAGGGGGTGGCTATGTTATCCTTCTCAAACGGGTGAAATCTTGGGTTTTGGGTTGCAGTTCCAAGGTGGACAAACGTTTTTCCCTGTACCAACGTGTGGTGAAGAACGGAAGAAGCCGGTAGTGCAAGCCGATAATTCAAGAATTCAATAAGCAGCGGTGTGAGAGAGCGCCGCATTACACGTAACTAGGAGCGTGGTTACACAATGCAGGAGGCATGGGAAGGCTTCAAGGAAGGCATCTGGACGGGAGAAGTTGACGTCCGAGACTTCATCCAGAAGAACTACACCCCCTATGAGGGCGACGAGTCGTTCCTCGCCGGTCCGACCGAGCGTACCAAGGAGCTGTGGGGCGAGGTTCTCGACCTGCTGCTCAAGGAGCGCGAGCAGGGCGGTGTCCTCGATATGGACACCAAGACTGTCACGGGTATCGTGAGCCACCCCGCTGGCTACATCGATAACGCCCACCGCGAGAAGGAGACCATCGTCGGCCTCCAGACCGACAAGCCGCTCAAGCGCGCGCTGCACGTCAACGGCGGTATCCGCATCGCTTGCCAGGCTGCCAGCCAGCACGGCTATAAGGTCGATGAGAACGTTGTCGAGCGCTACACCTTCGAGCGCAAGACCCACAACGCTGGCGTCTTCGATGTCTACACCCCCGAGATGCGTGCTTGCCGCTCGGCTCACATCATCACCGGTCTGCCCGATGGCTATGGCCGCGGCCGCATCATCGGCGACTACCGTCGTGTTGCCCTGTACGGCGTCGACTACCTGATCAAGGACAAGGAGGCCCAGAAGGCTTCCACCCCGACGGTCATGACCGCCGACAACATCCGCGATCGCGAGGAGCTGCAGGAGCAGATCCGCGCCCTCGGCGAGCTCAAGATGATGGCCGAGACCTATGGTTTCGACATTTCCAACCCTGCTACCAACACGCAGGAGGCCATCCAGTGGATGTACTTCGCCTACCTCGCTGCCGTCAAGGAGCAGAACGGCGCCGCTATGTCCATCGGCCGTACCTCTACGTTCATCGACATCTACGCCGAGCGCGACCTTGCCAACGGTACCTTCACCGAGGAGCAGATCCAGGAGTTCGTGGATCACTTCATCATGAAGCTCCGCATGGTCAAGTTTGCCCGTACCCCCGAGTACCAGGCCCTGTTCACCGGCGACCCGCAGTGGGTCACCGAGTCCATCGGCGGCATGGGTGTTGACGGCCGTACGCTCGTTACCAAGATGAGCTACCGCTACCTGCACACGCTCGAGAACATGGGCACCAGCCCCGAGCCCAACATGACCGTTCTGTGGTCGACCCGTCTGCCCGAGAACTTCAAGAAGTTCTGCGCCAAGACTTCTGTCGCCAGCTCCTCGATCCAGTACGAGAACGACGACCTCATGCGCGTCTATCATGGCGACGACTACGGTATTGCCTGCTGCGTGTCCTCCATGCGCATCGGCAAGGAGATGCAGTTCTTCGGCGCCCGTGCCAACCTGGCCAAGTGCCTGCTGTACGCACTCAACGGCGGCGTCGACGAGGTCTCCAAGAAGCAGGTCGGCCCCAAGTATCGCGCCGTCGAGGGCGATACCCTCGATTACGACGACGTTGTGGCCAAGTACAACGACATGATGAAGTGGCTCGCCGGCGTGTACGTCAACTCGCTGAACATCATTCACTACATGCACGACAAGTATTGCTACGAGCGCATCCAGATGGCTCTGCATGACAAGCACGTGCACCGCTGGTTCGCTACGGGCATCGCTGGCCTTTCCGTCGTGGCTGACTCCCTGTCCGCCATCAAGTACGCCAAGGTCCACCCTGTCCGTGATGAGAACGGCATCATCGTCGACTTCGAGACCGAGGGCGAGTTCCCCAAGTACGGTAACGACGACGACCGCGTCGACCAGATCGCTCACGACGTTGTGCACCAGTTCATGGAGTACATCCGCATGAACGACACCTACCGCAACTCCGTGCCCACGACCTCGGTTCTGACCATTACTTCCAACGTCGTCTACGGTAAGAAGACCGGCTCCACGCCCGACGGCCGCAAGGCTGGCCAGCCGTTCGCCCCGGGTGCAAACCCCATGCACAAGCGCGATAGCCACGGCGCCATCGCTTCGCTGTCTTCGGTTTCCAAGCTCCCGTTCCGCGATGCTCAGGACGGCATCTCCAACACCTTCTCCATCATCCCGAGTGCGCTCGGCAAGGAGGACCAGGTGTTCTTTGGCGATATCGACCTTGATCAGCTGGGCGAGTAACTATTGTTAGTGCTATACTAACAATAACGATTACTGATTAGCGCGCCGGTTTCGGCCGGCGCCTATTAATCGAAGGAGACACATTATGAAGGTTTCTGAAGTTTCTGAGACTCAGGCCGATAACCTGGTCCACATGCTCGACGCTTACGCCGAGAAGGGTGGCCACCACCTGAACATCAACGTCTTCAACCGTGAGACGCTGCTCGACGCTCAGGCTCACCCCGAGAAGTACCCGCAGCTGACCATCCGCGTTTCCGGCTATGCCGTGAACTTCCACACGCTCACCAAGGAGCAGCAGGACGAGGTCATTGCGCGTACCTTCCACGACAAGTTCTAAAGGGGTTTAACTCCCGCAGGATCGCCGGGCCGGTTTTGGGTTATTTTCCAAAACGTCCTCGGACATGCAAAGGGCTCCGCTGCGCGCTTCGCGCGGCGGAGCCCTTTGCGTCCTGACGCTCCTATTTGGCAAGGTGTTTTTTAGAATCCATTTTGCGCTC
>UQLI01000049.1 GCA_900541715.1 uncultured Collinsella sp.
CTTGCAGCGACGGACCTCAGGACACTCTTACACCACGTCTGCGCGCGCGACCTGCGCGAAGGTCCGCAGCGGAAAGTATGGCCCGTTTCGATGCACAAAAATGGGATGGATCTTCCCTGGCAACCGCCCAGAAAGGTCCACCCCAAAGCAAGCGCTCGCTAGAACGTTCCGCCGCCACCTCCGCCGACGCCGCCACCTCCGCCGCCAGAGAAGCCGCCGCCTCCGCCGCCACCCGAGCTATCCGAGCTCGACGCCAGCTCGCGGATACTCTCGTGATACACGCTGTTAAACGAATCGAGTGGCGATTCGTTGCCGTAATGATGGTAGTACCACCAGTAGCAGGGGTAATTGTCGTAGAAACCGTCGGCCTCGCGCACCTCGGGAGGAACAGCCTCGGCAAGCTGACGCAAGACTTCCTTCGAAACGCCCAGCGCCGCACCCATCACCAGAAGTTTATTCCACAGGACCAGATCGCCGGGGACGGCTTCCTTTAGGCGCGTGAAGTCCTCGAGCCAATGCTTGAGCGCCTTGCAACGGGCCGCCACCTCGGCACCCTCCGGCGTAAAGCGGCGAAAGGTAAGACCCGCACCGATGCCCACCAGCACGATGGGCACCGAAATCACCGCGGCGATAATGTTCGCCTGTGCGCCGTCGGTAAAGAAGATGGATCCCACGGGAACAAAGGCGATCAGAATACCAAGAACCAGGCAAAACACCATTGCGACAATGCCGTCCGAGGCAACGTACTCGCTATCGGCCAGCTTGCCCTTAACGGTGTTCTGATAGTCCTCGAGCTTGTCGCCCACGGGCGTAGCGTGCTGCTTGACGTAGTGCTGCAGCTCGTCAAACGTGCGCGAGCGATCGCCGTTCTCGTCGGGCTTAGCACCGGCAAAGAAGACCTTGAGCACCATGTGGTCAATGCCCTTGGCCGACTTCCAGCCCGCATCACTCACCGTCACGCGATACGTCTGCTCTTCTTTTTCACGCCCCAACAGACCCTTCTTGGCCTTGGTCACGGTCGCCTGCTCCAGCTTGATTACACGGTCGTCAGTGAGCTTCATAAGCGTGGCGATATATGCCTGATCGGGCACCTCGTTCCAGCTCATGAGGGCCGAAAGCACGGCGGGATGGTCGGCCGAAGGCACATCGCGGAAATATTCGTCCTGGAAAAGCGGCTTGGGCTTGCGGCGGCGCAGCTTAAGCACAACGATTGTGCCGGTAAAGGCCACCGCCGCGACAACACTTAGCACGGCAAGTGCATTGGCAATCATGCGAGCGTGAGCGCGGCGGGCGTTAGCCTCGTCGGCCCATTCCTTCTCTTCGCTCAGGATCGTTGACATACGCTCTTCGCCCGAGGCGGCAAGCTGCGGCACCCAGTCGCTGGGGAAGGCGATGCGCGCCTCGGCAAACTCGCCCTGATGCACACAGGGAATGGTATAGGTGACCATGGGTTCGTCCGCATCGAGCGATACGTCGCCCGTCAGCGGGCCGTGGCCCCATGCGCGGAAGTTATCGCCCTTGACGGCCGCCGTCCCGGCAGCGGCATTTGCGAAGCGTACTTCCATCTCGACATCGTCGGAATCCGCGGACCAGCCGTCACCCACAAACTTCCAGTAGAGCTCGGCGGTATCGGACCAGTTCATGACCGCACCGGACATGGTATAGCTCACGTAATAGATTGTGCTGTCGCCGCTCTCGTGGGGACTGAACACCTTGATCTTTACGCCGCCGTCGGACTGCTCGACCGTGTAGACGCCAGAGTCACCCTTGTTCGCGCTATCGACTTTGTTGAACGCGGTGTCCTCTTCCTCAACGCTCAACACGTCGACGCTCGCCGAGCCGCCCTGCTGGTTGGTGCCCGTGTTGATATCCCAATACACGCCGTTGATGTCGTCGTCAAAATCAAACTGGCGCCCCTCGACAACGGTTAACGATCCATCGGCCTCGACCGTGGCACCGATATAGGTTTGGGTCATGGAGTAGCCGTCGGCGCACGCGGCGACGGGAAGCAGCAGCAACGCAAACGCGACAAACGCGCAGGCAGAAACGAATCGCGCAAACAAGCGGCGCTGCCGGCAGGCATTGGCAACGGGGGCGTTCATAGGCACATCCTTTGTCTGTAAAACCAACATCGCCATTGTCCCACGTTTGCGGGCACACATGACGAATATCTGGGCCAACGGAACGTCAAATGGGACAAAAGTCCTACCCGAGCCTGGTACTTGGGGACGTTCCTTATCTGTCGACAGTTTGGAACAGTCCCCGACCGAGCTCCGCCCTGGCAATAGATACCACTTCACAGCTCCGTCACAGGTGTAGCGGCTTTGTGTTGCCGCGGAATACGCTGATTGAGCCTACGGTCGAAGGGCATAAAGCAGTTGAGCGAAAACGGTTGCCCCTTTCCCGTTCGCTTGAGGATCATGTCCCCCTTTTCCGCGGAATCCCCGGCAGTTGCGAAGAGCTGCCGGGGTTTCTGTCGTCTAAGGTGCCGAGTTGATGGACAGGAATCAAAACACCGAGTCTGCGGCCCGCCATACGCAATGCGGGGCCTCGACAACTTGCGGCCCACAGTGACGCCTCCCCACTGCGCCCCGCGCTATACTCGTCCGCATGGATATCAACGTACACAACATAGCAACGCCCTCCGCAACCGCACCAACGACGGCAGCAGCCACCAGCGCGCCCGCAGCCCCGCCCGTCGTGGGGCGCTTTGCCCCGTCGCCATCGGGCCGCATGCACTTGGGCAACGTGTTCAGCTGCCTGTGCGCGTGGCTTTCGGCCCGCAGCCAAGGCGGCAGCATCGTGTTGCGCATCGAGGACCTGGACGATCGCTGTAAGCGCCCGGAACTTGCCGCCCAACTCATCGACGACCTAGCCTGGCTGGGGCTGGAGTGGGACGAAGGCCCCTACTACCAGCACGATCGCCTGGATCTGTACGAAGACGCCCTGCACCAGCTGCAGGACGCCGACCTCACCTACCCCTGTTTTTGCACGCGCGCCGAGCTCCACACCGCAAGCGCGCCGCATGCCAGCGACGGCACGCCCATCTACCGCGGCGTCTGCAGAGGCCTTTCTGCCGAGGAGATTGCCCGCCGCAGTGCCCTGCGCGCCCCGGCCACGCGCCTGCGCGTGCCCACCGTCGACGACCTCGCAGACGATGTGGTCGAATTCGTGGACCGCACGTACGGGGCCCAATGCGAGGCACTCGCCACCGAGTGCGGCGACTTTTTGGTGCGCCGCAGCGACGGCGTGTTTGCCTACCAGCTGGCCGTGGTGGTCGACGACGCCGCCATGGGCGTCACCGAGGTCGTGCGCGGATGCGACCTGCTGGGCTCCACGCCGCGCCAAATCTACCTGCAGCGTCTGCTGGAACTTCCCACGCCACACTACGCACATATTCCGCTGCTCATGTCGCCGGACGGCCGCCGCCTTTCCAAGCGCGACCGCGATCTGGACCTGGGCGAACTACGCGCACGCTTTGGCACGCCCGAGGCACTGCTGGGTTGGCTCGCCGGGCAAACGGGCATCGCGCCGGACACCTCGCCGCGCTCTGCCGAGCAGTTGGTCGAGCACTTTAGCTGGGACGTCATCCGCGCACACCGGGAAAACATCACCATAACGGCCGAGTAGCCAAACGCCTTGCCGCTACGCAACATCCCAGGGCTGGAGTTCGTCGCCCAGGCGAACGATACAGTCGTAGAGCACGGTATGGCGCTCGGCCGGGTTGGCGTCGCGATGAAAATGGCCGTAGTACCAGCGCTTGTAATCCAAGCGGTCTTCCAGCTCATCGAAAAATGCCGTAAGCCGATCAATGGCGGGGCAATTCCAGCCGGGTGTCGGATAGAGCGTGGGCGAAAGCATGCGCGTAGAGCAGGTGTGGGTGATTACGTAGTCGACCTTCCAACCCACGCTGTCGAGCTTTGCCCGTGCCTCCTCAAAGTTGCGCTCGTCCGGCAACTCCTGCGGCCACCAGCTGGAATAGGGAATGCGGTATTCCTTATCCACGCTCGTGGCGCCGCCCATGCTAAAAATCGTTGAGCCGTCGAGTTCAAAAACCTCACCGCGCGTCAGGCGCCGTATGGGAGAGGTATCCGACAGGCGCTGCGTCAGCCCACCGTGCCACAACTCCATGGGGCGCTCCGCCCAGTGATCGAAACGCTCGTGATTGCCGTCGACGAACAGCACGGTATAGGGACGCGATTCCAGCCAGGCGATGTCGGCGCATTCCTCGGCAGAGAAATCCCACGGAAAGCCAAAGTCGCCCGCGACAATCAGATAGTCGTCGCTCGTCAGGCTATCCCCAAGGTCCCAATCGCGCAGCTTTTGCATGTCGAGGCCGCCGTGAATATCGCCCGTCACATAGACCGTCATCGGATCACCACTTCCCTGTAAGTCGCTAGCCCGCATTCAGCACGATCACTAAGCCAACCGTTCCAGCCCTTCCATCCCTTAGGGCTTACCCCTCGTTCTTCCATCCAAACGGGTCGAGCACCCAAAAAATCAGATCGAGCACGCCGCCGGTCATCATGGCGCCGGCAAGGGCCATGCAAACGTGCAGAGAGCTGGCACTTCGGAGCACGTCGAATGGCCCCAGAACAGCCAGCAGCGCGACCGCCGCGCCGGCAAGACACAGCGCGAGGCACGGCCCCGCATCCTTGACGCACTTCTTTGCGAGATGCTTGGTGTTGTCACTCATCAATATCGAACTCCTTAGAGGGTCGTTGCTCAGATACATGCCGCCGCGCCAGAACAGGGCGGTAGAGTAAGTGTCACATGCCGTGCGGACATCAATGGAGAAACCGCCTGCTCGGCCAACCCTTGACGCCGACTTGTCACCGGCACCCCATCCTCTGCTATCGAGGTCTAATACTTTTCCGCGAAGTGAACGTCTGTTTTAGGACCCCTGAAGCATCCACATTTTTCGTCGGCAAAATCGCAGGATTTCAGTACCAAAACCGCAGGAAACGGTACTCCTAAAGTGTCGATGCTTCGGGGGTTCGATTTAGCTCGTTCACTTCTCGGAAAAGTATTAGACCTCGCTGCTAGCCATCCAGAAGGACATCTCTCCCCTCCCCTCACCGCCACCCAAAAACTCATCCAACATTAATCTTGGCTCAAGAATCGCTTAATCTATAACCTGCACTATAGAGTTCGACCAAGGGCGGGGCGGCGCCGCGCAACGCAGGCCGCCGAACGCAACGCTCGCGCCCGGGCAGATCGCCCGGCGTCGCGCCCATCGAACGAAAGGACAGGTCATGGACGACCTCGAAAAAGTTGAAACCATTCGCACCAAGTGCAACGTGAGCTACACCGATGCCAAGGCGGCGCTCGACGCTGCCGACGGCAACGTTCTGGACGCCATCATTTGGCTCGAGTCGCAGGGCAAGACCCAGACCACGTCGGCGCACGCCGCCACCGAGTCTGCGCCGGTCGACGAGCCTTCGGCCGAGATGGTCGCCGCGCAGGCTGCCTACGAAAAGTCGAGCGAAAAGACCGACTTCTCCAAGAAGATGGACAGCGTGTGGGAATACCTCAAAAAGCTCTTCCGCCTGAGCCTGGATACCAAGTTTATCGCCACGCGCCGCGACGCCATCATCCTCAACATTCCCATCCTGATCCCCATCGTCGCCCTGTTTGCCTGGGGCGCCACGATTTGGCTGATGCTGCTTGGCCTGTTCTTTGGTATGCGCTACCGCATCGACAGCGACGGCGACGTGCCCGGCAGCATCAACAACCTGATGGACCACGCCGCCGATGCCGCGGACGGCATCAAGCAAAATCTGAACGACGACAAGTAATCGCAGATAGGGGCACGTATGGCACGAATCCTGATCGTAGAGGACGAAGAGAAAATCGCCCGCTTTGTGACGCTCGAGCTTGAGCACGAGGGCTATCAGGTGGAACACGCTGCCGATGGCCGCACCGCCGTTGACCTGGCGCTGGAGCGCAACTACGATCTGATTCTGCTCGATGTGCTGTTGCCGCAGCTCAACGGCATGGAGGTGCTGCGACGCGTCCGCAAGCACAAGGATGTGCCGGTGATTATGGTCACCGCGCGCGATGCCGTGATGGACAAGGTGGCCGGGCTCGACGCCGGTGCTGACGATTACCTGACCAAGCCGTTTGCGATTGAGGAGCTGTTCGCACGGATCCGCGTGGCGCTAAAGCGCTCGGAGGCCGTGCGGGCGGCTTCGGGCGTTGGCGGCATCGGTGCCGGGGCGAACGTAGTGGGCGGCGTGGGCGCCGGTACCATTGCGATGCCCCTGGCCGGCGGCTCGGCCCAGGCATCCGCCTCGCCCTCCCCCGCCGCGCTCGTCGTGGGTTCGGTCGTGCTCGATCCCAACCGCCGCGAAGTCACGGTCGGCGGCTCGCCCATCGCGCTCACGGCCCGCGAGTTCGATGTCCTCGCCCTGCTTATGACGCATGCCGAAACCGTGCTCACACGCGAGCGCATCGCGCACGAGGCGCTGGGCTACGAATACGTGGGCGACACCAACAACGTCGACGTGCACATCGCGCACCTGCGCGCCAAGATCGAGGACGCTGGCGGTGTCCGCATCCTCCAGACCGTGCGCGGGGTGGGCTATGTCTGCCGCGCGTAACGCCGAGACCAAGCGCGTCACCTCCATCGCCCGCGCCATCAACTGGAGCTACATGTGGCGCCGCTTGGTAAGCTACGTCTGGCTGGATCTGTTACTGCTGCTTGTTGCGGCGGCGATCCTCGTCTATGGATACAACCAGACGCTACCCGACGGCGCGTTTACCGCAGGATGGATTCCAGGCGCCACCGTTCACGGCATGTCGCTGACGCCAGCACGCGGCTGGGATCTGACAACGCTTGCCTATACCGTCGAGCTTGCGCGTACCACCAAGACCTTCCCCCTCGCGCAGGATCTGGTCATGCTGTGGCCCCTTTATCTTGTCGTTGCGGGCTGGCAGGTCATCAGCGTGTTCAACATGCTCGGCGGCGCCCGCCGCGTGCGCCGCACCATGGCACCGCTCAACGACTTGGCCCTGCGCGTGGACGAGCTCGGACGTATGCAGCTCGCCGGCGGCAAGATGGAAACGCTGGAGCAGGCTATCGAGCGCGCAAGCGTCGACTCGCCGAGCGTCACCACCGGCGACGCCGATCTGGCGAGTATCGAGGTCGCACTCAACCGCCTGCTGCGCCAGATGCAAGAGGCAAAGCTGCAGCAGATGCGCTTTGTCAACGACGCGAGCCACGAACTGCGCACGCCCATCGCGGTGATTCAGGGCTACGTAAACATGCTCGATCGTTGGGGTAAGGACGACCCGGACGTGCTGGCAGAGTCCATCGCCTCGCTCAAGACCGAAAGCGAGCATATGCAGGAGCTCGTGGAGCAGCTGCTGTTTTTGGCGCGCGGCGATGCCGGCCGCACCGTGCTGCGGCGCGCGAATACCAACCTAGCCGCACTGGTCGGCGAGGTTTGCGAAGAATCGCAAATGATTGATGCCACGCACGCGTATCGGCTGGCCTTTGACGCTGCGCTCGCCAGCGACCCGCGCTGCGACGCGCCCGTTGACGTGGCGCTTGTGAAGCAGGCTCTGCGCGTGATCGTGCAAAACGCCGCCAAGTATTCGGACGCGGGCACGACCGTCACGTTTGCCATAACGCCCGATGCGGGCACGGGCGCGATTGACATAAGCATTGAGGACGAGGGCATCGGCATGAACCAGGAATCCGCAGCTCACGCGTTCGAGCGGTTCTACCGTGCCGACAACGCGCGCGATGTCGGCGCACAGGGTTCGGGCCTGGGGCTCGCCATTGCCAAGTGGATTGTCGACAGCCACGGCGGCGTCATCGGTGTGACCTCGGTCGAAGGGGTCGGCAGCCGCTTTACGATTCGCCTGCTGCGGTAGGGGCGTCTCTCACGAATCGAAGGTGAATGCTTTTCCGCGAAGTGAACGACCTATTTTGGACCCCTGGAGCATCCGCACTTTTTGGCGCCAAAACCGACGCTCCTATAAGTTGTCAATAGGCAGTTTGCGGGAGCGCTCCCTTC
>UQLI01000050.1 GCA_900541715.1 uncultured Collinsella sp.
CGCCGCCGATGAGAAGCGCCGCACAGAGGATTCCCGCACCAGCCGCGCAGACCTGCTTACGGGAGAACTCGCGCCCGAAGAGCACGAGCGGCTTCTTAGCATTCTCCTCCTTCGTCGAATCCGATCGTTTAATTTCCCGAGAGCCGTACTCATCCATCGGCAAACTCCAGTTCAATTATCAGAGGTCTAACTTAGCGGCATTGTATTCCAAATTGTCACTTATATAGGTGTGACTCATATAGAACCGAAACGAATCATTGGCACAACCTATTAGGAGGTGCCAATGACTCAGTTAGATATAAAGATGAGGGTCGGGCTGAGAATAAAAGAGTTGAGAAACGAACTCGGCTATAGCCAGGAAACTATTGCGTACTCTATCGAAATGTCCCGAACATACTTCGCTGAGGTCGAAACCGGCAAGCGGAACATATCAATTGAAAATATCGACCGGATTGCACAAGGGCTCGGCGTTTCCCTGAAAGAGTTCTTCAACTCTGACCTCTTTGTCAAATAAGACAGAGCACAAATCGAATTAGAACGAAAGGACAGACTTCCAACGTCATCTAATGTCCAACAGGGCTTCAATAGCAATCAAAAGGTATCAAAGGGCTGCCGGAAACTGGCTTGCCCTACGGCAACGACAGCCTAGGTTTTCAACGCTTTCCATAGCCGGAGGGTCCCACATCCAGCCCGTAGGCTGTGGGAAGGGTTGAAAACCGGCCCTGAGGGTGAAACTCTGGGGTGAAATATGAAGTCGCGATGTTTTCCCCATAGAATGAACTTTCACCCCTTTTTCACCCCTCAGGCGGGTTTTACCCCTATCCATACAGAAACAGGTCAGACGATTTATACCGTCTGACCTGCTATTTCTCTGGTGCCCCCGGGCGGATTCGAACCGTCGACACCCGCTTTAGGAGAGCGGTGCTCTATCCCCTGAGCTACGGAGGCATGTTGTACTAGTGTAGCAGATTTACCCCTTTGCCATGTAGCGCATGGCCACTCATCGAGAAGGCTCTATAGCGAATAGTTTCCGAGGGCAATCCTCAATATCGGAAAGAATAACCCGGAATAACGCGAAATAATGGGACAAGCTTTCCCAACTGGCCCTCAAAAGGAAAATGCATCCCGGAATGAGAACAAATTCCGGGATGCATTTTCCGCCATCTATCGCCAACGATTAGCTGTCTCTGTGGAAAAGGCTCTTGATGGCAGCGGGGATGCTCTTGGCGCCCTTGGTCGTTACGTCGATAAAATCGGGCGAACGCACGAGCTTATCCTCATCGACGTACTTACGGACCGCACGAAGCGTCTCTTTGTCATCGCGCGTCGTAAACGTAAAGTGGCCGTTATCCTTGGTAAAGATGGCAAAACGCGTGATCTTCTTGGTGCCGCGCAAAACCTCGGCGGCAATATAGTCGACCTCGTCCCACGGGATTTGAATATAATCCTCGGGATTGCGCTCGTTATAGTACTCGAACGCCTTATTGCCCACCATCACGTTACCGTGGCTGGTAAGCCCCATCAGGCAGGTTGCCGGCGTTGCCAGATCGACCGTGCTGTTCTGAGATTGCGCCATACGCGCCTCGCCCTCCAATTAAAACAATCGGACCGCATCCAGTGTACCCACCGGGTGCGGTCCGTTTCAATGGCTCAAAAGCCCTTACCTAGCAACTCTCGGTCTTAAGCCGAAGCGTGCTTACATGAAGCCGCAGAAGCGACCGATGATGCCGACGGCGAAGAGAGCCAGGATGATGACGATCGGGCTAACCTTCTTCTTGAGGAGCTTGCAGACCAGCAGGGTCAGGCACACGGCGGCAAGGCCGGGGATGAGCTGATCGAGGTTGGCCTGAAGCGTGGTGACCTTCATCTGATCAAGGGCGGTAGCACCGACGGAGTTGTACATCGTCAGCGCTTCCTTGATACCCTCGGAACCGGAAGGCAGGCTAGCCCAGTCGATAAAGGCGCCAGCAGACTGCTTGACCGTGGAGACGATCGGGGTGAAGGAAATGGACACCCAGCGCTCGACCAGGGCGCCGATGATGAACATACCCAGGATGGAAGCGCCCTCGGTGACCTTGCCCATCAGACCGCCGGAGAGGTCCTTGGCGATAGAGGAGCCGACCTTGTAGCCAAACTCCTGCGTGTACCACAGGAAAGCGTAACGGATGATGTTCCACGCGAAGAAGAACAGCAGCGGACCGACGATGCTGCCGGACATGGCCAGGGAAGCGCCCAGAGCGCCCAGAATCGGGCGAAGGGTGAACCAGAAGACGGGGTCACCGACGCCGGCGAGCGGACCCATCATACCGACCTTGACGCCCTGGATGGCGACGTCATCGATCGGAGCACCGTTGGCGCGCTCCTCCTCGAGGGCGAGGGTAACGCCAATGACGGGGGCGGAAACATAGGGGTGGGTGTTATAGAACTCCAGGTGGCGCTTAAGCGCGGCAATCTGGTCATCCTTGCTGGTGTAGAGCTTCTTGATCGCAGGGATCATTGCGAAGCACCAGCCGCCGTTCTGCATACGCTCGTAGTTCCACGAGCCCTGAAGGAACTGATGACGGAAGCAAACCTTCTTACGGTCAGCCTTGGTGAGCTGAATCTTGTTCTCTGCCATATGTATCACTCCCCTCCTACTCGTAATCGTTCAGAATGTCGCCGAGCGGGTCGCCGGAGCCACCGCCCGTGCCGCCACCCTGCTTGGCCAGATCCTTAAGGCCAAGGTAGATGAGGGCAAGGGAGATGCCGATGAGGCCAAGGGCGATCAGCGTGAGCTGAGGGATGGCAGCAAGGACAAAGCCGAGGATGAAGAACGGCCAGGTCTCCTTGGTGGCCATCATGTTGATGACCATGGCGTAACCGACGGAAGCGACCATGCCGCCGCCGACGGCCATGCCGCCGGACAGCCAGTCGGGCATAGCGTTAAGCGCGTTGGTAACAGCCTCGGCCGGGATAACGCACAGAAGTACTGCCGGGATGGCGATACGAAGGCCCTGCATGAGGATGGCAGCGTACTGCCAGCGCTCGATGCCGGAGAAGTCGCCCTTCTCGGCGCAACCGTCCATGGCGTGAGCGATAGCGGTAGCAATGGTACGGCAGATCATGGTCAGGAACAGACCAGCGACCGACAGCGGGACGGCGACGGCGATGGCCGCGGTAACGGCCTTGGCCGAATCAGTGGCGCCACCGTTGAGGGCGAGCACCATGATGATCGAAGAAGCGACCGAGGCCAGAGCGGCGTCAGGCGCGACGGCGGCGCCGACGTTAGCCCAGCCAAGGGCCATCATCTGGAGCGAACCGCCCAGGAGGATGCCCTCCTGAAGGTGACCGGTTACGAGACCGATAAGCGTGCATGCCACGAGCGGCTGATGGAACTGGAACTCATCCAGAATGCCTTCCATACCGGCAAGCAACGCGACAATCGCAACAAGCAGAATAGTGATTGCAGACATGTATCGGACCCTCCTTTACTATGCTTGAGCGGCCAGTTCGGCCTTAGCTTTCTTCAACATGGCGTCGAGATCCTCGGAGGAATCCGAAGGAACCTTGCGGACCTCGAACTTGACGCCCTTGGCCTTGAGGGCCTCGAGAGTCTTAACGTCGTCATCGCCCATGGCGACGGCGTTGGTGACGACGACCTTGCCCTTGGAGTGAGCCATGGAACCGATGTTGACTTCCTTGATGTCGACGCCGGCCTCGATGGCCTTGAGCAGATCCTGCGGGTTCTCGAAGAGCAGCATGGCCTTGGTGTCACCAAAGCGCGTGTCCTTGACGACCTCGGCCATCTTCTTGATGGGCACGACGTTGGCATGGACTCCCGGAGGGGCAGCCTGCTCGATCATGGTCTTGCGGAGCTCGTCGTGAGCAACGCCGTCGGAAACCACGATGATGCGGTTGGGGTTGATCTGCTTGGTCCACGTGGTGGCCACCTGACCATGAAGCAGACGGGTGTCGATACGGACGTGGGCAATCTTGATGTGCCCGTCGCCGATGACCGTTCCCGGAGGGATGGCGCCTGCAGGAGCAGCGGCGGCCGCAGCCGGCTTCTTCTCCTCGGGCTCCAGAGACTCGGGCTTGACGCGCACGCCAGCCTTAGCCTCAGTCACGAGATGTTTTGCGATCGCATGTGCAGTGTTCTTTGCGTCAAAGCGCTGCGAATATGCCTCGATGAGCATAGGCAGGTTGACACCGGTGACGATAGCCCAGGAATCATGGCCCTCGATGAGCCCGCTGATCTGGTTGAACGGCGTGCCGCCCCACAGATCAACGAGGAAGAGCACCTGCTCCTGGTCCTCGAAGGAAGCGATTGCTTCCTCGACCTTGGCACGGAAGTCGTCGGGGCCCATGCTCGGCTCGAGCGAGACCACGGCAACAGACGGCTGATCGCCAAAGACCATCGAGCCCGTCTGCTTGATTCCAGCTGCCAAGTCCCCGTGGCTAGCAAGAACAATACTTACCATCACATAACCTCCTTTTTGTCTACGTATTTCCTACACGACATGAAGGAAGTATACCTGTTTGGTTTGTGGAATTATAGCTAAATTCGCAAAAGGTTGGATTATTTGTTTAAACGTCTAAGTTTGTTACAAATTGATTACGTTGCCGGTTTACAGCTTATTGCCTGCTAAAACGTGATTTGCTGATTGCTTTCAAAGACATATAAAGGTGCACTGTTCGTTAAGACCGTTTTTTGGTGGATCCCAATGCGTCTGCGTGCCACCATTTTGTTTAAACAGACATGACTTGACTAACCGAAGCAAATATGTTTAGAACTCTAGCCCATGTAGTCATTGGATGTTAGGCGATGTGGAGAGGGTTGGCGGCGTCGACGGCATCGGGGGCGTCGGAAGGACCGTCGGGGACAGCGTCTGCCGGGTCCTCGTCGGGGGTCTCGATCTGTTTGATCATGACCTCTTGGCCCTGCAGCAAATAGGTCTCGCCGCTACCGCAATGGGGACAGGTCTTGCCGTGCTCGACCGTCGCGTAGTCGCGGCCGCACGCCTCGCAATGCGTCACGGCCTCGACAGGCTCCACGATAAGCTCCGCGCCCTGCGTGATAGGCTTTTTATCCGCCGCCCAGCGCCAAGCGTCGAGTAGTAGATCGGGGACGACGCCCGAGACCTCGCCCAGCAGCAGCGTGACGCTCGAAACGCGACGCACGCCATGAGCGCGCGCCACATTCTCAACATCGCGAATGATGTGATAGACGATTCCGAGCTCGTGCACTTTTAATTCCTTCCGCCGTTCTACCGAACGGCGGTCGGCTTGACGCTGCGCGAGCCCCAGACGGGCGATCTGCCTTTCAATCGTCGGGCATGGGCAAAAGCCCTATGCCCTCCTCTTTCAAGGCACCTCGCCACGCCTGGGACTCGCTCGCTGTCCAACCGCTCTCTGCGCCGTTCTCCTGCTTGTTGCGTTTCTTACTTCTTCCCGAATTTAATCTTGATGGCGCGCTTGAGCGCGTACTTGCCCAGGCTTGGAAGCTTTTGCTCGTATTTGACCATCGTGGAGCACTCGGGGCGGTCGCGATCCAGATGGATGGCGTCGAACGCGCACTTGGTGGTGCACAGGCCGCAGCCGATGCACTTGTTGGGGTCGACGATCGAGGCACCGCAGCCCAGGCAACGGGCGGTCTCGGCGCGCACCTGCTCTTCGGTAAAGGTCTCGACGTACTCGCTAAACGGCGCGGCCTTCTCGCGCTCGCGGTCAACGTGGGCAACCTCGCGGCTCGCGTTGTCGTAGCCCTCGAGCACAACGTCGTCGCGGTCGAGCGCGGTGTAGCGGCGCTGGTTGCGGCCGATGGTGAGCGTGGAGCCCGGCTGCACAAAGCGATGGATGGACACGGCAGCCTCGTGGCCGGCGGCAATGGCATCGATGGCAAAGCTGGGGCCGGTGTAGACGTCGCCGCCCACAAAGATGTCGGGTTCGGCGGTCTGGTAAGTCTGGGGATCGGCCAGGGCGCCCTGGCCGCGGCCGAGCTCCACCTTGGAGCCAGCCAGCAGGTCGCCCCACACAATGGACTGGCCAATCGACATGACGACACGGTCGGCATCGACACGGCGCAGATCGTTCTCGTCGTACTCGGGCGCAAAACGGCCCTCGTCGTCAAAGACACGCGTGCAGCGCTTGAAGGTGATGCCGCACACGCGACCGGCCTCGTCCAGGTGAATCTCCTTGGGGCCCCATCCGCAGCTGATGTGCGCGCCATCCTCAATGGCCTCGCGACGCTCCTCCTCGCTGGCAGGCATCTGGGCATCGCTCTCCAGGCAGAACATCTCAACGTGCTCGGAACCCAGACGGCAGGCGTTGCGCGCGACATCGATAGCCACGTTGCCGCCGCCCACCACGATGGTGCGGCCGGGCAGTGCGTCGATCTTGCCACTGTTGACCTCGCGCAAAAAGTCGACGGCCACGGTCACGTCCTCGGCATCCTCGCCCGGAATACCGGCGAGGCGGCCGCCCTGGCAGCCGATGGCAACATAAAAGGCCTTAAAGCCCTGCGCGCGCAGCTCGTCGAGCGTCACATCGCGACCGACCTCCACGCCATAGCGGAACTCGGCGCCCATCAGGCGAATGATCTCGACCTCTGCCTCGATAACGTCCTTCTCCAGCTTAAAGCTGGGAATACCGTAGGTGAGCATGCCGCCCGGGCGCTCGTTCTTCTCGAACACGACGGGCTTGTAGCCCTTCTCGGCCAGATAGAAAGCGCAGGACAGACCGGCCGGGCCGGCACCGATGATGGCGATCTTCTGGTCGAAGCCGCCGGCACGCGTCGGGGTCACCACAGGCGGGACATAGCGGGTCGCGGCATCAAGATCGCGCTGGGCGATAAACTTCTTGACCTCGTCGATAGCCACGGCGGCGTCCACACGGCCGCGAGTGCAGGCATCCTCGCAGCGGCGGTTGCACACGCGGCCGCAGATAGCGGGCAGCGGGTTCTCGCGCTTGATGAGCGCCAGCGCCTCGTCATAGCGACCCTGAGCCGCGAGCTTCAGATAGCCCTGAACGGCGACATGCGCGGGACAGGCCGTCTTGCAGGGCGCGGTGCCGGACTCGTGCGTCTCGATACGGTTATCGTTGCGGTAGTTGGGCGACCACTTGGTGTGGTCCCACTTGGTGGCATCGGGCAGCTCTTGGCGCGGATACTCGGGCACCTGTCCGCCGGCCTTTTTGCTGCAGAGCTTCTGGCCCAGCTTGGCGGCACCGGCCGGGCACACTTCAACGCAGCGACCGCAGGCCACGCACTTGTCCTTCTCGACCTTGGCGACATAGGCCGATCGCGACAGGTTGGGCGTGTTGAACAGCTGCGAGGTGCGCAGGGCATAGCACACGTTGACGTTGCAATTGCAGATGGCGAAGATCTTGTTCTCGCCGTCGATGTTGGTGATCTGGTGCACAAAGCCGTTGTCCTCGG
>UQLI01000051.1 GCA_900541715.1 uncultured Collinsella sp.
ACGCAAAGAAGGCCACTTAATGTGGCCTTCGTCTTGCGCAGGACTGTAGAGCAGGAAACCTTATATCCGGCCCCTCCGTCCGGGGACCGCGCCGTACCAGCTACAGCGTCATGTTTGGATCGGCGTCGACGTCGAACGGCGAGATTTCACCTCGGTCGAATTTACGGCGAGCGACCTCCGCAATCATGGCTGCGTTATCGGTACAGGCAGACAAGGGCGGCACCGTTACGCGAATCCCCTGACGCCCAAGCTTCTTGATCATCATCTCGCGCAGATGCGGGTTGGCCGAGACGCCGCCACCGATGCAGTATTCCTTGCATCCGGTAGCGTGCAATGCGTTTTTGGCCTTCTTGTACTGCACGTCAAAGACAGCTGCCTCAAACGAAGCTGCCAGATCGGGCAGGTGAATCGTGCGCCCGGCCTTGGTCTCCTGTTCAATGTAGAGCGTCACAGCGGTTTTAAGGCCCGAAAGCGAGAAGCGATAGTCTCCTCTGCTGTTAAGCGCACGGGGGAAATCGATCGCCTTGGGGTTGCCCGTCTCGGCCAGCCTGGAAATGATGGGGCCACCGGGATAGCCCAGACCCAATGCCTTGGCTACCTTGTCGAAGGCCTCGCCCACAGCGTCGTCGAGCGTCTCACCGAGCACCTCGTAGTCGCCCCATGCCTTTACGTGCACGAGCATGGTGTGCCCGCCCGAGACAAGCGTGAAGATGAACGGCGGCTTGAGGTCGGGCTGCGCCAGCAAGTTGGCAAACAGGTGCCCCTCCAGATGGTTGACGCATACGAGCGGCTTGCCAGCAGCGTAGGCAAAGCCCTTGGCGAAGGCGACGCCAACCACGAGCGCGCCCACCAGGCCCGGGCCCTGTGTCACGCCCACGGCGGCAAGCTCGCTGGGGGCAATGGCTCCATCCTCAAGACCAAGCGATGCTGCGGCATCCTCGAGCGCCGCATCCACGACACTCACAATCACCTCGACGTGTTTGCGCGAGGCGATCTCGGGCACCACGCCGCCAAAGCGGGCGTGAAAATCAATCTGCGTCGACACCTGGTTGGCCAGCATATTGCCATCCGCATCGATAATCGCCACGGCCGTCTCGTCGCAGGAGCTCTCGATAGCGAGCACTAGGCGGCGGCGCTCAATTTCGGCACGCTCCCCCTCGGAGCGCCCAGGCGCAGGCAGCGGCCACACGCGCTGCTCTGCCGCCGTCGGCTCGGGCGAAGCATTGTCGACCGGAAGTACCAGGGGCAGCGGGGCCGTCATGACGATGGCGTCCTTGCCGGCACCATAGTAGCCGCGGCGACGGCCAGCCTCGGTAAAGCCCAGAGCGTTATAGAGCGCAATCGCTCCCTCGTTGCCGTCCTCGACCTCGAGCGAAGCCGTGGTGCAGCCGAGCATCTGGGCATCATAGCTCACGTGCGACAGCAGCTTGCGGGCAATGCCCTCACGGCGATGTGCCGGGTCGACGGCGACATCCAGAATCTGCACATCACCGTCCACGACCATACCGCCGGCAAGGCCCAGCAGCTTGCCGTCGTCGTGTGCCACCCACCAACTACGCGGTGCAGCGACGCCCTCGCCCAGTTCGGACAGGAACATGCCCGGCGTCCACGCCTCGTGTCCGGCACCTTCAAAGCAGGCAGCCTCCAGCGCGCTCGCGCCCTCGGCATCCGCCGCGCCCATGGGACGGAACTGCAGATGACGACCGGCGAGCTCATCGGCAACGCCCGTAATTCCGCTCTGCGCACTCTCGGCAAGACCAAGACGCTTGCGCTCGTTTTCCTCGGCATCCGAAAGGCGCGTGTAAATCGGCAGGACGCGGGCCGGATCGCCGTCACCCGCAGCGTGCGCGAGCAGCAAGCCCTCGCCCGAAGGCCACCACAGGTCGCGCTCCACGCAGCGGGCGGTCTCGTCCTCACCCAGCAGCTTGCCATAGCGCACGAGACCGTCACCGGTCAGCTGAACCTGGTCCCAGTCCGCTGCTCGGCGCCACTCATCGAGCGCCACGGCGGCCTTGACCACGTGTTCGCGCTCAAATTGACGCTCGGGACCCTCATCGACCAGCATATACAGCGCCGGATATACCTCACCGCGCATAGCATCGGCCAAGATACCAAGCTTGCCGCGCACGCCAGCCTTCCACGCCGTCCAAGCGCAAGCGTCGAGCGTCGACACGCCCAGCAGCGGAACATTGGCACCACGCGCGAGGCCCTTGGCAGTGGAGATGCCGATGCGCACACCCGTAAAGGACCCCGGGCCGCGACCGACCACATAGCAACCAACATCGCTGCGATCCAGACCGGCTTGAGCCAGCACGCCATCAACGGTATTCACGAGCTCAACGTTGGCGTGACGGCGACACATGTGGTCGCCACTCACGAGCTTCGTCTCGCCCGTCTGCCCATCAATCCAGCTTGCCGCGCAGGCAAGCATGTCGGTCGAGGTATCGAGCGCCACCACCAGCGCGTTGTCGTTATGCAAGCTCATCTTGTACAGCCTTATCAATCAAATGGGAAAGCTCCATTGCGCGGTCACCGTGCGCCTCAAGCGTTATCGTTCGCACATCGCTGTCGCCCTCATCACGCTTGAGCGTCACCGAAAGATACTCATCCGTCAGCTCGTCCTGGAATTGTTCGCCCCATTCCAGCAGGCAAGCACCCTCATAGCCCAGCACATCGAAAATGCCCGTATCCTCGAGCTCGTAGGCATGCTCCAGGCGGTATAGATCAAAGTGAAACAGCGGAATACGACCTTGATCGTGAACGGCCATGAGCGCAAACGTAGGACTCGTAACCATATGCCCATCGCCCAGCCCGCGCGAGACGCCCTTGGTAAAGTGAGTTTTGCCCACTCCCAGGCCACCGGTCAGGATAAGCACATCGCCGTCCTCAAGGCACGGTGCAATTAGCTCGCCAAAGTACTCCGTATCGGCAGCGCAAGTCGTTTTGTAAGTACCTACCCCCAGGCGCTCCAGGGACATATATGCTCCTTATTATTCCGAGGCGTCCTCTGGTGCGGGATGTCGCTCCAGATAATCGCCCAGCATCTTAAAGTCTTCCTCCAGCAGCTCCTGCCACGCCGGATTGCGCAGCGCTGCTGCCGGATGGAACGTGGGCATTACTACAAAATGCCCCATCTGGTGGAACCTGCCGCGCAGCTTAGTAATGCCAATCTCGGTCTTAAGCACAAAGTGCGTCGCGGGGTTGCCGAGCGTCACGATAATATCGGGCCAGATGCTTCGAATCTGCTCACGCAAAAACGGCGAGCAAGCCAGCACTTCCTCGGGACGCGGATTGCGGTTTCCCGGCGGGCGGCACTTAAGCACGTTGGCAATGTAGACGTCTTCGCGTTTGAGGCCCGCCAGCGACAAAATGCCGTTGAGGTCCTCGCCTGCCGCCCCCACAAAGGGCTCGCCCTGCAAATCCTCATTGCGGCCCGGCGCCTCACCAATAAACATCACGCGAGCGCGGGGATTTCCCACGCCAAACACGATATTGTGACGCGACTGGTAGAGCTGGCAGAGGTGACAATCGCCCAGAACGGCCTCGATCTCCTCGAGTGCGACCTCACGCGGCGCCTGATGGGTATGGCCCGGGATGTGCATGACGCCCATAGCGGCTCCTACACGTAGACCTTGTCGAGACGCATGCCAAAGCCGCAGGCGACCTCGTAGTTAATCGTTCCGCGCAGTCGGGCCATCTCGTCCATAGTGATCTCGGCATCGCCATCGCGGCCGACAATGATCATCTCGTCACCATACTCGGCCTCGGGAATCTCGTGTGCCGGGTTGGACTGAATGGCGACCATAAACTGGTCCATGCAGATATTGCCAACCTGATGCACGCGCTCGCCGCGATACAGCACATCCATACGATTGGAAAGCGTACGCGATAGGCCATCGGCATAACCGATCGGCAGCGTGCAGATCTGAACGCGCGTACGCGGTACGCGGTAGGTAAAACCGTAGCCCACGCCCTCACCCATCGCAGGGTGTGCCACGCGCGTCACACGCGCATGGACGCTCATAACGGGATCAAGCTGCATCACGCGGCCACTCAGCTCGCACGGCTGCATGCCATACAAGCCAACGCCAGCGCGGATCATATCAAAATGCATCGAGGGGTCGAGCATCGAGGACGGCGTGTTGGCGCAGTGCACGATACCGCACTCAAAACCCGCATCCTTAATGGCCTGAACGGCCTCGGTAAAGCGCTGACACTGCAGCTTGTAGTCCCAGCCCGAAGGTTCATCGGCCGTGGCGAAGTGCGTAAATACGCCGTCGCACTGAATACCGCGATGGAAATTAATACCGCGGACAAAGTCGAGCACCTGCGTGTAATGTACGCCAATGCGGTTCATGCCCGTCTCGATGGCGAGATGATACTTGCCCACCTTGCCCGCCGCGACGGCACATTCGCCATACGCAAGAGCAAAGTCAGACGTATAGACCGAAGGCATGATATCAAACTCGAGCAACGTCGGAATGGCCTCGATAGGCGGCTCGCTTAGGATGAGGATGGGCTTCGTAATCCCGCCCTGTCGGAGCTCAACGCCCTCGTTAACCGTCGCCACGGCAAACATGTCGGCACCGGCCGAATACATGATCTTGGCGCACTCAACAGCTCCATGACCATAAGCATCGGCCTTGACCACGCAGCACAGGCGCTGACGTGGATTCAGCAAGTTCTTATAGGCCCTCGTGTTGCGACGGAGCGCCCCACGGTCGATCTCGACCCAGGACCAGCGCGTCAAATCGGCTTTATTCATGATTAGTCATCCGACCCTTCGTCCATGATTCCCAGATCTTCGAGCGCATCCTTTGCCGCCAGCTCCATGGCAGGACCGATCAAGTCGATAAGATCGGTCGCGATAACGCTCTTCTCACCATACTCCGTCGCCGCGGCAAAACCGGCGTAGCTGTGAAGTGCGACGGCGTACGAATACAGCAACTCCCAACGATCCATCTCGTCGCGCATGGTGGCAAGCGTGCCGGCCAAAATACCCGCGAGAACATCACCCGAACCGGCAGTTGCCAGAGAAGCCGGACCCGAGAGCGGCAGCAGTACACGCTCAACGCCACAGATAGCCGTCGTCGGCCCCTTGGCAATGACCACCAGATTGTCGGAGCCTGCAGCCCAGACAACCTTCTGCGCGGCTGCAATCGCGGTACCAAGGTCGTTCACCTCGTCACCGGCAACCAGACGCGAAAGCTCACGATAGTGCGGCGTCATAACCAACGGCTGCTCGCGACGATACATCTCGGGATTACTATCAATACCGTCAATGGCAATCTTAGCAAGGCAGTTGAGTGCATCGGCGTCCAAAATAAGCGGTACATCAAGCTCGAGCAAGCCCGAAACCACCTGCATAGCGCCGGCGGACGTCGTCATACCAGGACCGCACAGTACGCAGCTGTACTTCTTTGCAATCTCGCACACCGTCATGCGCGCAGCGGCGCCAAAGGAGCCGCGGGAATCAGACGGAATAGCAAAGACGGGAATCGAAGGAAGCGCCATGCGAATAAGATTGGCGCAGGCGTCAGGAGCCGCGACCGCCACGTAACCAGCACCCGCGCGAGCTGCAGACTTGGCCGCCATAATGGCAGCACCAGGATATTGCGCAGATCCGGCGACAATAAGCACAGAGCCACGGGAATACTTATCGATATTCGTAGGTAGTGGGACAAAGTAATCAACTAAGTCACCGGGCTCGACAATCTCAGCGGCGTGGTCGACATCATCGATGACCTCGTCAAGACGGTCGTAAAGATTGCCGCAGATCAAATCGCCAGCATACTCAGGACCATCAGCGCTATACAGACCAATCTTGGGCGCAATCATCGTCACCGTATGCTCGGCACGAATGCAGTCGTCATCAACAACGCCCGTCTCGGCATTCAGGCCCGAGGGGACATCAATGGATACGACACAATCGGCGCATTCATTGACCGTAGGAATCCAGATGGAGAACGGCGCACGCAGATTCCCGTGAAAACCGGTACCAAAAATGGCATCGACAACAACATCGGCCTTATCGATCAAAACCTCGAGTTCGTCACGCGAAGGGCCGACGCAAACGTGCACATCGCGGCCGGCAGTACGACGAGCAACATGACGTGCCAGAGCAGCAGGAATCTCATCCGGTTCAACCGGAGAAACGATATCGACGTCCACACCCTTATGGCTCAGGATATCGGCGGCAACCCAACCGTCGCCGCCATTATTACCAAAACCGACCAGAACGAGAACCCGATCGGGATTGAGCTTCAAGACCTCGTTGGCGGCAAACTCACCCGCTAGCTCCATAAGCTCGGCCTTCGAAGTCCCTTCGCGTTCGATGATATCCTCGAGACGAACGACTTCTTCGGTACTCAAAACCGGTTTCATCTATGCTCCTAGCGTATCTTGCGAAGCATCGCCCAGGTGCTCCGTCAATGCTGAATTCTGCAGCTGCTCAAGCTCATCTAAAACAGAGCGAGCCTCTTTAAATGTCTGCGCTACGCGTTTCTTGGTGCTCACCTTTTCCTCTTTTGGCTTAGGCCGAGCATCTTCGGTAATCGCGATGGCATTCGCAACGGCTAAGTCTCCTGTAAGCGTAATGGAAAGAGCGACCTCAACAACACCCAGCTCTCGAGCGATCTCGAGAGCACGGCCCGAAAGCAGCGCCTTCGGTTTGCCGAGTTTATCACGCGTAACCGAAACATCCTTGCGACCAACGCCTTGACTAAAACCCGTGCCGAGAGCTTTAAGTACCGCCTCGCGCGAAGCAAAGCGGCTGGCATAGTGAGCAGCGGGACGCGATGATGCATCACAATACGCACGCTCTTCTTCGGTAAACACACGCCGAGCAAACGACGGCGTCTTTTCAAGAATTGATTTCATACGGGAAATCTCGACGATATCAACGCCGATACCAGCTTCAGCCATGTTCACCTCCATATCGCACAGACTAAGTTATTGTAGCCCGTTCACAGAAGATGCGACAAACGAGGGTTATAAAACACAGCTACTATGTGAGACAAAAGCCCGTAAACGCAAAAAAAGGGGGAGGCCGCGAGGCCTCCCCCTTCTCAGTTCAAGCGTACGGCTCGG
>UQLI01000052.1 GCA_900541715.1 uncultured Collinsella sp.
TAGACCTCGAGGTCGCGGTCGCCGAACTTGTTCATGAGGTACTCGAGCTGCATGAGCTCGTCCCAGGTGCCGCCGACGCCCATCAGGAACACGGCGTCGTAGCCCTCGTCGGCGACCTTGTCGGCGAGCGCGGTCATCTTCTTGCCGGTCTCGTAGACGTTCTTGCCGTCCTCGACGTAGCCCTCCTGGCTAAAGTGCATGATCTCGATCTTCTCGGTTTCCTTCATGGCTTTTCCTTTCTGTCCTGCACGCGAATCTATACATCGCGTTTCTTTTCGATACCAATTATAGACATACACCAAACGTGTTTTTAATACCACTTTTCAATCTGTTCCAATCCTCGGTGAACGGTCGAAATTCTCTGGTGAGTGGTATTAAATTAGAATTTGATGTATAGCTAACGCCCCCGGCGTCTCCCTTGTGTGACAAAGAACAGCGTTCCTACCAGCGCAATAATGGTCGATGCTCCAAACAGTACCGTCTGGACGCCCAAAGCCTCCGCCAAAAACGGAGCCGCCAGCAGCGGCACCACGCCGGCGCTCATCAGGCCAAAACGCACAAAGCCGGTAATGCGCCCCAGGTATTTGATGTCGGCACGCTCCTGAATCAAGATCATCTGCAGCGGCTCCAGGAACCCCCAGGCCAGACCGTTAATCGCCTGACCGATAATCGCGACCCCCAGCATATCGGTGCCCACGTACACCATGGACCCAATGCCCACGGCCATGAGCGCGCCGAGCAGCAATCGCAGGTTGACATGGCGAGCAGAAAGCTTGGTCAGGATGAACGCACCCACCGAGGAAGTGAGGCCCACGACCGAGGACAACCAGCCCAGCCAGACGATATCCACGTTGAGTACATCACGGTAGAACAACGACTCCAGCGAATCGAACGCGCCAAACGCAAAGAAACCCAAAAAGCCCGAGATAAAGATGAGGCGCAAGTCGTGGTCGCGAAACGTAAGTCGCGCACCCTCGGCCATGCCGCCCAGAATACCGCCCTTCGGCTTCTCCCCTTTTGCGGGAGCAACACACTCGTGACAGCCCAAGGAGAGCACGGCCGCCACACCCATCATGCCCGCCATGAGCAGGTAGACCGATTGCGTGGCAAAACAGCTCACGATGGCACCGCCGAGCAGCGGGCCAGCGGTATAGGCGATATTGCTGTAGAACACCATGAGGCCGTTCACGCGGGTACGACCCTCGGTGGTCGACTCCAGGTATCCCGGAAACGCATGCGTGCAGGTGTTGATAAAGCCGCCCGCAAGTCCCAAGACGCACGCGGCAAACACAAGCCCGGGGACAGACAACGGCGCTAACCCCACGCCAAGCGATAGCACTGCCGTAATCACGCACGTCACAAACGACGTCCGGCGCGGTCCAAAGCGATCGATGACCGAGCCCGACACCATATTGCCCACCGACGTCATAAGATTGCGCACGAGCGTAATGGCGGCAACCAAAAAGGCCGTGCCGGCCAGATCATACGTGGCCGCACCGATAAGCCCCAAAAAGTAGACCGCGTTGTTGGCGCACCACTGCAGGGACTCAATAAGAATCAGCCTGACCTCTGCCGGCGTCAGGCGCATTGCTTCGCGATCCTTCGCGAACATACGAACTCCTTCTATACAAAAAGGGGATGGAAGGCATAGGCCTGCTCCATCCCCTTTCCAGGTTGCAACGAAAATCTATGCAGCCGGGCCCTTACGCCAGCACGCCGAAGAACGCGCCGATGATGCCCACGACCATGGTGGCCACGATCAGCACCATGGGGTTGATCTTCTTGGACAGCAGCCAGTAGTACAGCCAGAAGGCTATCATGCCGAGCATGCCGGGCATGATGCCGTCCAGGATGTCCTGGAGGGTCTGGGCGTCCTCGCCCGAGCCGATGGCCACCGGGATGCTGGCCCAGAACATGTCCTTGCACATGGCGCCCACGACCATGACGCCCACGATGCCCACGCAGGTCATGATCTTCTGCATGAGGCCGGTCCTCTGGGCCTCGTCCAGGAAGCCCACGCCCAGCTCGTAGCCCTTGACGGCGCCCCAGATGCGCAGCGCGAAGCCGGGGATGTTGTAGATGAGCAGGAAGGCGATGGGGCCGAAGGGGTTGCCGGCCTGGCACAGGCTGATGCCCACCGCGGCGGCGACCACGCGCAGCGTCGACAGGAAGATGGAGTCGCCGATGCCGGACAGCGGGCCCATGAGGGCGGCCTTGACGTCGTTGACGCTCTCGGGCTCGATCTCGCCGCGGGCGACCTTCTCCTCCATGGCCATCGCGATGCCGCCGACGAACGGGGCGAACTGGACGGTGATGTTGAAGAACGCGCAGTGGCGGTGCAGGGCCTCGGCGTAGTCGTCGGGGCGGCCGGCGTAGATCTTCTTGAGCATGTTGGCGACCATCAGGCAGAAGGCGATGTTCATCTGCTTGTAGTAGGTCCAGGAGAACTCCATGCCCAGGGCGCCGACGTTGACGGCGCTCTTGACGAGGTCGGAGCGCGTGATCTTGTTCTCGGGACTAGAAGTCATCGTCCTCATCCCCTTCCGCGGAGAGCTGGGGCTGGGCTCCGCCCAGGCCGAGCAGGTCGAACTTGTCGATGCCGATGATGATGGCGATCAGGGCGACGCCCAGGACGGGCACGTTGGCGTAGGAGCACAGCAGGAAGCCCAGGAAGTAGAAGGGCACGAGCTGCTTGGTGAGCACCAGGCGGCCGAGCATGGCGAAGCCCATGGCAGGCAGGATGTTGGCGGCAACGCCGCAACCATCAATGATGAAGGACGGGACGAAGTCGAGCAGGCCCTGGATGGCATCGGAGCCCAGATAGAAGGCGCCGCCGCACAGCAGGAAATACTCAAGGCAGCCCCAAAGACCCATGCCCCAATGAACGGCGTAAATGCCTTTAAGGTTTCCCTTGAGGGCGAACCTGTCTGCCATATCGACAAACACGGTGAACAAGGCACTAGTAATGTTGCCGATCGTCAGCGAAAGGACAGCGATGGGCATGGCGAGCGCGATGGCCGTCTCGGTACCCTGACCGAGCTGAATGGCAAACGCGCAGGCGAGCACGCCGCCGATGGTTTCGTTAGGCGGCACGTAGGCGCCGATGGAAACCGAACCCATGAACAGCAACTCCAGGCTGGCGCCGACGGCAAGGCCGGTCTGCAGGTCCCCCAGCACCAGGCCCACGAGCGGGCACAGGACGATGGGGCGGAACGCGTAGAGGGTGCCGAGCTGGTAGTCGAGGCATCCAAACGCTCCGACTAAGCCGACGAGGATTGCTTGGATAAGCATAATTCCTCCCAATAAGGAATCTCGAACCGTCGTCACTCCCGTCGCGCGCGTTGTTGATATCAATTCCGGGAGTTCGATTCCACGGCTCGAAGCGTACCTGGTGTGCTGCTAACACCCATGCCAGGCACAAATGATTTGATACCAATTATAGATATGCAGGTTCTTACTATTTAATACCACTCGCTCAGCGGGGTTTTTTTTACCGTAAACGGCAGACGTATCCCATCAGGCGCGCTCTTTGTTTCGATGGCGGACAAGCGCCACCAGAAAGCCATCGCCAAAGGCATCGGATGCCAAGTTGGCCACAATCACCAAAACGATAATCGCCGCGCCCAAAAACTCGTTCCAGCGAAAGACCTCGCCAAAGAAGAGCGCCGACCAGCAGGGAGCGAGCACGACCTCGCTCATGCAAACCAAGTTGGCCGCAAACGCGTTGGTGCGCGCGATCCCCTTGGCATACAGCACGCTCGCAAGACCGCTGCAAAAAAGGCCATGCACCAGCATGAGCCCCCACTCAAATGGCCTCACGGAGTCTAGGGCGCCGGCAAAATAGACGATCGGAAGCATCGAGATACCGCAGGAGATGAGCGAGGACACCATGGGCGACGCATCGGGGCGAGAGTTCAAAAAGAAACACAGCCCAAAGGTGGCGCCCGAAATGACCGCAAGCAGATTTCCGAGCATGCCCTCGGCACTCAAATCACCTAAAAAGAAAAGTCCCATACCCGTAAAAGCAACCACCACGGAGGCAATCTTCGCAGGCGAGGGCAACGTGCGAGTTGCGAGCGATTGATACACGATAACAAAAATCATCGAGGTGTACTGCAGGACGATCGCGTTGCCGACCGTCGTGAGCTGGTTGGCAAAGTTAAACGTGGTGCCCGTCACGAAGTTGCAGACGGCCACAAGGACAATAAGACGGCTGACGCGGAGGACGGGCCTGCCAACGAGCAGGATAAAGAGCGCCATAAATATTGCCGTAACGGCACCGATCAAAAGAGCTGACTGCGAATTGGCGCGAACGAGGATGCCGATAAAACTCCACAAGAGCGCCGTGCCAAATAGATACATCGCCCCGCTCACGCCATTATCGGGTGGATTGTCAGATCGAATCACGAAGCACCTCCAGCTAGCTTTCGGTAATAAAAAACGGCGACCGCAATAGGTCGCCGTTTCCCTTGGGGGCAGAATAAAACGCAGGAACCTACGCCAGCACGCCGAAGAACGCGCCGATGATGCCCACGACCATGGTGGCCACGATCAGCACCATGGGGTTGATCTTCTTGGACAGCAGCCAGTAGTACAGCCAGAAGGCTATCATGCCGAGCATGCCGGGCATGATGCCGTCCAGGATGTCCTGGAGGGTCTGGGCGTCCTCGCCCGAGCCGATGGCCACCGGGATGCTGGCCCAGAACATGTCCTTGCACATGGCGCCCACGACCATGACGCCCACGATGCCCACGCAGGTCATGATCTTCTGCATGAGGCCGGTCCTCTGGGCCTCGTCCAGGAAGCCCACGCCCAGCTCGTAGCCCTTGACGGCGCCCCAGATGCGCAGCGCGAAGCCGGGGATGTTGTAGATGAGCAGGAAGGCGATGGGGCCGAAGGGGTTGCCGGCCTGGCACAGGCTGATGCCCACCGCGGCGGCGACCACGCGCAGCGTCGACAGGAAGATGGAGTCGCCGATGCCGGACAGCGGGCCCATGAGGGCGGCCTTGACGTCGTTGACGCTCTCGGGCTCGATCTCGCCGCGGGCGACCTTCTCCTCCATGGCCATCGCGATGCCGCCGACGAACGGGGCGAACTGGACGGTGATGTTGAAGAACGCGCAGTGGCGGTGCAGGGCCTCGGCGTAGTCGTCGGGGCGGCCGGCGTAGATCTTCTTGAGCATGTTGGCGACCATCAGGCAGAAGGCGATGTTCATCTGCTTGTAGTAGGTCCAGGAGAACTCCATGCCCAGGGCGCCGACGTTGACGGCGCTCTTGACGAGGTCGGAGCGCGTGATCTTGTTCTCGGGACTAGAAGTCATCGTCCTCATCCCCTTCCGCGGAGAGCTGGGGCTGGGCTCCGCCCAGGCCGAGCAGGTCGAACTTGTCGATGCCGATGATGATGGCGATCAGGGCGACGCCCAGGACGGGCACGTTGGCGTAGGAGCACAGCAGGAAGCCCAGGAAGTAGAAGGGCACGAGCTGCTTGGTGAGCACCAGGCGGCCGAGCATGGCGAAGCCCATGGCAGGCAGGATGTTGGCGGCAACGCCGCAACCATCAATGATGAAGGACGGGACGAAGTCGAGCAGGCCCTGGATGGCATCGGAGCCCAGATAGAAGGCGCCGCCGCACAGCAGGAAATACTCAAGGCAGCCCCAAAGACCCATGCCCCAATGAACGGCGTAAATGCCTTTAAGGTTTCCCTTGAGGGCGAACCTGTCTGCCATATCGACAAACACGGTGAACAAGGCACTAGTAATGTTGCCGATCGTCAGCGAAAGGACAGCGATGGGCATGGCGAGCGCGATGGCCGTCTCGGTACCCTGACCGAGCTGAATGGCAAACGCGCAGGCGAGCACGCCGCCGATGGTTTCGTTAGGCGGCACGTAGGCGCCGATGGAAACCGAACCCATGAACAGCAACTCCAGGCTGGCGCCGACGGCAAGGCCGGTCTGCAGGTCCCCCAGCACCAGGCCCACGAGCGGGCACAGGACGATGGGGCGGAACGCATAGAGCGTACCGAGCTGGCAGTCGAACTTACCAAATGCGGCGATAAGTCCGATGAGGATTGCTTGGGTAAGCATATATCCCCCTTTCCTAATAGGACACTACGAAGAGCTCAGACTCTTCGAAATTGAACGCCTAGAGCACGCTGGCGCAGTCGACCTTGGGGTCGTCGGCCAGGGGTCGAATCTCGACCTCGACGCCACGATCCAGCATCTCGCGCACATCGGCTTCCTCGGCCGCGGTCAGGAAGATCTGACGAGAGACCTGACGAGCATCGGGACGCTTCTCGTCCTTTGGCTTGGTGTTGCCCAGGTTGACCGACTTGATCTGCGGGCAGCCCTCAACAAGCTGCTTTGCCTCAGCAATAGTGGCGACACAGATGATCATCTTGTACTTGTCGGTCACGCCCGAGCTGATAGCTTCGATTGCATGCTCCATATCTTTGATGACGAGCTTGCAGCCGGCAGGCTTGCCCATCTTGAGCGTCGTCTTCCACACCGGGTCGTTAGCGACCTTATCGCCCACGCAGAAGATGCAGTTGGAGCCAAGGCCCTGAACCCAGGAAACTGCGACCTGGCCATGAAGCAGGCGATGGTCAACGCGAAGTAGCTGAATCATAATGTGACCCCCCAAAGGTCTTGTGCCGTCTTACGGCGTGTCAGTAGGTGCTGCGGATTAGAACTCTTCTTCCTCGTCGTCATCGACCAAAAGATCGTTGACAAACTTCACGCGCGTATCGTCCGCAGCGACGATGGCGCGAATCGTCTCCTCAACCGGCGCCGACTCGTCAGAGAACAGCAACTGGATGAGGAGAGGAAGGTTCATGTTGGTAACGAGGTACGTGCGGGGACGCGTCTGGACGATCTTGGTGAACTCGTTGTTGACGCTGCCGCCAAAGAGG
>UQLI01000053.1 GCA_900541715.1 uncultured Collinsella sp.
CTGCGCAAGACGAAGGCCACATTAAGTGGCCTTCTTTGCGTGCGGAACTCGCGATCAATCAAATATATTGCGGACGGGCACGCGGCCCTCTCGGGTCCAACGTGCGACACACCGGACTGGTTGTCTGAATTAAAGAAAGCGAAGGCCCCTTTCGGGGCCTTCTTTTTTAGAGGAATTCGCCTACTCGGTGGACTTCGGGTTGTAGGTCTACTCCGAATTGGTCTTTGACGGTTGCTTGGATGTGGCGGATGAGTTCGTCGACGTCGGCGGCGGTGGCGTGGTTGGCGTTGACGATGAAGCCGCAGTGCTTCTCGCTTACCTGGGCGCCGCCGATAGCGTGGCCGCGCAGGCCGGCGTCCATGATGAGCTTGCCGGCAAAGTGGCCCTCGGGGCGCTTGAAAGTGGAGCCGGCGCTCGGCATGTCGAGCGGCTGCTTGTCCTCGCGGCGCTGGCGGTAGTCGTCCATGTCGGCCTTGATCATCGCGGCGTTGCCCGGAGCGAGATTGAAGGTGGCCGAAAGCACGATGAAGCCGTCGTCGGCAATGCGGCTCTTGCGATAGCCCAGGTTGAGCTCATCGACATCGAACTCGATGATGTTGCCGCTGCCACGGGTGCCGTCGTCGAGCTGGCGAGCAGGTTTGTAGACGCGCACGGACTCCAGCACATCGGCCATGCAGGCACCGTAGGCACCGGCGTTCATGTAGCAGGCGCCGCCGACCGATCCGGGGATGCCCGAGATGGGCTCCATGCCGGTGAGACCGGCCTCGGCTGCCGCAGCGGCGACATCGGAAAGCAAGGCGCCGGCCGCCGCCGTGACGTGCGTACCGTCGACCGTAATGTTGGAGAGGCCTTCGCCCAGCGCCACGACGACGCCACGGATGCCCTTGTCGCCGACGAGCAGGTCGGAGCCGTTGCCCACGATGGTGAGCGGCAGGTCGCAGCGATAACAGGTGTCGAGCGTGGCGACGAGGCCCTGCTCGGTATCGGGCGTGACAAAGACGTCGGCCGGGCCGCCGATCTTAAACGTGGTGTGCTCGCGCATGGGCTCGCTCATCAGCACGTTGTCCTCGCCGGCAACGCCAGCAAGCGCGCACAGCAGGTCCTCGTTAAAAAAGTCGTTCTCGTGCATACGAATATCCGCCTTTTGGTGGTCGTTGTCATCAATCGATTGCAATATACCCCACCCGGACGGATTTGGTGCGCTGGCGGCGATAAAACAGCCGTCTACCGGATTGGTAAAGTGTTTATCACCGAGGTAGAGGGGTGGTCGCTATACTTTCAAGAGATTGCGCGTAAACCTGGAAGGAGCGAGATGGCCAACAAAGTCACCCTCAAGCAGATCGCCCAGGAGGTGGGGCTTTCCCCCTCGTCGGTCTCGCTTGTTCTCAATAATCGGCCCTGTCGCATCTCGGAAGAAAACCGCAAGCTCATCAAGGAGGTCGCGGCGCGCAACCACTATGTTCCTAATCAGATTGCGCGTAGTCTGGTCATGCGCGAGTCGCGCACACTGGGCCTTATCGTTCCTAACATCGAGAGCCGCTTTTTTGCTTCGCTCGCCGGCAGCTTGGAAAAGCGCTGCCGCGAGGACGGATATGCGCTCTTTATTACCAGCTCGGGTGGAAGTGCCGAGGACGATCTGGAACTCTTGCGCCAGCTGGTGACGCGCGGCGTCGATGGTGTGTTCTTGGTCGTGGGCGACGAGTTCTCGGACGACCGCGCTTTGCGCGAGGAAGTCAGCCATCTACCCATCCCGGCGGTAATGGTCGACCGTGCCATCGAGGGCCTCGAGTGCGACAAGGTGATGTTCGATCACGAGATGGGTGGCTATATGGCCACGCGTTATCTAATCGAGCAGGGACATCGCCGCATCGCCTGCCTGGTCAACGCCCGCCGCTCCAACACGGGCCGCAAACGCCTGGCGGGCTACGAACGCGCATTGCGCGAGGTTGGTCTGCCCATTGACGCTCGCTTAGAGTTTGAGAGCGAGTACTACATTCCGAGCGCCTACGAGGCATCGGAGGCGGTGCTGGCGACCGATGCCACTGCCGTATTCGCAAGCTCGGACAATATCGCGCTCGGCCTGCTCAAACGCCTGCACGAGATGGGGAAGGGCATTCCGGACGATATCTCGGTGGTGAGCTACGACAACTCCGCCGCCGACGTTCTGTTTGAACCGGCTCTGACGGCAATCGAGCAGGACCCCGGCGTACTTGCCGAGCATGCCTTTGGCTGCATGTCAAAGCGCTTGGCCGGCAGGGGCGGAAAACGTGCCGAAGAGGTCGTTTTGGAGCCGGAGCTCATCGTAAAAGGCAGTGTTCTCAACCTTGCTAAACACAACTAAACATGTTTACCAACTCGTCTAGTTCGAATGTGGAGCGCCTGTGATGAAAGATATCGCAGGTGAGCGTCGCCGTCCTTAGATACTTGGCTCATTTTGACATGATAAAACGTTTTTTCACCATGATAAAACGTTTTATCAAATAAACTAGTCCCAACGAATGGTTGCGATATCGGAGCGCGACCACACAGCGAAGGGACATAAACAATGGCTAAAACACTGGGAACGCCGTGGCAAAAACTGGGACATGAGGTTCCGGCTTCCGAGCTCGAGGGTGTCGACCTGTATTGGCGTGCCTCGAACTATCTGTCCGTCGGCCAGATTTACCTTCGCTCCAACCCGCTGATGCGTGCTGACTTTGTCGACGAGAAGACCGGCGAGACGCGTGACTTTGGTCGTCCGGACGTTAAGCACCGCCTGGTCGGTCACTGGGGAACCACGCCCGGCATCAACTTCCTGTTCGGCCACGTCAACCGCCTCATCGCCGACCACAACCAGAACGCCATCTTCCTGATGGGTCCTGGCCACGGCGGTCCCGCCGGTACTGCCCAGTCGCTGCTCGACGGCACCTACCGCGAGATTCGCCCCGACATCACCGATGACGAGGCTGGCCTGCAGAAGTTCTTCCGCCAGTTCTCCTATCCCGGCGGCATTCCGAGCCACTTTGCGCCCGAGACGCCCGGTTCCATCCACGAGGGCGGCGAGCTCGGCTACACGCTCAGCCACGCCTATGGCGCCGTCATGGACAACCCGAGCCTGCTGGCCGTGGCCGTGGTGGGCGACGGCGAGTCCGAGACCGGCCCGCTCGCGACCTCTTGGCAGTCCAACAAGCTCGTGAACCCGTCAACGGACGGCATCGTCCTGCCGATTCTGCACCTCAACGGCTACAAGATCGCCAACCCTACCATTCTTGCCCGCGTGTCCGACGAGGAGCTCACCAAGTTCTTTGAGGGCATGGGCTATAAGCCGCACTTCTTTGTCGCCGGCTTTGACGACGAGAGCCATGCGAGCATCCACGCTCGTTTCGCTGCCCTGTTTGAGCAAGTCTTTGACGAGATCTGCGACATCAAGGCTACTGCGCAGGCACAGGCCGCCGCTGGTGAGAGCGTGGTCCGTCCCGCCTACCCGATGATCGTGTTCCGCACGCCCAAGGGCTGGACCTGCCCCAAGCAAATCGACGGCAAAAAGACCGAGGACTCCTGGCGTGCACATCAGGTGCCGCTGGCGAGTGCCAAGGACACCCACGAGCACTTCCGCGTGCTGCGCGAGTGGCTGCGCTCCTACAAGCCCGAGGAGCTCTTTACGCCCGAGGGCCAGGTGCGCCCCGAGGTGACGGCCTTTATGCCGACCGGTGAGCTGCGCATCGGCGCCAACCCCAACGCAAACGGCGGTAAGGTCCGTCGCGAGCTTGAGCTGCCCGATATCCACGCCCACGAGATTCCCGTTGCCGAGAAGGGCCACGGCTGGGGCTCCACCGAGGCCGCCCGCGTCTTTGGTGAGTACACCGCCGATGTCTTGGCTAAGAACATGGACGACTTCCGCATCTTCGGTCCCGACGAGACCGCGTCCAACCGCCTGCAGGCTGCCTACAAGGTGACCAAAAAGCAGTGGGATGCCGGCTTCTACGAGGATGAGGCCAACGACGAGCTGCTGGCCGGCTCCGGCAAGGTCGTTGAGCAGCTGTCCGAGCACCAGTGCGAGGGCTTCCTCGAGGCTTACGTGCTCACCGGCCGCTCCGGCGTGTGGAGCTCCTACGAGAGCTTTGTCCATGTGGTCGATTCCATGGTCAACCAGCACTGCAAGTGGCTCGAGGCCACCAAGCGCGAGATTCCGTGGCGTGCCCCCATCAGCGGCCTCAACATTCTGCTGTCGAGCCACGTCTGGCGCCAGGACCACAACGGCTTCTCGCACCAGGACCCGGGCTTTATCGACCTGCTGCTCAACAAGGCCAACGATACGCATATCGTGAACGCTTACTATCCGGCAGACGCCAACATGGCCCTTGCCGTTGCCGAGCGCGTTTACCAGTCCACCGACTGCGTCAACGCCATCTTCTGCGGCAAGCAGCCCGCCCCGACTTTCCAGACGGTCGATGAGGCCAAGGCGGAGCTCGCCGAGGGCGTCGCGACCTGGAAGTGGGCATCGACCGCCGACTCGCTCGCCGAGGCCGATGTCGTGGTCGCCACCTGCGGCGACGTGCCGACGCTCGAGGCCTTGGCCGCGACAGACATGCTGCGCGAGCTGGGCATCAAGGTGTGGTTCGTCAACGTGGTCGACCTGCTCAAGATCCAGAACGTCTGCGAGAACGACCAGGCCATCAGCGACGAGCGCTGGGCCGAGCTGTTCGGCTGCGGTGAGAAGCCCGTCCTCTTTGCCTTCCACGCCTATGCCGGCACGATTCGCCGCCTGATCTGGAACCGCCCCGGCCACGACGCCTTCCGCGTCCACGGCTATGAGGAGAAGGGCTCCACGACCACGCCGTTCGACATGCTGCGCCTGAACAACATGGACCGCTGGGCCCTGGCTGCCGACGTGCTGCGCATGGTCGATGCTGACAAGTTTGCCGAGCAGATCAACGAGTGGGAAGCTTTCCGCACCGAGGCCTTTGAGTTCGCTTGCGACGAAGGCTACGATCACCCGGCCTTCACCGACTGGGTCTGGCCTGACGCCGCTGCCGCAACCGCAGCCGACGGCGCGCTCTCCGCAACCCAAATGACCGCGGGCGACAACGAGTAAGTAGGCATCCGGGACGGCCTCGCGCTGGGGCCTTGCCCGGGAGGGTGACTTTGTCCGGGGAAGTGGGCTTCGCGAACTTCCCCGGACAAAGTCACCCTCCCGGGCAAGGCCCTCTCGACCGTTTCGATCTGCGGGGCTGAAAATTTTTAATGCAACGGTGACTTTGCTGATGCTGCCCTGGAGGCTGCGCATCTTTCTTTGGTCAGCTAGGATTGCATTGCCGGGGCCTGGGTGCCTGCTTTGTTTTGAGAAGTTCGCGGAGCCCACTTCTCAAAACAAAGCAGGCACCCCGGCCCTCGTGGAATAGCTAAGAGGGGGATGGATGAGTTTTACGAGCGTGGCGTTGCAGATGGTGACGGTTTCTTTGCCGATCCTGTTGGGTTGGTGTATCTCCAAGCTGGGGTTTATGAAGGCAGAGTTTGAGCGCGAGCTTTCGCGTTTGCTGCTGCAGGTGGCGTTGCCGTGCTTGGTGCTTTCGTCGGCGTTGGGTGACGATGTGCAGTTGCCGAGCGTTGCCGATACGTTTTCGCTTATGGGCTTGTCCGTCGCCATGTATGCGGTGGCGATTGTTATTGCGTTTACCGTTACCGCTGTCCTTCGTGTGCCCAAGGGAACAGAGTGCTCGTATCGCTTTGCGGTGATTTTCGGTAATGCCGGGTTTATCGGCTTTCCGGTTATTTCGGCGGTATTGGGAAAACAGGCGCTGTTGTACGCTTCGATTGCGCTCATTCCCTTCAACATATTTATGTTCACCGTTGGCGTCATGCTCTTTAGTGGCGCACAAGGCGGCCTCAAGAAGCAGCTGCGAAATCTTGCCGCTTGTTGCAAAAACCCTGGCCTTATTGCGAGTGTTGTCGTGCTCATTGTCGTTTTGACCGGATGGACCGACTGGGGCGTCGTGGGCGATTCGATTTCCATCGTGGGTACCATGACCACCCCGGCGGCGCTGCTGCTCATGGGTTCGTCCATTGCCAAGTATCGACCGCTCGATATGCTCACCAACTGGCGTGCCTATGTCGCCGTGGCGTTTCGCCTGGTTATCGTCCCGGTGGCGTGCCTTGCCGTGGCCCGCGTGTGGCCGGGCATGACGCCCATGTTCATTACGACACTCGTGCTCGAGATGGCAATGCCGGTAGGCAGCAACGGCACGCTGTACTGTCTTCAATACGGTAAGGACGCACGCCCCATGATGCAATGCACCTTCCTGTCGATCATCTGCTCCATTTTGACGATCCCGCTAGTAACAATGCTGTGCGGATAGGCATCCGGGACGGTCTCGCGCTGGGCCCTGCTCCGGGCGGGTTGCCTTGCTCCGGGAAGTGGGCTTCGCGAACTTCCCCGGACAAAGTCACCCTCCCGGGCAAGGCCC
>UQLI01000054.1 GCA_900541715.1 uncultured Collinsella sp.
GATGGTGTCGACGTCAATGGTATACGGGTGCACCATCGACGTCTTCAATACAGAAAATATCAGTGCGGAGTGTTCTGAAAAGTAACTTCAGGGCAGGCCCTGCGGTAACTCGGCAGAGGAGGGGAGTGCGATTCCTCGATCGCTCACTTAATCTAATAGGAAAGTTAGTGAGGCCGGAGCTTTAGCTCCGGCCTCCCCATATAAGGGCTCGGCTTTGCCGAGCCACCAAATTTACATCAGCCCCCAGAACATGTTTGAGAACTGTGCCTGAAGTATGTATTTGCAGGCCCCGAATCGGTGTTGCCTCCCGGCGCATTCCGCAGGGGGAGCGATATTTTGCAGCACGAAGTGCGCAGCAAAATATCGCTCATGCCCGAGGACGCGCCGGGAGGCAACACCGATTCGGGGCCGGACACACGGATCTACCTGCGCATTTACAAATTCGTAAACTTTTTTGAAAAAAGTGCTTGCACAGTTCTCGAATCATAGGTTATTATCTTCCTCGTTGAACGCGCGGGTCCAACAAAACGAACCGTGAATCAACAACATAGCATGTCGGAGTGGCGGAATTGGCAGACGCGCTAGCTTGAGGTGCTAGTGACCGCTTTTTTGGTCATGCGGGTTCAAGTCCCGCCTCCGACACCATCGCATTTGAGAAGCCTCTTCGGAGGCTTTTTTGTTACCGATAGACGGTGGGGTCCACGATGGAAACGCTTGAACGCAACGAGTGGGCAGACGTTGCCCAACTAGTCGAGATCACGAGCGATGCTGTCATCATCTGCGAGCTCGACGGAACCATTCTGCATGTGAATAATCGCTTACTTGGTTTGATGTGCGAAGAACGCGCCGATGTCGTCGGTGGAGATGTTAAAGACGTCCTGTATTCGTCCGCTTTTGAACGTGCGACGGAACATCGTCTGCCATTTGAAACTGATGGCTCCGAGAGCGAACTGATGCTCAAGCTGAGTGACGGCTCCTTTATCCCCGTCTTGGTTCGTGCAGGCTCCGTAACGCCTCCACGCATCTTTGGGCGCCGAGCGCCACGCGTCCTGGTGGCACTTCACAGTATCGAGGAGCAGTATTCTCACGACCGTCAACTCAAGCGTGCGTTATCGGAGCTCAGAGTGGCGAACAAGCGTCTCTCAGGCACGCTCTCGGTCATTATGAGCACTGTGGGCTCCGATGAGTTACCCAGTCTGCTTGATACCGTTTTAAACCAACTTGTAGGAACGCTCGATGCTTCGGGTGCCGCTATCTATTTTTCTGAGAGCGGCGGTTTTAAGCTTCGCGGTGTCTCCAAGGAGCTGCACGACAGCTACCTGCCCGAGTTTTTGCCGTATGGCGCTGGCATTCCGACGTATGTTCTTCGCGAGTCGCGTGCCTGTCGCTTGTCGATTCAGCAGGACCTTGAGGGCGATAGGGCCGCCTCCGGTATGTTCATGGACCTGGATAATCGTTCTAAGCACCTGTTGCGCATGCAGGATATGCCTCCGTACCGCAGCGAGATCTGTCTTCCCGTTTTTTACGGTACGCAGATCCTTGGCGTGTTGGAAGTTGGTTGGAAACGCCCCCAGGCACCGCTCGCCTATGACGTTAATGTACTTGAGGTCATTTGCGATTACCTGTCTATCCAGCTGGTCGGAATGGCATCGAGCCTTCGCTCTCGTCGCACGGCCGAGCTTGGCCGCTCGCTCAATGTCTTACGTGATGAGCTGTTTACCTTTCTAGACGATTCCGCCGCGGCTACCCAGGCGGTATCGTCCGAGATCTGCAATATACTCAACTGCCATTTTTGCCCTGTTGAGTATGACGCCAGTCTGGACTCCTATGTCATAGATTTTGAAGGCGGCAGTCGCGTTGCTTTGCCGGACGATCCCGAGAAGCTTTTCTTTTCTACGACGGCGCCGGCGGCACGTCTGGGAGCTGGCCCTGATGGCTTTGAGGCATCTGTTTTGGGCGGCACGAGTGCCGAGGACCTTAAGCACGTCCGTATAACACGCGTTGATGAATCGATGCCCATGGGAGGCTGGCTTAGGACGCATGGTCTGCCTTGCCAGGGTCTCTACGTCGACTTCGGCATCGAGGCGGGGTGCCCGCGCTCTGAGGGTGATGGCAAGCACAGCAACGACGCGATTGTTCCTGCTTCTGTTGCGAAGGGCCCGACGACGCACGCACTGCTGCTTCGTGATGGCAGCCAAGAGCCGATTGATGACCTTGAATATGACTACTTGGTGCACTTGGCGCATGACTTTGAACTGATCTACGAAGGCGAATCTCAAAAGCGCGAGGAGCGCCATATCGCTCAGACCCTCCAGATCGGCATGAGAAATTCCCTGGGGGATGTTCCGGGTATCGCAACCGATTCGGTATACCTGTCGGCCACGAACTCGGCGTTGGTCGGCGGCGATTTCTATACGCTCATCCGACTTCCCGACGACTGCGCCGTCATGATTCTGGGTGATGTGTCTGGCAAAGGCATTGAGGCCGCATCGATGTCCGCGCTCGTCAAGACGGCCCTGACGGCCTATGCCTGGGAGGGTGCGGGGCCCGCCCGCATGGCACGCTCCCTTAACAGCATGCTCATGGGCTTTTCGAGGGTCGAGACGTTCGTGACGGCCTTTATCGCCAAGATTGACCTTAAAGCCGGACGCGCAACGTATTGTTCGGCGGGCCATCCTCCGACCATGGTCATCAGGCCAGAGTCGATGCCGCTGGGTGGCGGCGAGGCCCGTGGGGGAGAGGTCGAACTGCTTGGATGCCAATCGGGCGTAATCGGCGCATTCGAAGGCATGGTGTACGAGACGGGTGCCTTTACGTTCGCCCCCGGCGATATGCTCTTTATGTATACGGATGGAACGATTGAGGCCCGTGACCGCACCGGAGCGTTCTTTGGCGAGCAGCGCTTGCGCGATCTTCTGCTTTCTGTTTCGGCGGAGGGCGTGTCGGGCATTTGCGGCAAGGTCTTGGGCGAGCTTGACCGATTTACCGATTCGGCGCTGGACGATGACATTGCATTGGTGTCCCTTGAGTTTTTACGGGGTCGTTCATAGACGACGCTGGGCGGGTTGAATCCGCACGGTTGGGGAAACGAATGCATCGAGTGGGCTTTTTTGGGGAACCATGGTCGTATGAATGAGTGGAATGACATAGCGGTTTTGACGCCACCGGGTGATGTCGACATCGCATCGGTGCCGGTGCTGCGCCGACGGTTGGATAATTTGATCGACCGGGGCGTGCGTCGCGTTGTCATCAATTGCCAGGCCGTGGGCTTTATCGACTCGACAGGTTTGGCGTTTTTGCTTACACGTGCCAGAGAGCTCATGAGGCGAGAGGGCCTGCTTTCGCTTGTTAACGCCTCCGATGAGGTTATTCGCTTTTTGGAGATTGCCCGACTTGTCGACATCCTGCATGTTGCGGGTCCGGCACGGGAGTCTATTCCCGCCATTCCGGTGGGGGAGCTGCCTCGCTGGAGCAAGAGCGTCGAGGTCCGTCAAGGTATCGAGAACCTTCCATACTACCGACATCGCATCGCCGAACTCCTCGAATCGCTTCCGTTGCGCCGTGACGAGCGCTACGATGTCGCATTGGCGTCGGGGGAGGCGCTGGGTAATGCCTATGACCATGCGGGCGGTATCGGGTGCGTCCTGACGGTTCAGGCCTATGGCGATCGCGTTGTGGTTGAGGTGCTTGATCGAGGTGCCGGCTATTCTATCGATGAAACGAGCGAACCGGTCGCATCCGAGGAACGCGGCCGTGGCATCAAGCTTATGCGTATGCTCGTCGATAACGTGGAGGTTGCTCGTCGTACGGACGGCGCCGGCACGCGCGTGCAGATGGTGAAGCTGTTTAGCGGAGCACTGGAATCGTGTGCCTAGCCAATCGCTTTAGCGCGTTTAGCTACTAAGAACATGCGGCAGACAAGTTTTTTGAAAAAAGTACTTGCGTCTTTTGGACAACTCGCGTAAATTAATAACCCGCAAGCGGACATGGCTCAGTTGGTAGAGCACAACCTTGCCAAGGTTGGGGTCGCGGGTTCGAGCCCCGTTGTCCGCTCCAACTATGTTACGCGGTTCTAACGAACCGCGTTTTTTGTTGACGCTGTGCGAGCCCCGGGCACCCCATCTTGCCCCTCAATCGTCGGTCGCGTACATAAAGTACGCTTCCCTCCTCTTTCACGGCAACCTGGGGCACCCGGAGCCCGCTCGCTGTCGTGGCCGGGGGAGTGAGTCTTCCATTCTTTTCGCCTCATTGGTCAATCCGCCCCAGGGGGCTCGAACCCGAGAGGGAGCGAGCATTTTTTTGGAGCGTGGGTGGGGCGTTGTTTGTCGCGAATGTCTGCCTTGGGCGTATCATCGTGGACATCTCGCAAACCTCGTTGCAAGGGAGATATGTCCCATGGCTACAGAAATAACCTCTTCGCGCTCATGGATGTCCGATGCCGCGATCTATCAGATTTACCCGCGCTCGTTTAAGGATTCGACCGGTTCGGGTCTGGGCGATATCGCGGGCATTACCCAGCAGATGGATTATCTTGAGCGGCTGGGCATCGAGGCCATATGGCTGAGCCCGTTCTACCCATCGCCGCTTGTCGACGGCGGCTATGACGTGGCGGACTACTGCGATGTCGACCCTCGTCTCGGATCGCTTGACGACTTCGATGACATGATTGCCGCTGCCCATGCGCGCGGGATCAAGGTTGTCGTCGATATCGTGCCAAACCACTCATCCGACCAACATCCCTGGTTCAAAGCCGCTCTTGCCGCCGGTCCCGGATCGCCTGAGCGCGCCCGTTATATCTTCCGCGATGGTCGCGGCGAGCATGGTGAGCTGCCTCCCACCAATTGGAATGCCAACTTTGGCGGCCCCGCCTGGACGCGCGTTGCGGACGGTCAGTGGTATCTGCATATGTTTACGCCCGAGCAGCCCGACTTTGACTGGTCATGCCCCGAGGTCCACACATTCTTTTGTGACGTCCTCGCGTTTTGGAGCGATCGTGGCGTCGATGGCTTCCGTATCGATGTGGCGCACGGTCTCGCCAAGGACCTCGATCGCGATGATCTCGACCGTTGGCATCTCGCCGAGGGCGATGACATGGTTGACGACGGTACCCATCCGCTATGGGACCGTAACGAGGTCCACGAGATCTATCGCGAGTGGCGCCGCGTGTTCGACCGTTATGATCCGCCGCGCAGTGCTGTTGCCGAGGCGTGGGTGCTGCCCGAGCGCCAGTATCTCTATGCGCGCCCCAGCGAGCTCGGGCAGACGTTCAACTTTGAGTTCGCCAAGGCCATTTGGACCTATGACGACATGCATACCGCAATCGAGGAGGGCTTGAAGGCTGCCGTCGAATCCGATTCCGCTTCGACCTGGGTGCTTTCCAATCATGACGTGCCGCGCGTGGCGACGCGCTATGCCCTGCCGCAGATCAAGGCGACGCGCTACCACCAGATCGCGCTCGACTGGCTCCTGCGCGACGGGTCGTCTTATGACGAGAACCGTGAGCTCGGCGAGCGCCGCGCACGGGCGGCCCTTTTGCTTGAGCTGGCGCTTCCGGGCTCAGCATACGTGTATCAGGGCGAGGAGCTCGGCCTTTTTGAGGTGGCGGATATTCCGTGGGCTGCGCTCGAAGACCCTAACGCGACCAATACGCACGGGCCGAAGCGCGAGAAGGGGCGCGACGGCTGCCGTGTGCCCCTGCCGTGGGTGGCGGCGGACGATCCCGCGCAGGGCGGATCGTTTGGGTTTTCACCGGCGGACGCCGATGCGGCGCCCCATCTGCCGCAGCCTGCATGGTTTTCCGATTACGCTGCCGATAGGGAAGAAGCGGACCCGACATCGATGCTTGCGCTCTATCGTGACGCCCTCTGGCTGCGGCGCAAGCTGCGCGGGTGCGCCAACGATCTCGCGTGGCTCGATCTTGACGGGCGCACCGGCCTTGCGGATGGTGCCGAGGGCGCTGAGGGCGGCGTCATCGCCTATCGCCGCGACAACGGCTGGGCGTGTGTGACGAACTTCGGTGCAGCGCCCGTGGAGCTGCCTGCGGGCAGGGTCCTGCTCGCCTCATCACCGCTTGCAGACGGTAAGCTCGCGCAGGACAGCTCTGCCTGGATCATGCTCGGTGAGATGTAGGGGTCTCTTGCGGCGAGCTTGCGTTTGCCTGCGCCTTCCGCGGCGGCTGATGTCTTCGCGAGGTTCGCGAGGGCGTCGCAAAACTTTTCAAAAAAAGTTCTTGCATTTGGGTGGATCATCCCGTATATTAAATCCTCGCAGGCGGACATGGCTCAGTTGGTAGAGCACAACCTTGCCAAGGTTGGGGTCGCGGGTT
>UQLI01000055.1 GCA_900541715.1 uncultured Collinsella sp.
TCAATGGTATACGGGTGCATCATCGACGTCTTCAATACAGAAAATATCAGTGCGGGATGTTTTGGAAAATAACCCAAAACCGGCCATGTGGGGTCCTTTGGAGTCACCCTTTAGGCGGAACTCTCCTAATTATTTGGATGAGTCGTTTACTTACTTGTACTGTTACCGTCATCCCGCTGTTGTTGGGGTATGCTTTGTTCGTATGTAAACGTATGACATGTTGATGGGGGAGGGTGCTATGGCTCGCGAGAGTGCTCGTTCTAAGGATACGGCTAAGCCTGGCATCAAGGAAGTTGCGGCGGTGGCGGGGGTTTCGCCTACTACGGTATCTCGTGTGCTTAATAATCGTGGCTATATTAGCCAAGAGACCCGCGATAAGGTCCATGCCGCGATGAAGCGCATCAACTATACGCCCAACGATATCGCTCGTGCCATGCTCAACGGTCGCCTGAATCTTATCGGTATGATCGTCCCCTATGTCAGCAGTCCGTTTCATGCCCAAGTGGTTCAAGTCATTGAGCATACCCTGGCCGAAAACGGTTTTAAGATGCTGCTGTGCAATAGCGCCAATCGACCCGAGCTTGAGCGCTCTTATATCGACATGCTTCGACGCAATATGGTTGATGGCGTCATCGTCAACTCGCTTAATATCGGTGCCGAGGCGTATGCCGAGATGGGCTTGAGTCTGGTTGGTATCGACTGCGACCTTGGCGAAGCCTCTGTTCAGATTGCGAGCGACAGCTATAGCATCGGCGAACTTGCCACGCGTCGCCTGATCGATGACGGATGTTCACGCATCCTGTGCCTGCGCAGCAATAGCCGCATGCGCATGCCTGCCAATAAGCGTACCGATGCCTACCTCGATGTTGTTGAGCAGGCCGGTTTGCCCGCGCTTGTCCGTGAGGTCGAGTTCGTTAAGCCCGACGACGAAAAGAGTGCGGTCGTTGCGAAGATCCTCGATGAGAACCCCGATATTGACGGCATCTTTGCGGGAGACGACACGATGGCGGCTATCTGTCTTAACGTGATGAAGCAGCGCGGCTTGAGCGCTCCGGGCGATATTAAGGTCGTGGGCGCGGATGGTGCCCGCCGCACTATGACGTTTATGCCTGACTTAACAACCGTTCGCCAAGATATCGATCGCATCGGAGAGCTCGCGGCGCAATCCATCATTGCTCTTATTAACGGCGAAAAGCCCGAATCGAATATCAAGCTCCCCGTTGAACTCATTGAGGGTAAAACCGCGTAGTTCATCCCGTGCCAAAAGAATTCCTCAAACACCTCTGATGACCGTTCGCCGGCATATGTCAACCGTTTGCCGACGACTGGAACTGCGAAAAGACGTATTGGTGTGAAAACGTTTGACATATGAAAACGATTGACATATCTTGCAGTTGTACCGAGTTAGTATCTCGTGAGAAAGGAAGTCTCGGATGCACAAGGTGTATTACCAGCCTGAGGGAATTTGGGTAGGCGACATCATGCCGTACGGCGAGGACGGCACGTTCTATCTCTATCATCAGCGTGACACGCGAAACCCCGGACCTTTCGGAGAGCCGTTTGGCTGGGCACTCGCGACAACCAAGGACTTCGTCAATTACAAAGACTTTGGCGAGAGCCTTGAGCGTGGCGGCGACGAGGAAGTCGACCAGTATGTTTATGCCGGCACGGTGTTTAAGGTGGGCGACAAGTACCATGCGCTCTACACTGGTTGCAATCGCGATAAGGTCAAGGCACGCTTGATGAAGCAGGTTCTTCTTCACGCAACGAGTGACGACGCCGTCAAGTGGGAGAAGAACATCGCCGAGACGCTGCTTCCGCCCCAGGAGGGTTACGATGACCGCAACTGGCGCGATCCCTTTGTGCTTTGGGATGAGGAGAACGAAGAGTACATGCTCATCCTCGGCACGCGTGTGGGCGAGGACAAGCGTCTGATGACCGGTCGTCTGGTCAAGTTCACCTCCAAGGACCTGGATACCTGGGAGTTCCAGGGCGACTGGTGGAATCCGGGCCTGTACACCATGTTCGAGATGCCTGATCTCTTTAAGATGGGCGACTGGTGGTATCTGGTGTTCTCCGAGTACAGTGATGGCAACAAGACCCGTTACCGCATGTCTCGCTCTATCAACGGTCCTTGGATCACTCCTGCGGACGATTCCTTCGATGGCCGCGCGTACTATGCCGCGCGTACCGCATTTGACGGCGAGCGCCGCGTTCTCTTTGGTTGGGTTCCTACGCGTGACGAGGGCGGTGACCCCAGCTCTTACCTGTGGGGTGGCACCTTTATGCCTCTCGAGATCGTTCAGCGTGTTGACGGAACGCTCGGCACCAAGCTTCCTGACAGCATGCTTGGCGCCTTTGGCGAGGCTAAGGCAGTCGAGGCCTTTGAGCTCTCCTGCGAGTCGGGCAAGGTCGAGCAGGTGCTCGCCGCGGATGCCGGTTCCACCTATATGCTCGATGCCGACATCGAGCTCGCCGGTGACGCTGCCGGCTTCTCGGTGAAGCTTGCCGAGGACGCCGAGTCCGGTCTTGCCTATGAGTTCCGCGCCAACCTGCGTGAGGGCAAGCTCGAGTTTACGGCGGCCCCCCAGTATCCGTGGTTCCAGGTCAACAACATGGGCCTCGAGCGTCCGTTGTTCTTTAAGGGCGAGGGCACTCATCATGTGCGCCTGGTCGTTGACGACGATATCGCGACCATCTTTGTCGATGATGTTGCGCTTAACGCTCGATTCTGCAATAAGCAGGGCCAGGGTGTGGCGCTGACGGTCACCGACGGTACGCTTAAGTGCGCAAATGCAACGATCGCGTCTCTGTAATGGCATCAAAACGTCTTATGATTTCGTAAAGGAATGGAGAGGAACATGGACTACAAAGTAGTGTCTCAGCAAGTCGTCGATAACGTCGGCGGTCTGGAGAACATCGAGGGCGCCACGCATTGCGTTACGCGTCTGCGTCTGGTGCTCAAGGATACGAGCAAGTACAACAAGGCCGAGCTCGAGAACATCGATGGCGTCAAGGGCGTGCTGTACAACAGCGGCCAGCTCATGATCATCTTCGGTACCGGTACCGTCAACAAGGTTTACGATGAGTTTATGGCTCTGACGGGCGTTAAGGAGATTAGCGCTTCCGAGGTCAAGGGCGCCGAGGCGGACAAGAAGGGCAAGTTCTTCTCGGTCCTCAAGGTATTCTCGGACATCTTTATCCCCATCATTCCCGCTTTCGTCGGCGCTGCTATCATCATCGGCCTTAAGTCGCTGATTGTTGCCAACGGCCTCTTTGGCATGGAGGGCAGCCTCGCCGATCACAGCGAGTTCCTCAAGAACCTCGCAAGCTTCTTTGCCATTATCGCCACCACCTTCGACTACCTACCTGTCCTGGTTATGTACAGCGCGGTCAAGCGTTTTGGCGGTAACCCGATCCTGGGCATCCTCGTCGGTATCGTCATGGTTCACCCGAGCCTTATGAACCGTAACACGTTCGTTATGGACCCGACGGGTGCTGAGTACTGGAACTTCGGTCCGCTCTCCATTCCCATGGTTGCTTTCCAGGGCGGCGTGTTCCCTGCAATCCTGACTGCCTGGTTTATGGCCAAGGTCGAGAAGATTGCCCAGAAGTACATCCCCGAGGTCGTTTCGTTCGTCTTTGTCCCGACCGTTACCCTGATTCTTGCTAACGTCGCCCTGTTCACCGTGTTCGGCCCGCTCGGCAACCTGATCGGCGACGTCCTCGCCGGCGTAATCGATATCCTGTACAACAGGATGGGCGTCTTCGGTGCCTTTGTCTTTGCCGCATTCCTGCAGCCGCTCGTCGTTACCGGTACGCATCAGTTCATCCAGGGTATCGAGGCAAACCTCGTTGCCACGACTGGCTTCAACTACATCCAGGCAATCTGGTCGGTTTCCATCATCGCCCAGGGCGGCGGCGCCATCGGCATGTACCTCATTCACAAGAAGCATTCCAAAGAGCGCAACATCTGCATGTCGTCCTTTATCCCGACGCTGGTCGGTATCTCCGAGCCCGCAATCTTTGCTGCAAACATGCGCTACTCGATCATCCCGTTCATCTGCGCTTGCATCGGTGCAGGCTGCGGCGGTGCCTTCGTGAAGCTCTTTGAGGTGCGCGCCATCGGTCAGGGTCTGACCGGCGTGCTTGGCCTGCTCATCGTTACGCCCGAGACGCTCGTGTGGTATGTGGCTGGCAATCTCATCGCCTTCATCGTGCCGATCGTCTTGATCTTTGCCTACAACAAGGCAAAGGGCGTGCCGACCACCGATGAAGAGGGCGCTGGCGCTGGCTTCGACGTTAGCTTCTAGTTGAGCCGTTCAGCGTAATGTGCGGATAAGTCCATTTGGGGAAGGGCGTTCGGCTCGTGTGAGTCGAGCGTCCTTTCCCATAGACGAGAAAGTCAACGGCGATGTTTAATCAAAAAAATAAGGTGACATGCGCGGACTATGAGCAGTGGCGTGCCGGACAGGATGAGACGGTGGCTCGCATCGCATCCGACCCCGATAGGCTTTTGTTCCATGTGGAGCCTGAGCTTGGCTGGCTCAACGACCCCAACGGTTTGGTGCAGATCGGTGATACGTATCACATCTATCACCAATACGATCCATTCGATGCTGCGCATGGCGGTCCAGTGATTTGGAATCATCTGACAACAAAGGATTTTGTGACGTACGAGAATCGCGGCCCTGTGCTGTTCCCCGATTCCGATTTGGATTCGAGCGGAGCGTATTCTGGTTCTGCCTTTGTACACGACGGCAAGATTCACTACTTCTATACCGGCAACGTCAAGCATTTTGACCGCGATGATTACGACTACGTGTTGACGGGCCGTGAGCAAAACCAGATTCATGTGGTTGCCGAGAACCCCGACGAATTGGGCGAGAAGCGCATAGCTGTTGGGCCGGTCGATTACCCCGACGATATCGGTACGCACGTGCGTGATCCCAAAATCCTTGAACACGATGGTATCTACTACATGGTTCTGGGCGCTCGTACGAAAGACGACCGCGGCTGCGTGCTTGTCTATACCTCGAGCGATCTAGAGGACTGGAGCTATGCGACGCGCATTGAGTTGGGCGAGAAGTTTGGCTTTATGTGGGAGTGCCCCGATCTGTTTGAGCTCGATGGTGAGCTTATTCTCGTTTGCTGTCCGCAGGGTGTGTCCGCCGATGGATGGCGTTACCGCAATCCGCACCAGTGCGTGTGGTTTCCCATCGAGGCCGATTGGGAGGCGCCGAGTTTTAAGATCGCCGGGCAGGGCATGCCCCCGATGGTCGATGCCGGCTTTGATTTCTACGCACCGCAGTCTTTTGAGGATGCTGCGGGTCGGCGTTTGATGATCGGGTGGTCGGGTTGCCCCGATGCGACGGCAAAAAGCCCGACGGTGGCACGCGGGTGGCAGTGCGCGTTGACGGTGCCGAGAGAACTGAGCATGCGCGATGGTAAGCTCTGTCAGCAGCCGGTGCACGAGATTGAGAGGATGCGCGGCGACTGCGTTTGCGCGACAGGCGGTGAAACCGTTGAGGAGCCGGGCCGCCTGTTTGATCTTGTGGTTTCCTGTGAGGGCGCCCAGGTGATCGAGCTCGAAATCCGCAAGGGTGTCTTTGTGCGCTATGCAGACGGGATGCTTACCCTCGACATGGGTGACGAAGGCTATGGGCGCGACCAGAGGTCGATCGAGCTCAGCGAGCTTCGCGACCTGCGCGTGCTTTCGGACACTACGATGGTCGAGATTTTTGCAAATGGCGGCGAGGCGGCACTTACGAGCCGTACCTATTCGCCGGCGGTTCCGGCGATGGGGTTGCATGCCGAGGGTGCGGCGTCGATGGATTTCTACCGCCTCGCGCATTAACCGTGTGTGGAGCGCGATTGGACTTGCTGGGCGGAATGTGTCGCAGTTGCTGCAGCGAACTACCGTTCATCGCGTGGTTGATTTCCGATCTCAGCCGAACACATTGAGCAAATAGGCCATTCCCGCAGTTAGCCGAACGCCCCCGCGGCCCCTCCTGGGGTCCGGGGGCGCCGTTTTCCCAGTTGAAGGAACGGTGGAGATGTGTTTCGATGGGTC
>UQLI01000056.1 GCA_900541715.1 uncultured Collinsella sp.
GGAAGGACATGCTCGACATCCGCAAGCGCTTCGAGCCGCGCGCCGAGGAGCTCGCCAAGAAGTACGCCCTGGCCCCCTACACCATGTTCATCGGCTCGGGCGCCCTGTGGGGCGAGACGATCCTGTTCTCGATGTGCATCCTGGAGGAGATGCAGTGGAAGCGCACCCGCTACATCACCTCGGCCGACTTCTTCCACGGCACCCTCGAGCTCGTGGAGCCCGGCGTCCCCGTGTTCCTGTTCATGGGCGAGGACGAGAACCGCAAGCTCGACGAGCGCGTCCGCGCCTTCCTCAACCGCGGCGTGACCGGCGACACCGACATCAACATCATCGACACCGCCGAGTTCGCGATCCCCGGTCTTGACGACGAGTTCCGCGTCATCGTCTCCCCGTGGATTCTGACGGTGCTCGTGACCGACCGCCTGGCTCGCTACTACGAGACGGTCACCAAGCACAACCTCAAGTATCGTCGCTACTATCACCAGTTCGACTACTAAAGAAAACGGGTGCGGGAACGTGCCGGGCTATTGAGAGGAACACAGAATGAGACAGTACATCATCGCCAGCCATGCGCACTTCGCTACCGGCATCAAGGAGAGCGTCGAGCTGCTCTCGGGCGCTCGCGACAACGTCCACGATCTTTCGATGTTCGTCGATGGCCGCATGGACGTGGCCGAGGAGGCCCAAAAACTGCTGGCAGGCATGTCTGCTGACGATGATGTCGTTGTCTGCACCGACCTCTTTGGCGGCAGCGTCAACAACGAGTTCACCAAGATCGTCCAGACGCGTCCCAACACGCACCTGGTGACCAATATGAACCTGCCGCTCCTTATTCAGCTGCTGTTCGTGTCCGAATCCACCCCGATCGATGAGGCCATTCGCCAGATCGTCGAGGCGGACGACACCAAGGTCAAGTACGTCAACGACCTGCTGGGGCAGGCCGAACTCGATGAGTTTTAATCGCTAGGGAGCACATCATGATTCAGATGATTCGCGTGGACTATCGACTGCTGCACGGCCAGGTTGCCGTTAGCTGGACTTCGGCTCTGGGTGCCGACTGCATCCTGTTGGTAAGCGACACGGTCCTCAATGACAAGCTTCGTCTGCAGGCCCTGTCCCTTGCAAAACCGGAGGGCTGCAAGGTTGTCGTCAAAAACACCGAGGATGCCGTCAAGGCGCTCCAGAGCGGTGTGACCGATAAGTACAAGCTCTTCGTGGTTTGCGAGACGATCCAGCAGGCCGGTGCCGTCGCCAAGGCGATGGGCGTCAAGAAGATCAACCTCGGCAATGTTGCCTTTAGCGAGGATGCCCGCCAGGTCTCGACGAGCGTGTTCCTTACGCCCGAAAACGAGGCATACGTCAAAGAGCTGCTCGGCGAGGGCTACGAGCTGTTCATTCAGATGATTCCGGCAGATGCGAAGACTGACGCCGCGAAGGTCATCGGTTAGGGGCCATCATGGTTATCAAGACAATCCTGATTTTCCTTATTGCCCTTTTGGGCTATTCCGAGTGGCTGACCGGTACGAGCTACCTCCAGCGCCCGATTGTGCTCGGACCTCTGGTTGGCCTTGTCATGGGCGACATGGTGACCGGCACGATCATGGGCGCCACGATGGAGCTTGCCATGGTCGGCGCCATCTCGGTCGGTGCGTATAACCCGCCCGATACGATTTCCGGAACCATCCTGGGTGTGTCGCTTGCCATGCAGGCCGGCGCGGACGCTTCGGCGGCCCTGACCCTGGGCATTCCCATCGCAACGATCGTCCTGGCGCTCGATACGGCCTTGGGCCAGCCGGTGATGCTACTGCTGGTGCACCGTATCGACAAAAACGTCGAGGACGGGGACACCAAGGCCATCACGCGCAACATGCTCATCGCCGGTTACGCGCAGAGCTGGTGCGGCCTGCTGATTATTCCCCTGGCATTCTTCTTTGGCGCCGATGCTGTTGCCAGCCTGCTCAACATCATCCCCGATTTCGTTCAGACCGGCATGGATGTCGCCGCCGCCTTCTTGCCCGCACTCGGCTTTGCGATGCTGGCGCAGATGATTATGAACAAAACGGTGGCTCCGTTCTTCTTCGCTGGCTTCTTCCTCGTCGCCTACTTTGGCATTAGCACGACGGGCGTGGCGATCTTTGCCGCGATCATCGTCGTCGCGATGACGGTTTTGGGTGATAAGAAAAAAGCGGAGCAGCCCGCAGTGGCAACCGAGGATCCTGCGATTGGGAGTGGGTTCGATGAGTTTTAAGTTTGAGTCTTCTTACGACGGGCTGATTTCCCGCGCAGACCTTAAGAAGCTGTTCTGGCGCTCGATTCCCTATGAGCATTCCTGGAACTACGAGCGTATGGGCCATATCGGCTTTATGTGGGCCCTTATGCCGATTCTTCGCAAGCTGTATCCGCAGGATGCGGACTTTAAGGCCGCCCTTAAGCGCCATATGGAGCTCTATAACGTCACGCCGTACATCTCGACGCTCCCCATGTCCATCGCCGCTGCAATGGAAGAGGTCAACGCTACTGACGATAGCTTTGACACGAGCGCGATCTCAAATGTCAAGCTTGCTTTGATGGGACCGCTGTCCGGTGTGGGCGATGCCTTCTACTGGGGCACGCTGCGAATTTTGGCAACGGGTGTCGGCACGTCGCTGGCGCTGCAGGGCTCTATTCTTGGCCCGATTTTGTTCCTGCTCGTGTTCAACGTCCCTCACTACATCATCCGTTACCTGCTGACGTTTGTGGGATATCGCTTTGGCTCGGACATGATCAGCAAGGTCCAGGAATCGGGCATTATGGACACGATCGTCAAGATGGCCTCTATCATGGGCGCCATGGTGATCGGCGCTATGACCATGGAGATGGTCACCGTGGACATTCCGCTCATGGTCGGTGCGGGCGATGGTGCTCAGACGCTGGCCGAGCTGCTCAACGGAATCTTTCCGGGCTTTGTCACGATGGGGCTGTTTGGAATCGTCTATCTCATGCTCAAGAAGAAGATGAATCCGCTGCTTATCATGCTCGTGATCCTGCTCGTGAGTATCGCTGGCGCGTTCTTTGGAGTGCTTGGTGTCCAGTAGAGTATCCGTCATAATGAGAACAATGTAAGAGGGGGCGTCGCGCACACTGTGCTGCGGCGCCCTTTTGCCGAAAGGTGGACAAGATGGAGTATCCGCAGCTTGCCGTCATGAATATCAGCCATCGTTATTTTGACCTTGAGGAATTCTTTTCTTCGGCAGCGGCCTCGGGCTACACGTGTTGCGAGCTTTGGACCGGGGCGATGCATCTGTATGTCGATTGCCATGGATACGATTCGCTCGAGCAGGTGCGGGAGCTGTCGCAGCGGTATGGGGTTCGGATTGTGGGGCTTTGTCCCGAACAGAACAACCCCAAGCCGTGGAATATCGCGGCGCGCGGGAATGAGGCACGTGCCCGCACGCTCGCGTACTTTAAGAACGTTGTGGATATCGCGGCGGAACTTGGAGCCGAGCAGGTCATGGTCTCGAGCGGCTGGGCATTTTTGAACGAGCCAATCGAGGACGCGTGGGGTCGAAGTGCCTCGATGCTGCGTGCGATTGCCGAGCATGCGGGAGAGCGCGGCGTGCGACTGGTGCTCGAGGCCCTACAGCCGGTTGAGTCGATGATCGTGAACTCGGCGGCCGACACGAAGCGCATGATCGAGGCAGTTGATCATCCGGCACTTAAGGCGTGTCTGGATATAGGCGCTATGGCGGTGGCGGGGGATACCATCGACGATTATTTCGATCTGCTTGGCGATGATGTCGCCCACGTGCATTTTGTCGATGTTGCGGCAGATGGCACGACGCATCTTGCCTGGGGTGACGGCGACCGCGATATGCGCGCCGACCTGGATAGGCTGGTGGCGCGCGGCTATCGCGGAGTTGTTTCGGCCGAGACCTATGACTGGCGCTATTTTGCCGACCCCGCAGCTGCCGATGCGCAGGTAATGGCAGAGTATCGTCGTGCGATTGGCGCCTAGGTGGGGTTGGGTTGCGGCAATCTGCCCTATGTTTCCAAATGAATACGGTGTGAGCGGCTACGACGGATTTTCCCCGCAAGCACTCTAGTATGCTAAAGTACCCAGAAGACCGGCGGAGCTATGCCGGTCTTCTGTTCCATACGAAACACAGCATGAGGAGGCTCACCAGATGACGGCCACACCGTGGGGATTCCGGGACATATTGCCCGAGGAGGCTCAGGCGCGCGAGGAGATTGCGCTGACGGTGAAGGGCTGCTTCAGGGAGCATCATTACCTTCCGGTCGAGACGCCGCTGCTCGAGGACAAGGGTTCGCTCGAGGAAGGCGGCCGCATTGCGGACACGCCGTTTAAGCTCTTTGATGACGACGGCCGCCTGTTGGTGGTCCGTCCCGACAACACGCTGCCGATCGTGCGCTTGGTTTCGACCCGTATGCGCGCTGCCGACTTGCCTCTGCGCTTACGTTACGAGGCGCCGGTGGTTCGCGAGTGTCAGCGCAATGCCGGTGGTTCGCGCCAGTTTACGCAGTTGGGCTTTGAGCTTATCGGCGCGGGCGATACCTCGGGCGATGTCGAGATTGTCTCGCTGGTCGTCGAGGCCGTGCGCGAGCTGGCACTTCCCGATGCGCGCATTATCGCAGGCAGCGTGCGTCCTTTTAAGGAATTGCTCGCGGTATGCGAGGATCGTGAGCTGGCTGCCGAGGCCCTGCGCTGCGTGCATGCCAACGACTTTGTGGGCCTCGATGCCCGCGTGGCTGCCAGCGCCGAGTCCGATGCCGTCAAGGCCGCCATTAGCGAGCTGCCGCGCCTGCACGGTGGTGCCGAGGTGCTCGACCGCGTGGATGCGCTGCTGGAGGCTGCCGGCATCGTCGCGCCGCTGACGCGCGAGCTGCGTGCCCTGGTCGAGGGCCTGGCTCCCGAGGACGCCCAGGTGCTGTCCTTCGACTTCTCCATCATGAACTCGTTTGATTACTACACGGGTCTGGTCTTTAAGGCCTATGCCGGCGGCCTGCCCGATCCGGTGGGTTCGGGCGGACGCTACGACTCCATCTTTACCGGTGCATTTGGCGACGGCATCGAGGTGCCGGCGGCGGGCTTTGCCTTTTCGCTCGAGCGTCTGGAGGCCGTGCGCACCTCGGCCGAGGACGCCGCTTCCGATGGCGACCACGCCGTGGGCCGTGGCGCCGAGGGGCCGCTGCGTATCGCCGTGCCCAAGGGCTCGCTCAAGGCCGACACGCTCGACGTGCTCGAGACCGCGGGCCTGGACGTCTCCGAGCTGCGTGACCCCGGCCGTCACCTGATCGTGCGCGGCCGCGACACGCGTGTCGGCGAGGGCGCGGTCGGCGATATCGAGTTTGTCATCGTGCGTCCCAGCGATGCGCCTGCCTTTGTGGGCTGCGGTGGTGCCGACTGCGGCATCTGCGGTTGGGACTCGCTCATCGAGGCGGACCTCAACCTGCTGCAGCTGGTAGACCTGGACTATGGCCTGTGCACCTTTATCGAGGCGGAGCCCGCGTGGCGCGCCGGTCAGGCCGAGCGCAACTATGCCCGCCGCGGTTCGCTTCGCGTGGCAACCAAGTACCCGCGCATCGCGAGTGCCTGGTATGCCGAGCGCGGCGTGAACGCCGACATCGTTTCGCTGCACGGTAACATCGAGCTGGGCCCCATTGTCGGCATGACCGATCGCATCGTGGATATTACCGCCACGGGCGCCACGCTGCGCGACAACGACCTGGTCATCACCGGCCGCATCATGGACTGCACGGCCCGTTTCTTTGTCAACCCGGGTGCCGCGCGTCTGGATCCGCGCGTACGCAATCTGGCCGATCGCTTGGCGGCAGCCGTGAAGGACAAGCATTTTGAGCCCGTTGCGGGCTCGGCGCAATAGCGCGAGCACGTACGGGCGCCCCAACGTCCGGGCTGCGGGCTGATTGGCACCGCCGCCCGGTCTCTCGTTTCTCGAACAAAACCTCGACCGATAGGGGATACCGATATGAAGACCATCAAGCTTGCTCCCGGTGA
>UQLI01000057.1 GCA_900541715.1 uncultured Collinsella sp.
GCGTTCCGGTCGTGATGACGAGCGCGGCGGCCGTGATGAGCGTCGCGGCGGCGAGGGTCGCGGTGAGCGTACTGCCCGTGGCGGTGAGTCCCGTGGCGGCAAGCGCTTTGAAGAGCGCGGTAGCCGCGGCGGCGAGCGTCGCGAGGGTGCTCGCGGCAATGGCGGCCGCGGCGGCGCTGGTCGTTCTAACGAGTCGCGTGATCGTCGTGACCCGCGTGCCAGCCGCGATCGTCGCGATGACTGGCGCAACTACGACGATACCCGCGAAGAGCGTCGCGGCGGCTATCGTGGTGGTCGTGGCGGCAACCAGGCCGGCTCCCGTGGCGGCCGTGCCGGCGGTCGCGATAACCGTGGCAGCTACGGCAACAGCCGTGGCGGCAAGCGCGGTGGCAGCTCCCGTCGCCCCGGCGACGGCGGCGGCAAGCGCAAGTAAGATGCGCATCGCGCGCTAGCGTGAGACAAGCTAAGGGCCCGAGCAAACAACGCTCGGGCCCTTTTGTTTGCCGTGTCCATCGCTAATTCAAACGTGATGTTCTCGGGAATGCATCTGGGGGATGCCGAGGACCTATTTTCTGCCATGCAGCAATGGGTCCCATGGGGTGCGCCGTGCATTTTTTGGAGTATTCTGCAGTTCGAGTTGTCTGCATATGATTCGACGTCGCCAACGGTGGCCTTCGGATATCCCTAGCGAGCGTTCCGAGTCAGATTTCGCCGTTTTCCGGAGCAGGGGCGCGTCATTCTCGCCATGTCGGGACTTAGAATGATACGGCGCCCTACAGTTTTGCCCACCCGCGGCGGTGCTGACGCGGTCACGTTGCAGAATACTCCGTTTTTTGCACGTGCCGGGATGGGGTACCTCAGGAGAACGCGGCGGTATCCAGTAAGTATATGCAATCTGTACCGTAATTTATACAAAACGAAGAGGCAGACAGCGTAGGGTGGGTGCATTGGGGTGCTTGGTGCACCAAAACGGGGATCCCATGCGCCGTATACTCTGTCTGAATGTGAAAACGGCTTGACGCGTTGCCAGGCGTAGGGGGAGGGTGCCTCGATGAGCGTATTCGAAATTGTGTTTAGTCCGACGGGTGGAACGCGGAAGGTGTCTGGCCTTGTGACCGGGGCGCTGGACAAGAATACCGTTACCGTCGATCTGACCGATAGCGGGCTAGATTTCAGCGCTGTCTCGATGACTGAGGACGACGTGGCCGTAATCTCTGTGCCGGCGTATGCCGGTAGAATCCCGGCTGTGGTGGCTGACCGGTTGGGCATGGTGCGCGGCAACGGGGCTCGGGCTGTTTTGGTTTGCGTATACGGAAACCGCGCGTTTGAGGACACGCTCGTAGAGCTGGAGGACGTTGCGAAGCGCGCCGTATTTAGGGTTGTTGCAGCGGTTTCTGCTATTGCTGAGCATTCCGTTGCTCGTCAGTTTGCTGCTGGGCGACCGGATGCGCAGGATGCGGCGCAGCTCGCAGAGTTTGCGCAGCAAATTCAGCAAAAGCTGTTGGCTGAGGATGCGTCCGGGCCCTCTATCCCCGGCAATCGTCCTTATAAACAAGCCGGAGGTCACCGCATGGCACCCGAGGCAACAGAGGATTGTGTCTCCTGCGGTGCATGCGCCGCGGCGTGCCCCGTTTGCGCTATCGACAAGAGTGACCCCAAACGAGCAGCTGGCGAGGCGTGCATCTCCTGCATGCGCTGCATCGCCGTATGTCCGCGAGGTGCTCGCAAGCTTGATTCCAACAAACTATCCGCTGTTTCCCAGATGCTGAGCAAGGTTTGCGTCGCGCGGAAGGAATGCGAGCTCTTCATCTAGCGCAAGTGAGATTGGTGCAAACAAACCTGGCCCTTTTGCACCAAAAACGATCCGTTTTCCTCCGTTCCCAAGGGATCATGTGATCCGAAGGAGACGGAGGAAAACGGATCAAAAAGGAAAAATAGTAAGGCGCTCTTTTTCACATTGAATATTGCAATTTGGTAACGCGTTTTATCAAATATGGCATTTATCTGCGGTAATGTTCTATTTCACCGCTGAGGGTGACATTTTATACCGCCTGCCGAACCGTATGGAGACCTCACAACTTTTTAGGTCAGTGTTGTGCGTGTAGCAATTTCGCCCGGCCTCGCCTCCGGGCTGCCATGTGAGAGGGGATCTTATGGCTCGACTGCACGTAATGGAACGCAGCCACGCTCAGGCCGTCATGGACGACCTGCACGATGCGCTCGGACGTCGTCTGGCGGTGAGTTCGCTCGCCCCGTGTCCCGTTGAGTTTACGGCAGCGCTCGTCAACCTGTGCTCCACCCAGAGCTGCGGCAAGTGCACGCCCTGCCGCGTGGGCCTGAGCGCGCTGGGCGATCTGCTCGCCGATGTGCTCGAGGGCCGCGCCGACGAGTCCACGCTCAATCTGATCGAGCGCACCGCCCGCACCATCTATCTTTCGAGCGATTGCGCCATCGGTTACGAGGCCGGCGCCATGGCGCTTACGGCTATCCGCGGTTTCCGTGACGATTTTGAGCACCACATCCGCGAGCACTCCTGTGGCTTTGACCGCGAGGCCCGCGTCCCGTGCGTCTCGGGCTGTCCGGCGCATGTCGACATTCCCGGTTACATTTCGCTCGTCGAGGCCGGCCGCTATGCCGATGCCGTCAAGGTCATCCGCAAGAATAACCCGCTGCCGCTCGTTTGCGGCCTGGTGTGCGAGCATCCCTGCGAGATGCATTGCCGCCGTGGCATGGTCGACGACCCCATGAACATCCTCGCCCTCAAGCGTTTTGCCGTTGAGCACAGTGACCTCAACGACCACAAGCCGCATGTAGTGGACAACACCGGCAAGCGCATCGCCGTGATCGGCGGCGGCCCGGCCGGCCTTTCCTGTGCCTACTACCTGGCCGTGATGGGCCATAAGGTGACCATCTTTGAGCAGCGCCACCACCTGGGCGGCATGCTGCGCTATGGCATTCCCAGCTACCGTCTGCCGCGCGAGCGCCTGCAGGCCGAGATCGACTGGATCTTGAGCGCCGGCATCAACGTGGAACTCGACCACTCCGTCAATGGCGAGGAGCTTGCCCGCCTGCGCGACGAGTTCGATGCCGTCTACCTGGCCATTGGTGCCCACAGCGATAAGAAGCTCGGCCTTCCGGGCGAAGAGGCGCCCGGCGTGGAGTCGGCCGTCAAGATGCTGCGCGCCATCGGCGACGACGAGCTGCCCGACCTGAGCGGTCAGCGCGTGTGCGTCATCGGCGGCGGCAACGTGGCCATGGACGTGGCGCGCTCTGCCGTGCGCTGCGGTGCCGAAAAGGTGAGCATCGTCTACCGCCGTCGCATCTGCGACATGACGGCCCAGGATGCCGAGATTGCCGGCGCCCAGGCCGAGGGCTGCGAGGTTCTTGAGCTCACCGCACCGCTCGCTATTGAGACGGGCGAAGATGGTCGCGTGAGTGGTCTGCGCGTGCAGCCGCAGATTATCGGCGAGCCCCGCCGCGGTCGTCCGGCTCCGCGTGCCGCCGCTACGCCCGAGCGCGTCATCCCCTGCGAGCGCGTGTTTGTCGCCATTGGCCAGGACATCGATTCCAAGCCGTTTGAGGACATGGGCATCGCCTGCAAGTGGGGTTGCGTGGTCACCGACTCGGACGGTGCCGTGCCCAACTTCGATGGCCTCTTTAGCGGCGGCGACTGCCAGACCGGCCCCGCCACCGTCATCCGTGCCATCAACGCCGGCCGCGTGGCTTCGGCAAACATCGACCGCTATCTGGGCTTCGACCACAAGATCAAGCTCGACGTGGAGCTGCCGACCGTTCAGTTTAAGGGCAAGCACGAGTGCGGCCGCTGCGAGCTGGGTGAGCGCGAGGCCGGCGAGCGTATTCACGATTGGAATCTGGTCGAGCAGGGCCTTACCGAGGAGGAGGCGCGCCAGGAGGCAAGCCGCTGCCTGCGTTGCGACCACTTTGGTTTTGGCGCGTTCCGCGGAGGGAGGAACCTGGAATGGTAGAGCTCAACAACCCCACTGTCAGCGATAACACCGAAAGCGGAGCACTCAATATGGTCAAGCTCACTATCGATAATTGCGAGGTCGTGGTGCCCGAGCACACCACGATCCTGGACGCGGCCAGGTCCGTCGGCATCCAGATTCCCACCCTGTGCTACCTGCGCGATCTGAACGAGATCGGCGGCTGCCGCGTGTGCGTGGTCGAGGTTGAGGGCTGCGACCAGCTGGTTGCCGCCTGCAACAACTACGTGCTCGATGGCATGGTGGTCCACACCAACAGCCCCAAGGCCCGCGAGGCGCGCCGCACCAACGTGCAGCTGCTGCTTTCGCAGCACGATTCACGCTGCACGAGCTGTGTGCGCAGCGGTAACTGCAACCTGCAGACCATTGCCAACGACCTGGGCATTTTCTATCTGCCGTATCAAAGGCATTTGGCGGGCGAGGGCTGGGATTTCGATTTCCCCATCATCCGCGAAAACGACAAGTGCATTAAATGCATGCGCTGCATCAAGGTGTGCGAGAGCGTACAGGGCCTAGGGATTTGGGACCTGACCAACCGCGCCACGCATACCGCCGTGGGCACCCGCGGGCGCGTGCCGATCGGCAAGACCGATTGCGTCGCGTGCGGCCAGTGCATCACGCATTGCCCGACGGGCGCGCTGCGCGAGCGCGACGACACCGAGACCGTGTTTGACGCGCTCGCTAATCCCGACAAGATCGTGCTGGTGCAGATCGCGCCGGCCGTGCGTAGTGCTTGGGGCGAGGAGCTCGGCATTCCGCGCGAGGAGGCAACCGTCGAGCGTCTGGCTTGCGCGCTGCGCCGCGTAGGCTTTGAGTATGTGTTCGATACCGATTTCTCGGCCGACCTCACCATTATGGAGGAGGGCTCCGAGCTGCTCGAGCGCCTGGGCGCCGCCGCTAAGGGTGAGGGCGACAGCCGCGGCTGGCCCATGTTTACGAGCTGCTGCCCGGGCTGGGTGCGCTTTGTGAAGGCACGTTACCCCGAGTTTGTCGACAGCCTGTCCACGTCAAAGTCGCCGCAGCAGATGTTCGGCGCTATCGCCAAGACCTACTACGCCAAGGTGCTGGACGTGGAGCCCGAGCGTCTGTTCGTGGTGTCCGTTATGCCATGCACGGCCAAGAAGGCCGAGTGTGCGCTGCCGAGCATGATGGGCGAGGGCGGCGCGCCCGACGTGGACGTTGCGCTGACGGTGCGCGAGATGGTGCGCATGATCCGCGCGAGCCACGTGAGCGTTGACACGCTGGTCGAGGAGCCGCTCGATACGCCGTTGGGCTTTGGCACGGGCGCGGGTGTGATCTTTGGCGCCACGGGCGGCGTGATGGAGGCCGCCGTGCGCTCGGCATATTACCTGGTGACGGGCAAGAACCCGGATGCCGACTTCTTCACTGACGTGCGCGGACTCGAGGGCTGGAAGGAGGCCGTGGCCGATATCGACGGTACCAAGGTGCGCGTCGCCGTGGCGCACGGGCTGGGCAACGCCGCCCGTCTGCTCGACGCGATTCGCGACGGCCGTGTGAGATATGACTTTGTTGAGGTCATGGCGTGCCCGGGCGGCTGCGTCGGTGGCGGCGGTCAGCCCATCCACGACGGCTGCGAGCTGGCGGCTGAGCGTGGCCAGGTGCTGTGGAGCCTGGATGCGAAGGCGGACATTCGTTTCTCGCACGAGAATCCCGATGTCCAGGCGTGCTACCGCGAGTTCCTGGGCGAGCCGCTCTCGCCGCTGGCCGAGGAGCTGCTGCATACCGACCATCACGCATGGACGATGCCCAACGAGGGGACGTGCTAGCGATGCGCGCGTTTGATTTTGAGATGTCGCGCCGGGGGGTTGCCTCGGCGCTCGCCGCGGGCGCCCTGTCGCTTGCGCTCGCGGGCTGTGGCGGCGGG
>UQLI01000058.1 GCA_900541715.1 uncultured Collinsella sp.
AGCTCCTGGGAAAGGATGGAATCGCTGTTTGGTGACATATGTACTCCGTTACATGTTTATTTATATGTCGCTCAACTCATACATATTAGCGTACATATGGCGCGTCCCAACGATTTCCACGAACGGCAGCGAACCATATGTCGGCGGTCAGCGGCTTGTAAGCATATGGCAAAGAGATGGCACAGCGTGCGAGCTCTATTATGAGTACGTTAACATAATCGTCTGCTTTTCCTGGCGTGCGCGTTTTGGGCGCCCCTGCCTGCGCTATACTCCCCTCTAGAAGTGTTCCTGATTCGATAGGAGACTACATGTCCAAAGCACTCGACCCCAAAGACACCTGCGTCCTCGTTACCGGTGGCGCCGGCTTTATCGGCTCGCACACCGTCGTTCAGCTGCTCGAGGGTGGCTACCAGGTCGTCATCGTCGATGATCTCTCCAACTCCAGCGCCGTCGCCGTCGACCGCGTCAAGACCATCGTGGGCGACGAGGCCGCCAAGAACCTCACCTTCTACGAGGCCAACGTGCTCGACCGCGATGCGATGAACAAGATCTTCGATACCCATCAGATCGACCGCGTCATCCACTTTGCCGGCTTTAAGGCCGTCGGCGAGTCGGTGAGCAAGCCCGTCGAGTACTACCACAACAACATCGAGAACACCCTGGTGCTCATCGACGTCATGCGCAACCATGGCTGCAAGTCCATCATCTTCTCGAGCTCCTCGACCGTCTACGGCGACCCGGACAACCCGCCCGTCACCGAGGAAGACCCCAAGAAGCCCGCAACCAACCCCTATGGCTGGACCAAGTGGATGATCGAGCAGATCCTTATGGACGTCCACACCGCCGACCCCGAGTGGGACGTCGTGCTGCTCCGTTACTTCAACCCCATTGGCGCTCATCCGTCGGGCCTGATCGGCGAGGACCCCAAGGGCATCCCCAACAACTTGGTGCCCTATGTCGCCCAGGTCGCCGTGGGCAAGCTCGAGGCCGTTCAGGTCTTTGGCAACGACTACCCCACCCCCGACGGCACCGGCGTGCGCGACTACATCCACGTGTGCGATCTGGCCTCTGGTCACGTTGCCGCCCTTAACTGGATGAACGGCAAGACCGGCGTCGAGATCTTTAACTTGGGCACCGGCACCGGCACCTCGGTACTCGAGGTCGTCGCCGCCTTCTCCAAGGCTTGTGGCAAGGAGCTGCCCTACGTGATCCGCGAGCGCCGCGCCGGCGACATCGCTGCCAACTGGTGCGATGCCTCCAAGGCCGAGCGCATGATGGGCTGGAAGGCCCAATACGACATCGCGGACATGTGCCGCGATAGCTGGAACTGGCAGAGCCACAACCCCAACGGCTTCGCCGACGCCGAGTAGCAAAAACCTACATACCGCTCTTGCCCCGATCTCACGTTGTGAGGTCGGGGCTTTTTCATGGCATGTAACCATTCGCCGAAAATCGACCAACTTTTTTATCTTGCCTGTACATGTTTAAACAACATGTTTTACAATAGGCGTATCGAATCAGAACATCGGAGGCGGACTGCACACCCATCGGCAGGCCGACCCCACAACAAGAAGGTTGGTGAGCGCATTCATGGAGCGTGCAAGCGGCGTCCTCATGCCCGTCTCATCTCTGCCCGGACCATACGGAATCGGCGGCTTTGGTTGGAATGCCTACGACTTCGTCGATTTTCTCGCCTCGTGCAAACAACATTACTGGCAGATTCTGCCCCTTACGACGACCAGCTATGGCGATTCGCCTTATCAGTCGTTCTCGGCCCGCGCAGGCAACCCCAACTTTATCGACTTTGCCGAGCTTATCGAGGCAGGGTATCTGGAGCAGCGCGATATCGATGGCGTGTATCTGGGATCCGACCCCAGCAATGTCGACTACGGTGCTATCTTTGGCGGCCGCCGTCAGATTCTCGACCGAGCCGCTGAGCGCTTTGCTGCCGACAAGCCGGCCGATTTCGATGACTTTATCCAGGCCAACGAGGACTGGCTCATCCCCTACTGTGAGTTCATGACCGTCAAAGAGGAGTGCGGTCTCAAGGCGTTTTGGGAGTGGCCCGCGGAGCTCCGCACCCGCGGCGAGGCTTCCGCCAAGGTCTGCGCCGACCATCCGGCGCGTATGCTCTACCACCAGATGACGCAGTACTTCTTCGATCGCCAGTGGAGCCGCCTCAAGGCCTATGCCAACGAGCGCGACATTCTCATCATCGGCGACCTGCCCATCTATGTCTCGCGTGACTCCGTCGAGATGTGGGCGACGCCTGAGCTCTTTAAGATCGACGCCGCCGGCAATCCGGTGAGCGTCGCCGGCACGCCGCCCGACCAGTTCTCGGCCACCGGCCAGTACTGGGGCAACCCCATCTACGACTGGGACGCCATGGAGGCCGACAGCTTCTCCTGGTGGGAGGGCCGCATTCGCGCCGCCCTCGACATGTACGACGTCATCCGCCTGGATCACTTCCGCGGCTTCGAGGCCTATTGGGAGGTGCCGTTCTCCTCGCCTGATTCGTCCTACGGTGCGTGGACGCAGGGTCCCGGCCTCAAGCTCTTCAAGACACTCGAGGAAAAGCTCGGCACGCTGCCCATCATCGCCGAGGACCTGGGCTTCCTCACCCCCGGCGTCATCGATATGCGCGACAGCTCGGGCTTCCCCGGCATGAAGATCCTGCAGTTTGCCTTTGAGGGCACCAACTCGTACTACCTGCCGCACAACTACATTGCCAACACCGTCGCCTATGTGGGCACCCACGACAACGAGACGGCGCGCGGTTGGTTTGAGGGAACGGCTACCCCGCGTCAGCGCGAGCAGGCAGCCCTGTACACCCATCAGCAGGCCGGCGAACCCATGACAGATGCACTCAATCGCACCATCGCCGCCAGCGTGAGCGACACGTGCATCTACACCATGCAGGATTTGCTCAACTTGGGCAACGAGGCGCGCATCAACACCCCTGCCACGCTGGGCGGCAACTGGACCTGGCGCATGCTCGACGGCGCCATCACCCGCGAGCTCGAGCACAAGCTCACCGACTGGACCGAGACCTACTTCCGTATCCCGTCGGAAGCCGAAATCGAGCTTCCTCAATAGGAGCTACCGCGCCCGACCCCTCCCCACCGTGCGGACGAGCTTGCTTTTCCCGCGCGAGGCCACCCCAATCCCCTCGCGCGGGCTTCTTATGAATTGCAGACATGAAACAACCCATCACAGGAGAAAACATGCCCCAAATTAACCTCATGGAACTCGCCGAGCAGTCTTTTGGCGCCTCGCTCGAGCAGCTCGACGACCGTCGCATTTACAAGCTGCTGGTCAAACTCGTGCAGGAGCGCTCCGCCGCCCGCCCGCTCAACAACGGCAAGAAAAAGCTCTATTACATTTCCGCCGAATTTTTGATCGGCAAGCTGCTCATCAACAACATGATCGACCTCGGCATCTACGACGAGGTTAAGGACCAGCTCACCGCCGCAGGCCACGACCTCAACAAGATCGAGGAGTTCGAGGTCGAGCCGTCACTCGGCAACGGCGGCCTGGGCCGCTTGGCCGCATGCTTCCTGGATTCCATCGCCACGCTGGGCTTGACCGGCGATGGCGTGGGCCTCAACTATCACTACGGCCTGTTCCGTCAGCGCTTTGTCGACAACCAGCAGAAGGCCGTCCCCGACGAGTGGCTCGGTGAGCAGGACATCCTAGTCGACGACGACCGCTCCTACACCGTCGAGTTCGGCGATTTTGCCGTTACCTCCAAGCTCGTCAACATCGATGTGCCCGGTTACGGCCAGCCCACCAAGAACCGCCTGCGTTTGTTCGACCTGGCGAGCGTCGACGACGGCCTGGTCCCCGGCAGCTCCATCGACTTCGACAAGACCGAGATCGCCAAAAACCTCACCTTGTTCCTCTACCCCGACGATTCCGACGAGCAGGGCCGCCTGCTTCGCATCTACCAGGAATACTTCATGGTGAGCAACGCCGCCCAGCTCCTAATCGACGAGGCCATCGAGCGCGGCAGCAACCTGCACGATCTGGCCGACTACGCCGTGGTCCAAATTAACGACACGCACCCCACCATGGTCATCCCCGAGCTCATTCGCTTGCTCACCACCGAGCATGGCATCGAGTTTGACGAGGCCGTGACCATCGTACGCTCCATGGTCGCCTACACTAACCACACGATTCTTGCCGAGGCGCTCGAGAAGTGGCCGCTCGCCAGCCTACAGAAGGTCTCCCCTGCCATCGCCGACATTATCGTCAAGCTCGATGAGGTCGCGAAGGCCGAGCACGATGACCCGCGCGTCGCCATCATCGACGAACACGATACCGTCCACATGGCCCACATGGACATCCACTTTGGCTTCTCCATCAACGGCGTAGCCGCCCTCCACACCAAGATCCTGGAGGACACCGAGCTTCATCCGTTCTACGAGATCTATCCCGAGAAGTTCTCCAACAAGACCAACGGCATCACCTTCCGCCGCTGGATCCATGGGGCCAACCCCGCGCTCGCCAGCCTGCTCGACGATGTGATCGGCACCGACTGGCGCAGCACCGGCGACCTGAGCAAACTCGCCAAGTTCGCCGACGACAAGGACGTTCTTGAGCGCCTGGCCGCCACCAAGGTCGAGGCCAAGGCCATCATGCGCCAGTTCATGGCGCTCGAGCAGGGCGTGACCATTCCCTCCAACGCCATCATCGACGTCCAGGTCAAGCGCATCCACGAGTACAAGCGCCAGCAGATGCTCGCGCTCTACATCATCTGGAAGTACCTCGATATCAAGAACGGCAACAGACCTAAGCACCCTGTCACCATCATCTTTGGCGGCAAGGCGGCGCCTGCCTACACTATCGCGCAGGACATCATCCATCTGATCTTGACGCTGTCGCAGTGGATTGCAAACGACCCCGACGTGGCTCCCTACCTGCAGGTCGTCATGATCGAAAACTACAACGTCACCGCCGCCGAGCGCGTGATCCCCGCCGCTGATATCTCCGAGCAGATCAGCCTGGCCTCCAAGGAGGCGAGCGGCACCTCCAACATGAAGTTCATGCTCAACGGCGCCCTAACCCTGTGCACGCTCGACGGCGCCAACGTGGAGATTGCCGAGCTCGTGGGCGACGAGAATATCTATACCTTTGGTGCCTCGTCCAAACAGGTCGAGCAGCTCTA
>UQLI01000059.1 GCA_900541715.1 uncultured Collinsella sp.
GGAAGGACATGCTCGACATCCGCAAGCGCTTCGAGCCGCGCGCCGAGGAGCTCGCGAGGAAGTACGCCCTGGCCGACTACACCATGTTCATCGGCTCGGGCGCCCTGTGGGGCGAGACCATCCTGTACTCCATGTGCCTGCTCGAGGAGATGCAGTGGAAGCGCATCCGCCACATCACCTCGCACGACTTCTTCCACGGCACGCTCGAGCTGCTCGAGCCCGGCGTCCCGGTGTTCCTGTTCATGGGCGAGGACGAGTGCCGCGCCCTGGACGAGCGCGTCCGCGCCTTCCTCACCAGCGGCGTGACCGGCGACGAGGACTACGTCATCATCGACACCGCCGAGTACGCCATCCCGGGCCTGGACGACGACTTCCGCGTCATCGTGTCCCCCTGGATCCTGTCCGTGCTGACCACCGACCGCCTCTCGCGCAACTACGAGCTGGTCACCAAGCACAACCTCAAGTACCGCCGCTACTACCACCAGTTCGACTACTAATTTCATTTGGGGGAAACCGCAATGAGGCAATACATCTTTGCCAGCCACGCGCATTTTGCGACCGGCATCAAAGAGAGCACCGAGCTGCTCTCGGGCGCGCGCGATAACGTCCACGACCTGTCGATGTTTGTCGACGGCCGCACCGACGTCGCCGAGGAGGCCGCCAAGCTCCTGGCGACCTTCGACCCCGCCGACGACGTAATCGTGTGCACCGACCTGTTTGGCGGCAGCGTCAACAACGAGTTCACCAAGATCGTCCAGACGCGCCCCAACACCTACCTGGTTGCCAACATGAATCTGCCGCTGCTGATCCAGCTGCTCTTTTCGGACCAGGAGGCTCCCGCCGATCAGGTTATCCGCGAGATCCTCGCGGCTGACGACACGCGCGTCAAGTTTGTCAACGACCTGCTGACCGATGCGGATGACGAGGAAGAGTTCTAGTCACCGCCTGCTATTAATGGGGCCGGGTTTCCGGCATGAGACCTTTGGGGGTCAATCATGATTCAACTGCTTCGCGTCGACCATCGTCTGCTTCATGGCCAGGTGGCCGTCTCTTGGGTCCAGGGCTTGGGCTCCGACTGCATCTTCTGCGTTGGCGACAAGGTTGCCAACGATCCCGTCTGGAAGACTACGCTCAAGATGGGAAAGCCGGCCAACGTCAAGCTCGTCATCAAGGACATGGAGCACGCCATCGAGGCCATCAACTCCGGTGTTACCGATAAGTACAAGATGATCATCTGCGTCGCCAGCATCGCCGAGGCCAAGCAGCTTGTCGACGGCTGCCCGCAGATCACCTCCATCAACCTGGGCAACACCAAGTCCAAGGACGAGCGGCGTCCCGATGCCCGTAAGATTTCCCGCCAGATCTTTGTGACTGCTGCCGAGGAAGAGGACATTCGTGAGCTCGTCGGCCGCGGTGTCGAGGTCGAGATTCGCGCTCTGGCCGACGACCCCAAGGTCGATGCCCTAAGCGCCCTCTAATTGAGAACCACGGGCGGCGCGCACGGCGCCGCCCCTATTCGTGGGCGTACCGGATAAACGCTTTACCCGTTACCCCCATCTACCGTTCACCGGGAGTACACGCCCGTTGAGCGATTGGTATTAAATAGTTTTCTCATGACTATATAATTGGTATCAAATCATTTGCACCGGTTTAGGTGTTAACAGCACACCGGTACAAGCTGGATCTGTCTAGGCGATTGCCGGCATGGAAAAGGGCGCGCTGACAAGTCGGGAATCGCCGCGCGGATCCAAGAGGGATCAAAGGGAGGAACAATGCTTGTTCAAGCGATCCTCATCGGACTTATCGCTGCCTTCGGTAAGCTCGATTATCAGCTCGGTACGCTCTATGCGTTCCGCCCGATCGTTCTGTGCCCGCTCGTCGGCATAGTCCTCGGGGACCTGCAGTCCGGCCTCGCCATCGGTGCGAGCCTCGAGCTGCTCTTCATGGGTTCAATCTCCATCGGCGCTTACGTGCCGCCCGATGAGTGTATTGGCGGTGTGCTCGCCTGCGCCTTCGCTATTCAGCTGGGTCAGAGCACCGAGGCCGCTATCGCGCTCGCGATGCCCATCGCCACTCTGTGCCTGGCCATTAAGAACGTCGTCAACGCCGGTATGCCCCTTCTGGTCGACCGTGCCGACGTCTTTGCCAGCAAGGGTAACCTCAAGGGTATCTACGCTATGCACTGGATTATCGGTCTCGTGATTGTCGTCCTGGCCTTTATCCTGTGCTCGGTCTCCTTCTATCTGGGTGCCGACGCCGTTCAGGGCCTGCTCGACTTCATCCCGACGTTCGTCCTCGATGGCTTTGGCGTCGCAGCCAACATCCTGCCTGCCATGGGCTTCGCCATGCTCGGCCGTCTGGTGCTTACCAAGCAGCTCGTGCCGTTCTACTTCCTGGGCTTCCTGCTGTGCTCCTATGCCAACGTGCCCGTCCTCGGCGTCGCCCTGATCGCAATCATCATCGGCATCGACAAGTACGACCTGCTGGGCCTTGGTGGCGCCCAGTCCCAGCTTTCTGTGGAAGGGGATGAGGACGATGACTTCTAATTCCGAGAACCAGATTACTCGCTCCGACCTCATTAAGAGCGCCGTGAACACCGGCGCCCTGGGCATGGAATTCTCCTGGACCTACTACAAGCAGATGAACATTGCCTTCTGCCTGATGGTCGCCAACATGCTCAAGAAGATCTATGCCGGCCGTCCCGATGATTACGCCGAGGCCTTGCACCGTCACAGCGCATTCTTCAACATCACCCCGCAGCTCGCTCCCTTCGTGGGTGGCATCGCGATGGCCATGGAAGAAAAGGTCGCTCGTGGCGAGGTTGAGCCCGAGAGCGTCAACGACATCAAGGCCGCCCTCATGGGTCCGCTTTCCGGCCTGGGTGACTCCTTCTTCCTGTCCACCCTGCGCGTCGTCGCCGCTGCCGTGGGCATCAGCCTGTGCCAGGCCGGCAACGTCTTTGGCCCCATCGCCTTCCTGCTCGTCTACAACATCCCGGCGTTCCTGATTCGTATCTTTGGCGCTATCAAGGGTTATGAGCTAGGCATTGGCTTCCTCGACGAGGCTCAGAAGACCGGCCTGATGCAAAAGATCATGGCCTGCGTCGGCATTGTCGGCGTCATGGTCGTCGGCGCCATGAGCAAGGACATGTTCTGGGCTTCGTTGCCCATCGCCATTGGTCAGGGCGACTCCGCCCAGACTCTCCAGGACATCCTGGACGGCATCATGCCCGGTATGCTCGGTATGGCCGCCTTCTGGCTCTACTACTGGCTGCTCTCCAAGAAGATCAACCCGATGGTCCTGATCCTCTGCACCATGGTCGTGGGCATCATCGGCGCTTACTTTGGCGTGCTTGCCTAATATGTTCGAATCGCGCTTCCATCGCGTCTAACGGTTGCGTCGATCTTTGGGGGCTTGTCGCATCTGCGGCGGCCCCCTGTTTTTTAAAACTCCGTACGAAAGGGGAGGGCTATGGTCGTACCCGAGCTTTCGCTCATGAACATCAACCATCGTTACTACAGCATCGAGACGTTTTTTAAGGCTGCAGGTGAGGCCGGCTATCGCAATATCGAGCTGTGGACCGGCTCGATGCACCTGTATGTGGATTGCCATGAGCACGATTCGGTGGATAAGATTCGCGATCTTGCCGCCCAATACGGTATCAAGATCGTGTGCGTGTGCCCCGAGCAGAACAACCCCAAGCCGTGGAACGTCGCGGTGCGCGGTGAGGCGGGCCAAAAACGCATCCTCTCGTACTTTAAGAATGTGATCGACGTTGCCGTTGAGTTGGGCGTGCCGCAGATTCTGGTGACGAGTGGTTGGGCCTATCTGGACGAGCCGGCTGAGGACGCCTGGGCCCGCAGCGTTGCCATGCTGCGCTCGGTGTGCGACTACGCCGATACGCGCGGTATTCGCGTCGCGCTCGAGGCCCTGCAGCCGTCGGAGTCCGTGTTGGTCAACACCGCACAGGATGTCGCGCGCATCCTCGAGGCGGTCGATCGTCCCAACCTGAAGGCCTGTATCGACTTTGGCGCCATGGAAGTTGCCGGCGACACGATCGACGGCTACTTTGAGGTTTTGGGCGACAAGATCGTTCACACCCACTTTGTAGATGTGGGCGGCGGCACGACGCATCTTGCCTGGGGCGACGGCGAGCGTGATATGCGTGCCGACCTCGAGGCACTCATGCGCCACGGCTATACGGGCTATGTCTCGGCCGAGACGTGTGATGGCCGCTACTATCAGGATCCGTCCAAGGCGACGACTCAGGTTATCGAGATGTATCGCCGTGTGACAGCGGAGATGGAAGCCGAATAACTAAACTGCGCGGTTGCGCCGGAAACGCTTGGGCGGGTCTGGCGCAACGCTTTTATAGCTGGCGAGTTGTGGGGAACCCGTTGGCAGTAGCGCTCGAAATAGACAACTATTGGCGTTGTAATACCACTCGGGCGAGGAAACCGACCGTTCGCCGCAAATCTCCGTGAGTTTGGATTGGTATTAAATAACAAGCAATCGTATGGCTATAATTGGTATCAGCAAGAAGCGCGATGTATAGAATTGCGCACATGTGATGGGAGGACACACATGAAGGAGACCGAGAAGATCGAGATCGTGCACTTCGACCAGGAGGGCTACCTCGAGGACGGCAGGAACGTCTACGAGGCCGGCAAGAGGATGACCGCCCTGGCCGACCGCGTGCACGAGGAGGGCTACGACGCCGTCTTCCTGATGGGCGTCGGCGGCACCTGGGACGAGTTCATGCAGCTCGAGTACCTCATGAACAAGTTCGGCGACCGCGACCTCGAGGTCTA
>UQLI01000060.1 GCA_900541715.1 uncultured Collinsella sp.
CGAGGCCGAGCGCAAAATGGATTCTAAAAAACACCTTGCCAAATAGGAGCGTCAGCGCGAGGCCCGCCTTTCCGTTGCTCCGCAGGAGCAGGAAAGACGGGCCTCATGCGCGAGGACGTTTTCAAAACCAAGCCCGGTCCCGGCCGGACAGCCCACGAACGCTACAGGTTCTTGACCCCCATCGCGCGCATGGCGTTCAGGATGGCGATGATCGCCACGCCTACGTCGCCGAACACGGCAAGCCACATATTGGCAATGCCGAGCGCCGCGAGCACCAGAATCAGCAGCTTAATGCCCAGCGCAAAGATGATGTTCTGCCAAACAATCGTCATGGTCTTGCGCGCCACGCGGATCGCGCGGGAGATGTTGGACGGCTTGTCATCCATGAGCACCACGTCGGCGGCCTCAATCGCAGCATCGGAGCCCATGGCGCCCATGGCAATGCCCACATCGGCGCGGGTGAGCACGGGCGCGTCGTTGATGCCGTCGCCGACAAAGGCGAGCTTGCCCTTGCCGTTCTCGCTCGCAAGCAGCGCCTCAACACGGTCGACCTTGTCGCCCGGCAGCAGCTGCGCGTGGAACTCGTCGAGGCCGAGCTGCTTGGCCACCGCAGCAGCCACTTCCTTGCGGTCGCCCGTGAGCATAACGGTGCGCTTGACGCCGGCGGCGTGCAGATCGCGGATCGTCTGCTCGGCATCGGCCTTAACGGTGTCTGCAATCACGATGTGGCCGGCGTACACGCCGTCAACGAGCACATGCAGAATCGTTCCGACGACCTCGCAATCGGGTGCTTCAGCGCCGGCCGCGGCGAGCATCTTGGCGTTGCCGACGACGACATGATTGCCGTCGATGGTTGCCGTAACGCCGTGGCCCGCGTCATTAGTGGAATCCGTCACGCGCTTGGGATCGAGCTCGCCCTGGAAGGCAGTGCGTACTGACTGCGCGATAGGGTGATCGGAGAACGACTCGGCAAGGGCGGCGATTTCGAGCAACGACTGCTCGGTATGGCCGGCCTCGGGGTGCACCGCGACGACCGAGAACGTGCCGTTGGTGAGGGTGCCCGTCTTGTCAAAGACGACGGTGTCCACGTCGGCGAGCGTCTCGAGGTAGTTGGAGCCTTTGATGAGAACGCCCAGCTTGGACGCGCCGCCGATGCCGCCAAAGAAGCTCAGCGGCACGCTGATCACGAGCGCGCACGGGCAGCTGACGACCAGGAAGGTCAGACCGCGCAGGATCCAGTCGGACCAGGCGCCGGTGACCAAGCCGCCGCCGAGCGCGAGTACCGCGGCAGCGCCGGTGACGGCGGGCGTGTAGACGCGGGCAAAGCGCGTGATGAAGTTCTCGGTGCGTGCCTTCTTTTCGCTGGCATTCTCCACGAGCTCCAGGACGCGCGCGACGGTGGACTCGCCAAAGGGTTTGGTGGTGCGCACGTGGATGAGACCCGTCATGTTGATGCAGCCGCTGATGATGTCGTCGCCGGACTTGGCGGGGCGGGGAACTGACTCGCCCGTGAGTGCGGCGGTGTCGAGCTGGGTTTCGCCCTCGACGATGACGCCGTCGATAGGCACGCGCTCGCCGGGCTTGACCACGATCACGGTGCCGACGGCGATGTCATCGGGGAAGACCTGCTCGAGTGTGCCGTCGGGTTGCTCGACGTTGGCGTAGTCGGGCGCGATGTCCATCATGGCGCTGATCGACTTGCGGCTTTTGCCCACGGCATATGTCTGGAACAGCTCGCCGACCTGGTAGAACAGCATGACGGCGGCGCCTTCGGCCATGTGCGGATCGGTGTCGGGGAAGAGCACCATGGCAAACGCGCCGATGGTCGCGACGGCCATGAGGAAGCTCTCGTCGAACGCCTTGCCGCGGCGGATGTTGTTGTATGCCTTTTGGAGCACGTCGTAGCCGGCAATCAAAAACGGCACGAGGAACAGTGCGAAGCTGGCGTAGATGTCGCCCGGGGTGCCGAATGCGGCAGTGAGGGTGCCGAGCTCATCGAGGGCGTACACCACGGCAAAAATGCCCAGCGCTACCAGGATGCGGTTGCGCTTATGCTCGAGTGACTCTTTTTTCTTGCGCTTCTTCTTTTTCTTCTTGGGGTCGGCGGTGGCCATGACTCGTATCCTCCCATTTGAATGTATGAACACTCGCTCATATAATTTCGCGAGCAAAGGCCGCGGCAAGCGCGGCCTTGCAGGTTGGCGTAAGCTTGGGCTAGAGAATGATCTCGCAGTCCGGCTCGGCGTCGGCGGTAAACTCCACAACGCGGTCGAGGACCTCGTCGAACTCGGCTTCATCGGCCTCGAGCGTCAGCTTCTGGGTCATAAAGTTGACGGACACGGATTTGACGCCCTCGAGCTTGGCCAGCTCGTCCTGAAGCTCGCGCGCACAGTTGGCGCAGTCGATCTCGTCGAGTTTAAACTGCTTTTTCATGGTGGGTTCCTTTCCCCGTTTTTGCGGCTTGGGTGCAGGCCGCGCTGGTACCGTGGTTGGTTGCTATTCGCAGATATGGCTCATGCCCTGGTTGAGCATGGTGTAGACGTGATCGTCGGCAAGCGAGTAGAGGATGTTGCGGCCGTCGCGGCGGAATTTGACCAGGTGCGACTGCTTAAGCGTGCGCAGCTGGTGCGATACTGCCGACTGCGAGGTTGCGGTCGCCTCGGCGATGTCCGCCACGCAGAGCTCGCGGCCCATGAGGGCGTAAAGGATCTTGATGCGCGTGGTGTCGCTGAAGACCTTGAACAGGTCGGCGAGGTCGTAGAGAAGCTCCTCGTCGGGAAGGTCCTCGGGCGAGCAGGTGGTGGGGATCGCGGGTTCGGTGGCCTCGATGTCGGGTTTCGTTTCATCAACGCGGATGCTCATTGCAATATCCTTTCATATGAACATGCGCTCATATAACTTGCTTTCGATTATATGAGTGTATGTTCATATGTCAATACAATTTGCGTTAATTTCGATGACTGCTTGCCGCCTCTGCGATTTTCTGTGGGTTGGGAGACATCGACGCAATGCTCGCCAACATATTTCGAGATGTTCGGCTAGCATGCTAAGAAAGCCACCTTGAGAAGCATTAGAACTGTTCATATTTGTACTTTATCGTGTCAAATACCGCGAGAATCAGTTCTTCCTCTACGGGAGTTTTTGCAGAATCAGTTTTATCTAAAGTTATATTGAGCATTGCTGCAGCCAATCTGGCACATCGGTGGCCGAATAAGTCGAAAAATGTAGGTGGACATCCGCAGAGATCGCCTTTAGAAGAGCGAATTCTCAATTAGATCAATAATCGTGTCGTCTTCCGTGCGGTTTTCATCGATTTTTGCGAACATGTCGCATTCCCAAGCCCCATTGATTTCCTCAGCAAGGGCCCCGACGTGTTGCATGTCGTCGGGTTCGGGCACATCGTTGATGCTCGGGTCATCAGCTTGCGGATATTGGCTTGCAATTTCGCGCTTGGCGGCCTCTTCTTCTTTGAGTGTCTCCAGGACGCGGCGACCGTATTCGAAGTAGCGCCGCAAGACAAATTGACGAAGAGTTTCTTGCAGGATGGCGAAGTTATCCGGGAGTCGACCGGGCCATATCTTCTCGCGAATGCGAATCGCTTCCATGACCCGTTTAAAAGCGGACTGCTTGAAAAACGAATGACGATTAACTGTGATAACGGCATATCCCATGTTTCGCAGCGTGTTTCGGCGCTCCTCGTCAATTGATTGCTGCTCGGGTTCGTCGTGGTAAAAGCCGTTGTATTCGATATCGGTCATCGAATTTTCGAGCAGCGCGTCGAGGTAGAAAACCGTCCGTCGCGTTAGGGCGGCGTATCTTTTGGGGACTGGGATCGGATAATCCGTTTTGATAGCGCGTATGGCTAAGCCACCCATTGACTTGGGCATTGTCAGCATCATGACAAACGCCGTTTCGAGTGGGGAGCGACAGCCTTCGTGTACATAAGAAAGTGCCTTAAGCGCTTTATTAGATCCACGATACCCCGGTGCCTCTGAAAAGAAGGCTCTGAGCTCTTCAACGCTGGTTAGGGCTGGGCGCTCGCGATATTGAGTTTCGTCGGACGTTCCAAGCGCGTAGGAGCCGCAGATTTCTAAGTAATACTCAACGAGCTCCGAAAGGTTGAGGTCGGCTGTTGCTTCTAACGCGCACAGCTTGATATCGACGATGTAGACGTTCGGCTCGAGTTCTAGGTAGCTTTCTGCATCAAACGTATAGCGCGTGCAGTGGCAGATGCAGCCCTTGCGGTGCCTTTTGGCATTATTGGAAAACGTCAGCACATGGATACGTTCAGAATCGACATTCTTTCTGTTGAGCCATGCTCGTGCCGCTTCCAGGTCGGACGTGGTCGGCGCAGACACCCTGATCTTTTCCATAGGTATGGGACCGGTCGCGTAGCTTGCGAGCGAGTTGGCTGTTTGGTATACAGCGCGTGCCGTGGTATGTGACAGAATGATTCCCATACGCGCATGATGGCATAGCGGACGCCGCATACGCCCGAAACTTCGGGCAACGGTATTGGGGCGCGGCTTATCTTCTGCGAACGGTGGGTTTTTGAGCTGTCGTATTGAGGGAGCAGCTTTGGCTGGGGAGGTTTCTGCCGGCTGCCCCTTTTTGATGAACTTTAGTTGCGGATTCGTAGCTTCTAAGCGTTTTTGCCGACCGCTCAGATGCCTCACCAACATAATTTGAGTTATTCGGCCTTATCCTATACAAATGGTGCGATCGCAACGGTAGCGCGCAGAGATGTGGTGTAAGAGGCGGGGCATGCCCCGCCTCTTCTCT
>UQLI01000061.1 GCA_900541715.1 uncultured Collinsella sp.
CCAGACCGGAGGGGCCCCGGGGGCGGGAATCTGGGCGTACACATTTCCTACACATCTTGTGATCCGACTAACGTTTGCCAGCCGTTAACTACCGCTCGCCGAGCATCTCTTTATATAAGGCAGTCTCATGGTTAAAGCGGATACGTCCCCCTAGCTAAAGCACAGCCAGCATCGAGCAACTCATCACGTTCTTCCACCGAGAACCCCTCGGCGTAGACGCGCACCACTGGTTCGGTCCCACTAGGACGGACCAGCAGCCACGTGTCATCCTCGAATGCCAAACGCAAGCCATCCATATGACTAACGTTTTGCGGCACCTTGCCACAAATCGACTTGGGGTTTACGCCCGGCAGCAGGGTTCGTAACGTTTCGGCATCTTCGGCCTCAAGGCGTAAATCGCGTCGACCGTAACTCGTCTTACCAAAACTGTCCTCGAGTTGGTCGACCAGAACGCCCAAAGGCGCGTCCGTCTTTGCCATAAGCTCACACAGAATCAGACAGGCGAGGATTCCATCGCGCTCGGGCATATGTGCGGCGATGCCGATACCACCGGCTTCTTCGCCGCCTATGAGAACGCCGCCCTTCTTCATCTCCGCCGCTATATATTTGAAACCGACTGGTTTGACGGTCACGCGGCAGCCAAGCGCCTCGGCAATGCGACGCACGAGCGTCGAGCACGAAAGATTGACGACGACGCGCCCCTCCAAATTACGAAATTGAACCAAGTCGCCCAAAACGAGCGCCATGATCTGATGCGGATGTATATATCTGCCGCGCTCGTCAACCGCGCCGATGCGGTCGGCGTCGCCGTCGGTCACCAGGCCAGCGCAAGCTCCGTCCTCGATAACCGTGCGCTCGCAAGCGTCCACCCACGGCTCAACGGGGTCGGGGCAGATATCTTCTTGGTCAGACGCCTGCCCGGCGTGAATCTCGTGCACCTCAACGCCAAGCTCGCGCAGCAAGTCGGCTAGATAGCCCTGGGCTGCGCCGCCCATGGGATCGACAACCACGCGCAGGTGCGCGGCGCGGATGGCTTCGGCATCGACAAACGATGCCACCGCCTGCATATAGTCAGGAATGATATCCGCGGTGCGATATTGCCCCTCGATCCCCATTGGCTCGGGAGCCATAGTCTCTTCGAGCTCTTCGATGACATCCTGGTTGGCGGTCGAGCCGTCACCCATGCGAATCTTGAGGCACAGATAGCCCTGCGGATGATGGGACCCCGTCACCATGAGCGCGCCGCACGCTTCACCGTCATAAGCCGCCGCCCACGTAAGGGCAGGGGTCGGGACAGGTCGCGAAGCGAGCACGGCGTCTAGCCCGTGCGCTGCTAGCACGCCCGCCGCAAGCTCAGCGAACTCGCGCGCCAGGGGCCGGGTGTCGAACCCTATATATACCGTTTTGCCCGGATTGGTCTTTTGCCACAACTCGCCGACGGCATCGGCGATACGGGCAACGTTATCGGCAGTGAAGTCCTCATCGACGCGAGCGCGCCAACCGTCAGTTCCAAAATGAATTATCGCGCACACGCGCAGACACCTCACAGTGTTTGGATCATGGTACGCATGGGGTATACCCGCAACATGCACTCGGCAACCTGCCGGCACCAGCATTCACCATTTGGGCAAATGCTGCCGAGGACATGCAAGCAATAAAAAAACCGCCCCGTATGGAGCGGTTTGCCCTTTATATATCGAGCGCCTCGGCCATCGCGGCCGTAGTGATTGCCGTGGTTCCACAGCAACTGCCCACCATTGCGGCACCGGCATGTCTCCATTCGATGCATGCGCGCGCGAAAGCTTCGGGGTTCTCGTGCCATACGGGGCCATCCTGAGTCTGGACCGGATCGCCTACGTTGGGACGCACCGTGACGGGAGTAGTCGCCGATGCAACCATCCTGGGCACCGCCGCGTTCGCGGCCGCAAGCGAACAGCAATTAACACCAACCGAATTTGCGCCGTGTTTTTCGGCGTACAAAACGGCTGCCTCGATGTTGAGGCCATCGCCCAGCAGGTCGCCTTTATCGTCAACGACAAAACTCACCAGAACAGGCATGCCGTCGGCGGCATCTCGGGCGCCGGCAAGCATGGGCTGCAGATTACGGATAGACGTCACCGTCTCGATCAGCAGACCGTCAACACCAGCATTGAGCAAGGCGTGCGCCTGTTCGCGCGCAATGCCGCGGATTTCACGATACTCGACAGAGTCCTCGGCAAACCACTCAATACCGATCGGGCCCATTGAGCCCAGCAGTAGCTGAGGGTGCGCCTGGCGGGCATCGTCGACGGCCCCGCGATTGACCTCCGCCACGGACGGCGCAATCTGGTCGTGCTTGAGGGCATAGCTCGATGCCTGAAAGGTATTGGTAATGAGCACCTGCGCGCCGGCGGCGACATACAAGCGATGGATACGAGAAACGGTCTGCGGCTCTGCCAGATTCCAAAACGCCGGTGGAATGTCGGCGGCATCGTACTCACTCAACAGAACACTGCCCATGGGGCCCTGCGCCAACAAGGTCTCGCTCGACAAGCGGCGCGTAAGTTCCTCGGCACCAAAGCGGTTGTAATAACTCGTATCCATATATATCCCGCTATTCCTCGACGCTGATTCCCTGCTTTTCGAGATAGGCGAGCCAGCGGCTCATCGTGTCCTCGGATAGCGCATGCTCCATCATGCAGGCCTCGGAATCGGCTCGCTCAAATTCGACACCGAGCTCCTGAACCAAAAACGTGCGGATGAGGCGATGACGGTACCAGATAGCCGTGCCAACCTCGCGGCCGCGATCGGTCAGGATCACCTTGCCGTAGTGCGATTGCTCGACAAGCTCGGATGCCTTGAGCGCCGAAACCGCTTTATTGACCGATGCCTTGGAGACGCCAAGGCGCTGCGCGATGTCGACCGATCGCACGCCGTTGGTTTCCCCCTCTTCGCTTTCAATGCGAACCATGCACTCCAAGTAGTCTTCGTTCGCCACCGTCAGATGTAGTTCGCGCGAGCTATTTGTCGTATCCATGATCTTCCGTCCCTTCTGCATTCAATGGCTGATTCTACCCCATCCAAGCGTCGTGGTATGCCGTGGCATACCGTGCTAGAGTTCTTGTTGCACACGACGACCAAGATTGGAGCGGTCTTTATGGAAAACACCACCACGAGCCCCGATGTCCTCGAACGCTTTTTGCGCTACGTCCAGATCAACACGCAGTCCGAGGATGCAAACTGCGACCAGGTACCCTCGAGCGCCGTTCAGTTTGACCTTGCCAACGTGCTGGCTGAAGAGCTGCGCGAGCTTGGTGCGGAAGATGCCCACGTGACCGAGCACGCCTATGTCTGCGCGCATATCCCCGCAAGTGCGGGCGCTGAGGACAAGCCCGCCCTGGGCCTGATCGCCCATCTCGACACCACCGAAGTTGCACCGGGCGCCGGCGTGAAGCCGCACATCGTACACTACGAAGGCGGCGACCTGGTCTGCGGCACGGTTGACGGTAAGCCCGTTGCCATGGGTACCGCCAAGCTTCCCGCCCTGAATGACCTCGCGGGTGAGGACCTGGTCTGCAGCGATGGCACCACGCTGCTGGGCGCGGACGACAAGGCGGGCGTCGCCGAGATCATGTCGCTTGTCGCGCGTATCGCTCAGGACCCTTCTCTGCCCCATCCCGCACTCGGCATTTGCTTCTGCCCTGACGAGGAGATCGGCCACGGAGCCGAGCTGTTGGATATCGATACCTTTGGCTGCAAGTACGCCTACACGGTCGACGGCGGCCCCATCGGCGAGCTGGAGTGGGAGTGCTTTAACGCCGCCGAGGCGACCGTCCGCTTTGAGGGCCAGTCCATCCACCCGGGCGACGCTAAGGGCCGTATGGCCAACGCAGGCAATCTGTTCTGCGACTTCAACGCGTTGCTCCCCTACGTGCAGCGCCCGGAGTATACGGAAGGCTACGAGGGCTTTTATCACCTTGAGGGTGTATCTGCGACCGTCGATCACGCCACAGCGCGCTATATCGTCCGCGACCATGACGCCGCCAAGTTCCAGCAGAAACTCGACCTTATTGATGCCGCCGCCTCGATACTCAACCAGCGTCTGGGTGAGGAGCGCGTGACGGTCGAGATTAAGCAACAGTATCGAAATATGGCCGAGATCGTTCGTGACTATCCCGAGCTTATTGATGTTGCCAAGGAAGCCTACCTTGCCTGCGGCGTTGAGCCCCAAGTGCTGCCGATTCGTGGCGGCACCGACGGCGCCCAGCTGTCGTTCCGCGGTCTGCCCTGCCCCAACCTTTCCACCGGCGGCTATTGCTACCACGGCGTCAACGAGTTCGTCCCGGTCAGCTCGCTCGTCAAGATGACCGACGTGCTCCAGGAGCTCGTCGCCCGTTTTGCATAAGACTGGCCGCATAAGCCCAAAAGACGAATCGCCCCGTCCTCAACCGAGAACGGGGCGATTTTTTGCTGCAATGAGAACAGGTTGACGCGCGCCAGCCTCTTGACGCAAGGAGCGTCCCAAACTGCCGGCACATGAGGAACGTCCCCAAGTGCCAAGTGCATCAAGAGTGTCCCCTTTGACCAGTCGTTTAAGAACGTCCCCAATGACTAACGTCGCAGGTTGAGGACGGGCAGCGAGCGGGTCGCATTTGAGACAAGGTGACGTGAAATCAGAACCACCCTTAAA
>UQLI01000062.1 GCA_900541715.1 uncultured Collinsella sp.
GCCGTTGCCGCGCCCCGCAGTGCCCGCTTCCCCCGAGAACAATTATCAGTGCAGGGAAAACCTGACAAAACCGCAGGAAACGGTGCCTCTAAAGTGTCGATGCTCCAGGGGTTCGATTTCACTCGTTCACTTCGCGGAAAGCCATTCACCTTCGTTTTACGGCAGCCCGTCAGTCACCCTCTCGGCATTAAAAATGGGGCAAGGCCACGCGCCTTACCCCATTTTTTGCTAGCTATAGCAGCTTGTGCACTACTCGCGGCACAGGTGCACGGCAAAGCCGGCGAACTCGCGCTTAAAGTACACGAGCTTGGTGCCGCCGTCGGGCAGCAGCACGCGCGACTCCTCGTTGACCTCGAGCCCACGCTCGGCAAACCACTTCTCGGCCGCATCGATGTCGTTGACGGCAAAGCCGATGTGGCCCTTGGTGCCACGACCATTCTGCTTCATGACCTCGACCAGCGAATCGTTAAAGTACGAAACCGGGGTCTCGATAACGGGCAGGCCCATCATCGTCGAGAACAGCTCCGCGATCTCCAGGGCGTCTGCCGGGTCGGTAGCGTTGATGCCCACATGGGCAACGTGCATGCCAAAGAGCTCGACCGGACTGGCGTTCTGCTCACTCATGCAGTCAGCGCCTACTGAGCCATGACGTCGAGAACGGCCTTCTCGGCGGCAACGCGGTTCATGCCGGTCATGAAGGGCACGCCACTCACGTACGGGCAGGTGAGGCCCTCGGGGGCAACGGTGGTGGCGATCAGCAGGTCGGCGCCCTCGTCGCAAGCGTCCTTGGCCTCGGAGATGGCGCACTGCACGATCTCATACTTGCCGGCATAACCGTTGGCGTCGAGCATGGTGGCGACCTTCTGGGCAACGAGCGTGGAAGTAGCAGCGCCAGCACCGCAAGCCAAAACAATCTTCTTCATAGGTAATGTCTCCCTTCATGGTTTACTTTAGGTAAGTGTACCGCAGCGAGCGATGGCGCTCGGCCTCGATGCGCTTTTGTGCCAGTTTGCTTGCACGCTGCGTATAATACATCTAGCACGCATTGTCATACCGCTTGTTTTACGAGCGACTGAGGAGCTCAATATGCCCGATTCCCGCACACTCTGGACCGCCGTCGTCATTATTTGTATCGCCATATCGGTGTTCTTTAGCGTCAAAAAACGCACCACGTTTAAACGCCTGCAGCAGCTTATGACCGCTAAACAGTGGGACGAGTTCGATCGCCTGCTCGACGCCAAACTCACCAGCATGCTGTACCCGCGCTACAACCGCGACTACCTGCGCCTGAACTCCTATCTGCTGCGCGAGGACCACAAGCGCGCCGACGAGATGTTCGATTTGCTGCTGGGGCTCAACCTGCCCAAAATGCAGCGCGTCGACCTGGTGATCAAAGCCTTTAACTACTATGTTGGCCAGGAGGACCGCAAAAAGTCCAAAGAGCTGTTGCACGAGATCAAGGGCTTTGAGGGCGGTCAGGCCGAGGCAGTCGCGCACGAATGCCAACTGATGTACGACACGATGATCCTCAAGCGCCACAACGACATTCCCGAGCTGGAGCGCATGCTCGAGGATGTCGGCGACGACCCGGTCAAGCGCTGCCGACTGGAGTACCTGCTGGCCCTGCAGTATCAAAACAAGGGCGACGAGGCAAAGTTCCAAGAGTTCCTGGAGAAGTCGGGCCAACACTCGATGGCCGTCAACGCGTAACGGACGGCTTGTGCTAGACTTCTAGTCTCACGGGGGCGTGGCGGAATTGGCATACGCAGGAGACTTAAAATCTCTCGCCGCAAGGATTGTGGGTTCGAGTCCCACCGCCCCTACCATGTGATTGCTTGCGAGCCCGTGTTCCCCAGGGATGCGGGCTCGTTTCTTTTACACGCCGGCGGAGCTCTAAGTTGCGGTGGAATAGTTCCTGTTTTGGCAGTTTACCAGCCCATTTAGGAACTATTCCACCGCAACTTAGGTTGGTGTTCCCACATTTTCCGATGGAAAAACGTGGTTGTCTCCCACATTTTCCGATGGAAAAACGTGGTTGTCTCGCACATTTTTCGATGGAAACGCCCAAATGGCCTTATACTAGCCGAGAGGGTTGGGAGGCAATATGCAGCGACAGCTTATGAGTGAACTTATCGCTTGGAAATCAAGGGCGAATCGCAAACCTCTCTTGCTTAAGGGAGCCCGCCAGACAGGAAAGACTTGGCTTCTTAACGAATTCGCAAGCCAGCAGTATCGAAACGTCATTCGTTTTGACTTTATGCTCGAGCCGAGCACACGCTCGCTGTTCGATGGGAACCTCGACCCCAAGCGCATCATCTCCCAGATAGAACTCCTACGTGGCCAAACCGTAACGCCGGAAGACACGCTCATCATCTTCGACGAGATCCAAGAGGCACCACGCGGGATCACCTCACTCAAGTACTTCAACGAACTTGCACCCGAATACCACATCGTGGCAGCCGGTTCCTATATGGGCCTCGCGCTCCGACGCGAAAACGAGTCATTTCCCGTCGGTAAAATCGACCAGCTCACCATGCGTCCCATGGGGTTTGCCGAATTCGTTCGTGCCGTCGACGGCGGCCCGCTCGCCGACGCCGTCCTTGCCGCAGACATGAACCTTCTGGCAAACGTTACCGAAAAGCTCGAGCACTTGCTCAAGGAATACCTTGTTGTCGGCGGTATGCCCGAAGTTGTCTCCGCTTTCGCCGAGACACGCGATTTCATCGAAGCCCGAAGGCTTCAGCAGCAAATCATCGAGGCTTACGAATCCGATTTTGGCAAACATGCACCCGCCCGCATCGTCGAGCGCATGAGGTTGGTTTGGAAATCCCTTCCCGGCCAGCTTGCAAAGGAGAACAAGAAGTTTGTCTATGGCGCCCTTCGTCCCGGAGCGCGCGCACGCGATTTCGAGGAAAGCCTCCAGTGGCTCACGGACTACGGAATCGTTCATAAGGTGCCACGTGTCTCCGCTCTAAAGGCGCCGCTCTCGAGCTATGAAGACCTCTCGGGCTTCAAACTGTTCTGCATCGACACCGGCATCCTCGGAGCGCTCTCCGGTCTCTCTCCGGCCATCGTTCTTAACGGATCCGCTGTTTTTACCGAGTTCAAAGGTTCGCTGACCGAACAATACGTCGCGCAGGAGCTTTTGCTCCAGGACAAAACTCCCGCGTATTGGTCCTCTACCTCCGGCAATGCCGAAACCGACTTTGCCATCGACCATGCGGGAACCGTGCTTCCGCTTGAGGTCAAGGCGGCAGAGAACCTTAAAGCGAAGAGTCTGAAAGTAGCCTGCGAAAAATTCAAACTCGAGCGTTGCGTGAGGAGCTCCCTGGCGGCATATAGAGACGAGGGCATGCTCATCAATATTCCGCTTTGGGAGATTGGGCAGATCGACAAGCTGGCATAGGCGCTGTGGGGACGCCCCGCAAGGACTGTCCCCAGGTGCCGGCTGTTGAGTTGCGGTGGAATAGGGACTGTTTGGTGCCCGAAAGGGCGATTTTAGTCCGTATTTCACCGCAACTTATTTAGAGGGTGCTGAGCTCTGGGGTCCAGGAGATGGTGGGGGTCGCACCGTCGAGAGCCTCGTTGATGGTGGCGGCCATGCCGGCGAGTAAGCTGTTCTCGCTTACAGTGAGCGTCTTGTAGCCGCCGGCTCGCATGAGCTCGCGGATCACCACGGCGCCAGCCAGAAGCACGCCCGCGCGCTTGGGCTGCACGCCCGGCAGCGCAGCGATACCCTCCACATCCAGCGTAGACATACGATCGATGGCGGCCGAGATCTGCTCCATCGAAAGCTCGCGCAGGTGCACAAAGTTCGAGTCGTACGGCTCCAGTTCGTGGACCAGCGCCACGAGCGTGGTGACGGTACCGCCCACCGCGACCAGGCGCTCGGCGCGCTCAAAGTTGCTGGGCAGGCCCTCAAAATAGGCGGAGAACTGCTCGCCCGCCCACGTGGCGGCAGCCGCAAGCTCGTTCGTCGACGGCGGCAGCGCAGAGAAAAACCGCTCGGTCACGCGACGGCAACCGATGTCCAGTGAGCGCGTTCCCTCCAGCGCAAAGACCCCGCGCTCCGGCGCATAGACGCCCGTCGCGAGCTCCGTGGAGCCACCGCCCGAATCGGCGACGATGATGCACTCGCCAGCAAAGTCGTGTGCCACGCCAAAAAACGTCAGGCGCGCCTCGACCTCGCCCGGAATCACCTGTGGCT
>UQLI01000063.1 GCA_900541715.1 uncultured Collinsella sp.
GTCGCCGCGGACGGGTTGATATAGGGAGAGGGCCTGACCCCATATCGTTGGGGCCGGGCCCGATTTTGCCTCTTGACAATGTCCTGCTCATATTAAAAGGAACGTCCCCATCTGCCGGATTAAGCGAGACTCTCCAGCACGCGACGGAGCTCCTGCTGGACGGCGTGGTCGCGATTACAACCCACCACGCGATCGGCCACCGCCTTGAGCGCGGGGCGCGCGTTTTCCATCGCGCAGCCCGTACCGACAAAGCGAATGATCTCGTAGTCGTTCATCGAGTCGCCAAACGCCATGACCTCGTCGCGTCCAACGTCGTAATGCTCCGCAAGCTGCGCGATGCCCGAGGCCTTCGACACGCCGGGCTGCATGGCATCAATCCACGCGTTACCCGAAGGCGCAAAAGTAAAGAGCTGACCGAGTTCGCGCTGTAGTACGTAAGCGCTGTCCATAACGGCACCGTCATCGCAAAAGATACTCGCCTTGATGATATTTACGCTGGGATCGGGCAGCTCCCAAATACGCTCGGCATTGGGAAGGTCCTTATCGACCTCACGCACGAACTTGCACTCGTCATCGAGCAAGAAGGACTTGGTTCGGTCGAAGAGTGCAAGATGCAGATTGGGAAACGTCCTGACGGCTTGGGCGAGCCTTCGAATCGCCAGGTGCGAATATACCTCGCGGTCTACCATTTTGCCGTCGGCGAAGACCTGGGCACCGTTAGCTGCGACAAAGTCCATCTTGTCGCGAACGGGCGCAAAGAACTCACACAGGCGATCGTAGCGGCGGCCTGACGATGCGGCAAAATGCACGCCATGCTCGCGTAGCGCCAAAATCAGTTCGTAGGTCTCGGGAGGCACCTGCCCGTTTTCGTCAAGCAACGTGCCGTCCATATCGGATGCAATCAGTTTAAACATAGAAAAGCTCCCTTCGGGCTTGTTGGAATCGAACGTGTATCCGATTCCAACTTACCCAGAGGAAGCTCAGATAAGACTCCGCGGGCGTAAACGTTACAAGGACCTGGCAAATAGTTCACACATGCCAGAGGCCTCACGGTCGCGGCGTCAGGCGACACGCCACCCCGACGGCCAGTCGTTTAAAAACGTCCCCGATGACTAGTCGGCGTAGGTGAAGGTCGTAACGTCGAACATGCCCTCGGGGCGGATGCGGAGCGTCGGGATGACCGGCAGGGGCAGGAAGATGATGCCCATGATGGGGTCGAGCGGCGGCTCAATACCCATGGCGCGCGCCTTGACCATAAAGTCGTCGTGCTGCGCCGCAACGTCTTCGGCAGCGCCCTCGCTCATCAGGCCGCCGAGCGCCAGCGGAATGCGCGCCACGACCTCGCCGTTGCGCACCAGCACGTGGCCGCCCTGGCCCACGGCCTCAACGGCGGCCATCATATCGGCCGCGTTGTCGCCCACCACGCACACGTTGTGCGAGTCGTGGCCGATCGTAGAGGCAATGGCGCCGCCCGTGATGGTAAAGCCGCGCACCCAGCCGCGACCGATGTGCTTGCCAACAAGACCCAGGCCAGCGGGGCCGTCGCCGTCGGCGCCCTCGGCCTGCAGTGACACGCCGCGGCCGTGGCGCTCAATCAGCATAATGCGGCGCAGGCCCTCGGCGTTCTCGGGGCGAGCCATACCCGTGATGGCCTTACCCGGCACCACGTCGATCACGGCCTCGCCCGGCTTAAAGGCATAGTCGAACACGTCGAGCGATAGCTTCGGCAGTTTAACGGAAGCACGCAGTTCATCGGCAAGCGCTGCGACCTCGGCCATCTCGGGTGCGATCTCGCCCACAAAGGTGCCGTCCTGCGCCACCAGAGCACCGGCGGCATATACGCGATGCGGAGCCGTGGCAAACGTCAGGTCATTGAGTACCAGCAGGTCGGCACGCTTGCCCGGGGCGATGGCGCCACGCAGTTCGTGCGGGTCGCGGCAACCGTGGTCCAGGCCAAACGCCTCGGCCGTGGAGAGGGACGCCATGGAGATAGCGACCACGGGGTCGACACCGGCCTCAATCGCCACGCGGCAGGCATTGTCGATCATGCCGGTCGCAAGCGCATCGGAAGGGGCGCGGTCGTCAGTCGCAAAGCAGCAGCGGCGGGCGCGCGCGGGATTCTCCAGCAGCATCGGGGACAAATTGGCCAGGTCGTGGCTGCACGTGCCCTCACGCAGCATCACATACATGCCGCGGGACAGCTTGTCGAGTGCCTCCTCGGGAATCGTCGACTCGTGGTCGGCGATAATGCCCGCTGCGGCATAGGCGTTGAGGTCCTTACCGGCAACGAGCGGCGCGTGGCCGTCAACCTGTTTGGACGGCGTCTGGTTGGCAGCATCGATGCGAGCACAGGTCTCGGGGTCGGCCATAAAGACGCCCGGCAGGTTCATCATTTCGCCCAGACCAAAGACATCACCCGGATGCTCGACAAAAAACGTCTGCATATCGGCAGCCGAAATAACGGCACCGGCCTGCTCGTCGGGCAGCGCGGGCACGCACGAAGGCATCATGTACTTGATGGAGATGGGTGCGCGGCGGCCGTCCTCGATCATAAAGCGCAGGCCGTCCAGGCCCGCCACGTTGGCGATCTCGTGGCTGTCGGCAATGGCGGTGGTGGTACCGCGCGTCGCCGCCATGCGCGCATACTCGGCGGGGCGGATGTTCGAGGACTCAATGTGCAGATGTCCGTCGATAAAGCCGGGGGCAAGATAGCGACCCTGGCAGTCGATAACCTCGGCAGCCTCATAGGTACCGGCGGCATCGTCGCGACCGTCGTAGAGCACGCCGACGATTACGCCGTCCTTGACGGCAACGCTACCGGGCGCCACGCGCTGACCGTACACGTCGACAATCTGCGCATTGGTAAACAGCGTGTCAACGGGCACGCGACCCTCAGCGGCCTCGATCACAGACCTCATGACCTCAACGGACATACATACTCCTTTAACCGTAGAAAACGCTGCGGAGCGGACAAACCTTCACCGCAACAAGCCAATAGCAATTGTATGCCCAAACGGTGGGTCAACAATACGCCTCTCCGCTTAACGGCACACGCCACTTGGTGCAATGAGGAGAGGTTGCTTTGCACCAATGACAAGGAGTGTCCCAAAGTGCCGGCACAGACGATATGAGCAGGACATAAAAACAT
>UQLI01000064.1 GCA_900541715.1 uncultured Collinsella sp.
GCCACGCCAAAAAACGTCAGGCGCGCCTCGACCTCGCCCGGAATCACCTGTGGCTCAAGCCCCAAATCGCGCAGGCCGTCCAGCAGCAGCGCAGCGTTGGACGCATCGCGCGCGGCGCTCGTGCACGTGGTGCAGATGCACGCGGCCCCAAAGGCACGGGCCTCATCCACAAACATGTGACACGCAGCGAGCACACGCTCGACAGCCGCCTCGCAAAAGCGCCCCGTCGCATCCACGCCCTCGCCCAGGTCGGTAATCTCGGTATGTTTGGACGATCCCACGATCGCCCCAGCCTCAACCCGGGCCAGCACCAGTCGCGACGACACCGTTCCCAGGTCGATCGCCGCCACCTTATAGCGTTTGCAATTTGTCATTGCGGGCTCCCCTCCGGGCGCTATTTGCCGTTGGACACGACCGTCTGGCCCTCGACGCCGTTAAACCCAAACAGCATGTCGAGCGCCTGGATGTACCACGGCGCGTCCTTACCGACTTCTTCGATTTCCTTGGCAACTTCGCTGGCTTTCTTGGCGTTCGACGACTTCTTGCTCGAAGACGAATCCGAATCGTCGTCCAGGCCTTGCACTTCAATTCTCTTCTCGCCGGGCATCACCAGGCCCAAGTCCTCGGATGCCGCGTCCTTGATACCCTCCTCCGAGAGCAGCTTGTCGACGCTATTTTGCAGCTCATCATTGTATTGCTGACGAATCTCGACCTGCTTGGCCAAGATATCGCTCGAGCGCTTTGCCACGTACAGATCGCGCACGGGGAAATACAGGCTCACGAGCACCAGAGCAACGACAATGCCGATGAATAGCCCTCGCTGAGGACCGTGGGTAAAGTCGTAGATCGCCTTGACCACTGCGTTGTCGTTGGCGTAGTGCATAAAGTCCGAGCCCGAAAGACGGTTCGAGGGCCTGCTCGACCTATCGTGCGTTTGAGCCGACGAGCGCTGAGCATGCGACGAACGTGCCGGGCGCACCGGTCCATCTGCCGAAGTATTCACTTGAGCATTGGGGCGCGAGGTACTTGTCGGGCGCTGCGTGGAGCGGTCGGCACCGGCGCAGGCGGACCCACCGAGCTGCACCGTGCGCGCACGGCGAGGCGACGGCTCACGCGAACCGGCGGAATAGTACCTGTTGTCGTAAATCTGATCCATGTGCGCCTTGTGCGGTTGAGGTTTGTTTGCGCTAAGTATTCTAGTTATAGCACGAGCGCGCGCACCGCCTTCGCCAGCCTTTGCTCGACATAAAAAAGGCGCTGAGCCATATGGCCCAGCGCCCACAGCGCTTTGCGGCGTCCAGCCAAGGCGGGGGCGGAACCGAGTCAGCCTCCCCCTCGCCAAATTCGCCCGTTTAGCGAATGTTGTAGAACGCGGTCTTGCCGGCGTAACGCGCGCTGCCCTCGAGCTCGTCCTCGATGCGGATGAGCTGGTTGTACTTGGCAATACGGTCGCTACGGCACGGGGCACCCGACTTGATCTGGCCGGCGTTCACACCCACGACCAGGTCGGCGATCGTGGAGTCCTCGGTCTCGCCAGAACGGTGGCTCACAATGCAAGCGTAGCCGGCCTCCTTGGCGGTTTCGATGGCCTCCAGCGACTCGGTGAGCGTGCCGATCTGGTTGACCTTGACCAGGATCGCGTTGGCGGCACCCAGCTCGATGCCCTTCTTGAGGCGCTCGGTGTTGGTGACGAACAGGTCGTCGCCCACCAGCTGCACCTTGTTGCCAATGCGACGGGTAAGCTCGACCCAGCCATCCCAGTCCTCCTCGGCCATGCCGTCCTCGATGGAGATGATGGGATAGGTGTCGACGAGCTTCTCCCAGTAATCGACCATCTGGGCACTCGTGTACTCAACACCCTCGCCCTTGAGCTCGTACATGCCGGTCTCGGCGTTGTAGAACTCGGTCGAGGCCGGGTCCATGGCGTACATGAAGTCGACGCCGGGCTTAAAGCCGGCCTTCTCCACGGCCTTGGTGATGTACTCGAACGGCTCGGCATTGGTCTTGAGGTTGGGCGCAAAGCCGCCCTCGTCGCCCACGCCGCCGCCCAGGCCGGCCTCGTGCAGCACGCCCTTGAGGGTGTGGTAGACCTCAGCGCACCAACGCAGGCCCTCGGCAAAGCTCGGGGCGCCCACCGGCATGATCATAAACTCCTGGAAGTCAACGTTATTGTCGGCATGCACGCCGCCGTTGAGGATGTTCATCATGGGCGTGGGCAGCAGATGGGCGTTGACGCCGCCCAGGTACTGGTACAGTGACAGGCCCGCCGACTCGGCAGCGGCGCGGGCGACGGCCAGCGACACGCCCAGGATGGCGTTGGCACCGAGCTTGGTCTTGTTGGGGGTACCGTCCGCGGCAATCAGCGCGGCATCGACGGCGCGCTGGTCGAAGGCGTCGAGGCCCACGACGGCGTTAGCGCACTCGTTGTTGACATGCTCGACGGCCTGCGAAACGCCCTTGCCCAGGTAGCGGCCCTTGTCGCCATCGCGCAGCTCGCAGGCCTCAAAGGCGCCGGTCGAAGCACCCGAAGGCACCATTGCGCGGCCAAAGCTGCCGTCCTCGAGCACGACCTCGACCTCGACGGTGGGATTGCCGCGACTGTCGAGCACCTCGCGACCGTAGACGTCCAAAATATCGCTCATGTTGTCTCCCTCTCACTTGGAAACGTAGTGGATGCAAGCGACCGGCTGACCGTGCACCATCGGTGCGTCTCCGTAAGTTAGCCATGTCGCACTTTTTGCATTATGCCCTAAGTTAGCCGAGGGATACACTTGATTTTCGAAAAATTTAGCGGGAACGATGAGGCGTGTCAGCCCGTCGTTCCAGCAGTCTTACTCCTCCGCCTTTGCGGCATCCCACAGGTCGTTGAGGCCGTGGGTCGAAAGCTCGGCAAGATCCACGTGAGCATCGGCCGCCATCTGCTCCATCGCGGCCCAGCGGCGGCGGAACTTTGCCGTGCTGGCGCGCAGGGCGCTCTCGGCGTCGATCCCCTCTTTGCGCGCGACGTTGACCAGGGCAAAGAGCAGGTCGCCAAACTCCATCTCGCGCTCGGGCGAGCCGGGAGCCTCGGCCTCAAACTCGGCACGCTCCTCGGCGACCTCGTCCCACACGTCCTGGACCGTCTCCCACTCAAAGCCCACGGC
>UQLI01000065.1 GCA_900541715.1 uncultured Collinsella sp.
GCGTAATCGACCTTGGCGCGACGAGCGGTGGCCTTCTCCCAATCGCTGGTGCCCTCAAAGACATCCTGCTTGTAGGGGTTGCGGCCGAGCTTCTTGGCGCGGTAGGCGATGTAGATGATCGCGGCGATGTTGGCGATCAGCGCGACAACCGAAACCGCGGTGGCGGCGCCTGCGTCGAGCGTGGAGTGCGTCACAAAGATGGACTCCTCCTGGAAGTAGGGGAACACCTGGGCAAACATGCACCAAATGGCCAGCGTAAAGGCGCGGTTCTGGATCCAGCCGCCCTTGTTCCAGATAAAGGCGGCGACGGTGGGCGCCAGCAGCAGCGCAAAGCCGCAGAACCAGGAGTGAGTGGGCAGGCAGTTGTAGGTGTAGCAGAAGTTCCAGATATCGTAGGCGATGATGTAGACCCAGGTCATGTCGGGCCACAGCATGTCGGTCTTGTCCTCGGAGGCATAGACGCTCCACCAGCCGGTCATGCAGAAGATGTTGATGATGCCGGCGATGCCGTTGAACACGTTGTTCCAGCCGGCCAGCTGCGTGGCACCCTCGGAGGTGACCCAGGTGGTCTCGCCCAGGACAAAGAAGTGATAGGCGCTCTCAAAGTCGGACACGACGGCGATCATGATGTTGATGGCGACGATCACAAACGGCCATGCGCGGAACCAATGCGCCTTGCCGATCTTTCCCCACTGGTACTTAATGGCAATGAAGCCCCAGCAACCGGCGAGCGCCGCGTATACCTTGGCGTAGTGGAACCAGCTGTTCTGGTACACATGGGTGGGGTTGGTGAGCGCCCACTCGGCACCCTGCGAAACGCCCACGGCGATGGCGACGCAGTAGATGGTCATGGCCAGCGGAGCCACGCCAAAGATGATTGCCGCGCCCAGCTTGGTGCGGCGGCCGACCTCGTTGAGCACGATCAGGCCAATAAAGACCATGGCCCAGCCGGCCCAGTGGATAAGGGTATCGCTACCCCAAACATCGAACAGCATGCTGCTCTCCTTTCACACGCCCGCGGCCCCTCTTCTGATCGCGGGCAGTTTGGCCAAATGTCGTCAGTTCTGGGGCTTGCGCTCCGGATACTTGGCGGTATAGCCCTCGATGTGGAGTGTCGAGGCGATGATTTCCTTGACCGTCTCGTCGGGCACATCGGGGTGCGTGCGGATATACATCAACAACCCCATGATGAGGGTGTAGAACGTCTCGTAGACATGGTCGATGCGTAGCTCATGATGGGCGACAAAGTCCACCACGGTGGTGTCGCAGATGTATTGCGCCACGCGCTGGACCACGTTGTGCAGAAAGCCGCCGTAGAGCGCGCCACTGCTTGAGGTGAGCGTGCTTGGCAGTTCGTGGCCGCTGACGACCAGGCGCTTGAAGAGCGGGGCGACGGTGTCGAGCGCGCCCTCGATATCGCCGACGGTGCGGTCGGCGTTCCACTGCTCGAGTTCGGAGATAAAGCCGTCGATTGCCTCGTCCATAACGGCGGTGACGGCGGCGTCCATGTCGGCAAAGTAGTGGTAGAACAGCGAGCGCGTGCAGCCGGCTCGCTTGGTCACGGCCGATACCGATAGGTGGGATACGCCCAGCTCGGAGCTTACGGTGCGCACGGCATCGAGGATCTCGCGACGGCGTTCGTCGCCCGTCAGGCGCTTTGCCGCGCTATCGGATGCGGGAACGGCATCGACCACAGAGGTATCTGCTATGTTGTTGCCCATGTTTTTGCCGCCTTTCATCCTCTTTTGCCTGACCGTTCGCCTAACAGTCTTGAATATTGTTGACGGTTCGTCAATACTATTTTTGACACAATGTCAACAATGGCGGGTGAACGGCATGGGGGCATGCCCGGCCTGCAAAAAAAGAGGGGCGCTGCGGCCTCGTCGGGCTGCGGCAAGAGAAGGGACAACCATGATTCTCAACGGACCGGGGATTAGCTACACCGAGCCCGACATCGGTTCGGAGTTCGTGCCGCCGCTGCCGGAGCATCCGCGCGAGGCCATCGTCAAGCTGTGCGAGCACTGCACTAACCGTCTACTGCATCGCGACGAGCTGCTGGGCTACGAGTACTGGTCGTTTGCCGAGGCCGCAACCGACGAACAGGCCGAAGTGCTCTGCAAGATGAAGATGCGCCGTCCCTACACGCTACCCGAGATGGCCAAGCTCACCGGCATGCCCGAGGCCCAGATCGAGAAGATGCTCGACGACATGAGCTACACGGGTCTGCTCGAGTACAACTGGGAAAATCCCGAGCGCGCCAAGCAGTGGGTGCTACCCATGCTGGTGCCGGGTTCCGCCGAGTTCCTCAACATGCGCGTGAGTCAGCTCGAGGAGCATCCGGTCTATGCCAAGTTCTTTGAGCAGGCGTCCAAGGGACCGCTGTCCAAGGCCACGCCGATGGTGCCGCCCGGAGGCGCCGGTATCGGCATGCACGTCATTCCGGTCGAGAAGGCCATCGACGCCGCGAGCACCTCGGTGCCTATTGAGCATATCGAGCACTGGCTCGACAAATACGAGGGTAAGTATGCCGCCAGCACCTGCAGCTGCCGCGCGAGCCGTCGCGTGATGGGCGAGGGCTGCGCCGACGACCCCGCCGACTGGTGCATTGCCGTGGGCGATATGGCCGACTACGTGGTCGAGACCGACCGCGGCCACTATGTGACGCGCGAGGAAGTCTACGACATTTTGCGCCAGGCCGAGGACAACGGCTTTGTGCACCAGATCACCAACATCGACGGCGAGAACAAGAT
>UQLI01000066.1 GCA_900541715.1 uncultured Collinsella sp.
TCGCCCGCATGGTCGGACACAACCAGAACCGCTACGCCATGGCAGCCGTGGGCGGCATAATCGTAGGCGCCCTCACGGGGCTTCCCCTCGTAGGCGGCTTCATCAGCGGCGTGGCCTTTGTCTTTATGCTCGGCTACGTTATCCAGATCATCTGGCGAAACGCCCGCCTCAAGCCGCAGCAGCCGGTTAACACGCCAGGACTCCCCACCGCTTAGCCACCAACCGCCACAAAGGGGACAGGCACCTTTGTGGTGGCGCAAACGAACCTGCCCCCTGCACCAAAAAGGGCGCCGACCATCACGGTCGGCGCCCTTTCTTGTTAGACGCTATAAAGACCAGCGCTTATTTGTTGACCTGGCCGGCGCGGACGGCAGCCTTCTTGCGGTCGGTGGCGTTGAGCAAACGCTTGCGCAGGCGAATGTTCTTGGGAGTGATCTCCACCAGCTCATCGTCGGCGATGTACTCCAGCGCCTCCTCCAGCGAGAAGGTGCGGGGCGGCACCAGCTGGACGGAAATATCGGAGGTCGAGGAACGCTGGTTGCCCAGGTTCTTGGTACGGGCGATGTTGACGACCATGTCGCCGGCCTTGCTGCGCTCGCCCACGATCATGCCCTCGTAGCACTCGGTGCCCGGCTCAACAAACAGCTGGCCGCGCTCCTGCAGCGTACCCAGAGCGTAGGCAACAGCCTTCTCGGTGGTCATGGAGATCATGGCGCCGTTCTGGCGGTTACCGATCTCGCCAGCGTAGGGACCGTACTCCAGGAAAGTGTGGTAGAACACGCCCTCGCCGTGGGTGACGTTCATGATGCGGTTCTTAAGACCCATGATGCCGCGGGTCGGGATCTTAAACTCGAGGTGCGTCACGATGCCCGAGGTATCCATGCTCGTCATGATGCCGCCGGAGGTACCGAAGACCTCAACGACCTTGCCCGAGTACTCGTCCGGGCACTCGACGACGGCCTGCTCGACGGGCTCCATCTTGTTGCCGTTCTCGTCCTTCTTAAACAGAACGCGGGGACGGCCGACCTGGAACTCAAAGCCCTCGCGACGCATGGACTCCATCAGAACGGACAGGTGCAGGATGCCGCGGCCCGAGACCTCGACGCCGCTCTTGTCCTCGAGCTCCTCGATCTTCATGGTCACGTTGTTCTCGGCCTCGTTGAACAGGCGCTCCTTGAGCTGACGGGCACCAACGATGTCGCCGTCGCGACCGACGAGCGGGGAGGTCGAAGCCTCAAAGACGATGGACAGGGTCGGCGGGTCGATCTCGATGGGCTCGAGCTCAACGGGGTTCTCGGGATCGGTGTAGACATCGCCGATATCGGTGCGGTCGATGCCCACGACGGCAGCGATGTCGCCGGCGCCGACTTCCTGGCACTCGGTGCGGCCCAGGTAGTCGAAGGTAAAGAGCTGTTTGACGGTAGCGGTGGCGCTGGAGCCGTCGTTCTTGACAACCAGGATCTGGTCGCCCTGGTGGATGGTGCCGGAGTACACGCGGCCGATGCCGATACGGCCGACGAAGTTGGAGTGGTCGATGGTCACGCACTGCATGGCGAGCGGGGCGTTCTCGTCAACCTCGGGTGCGGGCATGTCGTCGATGATCATGTCGAGCAGCGGGTACATGTCCATGTTGCCGTCGTTGGGGTCAAGGCGGGCAAAGCCATTCATGGCGCTGGCGTAGACCACGTGCTCCATGGCGAACTCGAGCTGGTCGTCGGTGGCACCCAAGTCGGCCATGAGGTCCAGGCAGTCGTTGTAGGCCTTCTCGGGGTTGGCGCCCGGACGATCGATCTTGTTGATGACGATCATGATCTTGAGGCCGGTGTCGATAGCGTGACGCAGCACGAAACGGGTCTGGGGCATGGGGCCCTCAAAAGCGTCGACCAGCAGCAGGGCGCCGTCGGCCATACGCAGCACGCGCTCGACCTCGCCGCCGAAGTCGGCGTGGCCCGGGGTGTCGATGACGTTGATCTTGACGTCCTTATACTCGATAGAGATGTTCTTGGCGAGAATCGTAATGCCGCGCTCGCGCTCCTGGTCGTTGGAATCCAGGACGCGGTCCTCGACCTGCTGGTTGGCACGGAAGGCGTCCGTGGCACGCAGGAGCTTGTCGACCATCGTCGTCTTGCCGTGGTCGACGTGGGCGATGATGGCGATGTTCCTCAGATTGTCTACGCGCATGTAGTTCCCCTATCTTCTATCCATATACAAACGGCACGCGTATGCGGCCCGCCCAGCGATACAACGCTCAGCGGGAATATTGAGCCTTTTACCGAAAACTCGTTTATTTTAGCGATTTTAGATGAGAGGGGTTTCCTCACCTGCAGGTTCAGGGTCGCTCCACATAAAACCATCGCCGGCGCCCATGCCCTCATACAGCACATATGCCGAAAAACCGCTCTCGAGCGTCGTCTCGAAAAAGCTCACGAGCAGAGCGTCGTGGTAGCCACCGTCAATCTCGACGCAGCCGGTATAGCCGATGGCATAGCGGACGATACGGCCCAGGCCCTCGTCCTTAAGACCCATCTTGTGCTCGGAGATAAAGTTGGTGGCCGCCTCCAGGCACGCCTCTTCGCC
>UQLI01000067.1 GCA_900541715.1 uncultured Collinsella sp.
GACGAGCGCACCCCGCGTCCGCGTCGTCGCCATTCCTCGGGCACGCAGCAAAAGCCCTCGGTGCCCTCTGTGGCCGATCAGGTCTCGGATGGCGAGGTCAAGGTCACGCGCCGTCGCCCCGGCGACGGTGGAGGAGCTGCCGCCAAGGCTTCGCGCGGCGCCGCTCGCGACGAGCGCGAGCCGCGTGAGGATCGCGGTGGCGAGGGCTCGGCCGACCAGGGCCAGAAGCGCCGTCGCCGTCGTCGTTCCCGCAAGCCTCGTCAAGATGGTGGCGAGGGCTCGACCCCGGGCTCGTCCGCACCGCAACCGCCCGCCGGCGAATAGCGCCCGCGAGCGGATTTAACTTGCCTTGCCCCGAGCGCATCGGGGTATCATAGCGCTGAATCAACAACCCTCCCCGCGACCGAACGTAGGGAGGGTTGTGTCTTGAAGAGCCATTTGAATGTGTTGGGTCGCCTGCAAGGTGTCGGCGCCCTACCGTTTGCGGATGAATTACTACCGTTTGTCGAGCTGGCGGCGCACGAGGCGCTTGAGGCGTTGTCGCCCACGCGATGTGCCGGCTGCGAGCGCGCTGGTGCGCTTATTTGCCAGGACTGTCTGGCGGCGTTTACGCTCATAGACCCGCGCCATAGCTGCACCCGATGCGGCGCCCCGTTCGGAGATCTTCTGTGTACTGAGTGCTCGGTCGAGGGCGCGTCATCGGCGATGGCTGAAGCGCTCGACCGGTGCCTGGCGTGCGCCGTCTATGCGCATCCGCTGCCGCGCATCATCAAGGCGTATAAGGACGCGGGCGAGCGACGTCTGGCACCGTATCTGGCAGAGCTGCTATACGACACCGCCCTGCATGCCCAAGTTGTAGCCCCCGATCGCTATGGCGGCGTGTTGTCCGCTGCCGATGCAGTGGTGTTTGTGCCTGCGACAGCGGCGGCGTTTCGGCGGCGCGGCTTTGATCATATGGAGGCTATTGCACGCCCGTTTTGCGAGCTGTCGGGTGTTCCCCTGCTCGATGCTCTCGTCAAGTACGGGCATGGCGACCAGCGCGAACTCGGTCGTGAGGAGCGTCGCGAGCGTGCCCAAGGCATGTACGAGACGGTTGAGGACGTGCACGGCCGCCGCCTACTGCTTATCGATGACGTTATCACCACGGGCGCGACCATGGCAGCAGCCTCGGCGGAGCTCAAGCGCGCCGGCGCTGCGGCAGTCGATGGCATTGCTATCGCACGTGTTTGGTAGGGGTGGTTTTGTGGCAGTGAAGATTGAGCGGTATGACGAACCGACAAGCGAGCAACTGGCGGCCTCCATAATTCTGACCGGCGCCTCGGCGCTACGCACGATGCGCGCCGAGCGCCGACAAATGGGTTACATCAGCTGGAAGGACCTTAATCCCGATGAAGAGCGCCGTGTGCTGCGCACGTCGTCGCCCTCGACCGAGGACATTTATCTTCCCGACTTGGTGCGGATTGGGGCCGCAAGCGGCGAGGTACAAGAGGATTTGTGCTTGCTAGTAGGGTCTGCAGCACAGCGCCGCCGCATTCTTGGCGTGAGCTGGTCCGTATGCTCCGGGTTGCCTGCTGGCTCGATTCTAGAGGTGGAACCGGGGGTATACAGCCTATCTCCCGAGGCCCTTTGTGTTGCCATCGCCCGCGAGGTCGGCTGTATCCAGGCATTTGCCCTGGCCCAGGAGCTGTGCTCTAAGATTTCACTGAGCGACCGCGGGAAGTATCTGCCTCCCTACACCTCGCCTGTTACGAATAAACTTGCAAAGGACAAGGACCAGCCAGCAGACGTGGGCTACTTTGAAGTCGAGCCGGCGCTGACGCCCGATCGCCTGGCAGATTACCTTGCGGCATGCAAGGGGAATGTGGCCGAACAGCTGCAGCGTCTGTGTCCCTATCTTTCGGAAAACCTGCTCTCGCCCATGGAGTGCATCATGCTCGCCCTGTTTTCGCTTCCGTTTTCCTATGGCGGGTTTGCCTGCGGACCTTTTAAGACCGACTACAAGGTCGAGTTCGATGACCGTGCGCAGGCAATCTCGGGGATGCCTCATGCAGTTTGCGATGCGTATCAAGAGGCAGCCCGGTTTGACCTGGAATACAACGGTGAGCTGGGCCATTCCTCTCGGAGGGGACGTATCCATGATGAAAAGCGCAACACGGGCTTGATTACTATGGGAATCGAGGTCGCGACGGTCAACAACGAAATGCTCTGTGACATGGAAGCGATGGAAGCGCTCGCATGGCGCATCCACCAGCGTATGCGAAAGCGGTACCGGAATCGTGTCGATGCCCGCTGGAAGAAGCAAGAGGCGTTGCTTAACACGCTGCGGGCGTGTTTTGGGCTTAAGCCGGTCTAATTCACGTCGAAAATAGGGGGTTAATCATATGCCCTGGCCAAAATATGGCAAATATGAGTACTGTCACTAAATCAGTAACAGCAAAATCAAGGAATTTAGGACTCGGAGGCGTCATAAAGTGGTCGCGCGCGCAGACGTGGTGTAAGAGTGTCCTGAGGTCCGTCGCTGCAAGTC